>NZ_JAWDIS010000004.1:0-5595 GCF_032464915.1 Microbacterium galbum | reverse complement strand
GTGAAGGTAGTGAACTGCCTCACGGGTAGGTCTAGGTGACTGTTTCTGTGGGTGCGTCCGTTCCTTGAGAACTCAACAGCGTGCACTTGTCAAATGCCAATTTATTCCTCGTTGATCTTCGGATTGCGAGAAATTCCTTTGGATCAAAGACCAGCCTCTTCGGGGGTTGGCATATGGATACGTCAGTAATGATGTTTCTCTTTGGTCAGTTTCAAACTCGCTGCAGCATCGTTTTCCCGGTGTTGTGTGCATTTCTTTTTTACGGAGAGTTTGATCCTGGCTCAGGATGAACGCTGGCGGCGTGCTTAACACATGCAAGTCGAACGGTGAAGCCAAGCTTGCTTGGTGGATCAGTGGCGAACGGGTGAGTAACACGTGAGCAACCTGCCCTGGACTCTGGGATAAGCGCTGGAAACGGCGTCTAATACTGGATATGAGCCTCTTCCGCATGGTGGGGGTTGGAAAGATTTTTTGGTCTGGGATGGGCTCGCGGCCTATCAGCTTGTTGGTGAGGTAATGGCTCACCAAGGCGTCGACGGGTAGCCGGCCTGAGAGGGTGACCGGCCACACTGGGACTGAGACACGGCCCAGACTCCTACGGGAGGCAGCAGTGGGGAATATTGCACAATGGGCGAAAGCCTGATGCAGCAACGCCGCGTGAGGGATGACGGCCTTCGGGTTGTAAACCTCTTTTAGCAGGGAAGAAGCGAAAGTGACGGTACCTGCAGAAAAAGCGCCGGCTAACTACGTGCCAGCAGCCGCGGTAATACGTAGGGCGCAAGCGTTATCCGGAATTATTGGGCGTAAAGAGCTCGTAGGCGGTTTGTCGCGTCTGCTGTGAAATCCCGAGGCTCAACCTCGGGCCTGCAGTGGGTACGGGCAGACTAGAGTGCGGTAGGGGAGATTGGAATTCCTGGTGTAGCGGTGGAATGCGCAGATATCAGGAGGAACACCGATGGCGAAGGCAGATCTCTGGGCCGTAACTGACGCTGAGGAGCGAAAGGGTGGGGAGCAAACAGGCTTAGATACCCTGGTAGTCCACCCCGTAAACGTTGGGAACTAGTTGTGGGGACCATTCCACGGTTTCCGTGACGCAGCTAACGCATTAAGTTCCCCGCCTGGGGAGTACGGCCGCAAGGCTAAAACTCAAAGGAATTGACGGGGACCCGCACAAGCGGCGGAGCATGCGGATTAATTCGATGCAACGCGAAGAACCTTACCAAGGCTTGACATACACCAGAACGGGCCAGAAATGGTCAACTCTTTGGACACTGGTGAACAGGTGGTGCATGGTTGTCGTCAGCTCGTGTCGTGAGATGTTGGGTTAAGTCCCGCAACGAGCGCAACCCTCGTTCTATGTTGCCAGCACGTAATGGTGGGAACTCATGGGATACTGCCGGGGTCAACTCGGAGGAAGGTGGGGATGACGTCAAATCATCATGCCCCTTATGTCTTGGGCTTCACGCATGCTACAATGGCCGGTACAAAGGGCTGCAATACCGTGAGGTGGAGCGAATCCCAAAAAGCCGGTCCCAGTTCGGATTGAGGTCTGCAACTCGACCTCATGAAGTCGGAGTCGCTAGTAATCGCAGATCAGCAACGCTGCGGTGAATACGTTCCCGGGTCTTGTACACACCGCCCGTCAAGTCATGAAAGTCGGTAACACCTGAAGCCGGTGGCCCAACCCTTGTGGAGGGAGCCGTCGAAGGTGGGATCGGTAATTAGGACTAAGTCGTAACAAGGTAGCCGTACCGGAAGGTGCGGCTGGATCACCTCCTTTCTAAGGAGCATCTGGCACTGATGGCCTTCGGGTTGTGAGTGTCCAGGCGCCGGATCAGACCGTTCGTGTCTGCCGGTTAGCTCATGGGTGGAACATTTGATTTGGTGTCGGGGACGAGGTTCTCGGGTTTAGTACGTGGCTTGCCATTGGAATGATCTGGTTCGGAGTTGTTGACACATGCACGCTGTTGGGTCCTGAGGGGCCGGGCGCTGATCGCGCTGGTTGTTGAACCGGTGGTGGTTGGTGGCTGTTCCTCGAGGGCCTTTTCTTGATGTCGCGGTTGTGATGTCGGGGAGGGGTACCGCCCGTACTTTGAGAACTACACAGTGGACGCGAGCATCTTCGACATGAGCCTTCGGGTTTGTGTCGTGAAGATGATCTTAAAGATCATTAGTCAATTTTTTGACGATTCAACTCATGTGATTTCAAGTCTTTAAGAGCAAACGGTGGATGCCTTGGCATCTGGAGCCGAAGAAGGACGTAGCAATCTGCGATAAGCCTCGGGGAACTGATAAGCGAGTTTTGATCCGAGGGTGTCCGAATGGGGAAACCCCGCCAGGGCGCGTGCGTACCTGGTGACTCCCGCCTGAATATATAGGGCGGGTAGAGGGAACGTGGGGAAGTGAAACATCTCAGTACCCACAGGAAGAGAAAGCAACAGCGATTCCGTGAGTAGTGGCGAGCGAAATCGGAAGAGGCTAAACCTAGCGTGTGTGATAGCCGGCAGGCGTTGCATGTTGGGGGTTGTGGGACTTTTCGGATTGTTCTGCCGAGCAGTCGACGTGACAAGAGGGTATAGACGAACGGTTTTGAATGGCCGGTCATAGAGGGTGCGAACCCCGTAGTCGAAATGCCTGTTCTTGGCGTGAAGAGTATCCCAAGTAGCACGGGGCCCGAGAAATCCCGTGTGAATCTGTCAGGACCACCTGATAAGCCTAAATACTCCCAGATGACCGATAGCGGACAAGTACCGTGAGGGAAAGGTGAAAAGTACCCCGGGAGGGGAGTGAAATAGTACCTGAAACCGTTTGCTTACAAACCGTTGGAGCCTCCTTAGTAGGGGTGACAGCGTGCCTTTTGAAGAATGAGCCTGCGAGTTAGCGATACGTGGCGAGGTTAACCCGTGTGGGGTAGCCGTAGCGAAAGCGAGTCTGAATAGGGCGATTCAGTCGCGTGTCCTAGACCCGAAGCGAAGTGATCTATCCATGGCCAGGTTGAAGCGACGGTAAGACGTCGTGGAGGACCGAACCCACTTAGGTTGAAAACTGAGGGGATGAGCTGTGGATAGGGGTGAAAGGCCAATCAAACTTCGTGATAGCTGGTTCTCTCCGAAATGCATTTAGGTGCAGCGTTGCGTGTTTCTTGCCGGAGGTAGAGCTACTGGATGGCCGATGGGCCCTACAAGGTTACTGACGTCAGCCAAACTCCGAATGCCGGTAAGTGAGAGCGCAGCAGTGAGACTGTGGGGGATAAGCTTCATAGTCGAGAGGGAAACAACCCAGACCACCAACTAAGGTCCCTAAGCGCGTGCTAAGTGGGAAAGGATGTGGAGTTGCTTTGACAACCAGGAGGTTGGCTTAGAAGCAGCCACCCTTGAAAGAGTGCGTAATAGCTCACTGGTCAAGTGATTCCGCGCCGACAATGTAACGGGGCTCAAGCACGCCACCGAAGTTGTGGCATTGACATTTTTGGTAGGCCTTCGTGGTCCAGCCGTGTTGATGGGTAGGAGAGCGTCGTGTGGCGAGTGAAGCGGCGGGGTGACCCAGCCGTGGACGCTACACGAGTGAGAATGCAGGCATGAGTAGCGAATGACGTGTGAGAAACACGTCCTCCGAAAGACCAAGGGTTCCAGGGTCAAGCTAATCTTCCCTGGGTAAGTCGGGACCTAAGGCGAGGCCGACAGGCGTAGTCGATGGACAACGGGTTGATATTCCCGTACCGGCGAAGAACCGCCCAAGCTAATCCAGTGGTGCTAAGAGTCCTAGCTCACGCTTTAGCCGATCCCTTCGGGGTGAGGCGGGTGTGTGTGAACGCTCGACCCCATGCTGGTGCGGCTAGCGTATTAACAGGTGTGACGCAGGAAGGTAGCCCAAGCCAGGCGATGGTAGTCCTGGTGCAAGTGCGTAGGCCGACTCTTAGGCAAATCCGGGAGTCATTGAGGCTGAGACACGATGCGGATAAAAAGTGGGTGATCCTATGCTGCCGAGAAAAGCATCGACGCGAGGTTCTAGCCGCCCGTACCCCAAACCGACTCAGGTGGTCAGGTAGAGAATACCAAGGAGATCGAGAGAATCGTGGTTAAGGAACTCGGCAAAATGCCCCCGTAACTTCGGGAGAAGGGGGGCCATCCGCTTATTAGGACTTGCTCCGAAAGGGTGTGGTGGCCGCAGAGACTAGTGGGTAGCGACTGTTTACTAAAAACACAGGTCCGTGCCAAGTCGCAAGACGATGTATACGGACTGACGCCTGCCCGGTGCTGGAAGGTTAAGAGGACCGGTTAGCCGCAAGGCGAAGCTGAGAATTTAAGCCCCAGTAAACGGCGGTGGTAACTATAACCATCCTAAGGTAGCGAAATTCCTTGTCGGGTAAGTTCCGACCTGCACGAATGGCGTAACGACTTCCCAACTGTCTCAACCGCGAACTCGGCGAAATTGCATTACGAGTAAAGATGCTCGTTACGCGCAGCAGGACGGAAAGACCCCGTGACCTTTACTACAGCTTGGTATTGGTGTTCGGTGTGGCTTGTGTAGGATAGGTGGGAGACGGTGAAGCATTCACGCCAGTGAGTGTGGAGTCATTGTTGAAATACCACTCTGGTCACTCTGGATATCTAACTTAGGACCGTGATCCGGTTCAGGGACAGTGCCTGGTGGGTAGTTTAACTGGGGCGGTTGCCTCCCAAAATGTAACGGAGGCGCCCAAAGGTTCCCTCAACCTGGTTGGCAATCAGGTGGCGAGTGTAAGTGCACAAGGGAGCTTGACTGTGAGACTGACAGGTCGAGCAGGGACGAAAGTCGGGACTAGTGATCCGGCAGTGGCTTGTGGAAGCGCTGTCGCTCAACGGATAAAAGGTACCTCGGGGATAACAGGCTGATCTTGCCCAAGAGTCCATATCGACGGCATGGTTTGGCACCTCGATGTCGGCTCGTCGCATCCTGGGGCTGGAGTAGGTCCCAAGGGTTGGGCTGTTCGCCCATTAAAGCGGTACGCGAGCTGGGTTTAGAACGTCGTGAGACAGTTCGGTCCCTATCCGCTGCGCGCGTAGGAAGTTTGAGAGGATCTGACCCTAGTACGAGAGGACCGGGTTGGACGAACCTCTGGTGTGTCAGTTGTTCCGCCAGGAGCACCGCTGATTAGCTACGTTCGGGATGGATAACCGCTGAAAGCATCTAAGCGGGAAGCCGGCCTCAAGATGAGACTTCCATACCCCTTGTGGGTGAGAGGCTCCCAGCCAGACTACTGGGTTGATAGGCCGGATGTGGAAGCGCAGTAATGCGTGAAGCTGACCGGTACTAATAAGCCGATGACTTGATAACACACCGTTTTTGGTGCTTGCGTCCACTGAGTGGTTCTCGATGTACGGTCGAGAACAACACAACAATGAACAATCGTTGTTGGTTTTTGAAACATCAATAGTGTTTCGGCGGCCATAGCGAGAGGGAAACGCCCGGTCACATTCCGAACCCGGAAGCTAAGCCTCTCAGCGCCGATGGTACTGCAGGGGGGACCCTGTGGGAGAGTAGGACACCGCCGGACTTCCTTTAACGAAATGGCCGCCCAACGCTGGGTGGCCATTTCGCATTTACGGGCACATT
>NZ_JAWDIS010000003.1:0-726614 GCF_032464915.1 Microbacterium galbum | reverse complement strand
GAGGGGGGACGTGTACCGGCGCTTCGCCGTACCCGGACGGCTAAGGTCGACGGAGTGAGCGAATTCGCGGGGCACCTTCCCGGCAGCCGCGACTATCGGCGGCTTCTCATCGGGCTCTTCTTCGGCGGAGTGGCCACCTTCGCGCAGCTGTATTCGACGCAGGCGCTTCTGCCGGCGATCTCGGCGGACGTGGGGACGCCTCCCGCCGGTGCCGCGCTGACCGTGTCGGCATCCACGATGGGTCTGGCTGCGGCGGTGATCCCGTGGTCGATCGTCGCCGATCGCATCGGACGCGTGCCTGCCATGGCCATCGGGCTCATCGCTGCGACGGTGCTCGGGGCGCTCACTCCCGTGGCGCACGACATCGTCGTCCTCCTCGTGCTGCGCCTGCTCGAGGGGGCCGCCCTCGGCGCCGTCCCGGCCGTCGCCCTGGCTTACCTGAGCGAGGAGGTCGACGCCCGCCACGTCGCCGCAGCGGCGGGCTCCTACATCGCGGGGACCACCGTCGGCGGCCTGAGCGGGCGCGTGCTGTCGGGCTGGGTGGGAGAGGCGGCCGGCTGGCGATGGGGGGTGGCATCCGTCGTTCTTCTCTGCGTGATCGCGGCGGTGGTGTTCCTCACGCTGGTCCCGGCAGCCCGGGGCTTCGTCCCGGGCCGTCATCGCGCGGTGCGGGGGCCGTCGATCCGTCGCCGCCTGGCGGTGAATCTGCGTTCATCGATGCAGCTGGCCCTGTACGCGCAGGGCTTCCTGCTGATGGGGGCTTTCGTCGCGGTCTACAACTACCTCGGCTTCCACCTGAGCGCGCCACCGTTCTTGCTCGCCCCGGCGGTCATCACCCTGCTGTTCCTCGCTTACCTGGCCGGGACGGTCTCGTCTCCTCAGGCGGGAGCGCTGGCGGTGAGACACGGTCGCCTTCCCGTTCTCGTCGCGGGGACCGCGGTGATGGCAGCCGGGGCCGCACTGATGCTCGTGCCCGCGGTCGTCGCCGTGCTGGCGGGCCTGATCGCCTTCACCGCCGGATTCTTCGCGGCGCACGCGGTGGCATCCGGATGGACGCCGGTCGCGGCGGTACCGGAGGCGCGGGCGCAGGCTTCGTCGTTGTACTACCTCGGCTACTACGCCGGCTCGAGCCTGTTCGGGTGGGCGCTGGGCATCGTGTTCGGCGCCGCGGGGTGGGGTTGGTTCCTGGGTGCGGTGCTGACGATGTGCGCGACGGCCCTCATCCTGGCTCTGCTGGTGCTGCGCGGCGGAGGCCGGCCGGTCGCATCCGCCTGAGCATTCGTGCCGATTCATCGACACGCGGCATCCGGAGGTCAATGCCCACGTCCGACACGGAGGGAACCGACTAGCGTCGAAGGTGACGTGAGGGAGGTCGGGAGTGGACGACGCCGAAGAGCGCACCATGACGGATGACGAGCTGGTCGACGCGCAGCAGCACGCCGCCGCGGACGACATCGACGAGGCGGGCGAGACCGTCACCGAGATCAGTTACGACGAGCAGCGGTATCCCGCACGCCCGCGACGACTGCGTCCGCGGGATCAGTTCCGGGGCGGGACGCTGCGACGCTTCCTCACCGACCCGCGCAACGCCAACGGCGGCAATCCGTCGTACGTGGAGTGGCTGGTTCGTCAGTCGATGCTCAAGGACGCCGACGTGCTCAGTCGGCAGTTGTCGGGCCAGCCGTCGATGTGGCGGAACCCCTACGCGCGTCCGGACGCCCGACGGGCGATCGAGTCGACCGACGTCTGGTTCACCGCGTACCCCATCTCGCTGATCACTCGGCCGGGGGAGTCGTTCCTCGACGCGCTCGGTGACGAGGCGCTGTGGGAGGCGTTCGAGTGGGTCGGGATCAACGGCATCCACACGGGTCCCGTGAAGCGGGCGGGCGGCATCACGGGCTGGCAGGAGACGCCCAGCGTCGACGGGCACTTCGACCGCATCAGCACGCAGATCGATCCCGAGTTCGGTGACGAGAACGCGTTCCGCCGCGTCGCGGACGTCGCCGAGTCGCACGGCGGCAGCGTGATCGACGACATCGTGCCCGGGCACACGGGCAAGGGGGCGGACTTCCGCCTCGCCGAGATGGCGTACAAGGACTACCCCGGGATCTACCACATGGTCGAGATCCCGCGCGAGGACTGGGCCCTGCTGCCGGAGGTCCCGGCCGGGCGCGACTCCGTCAACCTCGACGCGGAGACCGAGCGCGAGCTGAGCGCCCGGGGCTACATCATCGGCGAGCTGCAGCGCGTGATCTTCTACACGCCCGGCGTGAAGGAGACCAACTGGAGCGCCACGGCGCCCGTGGTGGGAACCGACGGGCTCGAGCGCCGCTGGGTGTATCTGCACTACTTCAAGGAGGGCCAGCCCTCGATTAACTGGCTCGACCCCACGTTCGCGGGGATGCGTTTGGTGATCGGCGACGCCCTGCACTCGCTCGGTGACCTGGGAACGAGCGCGCTGCGACTGGATGCCAACGGCTTCCTCGGCGTCGAGAAGAGCGCGGAGGGTCTGCCGGCGTGGTCGGAGGGCCACCCCCTGTCGCACGCGGCGAACCACATCATCGCCGGGATGGTGCGCAAGGTCGGCGGGTTCACGTTCCAAGAGCTCAACCTCACGATGGAGGACATCCGCGATACGGGTGCCGTCGGAGCCGATCTGTCGTACGACTTCGTCACCCGGCCCGGGTACCACCACGCGCTCGCGACGGCGAACACGGAATTCCTCCGCCTCGCTCTGAACACCGCCCTCGAGACCGGTGTCGAACCCGTGCAGCTCGTGCACGGGATGCAGAACCACGACGAGCTCACCTACGAGCTCGTGCACTGGGCGACGACGCACCGCGACACCGTCTACCCGTTCCGCCACGAGGAGCACACCGGTGGCGAGATCGCCGAGATGGTGCGGGCCGACCTGACGCAGAAGCTGACGGTCGACGCGGACTACAACCTCGTCTTCACGCAGAACGGCATCGCCTGCACCACGGCATCGCTGATCGCCGCGACGCAGGGGAAAGCGACGCTCGACGACATCACGGATGCGGACATCCCCGCGATCCGCGACGCGCACCTGCTGCTGGCCAAGTACAACTCGTGGCAGCCGGGGGTGTTCGCGCTCTCGGGATGGGACCTCACGGGTTCGCTCACGCTGCCCGCTGACGACGTGCGCCATCTCATCGCGTCGGGCGACACCCGGTGGATCGAGCGAGGCGGCCACGACCTGCTCGACGTCGCTCCGGAGGCCGTCTCCTCGGTCTCGGGGATGCCGCGGGCCCGCTCGCTGTACGGATCGCTGGGCGATCAGCAGGCGAACCCGGAGTCGTTCCTCTCCGGGCTGCGCGACGTGCTCCGCATCCGCGGGGACCACGGCATCGCCATCGCCACGCAGGTCGACATCCCGCAGGTGGGGCACCCCAGCATGCTCGTGATGGTGCATCGCCTGGACGGCGGGGATCGCCGCGCCGAGGACGCCCCGCTGCAGATCACGGTGCTCAACTTCTCGGGCGAGACCATCGAGGGCACCGTGCGTTCGGAGTTCCTCGTGCCGCAGAGCACGGCCGTCGACGCCGCCACCGGAGACGTCGTCGGTCGCGTGGACGAGCTGCAGAGCTTCTCGCTCGAGCTCGGCCCGTACGCGGGGCTCTTCCTGGTGCTGGAGGCGCCCGAGACCGACGACTGAGTCGCGGCGGGGAGCGGTGGCCCGACCGGCCGCTCTCCCCGCCCCGTTCGGCGGGCGCGACGATGTCGGGGGCTCGGCGTAGCGTGTTCGCGTGCCCACCTCCGCCTGCCTCGTGCCCGGCTGTCGACGAGACGTCGATGCCGACGCGCCCGTGCGCGTCTGCACCTGGCACCTCGCCGTCGGGGCGGACTGGGCAGCGGCGACCGACGGCGTCACCGACCTGTTGCCCACGCCGTGCCGGCTCTGCGGGTCGCGGCTGGGCGTGCGCTGGCCGAGCGGGTGGTTGTGCGCCGTGTGCGAATGGCGTCACGGTGAACCCGTCGACGGGGAGCTCCCCCCGCCCCGGGTCGATATCGTCTACTACCTGAGATTCGAGGACCGCATCAAGATCGGAACGAGCGCGCAGCCGCGACAGCGTCTCGCCGCCGTGTGGCACGACGAGCTGCTCGCATTCGAGCCGGGGGACCGCCTCGTCGAGAGACGTCGTCACGCCCAGTTCGCCGACGCGAGGTTCGGCCGCACGGAGTGGTTCCGGCGCAGCGCGGCGCTGGACGCGCATGTCTCCGGGTTGTCCGCCGGGGTCGACGACCCGTGGGCGCTGTACGCGCGGTGGACGAGCGAGGCGATCGCACGTCGCGGCTGACACCGTCGCGGCGGACACCGTGGCGGCTGACATCGGTGCGGATGACGGCGTCGGGGGAGTACGACGCGGTGAGCGCGGTGACAACCCCTCCCTCCTCCTCCGATCCGCGTCGTAGCGTGAAGCGACGACGAGGAAGGCCGAGACATGGGACTTTTCGACCGGTTGTTCGGATCAGGGGACGACGCGTCAGACCGCACCCCGCCCCCCGCACCCCGTGGCGGGGCGAGCGGGATGCGCGATGCGGGGGGACGATACGCGCCGCCGCCGCCCGCCCAGGCCGACTCGACGGCATCCGGTTCCCCGGACGACCAGCGGGCGATCGAGCGCTACCGCTATCTGCTGCGTACGGCGCCGCCCGAGACGGTGGAGCAGGTGCACGCCGAGGCCTTCGAACGCCTCACGCCGGCGCAGCGCCGCCAGGTGCTCGACGAGATGTCGTCGGGGTTGGCGGCGTCGGAGCGGCCGGCGAGCGATGACCCTCGGGCCCTCGCCCGCGCGGCCACGCGTGCGGAGTACTCGCAGCCGGGCTTCATGGAGCGGACGTTCGGCGGTCGCTCCTTCAGCGGCGGAGGGGCGGGGCCCGGGTTCGGGTCGATGCTCGGCGCGTCGATGCTCGGCACGATCGGCGGGTACGTGGTGGGCTCCGCCCTCGTGGGCGCGATGTTCGACCCCGGATACGACGCCGGCTACGCGGACGGCGTCGCCGCGGACGTGGGAACCGATGGTTCCGGAGGCGATGCTGCGGCGGATATGGGCGGCGGCGATGCCGGCGGCTTCGGTGGGGGAGATCTCGGCGGAGGCGATTTCGGGGGAGGTGACTTCGGCGGCGGAGACTTCGGGTTCTGATCCGTGAGACCCGCGCCGGCGGCGAACGTCGGCGTGCCGCGGTCCGAGGGCGCGTCCGAGGCTCGGTGAGACGATATCGTCGAGGCCATGGCGCCCCGCATCTCCCGTGTGCGCCTCGGTCTGCGGCGCAGCATCGTGGCGAACCAGATGCTCCTTTCGGCGGCCGCGCTCATCGGCATCCTGGTGTCGATCGCGGTCGGGCACGTGGTCGACCCCACCCTGTTCCTCGCGGGTGCGTCCCTGCTCTTCGCCGGGGCGATCGCCGCGGTCCTGCTGCCCTGGGACCGCGTGTCCCAGCTGTGGGCCGCCTTGCTGCCGATCGTCGACGTCGTGGCCGTCGCCCTGATGCGCGAGAGCGCGCCGCTCGCGGGTCTCGGACTGCTCTGGGCCTTCCCGGCGCTCTGGATCGGCACGGTGTTCGGGGTGTGGGGCATCGTCGCGATCTCGGTCTCGGTGACGATCGTGATGGTCCACCAAGCCGTCGTCATCGACCTGCAGCGCTTCACCGCCTCCACGCTGCTGCTGCCGTTCGTCGTCGCCGCGCTGTCGACCATCGCCCACTTCACCGCGCGTCGCTCGCAGGCGCAGCGCGAGCTCCTCGAGAAGCAGTCCGCGGAGCTGCGCCGCGCCGTGGAGCGCGCGCGTCGGCAGGAGGATCTCGTCACGGAGGTTCTGGATGCCGTCGATTTCGGCGTCACCCGCGTCACGGCGGCCGGAGAGTTCGCCGTCACGAACGCCGCTCACGCGCGACTGCTGAACACCACCGACGTGCTGGGGCGGGAGATCGAGGTCTTCGCCGCGGACGGCTCGACGCTGATCGCCGCGGATGCCACGCCTCTCGCCCGTGCGCGAGCCGGCGAGGTGTTCGAGGGCGAGATGGTCTGGTACGGCGGGCCGGGGGAGGACCGACGCGCGCTGAGCGTGACCGCACGCCGCCTGCCGGCGGCCGAGACCGGCGAGATCAGCGCGGTCATCGTCTCGCGCGACGTCACTGTCGAGGAGCAGGCGCGTCGCGCGCGGGAGGACCTCGTGGCGAGCGTGTCGCACGAGCTGCGTACGCCGCTCACCTCGATCATCGGCTACCTCGAACTCGCGCTCGACGACCCCTCCATCGCCCCCGGCACCCGCGACCGGCTGACCGTGGCCGAACGCAACGCGTCGCGTCTGCTGGAGTTGGTCGCCGACATCCTGGCTCTGTCGGCCACCTCGCGCGAAGGAGTGGGGGTGGAGCTCGAACTCCGATCCGCCGATGTCGCGGCGGTGGTGCGGGCGGCGATCGAGTCGATCGCCCCACGCGCCGTGGACCACGGCGTGCACATCGACGCCTCGGGCGTCGTCGAGGCGCGAGCGGTGATCGACGCGCGCCGCGTGCGTCAGATCGTCGACAACCTCCTGTCGAACGCGATCAAGTACATCCCCCGCGACGCGGCGGTGAGCGTGGCCGTGCAGCAGGACCTGCACTCGGTCTCGATCGTCGTGGCCGACGATGGCCCCGGGATCTCCCTCACCGAGCAGGGCCGCCTGTTCGAGCGCTTCTTCCGCGGCGACGCCGTGCGCAATTCCTCGGCGCACGGCAGCGGCCTCGGTCTGGCGATCAGTCGCGACCTCGCCCGGGCCCACGGCGGCGAGATCACCGTGCGGACCGCCCCCGGCGAGGGCGCCGTCTTCACCGTGCGGCTGCCTCGAAACCCCCGGGAGGGCGAGTGATCTTCGACGTTCTGACGCTGCAGGCCTCGGCAGCCCTCGTGATCGTCGTCTCCGCGGTCATGTACCTGCTCGACACGATCATGCTCAAGGACGGCCTCCCGGGGCGGCTGTGGGCGAGCGCCTACCTGTCCGGCACCTTCTCCGCCGTCTGCTACCTCGCGTGGCTGCTGCTGCCCGACGTGTTCGTGGCGGTCGCCGTGGGCAACGGGGCGTTCGTCGGTGCGACGGCGTTCATCTGGCTGGGGTGCGTGGCCTTCAACGGCCGCCCCCTTCGCGTGCCCTCGATCGTCGTCGGCGCGGTCATCCTTCTCGTGGTGGTGTCCGCCCTGGCAGCCGGTCCGGCCGGTGGCGACTGGGCAGGTGCCATCCCGTTCTTCCTGGGCAACGCGCTGTTCGCCGTTCTCGGGGCCGTCGAGACGCGCCGCGGCGCCATCGGGAGGCGGTGGAGCGCCGTGGGGCTCACCATCATCCTCGCGATCGAGGCGGTGTGGTTCGTCAGCCGCACGGCGGTGTTCATCGTCAGCGGCCCCGAGAGCGACCTCTTCCGGACGGTGTTCGACACCCGCGTCTCCGCTCTGCTGACCATCACCCTCGTGATCGCCGCGGTGACGGTGACCTCCGTCCTCCGGGCGAACGAGTCGACGCTGCGCGGCTCGCCCGACGTCCGCCGACTCTCGGTGGATGCCAACGGCGTGCTGTTCCGCGAGTCGTTCGAGGCGACGCTCGCCATCGTCTGCGCACGGGCGGAACTCGCCGGTGAGGGCGTGTGCGTGATCGGCATCCGGATCGACGACCTGAAGCGCGTCTCGGTCGCCTTCGGCCCGGAGGATGCCGAGCAGCTCGCCCGCGAGCTGCGCGGAGCGGTGCGTCGGTACTCGCCCACGATGGCGCTGGTGGGGGAGGCCGATGCAACAGGCCTCGCGGTCGCCTTCACGACCGGTCCGACCACCGACATCGGGCGCGTCGCACGCGCACTGCACGACAGCGTCGTGAGCGATCTCTCGCGCCTCGGTACCGCGGTGGTGCCCGTGGTGGGGGTCGGCGTCGCTGTCACGGCGGACCACGGTCACGATTCCCGCGCGCTCACGCTGCGGGCCGATGAAGCGGCCGCGCGGGCCGCCGTCACGGGCGAGCAGTCCTTCCGGATCGGCTGAGAGCGGCCGTCAGGCCCCGGCGGCCGCGGCCAGGTCTTCCACCCGCTGGCGCAGCTCGCGGGGTCGGAACGGTTTCGTCAGGTAGTCGTCGGCTCCGGCCTCGCGCCCCGTGCGCTGCTCCGCCTCGTCGGCGCGGGCGCTCACCATGAGGATGCGCGTGTCGCTGAAGGCCCTGATGCGCCGTGCGGTCTCGAAACCGTCGATTCCCGGCATGCTCACGTCGAGCGTCGTGACCACCGGCGCGTGGAGTCGGACCAGTTCGATGCCGTCGAGTCCGGTGCTCGCGGCGTGCACCGTGAAGCCCGCGCTCTCGAGCACGGTCGACACGAGCGTGCGGATGTCGAGGTCGTCCTCGATCACCACCGTGGTGCGGGCATCGGGCATGGCGGAGCTTTCGTCGGGCGGGTCCGGGAGCGATCCCACCTGGGGGAATCGTAGACGACGCAGCGCCGTGACGCTCGGGGGTGCCCGGGACGTCGTGTTGTGGCATCCTCTTCGGGTGCCTCTTCTCGCGCTGACGGGTGGGATCGCCTCCGGGAAGTCCACCATCGCCGCCCTCCTGGCCGGACGCGGCGCCGTGGTCGTCGACGCCGACGCCATCGTGCGCGAGGTGCAGGCGCCCGGATCGCCGGTTCTGTCGGCGATCGCCCGCGAGTTCGGAGACGACGTGCTCACGGCCGAGGGAGCACTCGATCGGCCCGCTCTCGGAGCGCGGGTGTTCGGTCACCCCGACCGATTGGCCGTTCTCAACGCCCTCGTGCACCCCGCAGTCAGGGAGGAGTCGCAGCGGCGCTTCGACGAAGCCTTCGCCCGCGACCCCGCGGCCGTCGTGGTCTACGACGTCCCGTTGCTCGCCGAGGCGCGCGCCGGGGACGCGTGGGATCTCGTGATCGTCGCTCATGCGCCGGCCGAGACGCGCGTGCGGCGGCTCATCGAGGGCCGAGGACTCTCCGAGGCGGACGCCCGTGCGCGCGTGGGCTCGCAGGCGTCCGACGAGGACCGCCTGGCGCTGGCCGACGTGGTGATCGACACCTCGACGACGATGGATGCCACGCGGAGCCAGGTCGACGACCTCTGGGCGCGGATCTCCCCGGCGGACTGACCGCGGTCACGGGGCACGTCGTCGCCGCGGTCGCATCCCGCCGTCGACGGGCCGACGAGCGGCCGAGAGCATTCGCGCTCGCCCACGGCGAACGCAACCCGACCCCGATGTCGGAGGCCCCGCCTACGCTGGAATCATGCAGCCCACTCGCTCCGTGCGTCCCTTCGAGGTCATCAGCGAATACTCCCCGTCCGGCGATCAGCCGCAGGCCATCGCCGATCTCGCGGGCCGCATCAACGCGGGCGAGACAGACGTGGTGCTGCTCGGCGCCACCGGAACCGGCAAGTCGGCGACCACCGCCTGGCTCGTCGAGCAGGTGCAGCGTCCGACCCTGGTGCTCGCGCACAACAAGACCCTCGCGGCGCAGCTTGCGAACGAGTTCCGCGCGCTCATGCCGAACAACGCCGTCGAATACTTCGTGTCGTACTACGACTACTACCAGCCCGAGGCCTACGTGCCGCAGACCGATACGTTCATCGAGAAAGACAGCTCGATCAACGCCGAGGTCGAACGGCTGCGTCACTCGACAACGAACTCGCTGCTGTCTCGCCGCGACGTCGTGGTGGTCTCGACGGTCTCGTGCATCTACGGCCTCGGTGCGCCCGAGGAGTACCTGCGCGCCATGGTCGCCCTGCAGGTGGGGGAGCGGTACGACCGAGACGCGCTCATCCGCAAATTCATCTCGATGCAGTACAACCGCAACGACGTCGACTTCTCGCGCGGCAACTTCCGCGTGCGGGGCGACACGATCGAGATCATCCCGGTCTACGAGGAGTACGCCATCCGCATCGAGATGTTCGGTGACGAGATCGAGGCGCTCTACACGCTCCATCCGCTCACGGGCGACGTCATCGAGAAGATGGACTCCGTGCCGATCTTCCCGGCGTCGCACTACGTCGCGGGGACCGAGACGGTGCAGCGCGCCATCGGCACCATCGAGCACGAGCTCGACGAGCGGCTCAAGGAGCTCGAGTCGCAGAACAAGCTTCTCGAGGCGCAGCGTCTCCGCATGCGCACGACCTTCGACCTCGAAATGCTGCAGCAGCTCGGCTTCTGCTCGGGTATCGAGAACTACTCGCGTCACATGGACGGCCGCATGGCCGGTGATCCGCCCCACACGCTGCTCGACTTCTTCCCCGACGACTTCCTGCTGGTGATCGACGAGTCGCACGTGACCGTGCCGCAGATCGGCGCGATGTACGAGGGAGACGCATCGCGCAAGCGCACCCTGGTGGAGCACGGCTTCCGTCTGCCGAGCGCGATGGACAACCGTCCGTTGCGCTGGGACGAGTTCAAGGAGCGCGTGGGGCAGACCGTCTATCTCTCGGCCACCCCGGGGCGCTACGAGATGGGGATCGCAGACGGAGTCGTCGAGCAGATCATCCGCCCGACCGGACTCGTCGACCCCGAGATCATCGTCAAACCGTCGAAGGGGCAGATCGACGACCTGCTCGAGGAGATCCGGGTGCGCGTCGAGCGTGACGAGCGCGTGCTGGTCACCACCCTCACCAAGAAGATGGCGGAGGAGCTCACCGACTTCCTGGGAGAGCACGGAGTGCGCGTGCGCTATCTGCACTCGGACGTCGACACCCTGCGCCGCGTCGAACTGCTCACGGAGCTGCGCGCCGGCGTCTACGACGTGCTCGTCGGCATCAACCTGTTGCGCGAGGGTCTCGACCTGCCCGAGGTCTCGCTGGTGGCGATCCTCGACGCCGACAAGGAGGGCTTCCTGCGCAGCGGCACCTCCCTCATCCAGACGATCGGCCGTGCCGCGAGAAACGTCTCGGGCGAGGTGCACATGTACGCCGACAAGGTGACCGACTCGATGCGCAACGCCATCGACGAGACGGAGCGACGTCGCGAGAAGCAGATCGCGTACAACACCGAGCACGGCATCGACCCGCAGCCGCTGCGGAAGAAGATCGCCGACATCACCGAGGTTCTCAACCGCGAAGCGACGGACACCAAGAAGCTGCTCGCCCGAAACGACAAGGCGGGCAAGGGCAAGTCGCCCACGCCCTCGCTGCGTCGCACGGGGATCGCGGCCGAGGGCGCGGACCAGCTCGAATCGACCATCGCCGACCTCACCCAGCAGATGCTCGCCGCCGCGGCGGAACTCAAGTTCGAGTTGGCCGGGCGTCTGCGCGACGAGGTGCAGGACATGAAGAAGGAGCTTCGCGCGATGGAGCGGGCCGGGCACGCCTGAGCCGGGGGAGCGACCGATGGACCAGCGCGTCACCCTGATCACCCTCGGAGTGCAGGATCTCGCCCGTGCGATCACCTTCTACGGGGCGCTCGGTTGGCAGGCCCATCCGACGTCCGTCGATGGCGAGGTGGCTTTCTACGACACCGGCGGGCTCGTCGTCGCGCTGTGGGCTCGAGATGCCCTCGCCGCGGACTCCGGGGTCACCGACGGCGGCGGGTGGGGTGGCGTCACCCTCGCGCACAATGTCGGCACCCCGGCCGAGGTCGACGGCATCCTGGAGGCGGCTCGATCGGCCGGGGCGCGGCTCGCGCGCGGCGGAGCCCCCACCGTCTGGGGCGGCTACTCCGGGGTCTTCGTCGATCCGGACGGCCACCCCTGGGAAGTGGCGGTCAATCCCGGATGGCCGTTGGACGACCTGGGCCGTCCACAACTGGGGTGACGAAGGCGAGCGAGGAACCCGCCGTGGTCAGGGGCAGTGCAGCAACGGCTTCGGTCCCGTCCGGTCCACCGAATGCTCGGCCATCGCGTGGCCGCACAGGGGGCAGGGGCGTCCGGTTCGCACGGGCTCGGGCGTGGTCTCGTAGGGGCCGACCGACGCCGGCCCCGCTACGCGGATGAGGCGGGTGTTGAGGTACTGGTACCAGCCGCCGGCCTCGCGTACGCGTGCGCGCAGGGATGGGCGGTCGGCATCCTTTCGTGTCATGATTATTAGTGTACTAACTGTTCGAAGGAGGAGGCCGTGGAAGATCCGCTGAAGCTGGAAAACCAGGTGTGCTTCGCCCTCGTCACGGCCGCACGGAACGTCGTGTCGATCTACCGGCCCGTGCTGGAGCCGCTCGGGCTGACGCACCCGCAGTATCTCGTGATGCTCGCCCTGTGGGAGAACGCGCCGCGGTCGCTCGGGACGCTGGCCGCGGAACTCGCCATGGAGCCGGCGACCCTTTCACCCCTGGTGAAACGCCTCGAAGCGCAGGGACGGGTCGTGCGTCGGCGTCGTGTCGACGACGAGCGCGTCCTCGACATCGACCTCACCGACGAGGGGCGGGCGCTCCGCGCTGCGGCGCTCGAGGTGCCGGGCAAGATCATGGAGCGTGTCGGCGCCGACGAGCGCTCGCTCATCGCCCTGCGCGACGGTCTCGCGCCGTTCGCGTCTCCCGTGCGGGACTGAGCGACCTCGCCTTCCGAGCACGGCGACGGTGCGCGAGCCTCGCACATCCGTGCGCTCGGGGCGAACCCGGGGCCGATGTCGGAGGGTCGACCTAGACTTAACAGGTGCCGATCGTTCCTGTCTCTTCGCCCTCGTCGTCCGCGAATTCCGCCACCAGCGGCAAGCTCAGCGTCCGGGGTGCGCGCGTCCACAACCTCAAGGACGTCGACCTCGACATCCCCCGCGACTCGCTGGTCGTCTTCACGGGACTCTCGGGCTCAGGCAAGTCGAGCCTCGCCTTCGACACGATCTTCGCGGAGGGTCAGCGGCGGTACGTCGAGTCGCTGAGCGCCTACGCCCGTCAGTTCCTCGGGCAGGTCGATCGCCCCGACGTCGACTTCATCGAGGGCCTCAGCCCCGCGGTGTCGATCGACCAGAAGTCGACGAACCGCAACCCCCGCTCGACGGTCGGCACGATCACCGAGATCCACGACTACATGCGTCTGCTGTGGGCCCGTATCGGTGTGCCCCACTGCCCGGACTGCGGCGCGCGCATCCAGCGGCAGACCGTGCAGCAGATCGCCGACCAGCTCATGGAGCTGCCCGAGCGCACGCGGTACCAGATCGTCGCCCCCGTGGTGACCCAGAAGAAGGGCGAGTTCGTCGACCTCTTCAAGGAACTCAGCGCGAAGGGATACGCCCGCGCGGTCGTCGACGGCGACCTCGTGCAGCTGTCCGAGCCGCCGACTCTCAAGAAGAGCTACAAGCACGACATCGCCGTCGTGGTCGACCGTCTCGTGGCATCCGGAGACATCCTCAGCCGCGTCACCGACTCGGTCGAGACGGCGATGGGGCTGGCCGGCGGCATCATGCAGGTCAACTACGTCGACGAAGAGGGCGACGACGCCTGGCAGTCGTTCTCCGAGAAGCTCGCGTGCCCGAACGGGCACCCGCTGCAGTTGACCGAGATCGAGCCGCGGACGTTCTCGTTCAACGCCCCCTTCGGCGCCTGCCCCGTCTGCTCGGGCCTGGGCACCCGCATGTCGGTCGACGTCGACCTCATGCTCGGCGACGAAGAGCTCTCGATCCGCGACGGCGCCATCCTTCCCTGGACGACGCAGGGCAAGGGCCTGTTCCAGTACTACGAGCGGCTGCTCGAAGGTCTTGCGCGCGACCTGAAGTTCTCGCTCGACACCCCGTGGAAAGACCTGTCGAAGGACGTGCAGCAGGCGGTGCTGCGAGGCGAGAACTACAAGGTCACGGTCAAGTGGAAGAACCGCTACGGGCGTGAGATGCGGTACTCGTCCGGGTTCGAGGGCGTCGTGCCGTACATCGAGCGTCAGTACCTGCAGGCGGAGTCCGACACCCAGCGGCAGCGCTGGGCGGAGTACCTGCGCGAGGTGCCCTGCGCGGTGTGCGACGGCGACCGCCTCAAGCCCGAGGTGCTGGCGGTCCTCGTCGACGACACGTCCATCGCCGCAGCCTCGCGCATGAGCCTGGCCGACGCGCGCGAGTTCTTCTCCCAGCTCACCCTCACCGATCGCGAGGCGACCATCGCCGCGGCCGTGCTGCGCGAGATCCGCGCACGCCTCGACTTCCTGCTCCAGGTGGGTCTGAACTACCTGAGCCTCGGCCGCGCGGCCGGCACGCTGTCCGGCGGCGAGGCGCAGCGCATCCGCCTGGCCACCCAGATCGGCTCGGGCCTGACGGGCGTGCTGTACGTGCTCGACGAGCCGTCGATCGGTTTGCACCAGCGCGACAACCGCCGCCTCATCCAGACGCTCGAGACCCTGCGCGACCTCGGCAACACGCTCATCGTCGTCGAGCACGACGAGGAGACCATCCACGCGGCCGACTGGGTGGTCGACATCGGACCCCGCGCCGGCGTCGACGGCGGCAACGTCGTGCACTCCGGGCCCCTCGCCGAACTGCTGACCGACGAGCGCTCACTGACGGGGGCGTACCTGTCGGGCCGTCGCGCGATCGAGGCGCCCCAGACCCGTCGCAAGATCGACAAGAAGCGTCAGGTCACCGTCGTCGGGGCGCGGGAGAACAACCTCAAGAACGTCACCGTCGACTTCCCCCTCGGCGTGCTCACCTCGGTCACCGGCGTGAGCGGTTCGGGCAAGTCGACGCTGGTGAACGGCATCCTGTACGAAGTGCTCGCCTCGAAGCTGAACGGCGCGCGCCGCGTTCCGGGCAAGCACACGCGGGTCACCGGTCTCGACAACCTCGACAAGGTCGTGCACGTCGACCAGGCGCCGATCGGCCGCACCCCGCGCTCCAATCCCGCGACCTACACGGGTGTGTTCGACCGGATCCGCACCCTCTTCAGCGAGACCCCCGAGGCGAAGGTGCGCGGTTACCAGGCGGGGCGCTTCAGCTTCAACGTCAAGGGCGGTCGCTGCGAGGCGTGCTCCGGCGACGGAACGCTGAAGATCGAGATGAACTTCCTCCCCGACGTCTACGTCGACTGCGAGGTGTGCCACGGCAAGCGGTACAACCGCGACACGCTGTCGGTGCACTACAAGGGGAAGAACATCGCCGAGGTGCTCGAGATGCCGATCTCGGAGGCCGCGGAGTTCTTCGAACCCATCCAGGCCATCCACCGCTACCTCAAGACGCTGGTCGACGTGGGCCTCGGCTACGTGCGGCTCGGGCAGTCGGCCACGACGCTCTCGGGCGGCGAGGCGCAGCGCGTCAAGCTCGCCACCGAGCTCCAGCGTCGCAGCAACGGCCGCTCGATCTACGTGCTCGACGAGCCCACCACGGGTCTGCACTTCGAAGACGTCTCGCTCCTGCTGAAGGTGCTGAACGGCCTGGTCGACAAGGGGAACACCGTCATCGTCATCGAGCACAACCTCGACGTCATCAAGAGCAGCGACTGGGTCATCGACCTCGGGCCCGAGGGCGGCGCCGGCGGCGGCACGGTCGTCGCGACCGGAACGCCCGAGCAGGTCGCGAAGGTCGAGGAGAGCCACACCGGCGCTTTCCTGGCCGAACTGCTCGAGACCGGACGCACGGGCGCGCAGCGCAACACCGCATCGGATGCGGACAGCGCCGAGCGGGAGCTCGTGAGCGCGGCGGGCTGAGTCATGGCCACTGCACCTGCATCCCGGGAGCGGATGTCGCAGCTGCCCTATCGCCCGAAGGCGGGGGAGATCCCGACCAATCCCGGGGTCTACCGGTTCCGGGACGCCGACGGGCGCGTGCTGTACGTCGGTAAGGCGAAGAACCTCCGCGCGCGACTGTCGAACTACTTCGCGCCGCTGTACTCGCTGCACGAGCGCACCCGCCGCATGGTCACCACGGCGGCCAGTGTGGAGTGGACGGTCGTGCCCAGCGACGTCGATTCGCTGCAGCTCGAGTACATGTGGATCAAGGAGTTCGATCCGCCCTTCAACGTGCGCTACCGCGACGACAAGTCCTACCCGTTCATGGCCATCACCCTCGCGGATGAGGCGCCGCGCGTCATCGTCACCCGCAATCACAAGATCCGCGGGGCCAAATACTTCGGGCCGTACCCGAAGGTGTGGGCGGTGCACGACACGATCGACCTGATGATCAAGGTCTTCCCGATCCGCACGTGCAGCGACTCGTCGTACAAGAAGGCGATGGCCTCGGGTCGCCCCTGCTTCCCGGGGCAGATCGGCCGCTGCGGCGGACCGTGCTCGATGAAGGTGACCGTCGAGGAGCATCGCGCCGTCGTGAACGACTTCATCTCCTTCATGTCGGGCGGCGATCAGCGCTTCACGCGCGAGCTGACGGCGCGCATGAAAGAGGCGTCGGCGGCGATGGACTACGAGTCGGCCGCCCACTACCGCGACCGTCTGCAGGCGATCGACGCGGTGCTGGGCAAGAGCGCGCTCGTTCTGGCTCCCGACACGGATGCCGACCTCTTCGGCATCGCGGAGGACGAACTCGCCGCGACCGTGCAGCATTTCGTCGTGCGCGGAGGCCGCGTGCGCGGTGTGCGCGCGACGACGATCGAGAAGGAGATCGACATCTCCGGAGCGGAGCTCGTCGACCAGGTGCTGCAGCGCACCTACGGCGACGCGGATGCGTCGGACATCCCCCGCCAGGTGCTCGTGCCCGAGCTGCCCGATGACGCCGAGCAGCTGGAGGACTGGCTGCGCGAGCGACGGGGCCGGCCGGTGACGCTGCAGATCGCGCAGCGCGGGCGCAAGGCCGATCTGCTCAAGACCGCGACCCTCAACGCGCAGCAGGCGCTCATGCTGCACAAGACCCGCCGCACGAGCGATTACGTCGCCCGGTCGCAGGCCCTCACCGACCTGCAGGAGGCGCTCGGGATGAGCGAGGCGCCGCTGCGCATCGAGTGCTTCGACGTCTCGCACCTCGCGGGCACCAACGTCGTGGCATCCATGGTCGTGTTCGAGGACGGGCTCCCGCGAAAAGACCAGTACCGTTCCTTCGGCGTCGCCGAGACCACCGACGACACCGACTCGATGTACCAGGTGCTCACGCGTCGTCTGGCCTACCTCGACCGTCCCGACGAGATCGAACCCGAGACGGTGAACGGCGCGATCGTCGCCGCCCCCGAGTCGGAGGAGGCCACGAGCGACGGCGACGTGGTCACCGCCCGCAAGCGTCCGCGCTTCGCGTACCGCCCGCAGCTGCTCGTGGTCGACGGCGGACAGCCGCAGGTGGCCGCCGCGGCGCGGGCGCTGGCCGACGCGGGTCACGAGGAGATCGCCCTCTGCGGCATCGCCAAGCGCCTCGAGGAGGTGTGGCTGCCGGGTGAGGAGTACCCCGTCATCCTGCCCCGCACCTCGGAGGCGCTCTACCTGCTGCAGCGACTGCGCGACGAGGCCCACCGTTTCGCCATCGTGCACCAGCGCAAACGTCGGAAGCGTGACATCACCAGCGTGCTGTCGGAGGTGCCGGGTCTCGGTGATGCCCGCATCAAGGCTCTGCTGCGCCACTTCGGCTCGGTGTCGGCGCTCAAGAACGCCAGCCCGGACGAGATGACGGTGCTGCCCGGTATCGGGCCGACCCTGGCAGAGGCGATCCACACGCATCTGGCTCGATAGGCTGAGGACGAGGACGGGAGGCGATCACCATGGAACCGGCACGCGACGAGCCAGGTGAGGTGCTGATCGTCACGGGCATGTCGGGCGCCGGCCGCTCCACGGTGGCGAATGCGCTCGAAGACCTCGACTGGTACGTGGTCGACAATCTGCCGCCGCGCATGCTGCGCCCTCTGCTCGAACTCACCGAACTCGCCGGTGGCGCCGTCCCCCGCGTGGCGGTCGTGGTCGACGTGCGCGGACGCTCGTTGTTCGGCGATCTTCCCGAGGCGATGCGGACGCTGCAGGCCGGACGCCAGGTGCGCGTGGTCTTCCTCGACGCCTCCGATGCGGTGCTGGTGCGCCGCTTCGAGGCGGTGCGACGGCCGCACCCGCTGCAGGGCGACGGCACGATCCTCGACGGCATCCGCCGGGAGCGCGAGCGCCTGGCTCCGGTTCGCGAGGCCGCCGACGTGGTCATCGACACGTCGAGCCTGAACGTCCACCAGCTGTCGTTGCGCACGGTCGCGCTGTTCGGCGAGGAAGGGGCGGCCCGTCACACGATCACCCTGATGAGTTTCGGCTTCAAGTACGGGCTGCCGCCCGACGTCGACCTCGTGGCCGACATGCGCTTCCTGCCGAACCCGTTCTGGAACGACGAGCTGCGTCCGTTGACCGGTGAAGACCCCCGCGTGCGGGAATACGTGCTGGGGCAGGAGGGCGCCTCGGCGTTCCTGGACGCGTATTCGGCCGCGCTGCGGCCCGTCCTCGAGGGATATCAGCGCGAGAACAAGCGGCATTCCGTGGTCGCCGTGGGGTGCACGGGGGGTAAGCACAGATCGGTGGTGATGGCGCGCGAGCTCGCTGCACGTCTGGCCGATGTTCCGGGGGTGGCCGTCCGCGTGGCTCACCGCGACCTCGGTCGCGAGTAGGCTGTAACGTCGTCCCCGCCGCCCCCACCCGAGGAGAATCGTGCCCCTGACCGCCGACGTGAAGGCCGAGCTCATCACCGTCCGCGACCCGCGCCCGACCGCGCGCGTCGCCGAGCTCACGGCCCTCCTGCGCTTCTCCGGTGGTCTGCACTCCATCGCCAATCGCGTCGCCGTCGAGGCCGAGTTGGACTCCGACATCCTCGCGCGTCGCGTCGCCCGCGACCTGATGGAGCTGTACGGCGTGCGCCCCGAACTGCACCACGTGCAGGGCTCCGGCGGTCGCAGCGGCGGTCTCTTCGCCGTGCGCGTGATCGAGGCGGGTGAGACGCTCGCGCGTCAGACGGGGCTGCTCGACCAGCGACGTCGCCCCGTTCGCGGTCTGCCCAACAAGCTCACGACCGGCTCGCGCCCCGACCTCAGCGCCATCTGGCGCGGCGCGTTCCTCGCGAGCGGCACGCTGAGCGATCCCGGCCGGTCGGCTGCACTCGAGATCTCCTGCCCCTCGTCCGAGGCGGCGATGGCCCTCGTCGGCGCGGGTCACCGCATCGGCATCCCGGCCAAGGCCCGTGAGGTGCGCGGCGTCCCCCGTGTCGTCGTGCGCGACGGGGAGGCCATCCGCGGCGCCCTCTACGAGATGGGTGCCCGCCGCACCGCGGGGGAGTGGGATCAGATGCGCCAGCGCCGCGAGGTGCGCGCCGGCGTGAACCGTCTCGTCAACTTCGACGACGCGAACCTCCGCCGTTCGGCCCAGGCCGCCGTCGCCGCGTGCGCGCGCGTCGAGCGCGCCCTCGAGATCCTCGGCGACGAGGTCCCCGACCACCTGCAGCAGGCGGGCGAGCTGCGTCTGGCTCACCGCGACGCGAGCCTGGACGAGCTCGGCCATCACGCCGATCCGCCGCTGACCAAGGACGCCGTCGCCGGGCGTATCCGCCGTCTGCTCGCGATGGCCGACAAGAAGGCCGAGACCGAGGGCATCCCCGGGACCGAGGCCGCGGTCCCCGTCGGCGCCGACGACTGACGGATCTCTTCCGGATGCCGCGTTCCCGGCATCCGTGATCCGATCGCGCAGGGTGTGCGGCCGAGCCCCTCGCCTCTCCGGCTGCCCCGACCCCCCGGGCATCCCGATCCGGCCCGCGCGAGGGGAGCCCGCCCGGGCCGAGCCCGCTCGGACCGAGTCCGCGCCGGCTCGGGTGCGCCGACGTGCCACCGGTCCGGGGGTCCCCGACGCCCGACGACGCGCCCGGGCCGCTACCTTTCGTCACGCGGGGAAGCAACCCTGTGGGTTGCGCGTTGGCCCTCAATAGGATGAAGACGTCACCCTCGCTGCGCGATCCCTCAGCTCGTCGTCTTGGCGGAGAGGTTTCGGCGGCGCCCGATTCGGAAGTAGAGAACATGGCGAAGTACACGCTGCCCGAACTGCCCTACGACTACTCGGCGCTGGAGCCGCACATCAGTGCGACGATCATGGAGCTGCACCACAGCAAGCACCACCAGACCTACGTCAACGGCGCCAACACCACCCTCGACCTCCTCGCCGAAGCGCGCGAGAAGGGCGAGTTCGCCAACATCAACCGCCTGCAGAAGGACCTCGCGTTCAACCTCGGCGGTCACACCAACCACTCGATCTTCTGGACGAACCTCTCGCCCAACGGTGGCGACAAGCCCACCGGCGACCTCGAGTCGGCCATCGACGACCAGTTCGGCTCGTTCGACGCCTTCCGCGCGCAGTTCACCGCCGCCGCCCTCGGCGTGCAGGGCTCGGGCTGGGCCGGCCTGTTCTGGGACTCGATCGGGGAGAACCTCGTCATCCAGCAGTTCTTCGACCAGCAGGGTCAGATCGTCGCCGGTACCGTTCCGCTGCTGCTTCTCGACGTCTGGGAGCACGCGTACTACCTCGACTACAAGAACGTGCGCGCCGACTACGTGAAGGCCTTCTGGAACATCGCCAACTGGGCCGATGCGCAGGAGCGCTTCGCCGCCGCCCGCGAGAAGACCGCGGGTCTGCTGGTACTGTCGTAAACGGTGCGGCGTCCCGGTGGGACACCCACCGGGACGCCGTTGTCCGCCAGCGAAACCGCAATCACGCGCTCATCGCGCACAACTGATTCAGGAGATATTCCGTGACCGTCAAGATCGGAATCAACGGCTTCGGCCGTATCGGACGCAACTACCTCCGCGCGGCTCTCGCGCAGGGTGCCGACCTCGAAATCGTGGCGGTGAACGACCTCACCGACAACAAGACCCTCGCGCACCTCCTCAAGTACGACTCCGTGGGCGGCGTGCTGTCCGAGGACGTCTCGTACACCGAAGACTCCATCACCGTCGGCGACAAGACCATCAAGGTCTTCGAAGAGCGCGACCCCGCCAACCTCCCCTGGGGCGAGCTGGGCGTCGACATCGTCATCGAGTCGACCGGCCGTTTCACCAAGGCCGAAGACGCCAAGAAGCACGTCGCCGGTGGCGCCAAGAAGGTGCTCATCTCGGCTCCCGCCACGGGTGACGACGCCACCATCGTCATGGGCGTGAACGAAGAGACGTACAACCCTGAGACCGACGTCATCATCTCGAACGCGTCGTGCACCACGAACTGCCTCGCGCCCCTCGCGAAGGTGTTCAACGACGCCTTCGGCATCGAGCGCGGCTTCATGATGACGGCTCACGCCTACACGGCCGACCAGAACCTGCAGGACGGCCCGCACAGCGACCTGCGTCGTGCCCGCGGTGCGGCGATCAACATCGTCCCCGCCTCCACCGGCGCCGCGAAGGCCATCGGCCTCGTCCTGCCCGAGCTGAACGGCAAGCTGAGCGGCTCGTCGTACCGCGTTCCGGTTCCCACCGGCTCCATCGTCGACCTCACGATCGTCACCCCCACCGAGGGTCTGACCGTCGACCAGGTCAACGAGGTCTACAAGAAGGCCGCCGCCGAGGGGCGCCTCAACGGGATCCTGCAGTACACCGAGGACCCGATCGTCTCGAGCGACATCCAGGGCAACCCGCACTCGTCGATCTTCGACGCGGAGCTGACCAACGTCAGCGGCAACCTCGTCAAGGTGTCGTCGTGGTACGACAACGAGTGGGGCTACTCGAACCGTCTCGTCGACCTGACCGAGTACGTCGCCGAGCGTCTCTGACCCTCCATGGCTCTGCGCACCCTCGATTCGCTGGGGTCGCTCGCCGGCACGCGCGTCATCGTCCGTTGTGATCTGAACGTCCCCCTCAAGGACGGCGTCATCACGGACGATGGCCGCGTGCGCGCGTCGCTGCCGACCCTCAATGCACTGATCAACGCCGGCGCGCGCGTGGTCGTGTGCTCGCACCTGGGCCGCCCCGACGGGGCGCCCGACCCGAAGTACTCGCTCGAGCCGGTCGCGCAGCGCCTGTCCGAGCTGCTCGGCCAGCCGGTCGCGTTCGCGCGCGACACGGTCGGCGAGTCGGCTCAGGATGCCGTCGCCTCGCTCGAGGACGGAGAGGTCGCGGTCATCGAGAACCTCCGCTTCAACGCGGGGGAGACCTCGAAGGACGAGTCCGAGCGTCAGGCCTTCGCTCGCGAGCTCGCCGGTCTCGGCGATGCCCTCGTGTCGGACGGCTTCGGCGTCGTGCACCGCAAGCAGGCGAGCGTCTACGACCTCGCCCAGTTGGTGCCCTCGGCCGCGGGCCTGCTCATCCAGAAGGAGCTCGAGGTCCTCGACCGCCTCACCGAGAACCCCGAGCGTCCGTACACGGTCGTGCTCGGCGGATCGAAGGTGAGCGACAAGCTTGGCGTCATCGAGCACCTGCTGCCCCGCGTGGACAAACTCCTCGTCGGCGGCGGCATGATGTTCACGTTCCTCGTCGCCGAGGGGCACAAGGTCGGATCGAGCCTGCTCGAGCAGGACCAGATCGACACCGTGAAGGGCTATCTCGCCACGGCGAAGGAGCGCGGCGTCGAGATCGTGCTGCCGGTCGACGCGGTCGTGGCGGCGTCGTTCTCGGCGGATGCCGAGCACGTGGTCGCCGATGCCGACGCCCTGGAGGACACCGCCTTCGGCGCCTCCGGTCTCGGCCTCGACATCGGGCCGCGCACGGCGGAGATCTTCGCCGACGCGATCCGGGGCTCGCGGACCGTCTTCTGGAACGGCCCGATGGGCGTGTTCGAGATGAAGGCGTTCGAAGCCGGCACCAAGACCGTCGCCCAGGCGCTCACCGAGGTCGACGGCCTCAGCGTCGTCGGCGGCGGCGACTCCGCGGCGGCCGTGCGTCAGCTCGGTTTCTCCGACGACCGATTCGGTCACATCTCCACCGGCGGAGGCGCCAGCCTGGAGTTCCTCGAAGGCAAGAAGCTCCCCGGACTGGAGGTCCTCGGATGGCAACAGTGAACAGAACCCCCCTCATCGCGGGCAACTGGAAGATGAATCTCGACCACCTGCAGGCGGTCGCGTTCGTCCAGAAGCTGCACTGGACCTTGAAAGAGGCCAAGCACGAGAACGGCAGCGTCGAGGTCGCGGTGTTCCCGCCGTACACCGACCTGCGCACCGTGCAGACGCTCCTCGATGCCGACAAGATCGAGTTCGCGCTCGGCGGTCAGGATTTGTCCGCGCACGACTCCGGTGCCTACACCGGTGAGATCTCGGGCCAGTTCCTGGCGAAGCTCGACGCGACCTATGTGATCATCGGTCACTCCGAGCGACGCCAGTTCCACCACGAGACCGATGAGGTCGTCGCGGCCAAGACCCAGGCGGCACTCCGTCACGGTCTCGTGCCCGTGATCTGCGTGGGCGAGACCTCGGAGGACCTCGAGAAGTTCGGCGCCAGCGCCGTTCCGGTCGGGCAGCTCGAGGTCGCACTCGAGGGTGTGTCGGCGGACGCCGACATCGTCGTGGCGTACGAGCCGGTCTGGGCCATCGGCTCCGGCCAGGCGGCGACGCCCGACCAGGCCCAGGAGGTCTGCGCCAAGCTGCGTGCCGTCGTCGCCGACAAGCTCGGTGCCGATGCGGCCGCGCGCACCCGCGTGCTCTACGGCGGCTCGGTCAAGTCCGGCAACATCGCCGGGTTCATGCGCGAGCCCGACGTGGACGGCGCGCTGGTGGGCGGTGCGAGCCTCGTCGTCGACGAGTTCGCGGCGATCATCCGCTTCCAGAAGCACGTCGGCGTCTGACGCCCCTCCGGATGCCCGCGGCAGCACGCCGCGGGCATCCGTGCGTCTGAGACGCGTCCCCGTATACTTGACGCTTGTGCGGTCGTCCCGTCCGCTCGCGAAAGGCTTTCGACAGTGCAGATTCTCGAGTTCGTCCTGCAGGTGCTCCTGGGCGTCACCAGCCTCCTGCTGACCCTGCTCATCCTGCTCCACAAGGGTCGCGGCGGCGGTCTGTCCGACATGTTCGGCGGCGGCATGAGCTCCGCCCTCGGTTCGTCGGGCCTGGCTGAACGCAACCTCAACCGTTTCACGATCGTGCTTGCGCTGGTGTGGTTCATCACCATCGTCGGTCTCGGTCTGCTGACCAAATTCGCGGAGATCTGACATGGCCACTGGCGGCAATGCCATCCGTGGCTCGCGCGTCGGCGCGGGCCCCATGGGCGAACAGGACCACGGCTTCCACGCCGACCGCGTCGCCGTGTCGTACTGGGACGCCCTCGGCAACGAGACCGTTCGCTACTTCGCGGCGGGCATCCCCGACGACGAGATCCCCGAGACGATCGACTCGCCTCACTCGGGCCTCCCCGCGGGTCGCGACAAGGCGAACCCCCCGGCACTGGCCAAGGCGGAGCCCTACAAGACGCACCTCGCCTACGTGAAGGAGCGCCGCAGCGACGAAGAGGCCGCTTCGCTCCTCGACGACGCCCTGCAGCAGCTGCGCGAGCGTCGCGGACAGTAAGCCCGCTTCGCCTCGCTTTCCACGGAAGGGCCAGATGCCATGGCATCCGGCCCTTCCGCGTTCACGGCGTCCGGGAACGGACGTCGTCTTCGCACGCCGTCCCCGGACCGGTCGCCTTTCTCGGCGAGGCCTCACGGGGCGTACGCGTGCCGCACGGCGTCCGCTCAGCGGACGGGGGAGTCCGTGACGATCGTGGTCCACGGGCCGGGCGGGACGTCGGCGTCATCGATGAACGCCCAGTCGACGCGGTCGCCGTCGCCGTCGAGCTCCGCGTAGCCGAGACAGCCGTTGAGGGCGGGAGAGACATCGAGGCCCGCTCCGTTGTAGCGCTCGTTGGCGGGTCGGCGGTCGTCGGAGCCGAAGACGTAGGCGCTGTCGCGGTATTCGCCGGGTCCGGCATCCTGGATCTGCCCGTAGCAGAGGCGGTCGCCCTTGCGAAGGACGACCCAGCGGTTCTTCATCAGGCTCGCTCGGCGGTCGTCGACGACCGTGGCGTAGGGCGATCGGTCGGCCCAGGGGATGACCTGACCGCGCATCGCGAACCCCTCGTCGTCGTTGACGTCGTCGAAGGGGAGATCGAGGTAGAACGGGTTCTGCCGCGGCGTCATGCGGGTGGGGAAGTAACCGTTGTCGGCGGTGCGGGTCTCGGTGCGGCAGTCGTCACCGTCGACGACGCCGTCGCACCCGCCGTACGAGGTGAGCCAGTCGGAATCGTACGTCGAGATGCGCTGACTGCCGTCGGAGGCCTGGGGGTCGAAGACCTCGCCGACCCAGAAGGTCGTCGAGACGATCCCGGTGTGCCAGGGATAGCCGGTGTCGGGCAGCGGCGCGAGCGTGGGCGCGCAGCCGGTCGCGCCGACGACGGCGACCACCGCGAGGGCGATCGCCGCCGTCGAGCGCGAGCGGGGTGTCATCCGGTGACGTCGCTCTCCGTCGGACGGAACACCTCGAGCGGACCCTGTGGCGTCGACGGTGCTGACGTGTCGATCGGGGCCGTGGCGCTCATGACGGTCAGCGGCGGGGCGCTGGAACTGTCGTAGAGGCCGAGGTCGTCGGTGCGCAGCGTGCCGTTGCCGAAGATGTTCAGCGCGAAGCTGATGCCGGTGTATCCCGACGGGATGGGAGCCGTGGTCCAGTCGGCTTCGGTCCAGGCATCGGCCGCGACGAACCAGGGGCTCGATGTCCAGTACGACCAGGACCCGCTCGCCGACCGGAGGTAGACGGCGAACTGCGTCGGCCCGCTCGCCTGATACCACTCACGCAGCGTGTACGTCCGTCCGGGGGTCACCGTCGGCGAGCACTGGCCGAGGTCGAACTGCGGCAGGAGCTTGGCGTCGCCGTCGACGTACCCCGTCATCGAGATGCCGCTGGCGATGTTGCCGGTGTGCGCGGGGGAGCCCGTGCTGAAGGAGGGCGTGTTGGTGCCGTAGCCCCCTCGCATCCAGCAGTCGGGGGCGCCCGTCTCCATGCCGGGGTTGACGATGCCGTTCGTCGAGCCGGTGGCCGCCGGCACGGCGGGACCGTCGACGACGGGCTTCGTGGTCCCGCCGATGACGCTTCCGATGGTCTTCACGACCGTGCCGGCGGACTGCCGGGTCTTCAGCCACGACAGGAACTGGCTGAAGGTCGACGTCGTCACGGCGAGGTCGCTGCAGGCGTCGTCGCACACGTCGTGGAACGTGTACTGCACCCACCCGCCGCCGTTCTTCTCGGCGTTGGTCACGCCCTGCTTCAGGTCGGCGAGCGTCCAGGTGGCATCGACCTGATCGAGCGCGGCGAGGGCGAACGGATCGGGCGGAGGCGTCTTCTCAGCGTAGGCGCAGTCGGGGCAGCCGAAGCGGCTCTTGATGTCGCCGAGCAGGCGACCGCTGTTGTATCCGCATGTGGCGACCGCCTTCTCGACGTCGGGCGTGCTCGAGGCGAAGGGGTAGGCGAAGCTCTTGACCGTGAAACCCCACGAGGTGAGGTTCTTGCGGTCCAGGCAGATCTGCCGGGTCGCCTCGTCGACGCTCACGTCGGCGAGGTCGGGGTGGTTGACGGTGTGCCCGCCGATCTCGTGACCGGCGTTCTTGAGCTTCGTGAGGTCGGCGCGCGTCATGTGCCCGGCAGCGCCGATGTAGCCGGACGGGACGTAGAAGGTCGCCTTCACCGCGTTGGCCTGCAGGGCGGGCAGCGCGTTCAGCTGGTCGGCGTTGGCGTCGTCGAAGGTGAGGCTGACCACGGTGCGGGTCGCCGCTTCGGCGGGCGGGGGCGCGAGCGCGACCGAGGCTCCCGCCACCACCGCGAAGGCCGAGACGACGGCGAGGACGCGCCGCCATCTCGGGGGCGCGAGCGTGGGCGGGCGTCGGCGTTCGATCCGGAGGTCTCGTCGGAGCATGGGCTCTGCCTTTCGTGGGGGGTGCGGAGGGTTCACGACACCGTCACCGACTTGGCGAGGTTGCGGGGCTTGTCGACGTCGCGATGCAGACGCACGGCGAGCTCGCGCGCGAACATCTGCAGCGGAACCACGGTCTCGAGCGGTCCCCACGAGGGTCCGGTGCGCGGCAGATGCAGCGGCACTCCGCCCACGGTGAGCACGCGTTCGCCGATCCGGATGACGCGACCTCCGCGTGCGGCGACTTCGGCGATGTCGACATCGAGCCGCGGATCGCCGTTGTCGACCACGAACACGGGGGTGCCGGCATCCACCAGGGCGAGGGGACCGTGCTTGAGCTCGCCGGCGGGGTGGGACTCCGCCCAGCGGTACGACAGCTCCTTGAGCTTGAGGGCACCCTCGGCGGCGTAGATCAGACCCGCGCCGCGGCCGAGGAAGAGGAACCCCGACGCCCGGGCGTACTCGGCGGCCAGCTGCGCGCTGGGTCCCCGCCAGGCGTCGAGGGCGGCGGCGAGCGCATCGGGCGTCGCGGCCAGGGCGCGGAGGTCTGCGCCCAGGCACGCCGAGTCGGCGCGGTCGAAGGCGGACAGTCCCGACAGGGCCACGCAGACCCCGGTCAGCACCTGCGCGACGAACGTCTTGGTCGCGGCCACCCCCACCTCCGGGCCGGCGAGGCAGTCGATGACCGCGTCGGAGCGGCGGGCCAGGGTGGAGGAGGAGCTGTTGGTCAAGGCGAGCAGGGTGCCGTGCCGGGGCGGCAGGGCGTCGAGGGCGCGCAAGACGTCGGCGGTCTCGCCGGACTGGCTCATCGCGATCACGAGGGTGCGCGGCTCCCACACCTCGTGCGCGGCCTCGCTGGCCACGAGGGTGCGCGTGGGCAGACCGCCGAGACGCCCGAAGACCCCCGCGACGGCGCGACCGGCGTGCAGCGACGTGCCGCAGCCGATCACCGTGACCCGGTCGATGTCGTCGAGCGACGGCAGGCCCAGGCCGCGCCACAGCGACCCGTCGACGATGCCCGGGCCGAGGGCCTCGAGCACCCGGCGGGCGACCACGGGCTGTTCGTCGATCTCGTTGCCCATGTGGTCGCGGTGGCGACCGGTGCTGGCCAGCAGCGCCGTGCGGGGGACCGGCCACAGCCCGCGCGGTCGGCAGCTGCCCCCGGCGCGGTGCCAGCGGATGCCCGCGGCGTCGATCTCGACCACGTCGTCGTCTTCGAGCACGCGGAACTCGGTGACCTCGGGAGCCACCGCCCCGACATCGCTCGCGAGGTAGGTGCCCGTGCCGTCCTGGGCGGAGATGAGGGGGGAGCCGTGCGCCGTCGCCGCGAGGGTCCCGGTGCGCGCGTCGAGGGCGACGACCGCCCACGAGCCCGAGAGGTGGCCGGCCGCGTCGGCGAGCGCGTCGCCGAGTCCCACCCCGGGGCGCTGAGCCTGCTCGATGAGGTGCACGATCACCTCGCTGTCGACGCCCGTGGCGAAGCGGTGCCCGGCGGCGACGAGTTGCGCCCGGAGGACCTCGGCGTTGTCGATGATGCCGTTGTGCACCACGTAGAGCCGGCCGCTGCAGTCTTCCAGCGGGTGGGCGTTCGCCTCGCTCACCTCTCCGTGCGTGGCCCACCGGGTGTGCCCGATGGCCGCGGTCGTGGCATCCGTGCTCTGTTCTCCGGTGACCACGGCGAGGGCCGCCACGCCGCTGAGAGTACGCGCGTGCAGGGTGGTGCCGTCGGGCCGTCGCGCGGCGATCCCGGCGGAATCGTAGCCGCGGTACTCGAGGCGTTCGAGGGCGGAACGCGCACGGGATGCCGCGGCGGCGGGGCCGCGGTAGGCGGTGATCCCGCACATCAGACGACGCCCCGGAACGAGCCGGCGCCGGCGAGGGGCATGGCATCCGACCCGAGACGCTCCCGAGAGAGCAGATCGGCAGCCACGCGCATGATGGTCGTGGTGAGCGGGGTGGTGGGCTCGTAGCCGACGAGGTCGTGCGCCTTGGTGTTGTCGGGGACGCGGCGACGCATGTCCTCGAAACCGGCGGCGTAGGCCTGCTCGTAGGGGACGAGCTCGATCTCGCTGCGACTGTCGAGGGTCGCGATGATCTCGCGCGCCAGGTCGAGGATCGAGATCTCCCGCGACCCGCCGAGGTTGTAGGCCTGTCCGCGGGCACGGGGATCGCGTTCGATGCGCACCATGGCGGGGACGACGTCTTCGACGGCGGAGAAGCAGCGCGTCTGCAGGCCGTCGCCGAACACCGTGAGGGGGTGCCCGCGCAGCGCCTGGCCGACGAGGTTGGGCAGCACCATGCCGTAGCGGCCGGTCTGACGCGGACCCACGGTGTTGAACAGGCGGACGATCGCGACGTCCAGCCCCTCCTGATCGCAATAGGCCTTGGCGAAGGCTTCGTCGATCCCCTTGGCGCCGGCGTAGGTCCACCGCGAGAGCAGGGGATCGCCCAGCACGCGGTCGGAATCCTCGCGCAGGCGGTCGGCGGTGTTCTTGCCGTAGACCTCGCTCGTGGACACCAGGAGCACCGACGCCTTGTGCTCGATCGCCGCGGTGAGCACGTTCTCGGTTCCGTGGATGTTGATGCGCAGGCCCCGCAGCGGCTGCTCGACGATGAGCTTGACGCCGACGGCGGCGGCGAGGTGGAACACCCGATCGCAGGAGTGCATCGCCTGGGCGACGGTCCTGCTGTTGAGGATGGATCCGTGGATCATCTCCAGCCGGGGGTTGTCGGCGACACCGGCCAGGTTGCGCGCCGACCCGGTGGAGAGGTCGTCCAGGACGACGACGTCGTCGCCGGCCGCGAGGAGGTGCTCGACGAGGTGGCTGCCGACGAAGCCGGCGCCGCCGGTGACCAGCGTGCGCGTGCGTCCGCCCGCCGACGCGGGGAAGACCGGGACGCCGCTCACAGCAGCACCCGCCCTGCGATGTCGGTGCTGCGGTAGGTGCCGTCGACCACGAGGGCGTCGCCGTCGAGCCACGCCAGGTCGCAGTCGTGATGCCGCGTGTGCACGAGCACGACGTCGGGATGGAACCCGCCCGGGTCGGCGAGGGAATCGCGCTCGCGCCCCGAGTCGAGGTGGATGTGCGGGGCGTGGGTGTCGACGTACTGCACCTCGGCACCCACATCGATCAGGTGGTCGATGATCTCGAGGGCGGGCGACTCGCGCAGATCGGCGACGTCGGGCTTGTACGTCACCCCGACCACCAGGACGCGGGCCCCGAGCGTGCCCTTGCCGGCGCGGCCCAGCACGTCGCGGATGCGTTCGACGACGCGGCGCGGACGGGCGGCGATGCGCGTCATCGCCTCGGTGATGACGCCGGCGTCGACGTGCAGCGCCTTCAGCTGCCAGAGCAGGTAGTGCGGATCGCACGGGATGCAGTGCCCGCCCACCCCGGGGCCGGGATAGAACGCCATGAAGCCGTAGGGCTTCGTGCTCGCCGCCTCGATCACCTCGGTGACGGGCACGTCGAGCGCGCCGCAGATGTCGGCGAACTCGTTCGCGAGCGCGATGTTGACCGCGCGGAAGGTGTTCTCGAGCAGCTTCGTCATCTCGGCGGTCGCGAGGGAGGAGACCCGGTGGACGCGGGCGGCGTAGCGTGCGAGCAGCTGCGCGCCCTGCTCCTCGCAGCGGGCGGTGGCCCCGCCCACGACACGCGGGACGACCTCCTGCGCGAAGCCGACGTTGCCGGGGTCGATGCGCTCGGCGCTGAAGGCGACGAAGACGTCGTGGCCGATCTCGAACCCCCGCTCGCGCAAGGGCTGCTCGACCAGGTCGTGCGTGCAGCCGACGTAGGTGGTGGAGGTCAGCATGACGAGCTGCCCCGGGCGGGCCGCGGCGACGACGGTGGCGCACGCGGCCCGCAGGGGAGCGAGGTCGGGGACCTGCTGGTGGTCCACCGGCGTGGGGACGCACACCACGATGGCGGCCGCCCGCGACAGCTCGGTCACGTCACCGGTCAGGCGGAACGCGCCGGGACGCCGCAGCGCGGCATCCAACCGTTCTCGATCGGTGTCAATGAGGTCGGCGCCGCGGGCGGCGATCGTGCGCAGCCGGCGCGATGAGACGTCGAGCGCCAGGACGCGAGAGCCGCTGGCGTGATAGGCCAGCGCCGTCGGCAGCCCCACGTACCCCAGGCCGACGATCGCGACGTCGAAGTCGAATCGGGGCGGCGCGGCGGCGACCGGGGGCGGCGACACGGGGGTCGCTTCGGCGCGCACATCGAGTGTGGACATCGTCATCCTCCAACAGCGGGGTCCGAGGGGGCGATGGGGGGCCAGGCCCCCTCGGACGATTCGGGTGGTGCGGGTGGGAGGCGGCCGATCGGGTGGGTCGGCGCTGATCCGGGGCCCACACTGATGCGGACCGGTGGGATGGTCAAGGACGCCGGGCGGATCGTGCGGGATACCGCCGACCGCACCGTGCCGTGCGGGAAACCGCATCGACGAGTGCGGGCCGGCTGCGGCGCCGCGGGCCCGTTCTGCGCGTACCGTCGGGCGCAGCCTCGACCCGAAGAGGAGGACCCCGTGAGCCCCGCCCTGCCCGCGCACGACCTCGCACGCCCCCCTGCCGTGTCCCCCTCGCGCGCCGCCGACGAGGGGCGGATGCCGTGACCGTGACGTTCGCCGTCGTCATCGCCGTCGCGACGGTGGGCGTGTCGACGCTGGCGTGGGGGACCGTCGGCATCCTGCGCCTGCTCGCCGAGTCCCGCATCGCGTCGCCGTGGGGCGCACCGTCGATGTTCTACCGGTCCGACGAGGTGGCCGTGCTGATCGCGGCGCACAACGAGGAGCTGGTCATCGCGGAGGCGGTCGGCGCCGCGCGACGCCTCGTTCCGCCCGGCAACGTCTTCGTGGTCTCGGACGGGTCGAGCGACGACACCGTCGGGCGGGCGCGACGCGCCGGAGCGACGGCCGTCGACCTCGTTCCGAACCGCGGCAAGGCCGGCGCCATCCGGGCCGGGCTCGAGCGCTTCGGCATCGCCGCCCGCTTCCCCCTCCTGCTCCTGCTCGACGCCGACTCCCGCCCCCGCCCGGACTACCTGCGCACCGCCCTCCCCTTGTTCACCGACGACGGGGTGGTCGCTGTCGCGGGCCGCGCCACGACCGCGGCCGACACCCCGCGCACCGTCGTCGGCCGCGTGCTCACGGCGTATCGCGAGCGCACCTACGTCTGCACCCAGTACCTGCACAAGTTCGGCCAGGCTGCGCGGGGCGCCGACGCGGTGGCGATCGTGCCGGGCTTCGCGAGCCTCTACCGCACCGACGTGCTGGACCGCATCGACATCGATGCCCCGGGGCTCTCGATCGAGGACTTCAACATGACGTTCGAGGTGCACGCGAAGCGCTTGGGGCGCATCGCCTTCCATCCCGGCTGTGCGGTGGCCGAAACGCAGGACCCGGCGACCCTGCGCGACTACACCGCACAGGTGCGCCGGTGGAGCCTGGGCTTCTGGCAGACGGTGCGGCGGCACGGTGTGCGCTACGGGCTGTTCTGGACCTCGGTGGGCGTCTTCGCGATCGAGACCGTCGTCTCCAGTCTCGTGCTCGCCGCGGCGCTTCCGGTGCTGCTGTTCGCCGGTCTCGCGGCCGTGGCAGCGGCCGTCCTCACCGGACCGGCGGCGCAGACCGCGGCGGCGCTGTCGGCCGCTCTGCCGGTCGGTCCGCTCGCGCTGGCCTTCCTGCTCGTGGACGCGCTGATGACGGTCTTCGCCTGCGCCCTCTCGCGCACCCGGCCGCGCGTGTGGATGCTGCTGTTCCCGCTGCTGCGGGTGTGGGACGCGCTGCTGTGCCTGCGGGCGCTGATGTCGGCGTGGGGGCGTCCCTCCGACGGGCGCTGGCGCAGCCCGGACCGCCGGCCGGCCGCTGTCGCGCCGGCAGCGGGGGGAGCGGATGCCGTGACCTCGGCATCCGTGTCGGCCCCTCGTCGCGAGTTCCGGCGCCGGACCTCCGCGACGCCGTCGCCCGGCGCGATCAGGGCGTCGCCGCTCCGCGCAGCAGCGAGACGAGGTGGACGCGCGAGGTGACGCCGAGCTTGCGGTAGACGCGCGTCAGGCGCAGTTCGACCGTGCGCAGCGAGACGAACAGCGCCGACGCGATCTCGCGGTTGCGCAGACCCTGCTCCACCAGGGCCACGACCTCCTGCTCCTGCGGCGACAGCGCGCGACCGCGCGCCGGAATCGTGCTCGTGCGCGCCGCGGGGGAGCGGTCCGCCGTCGGCAGGCACCGCTCGCGCGTCGCGTGCAGGGCCGAATGCTCCGAGGGGGCGTCGGTGCTGCGCAGGACGGCGTCGGCGTCGCGGAACGCCCGCGCGCCGTCCTCCGCGGAGCGGCAGACGGCGCGGGATCGCGCCACGGCGAGGGTCGTCCATCGGCGCGGATGCCGGGCCGCGGCCGCTTCGAACCGCGCGAGCTCGCGGCGGGCCTCGGCCTCGTGCCCGGTCAGCCACAGCGCCTCGATCAGATCGGCGTCGATGCGCAGCAGCGACGGATCATGCGTCGCAGCAGCGTCGCCGGCCCCGCGGAGCAGGTCCACGGCATCCTCGTACCGTCCCTCGGCGAGGGCGAGCCTCCCCTCCAGCGCCGCGAAGAACGGCAGAAGGGCCGTCGTCCCCTCACGCCGGCACAGGTGGCGTCCCCGTGCGATCAGGTCGCCCGCGCGCGCGTCGAGAGGGTCGGCTGCGGCCGCCTCGGCGCACAACAGGGTCGTCGCGGCGTCCTCCGCGCGGCCCGGGGCCCACTCGTGGCGCCAGGCCGCGACGGCCTCGCGCACCGCCGACGCGTCGCCGCCCCGCACCTCGCAGACCACGAGCAGGCGCAGGACGCGCTCGCGCCACAACGGGGCCACCCGGGGAACGCGCTCCAGCAGCTCGGTCGCCTGACGCCGCGCCGCGGCGTACTCCTCGCGCAGCATGCGCACGCTCGCCGAGAGCGAGGCGATCTCGACCGGTGCATCCGCCGCAAGTACGGCCGGGTCGAGGGGCGGCGGCACGTCGCGACCCGGCGCCGGGGCGCCGCAGCCCAGTTCGGCGACGAGCAGGCGCAGCATCGCGGTCTCGGTCGACGCGGCACCTGCCGCGGCGATCGCGTCCAGAGCCTCGAGCGCCGCGGCGAGCTCCCCGCGCCCCAGATGCAGTCGGGCGCTCTCGCAGAGCAGGCGCTCCACACCGGCGGTCCATCCCTCGGCGTCGACGCGGACGAGGACGTCGTCGATCACGTGGTCGACGTTCGCCCCTGCGCGCAGGCGGGCGATCGCCGCGCGCACACGGACGGCGGCATCGTCGCTGCGTCCCGCGCGCCGCAGATAGTGCTGTCCGAGCAGGTCGAGCCCCTGGAGCACCAGCGCGCCGCCGAGATCGACGAGTCCTCGGGTGCGGCCCTCGGGGTCGAGTCGACCCGACAGGGCGCGTTCGGCGAACTCCACAGCGGATGCCGTCTCCCCGGCGCGCGCGAAGCCCACCGCCGCGGCGAGGAGCGAACCGCGGTCGCCGTCGGGCTCGAGATAGCTCTCGTGCCACAGCTGGGTGGCACGGTCGCGGTCGCGATGATCGTCGGCCGCTTGGGCGTGCAGCCGGCGCCGGTCCTCCGGCGCCATCGCCGCGTGTCGCCGCAGACGGAGCGCGGGATCGCTCATGCGGGCCAGGTCGTCGTGCACGCGGACCGTGCCGTCGTCGATGAGCTGGTCGACGTCGGCGCCCTCGGCGAGGGCGGTGAGGCGCAGTCGCGCGTAGTCGTAGACGGGACCGATCGACAGCAGGTCGAGCACCGCGTCCGCCCGTGCGCCGCGCGGGGAGAATGCCTCGCGCCGTGGGCGACCGCTCCGGTCGTCCGACAGGCGCAGCGGGAGGGGCAGCGCGTCCTCACCCGCCGCCTCCGCCGCCGTCAGCCGCACGCGAGACAGCACGCCGGGGTCGCCGCCGGTGAACATCACGACGAGGTGGCGTACGGCGGCCGCGCTCGCGGGACCGACGATCTCGCGTGCGAGGTCGGACGCGGCCTCGAAGGCGAGGGGCTCGAGGCGCACGTGCGGCAGCGCGGCGACTTCGTGGCGGTGCCCGGGGGGCCCCACGGTGGCCAGGATCGTGACCCCCGTGCCACGGAGACGCCCGAACACGTACGACAGCACCGTGAGGCTCGCACCGTCCATCTCATCGAGGTCGTCGATGACGAGCACGCCCGCGTCGTCGCGGATGAGGTGCAGTGTCCGGCTCACCTCCTCGGCCATCAGGTGCTCCGGCCAATCGCGACCGCGGTCCAGGATGCCGTCGATCGCGGCGCCGCGCGCGCCGCCGAGTCCGGCGGCGACGGCCGACAGGCCCGAGTACGGCCACATCCGCTCGCTCGGACTGACGGCGACCAGGTTCGCCCGGTGCTCCCGGGCGAGTTCGGCCGCCAGGGCCGATTTGCCCATTCCCGCCTCGCCGACGAACACGCACGCGGCTCCCGTGCGCAGTCCGACGGTCGTCCGTGCGATATCGAGCTCGCGCCCGCGACCGAACAATGGCATCCCACGCTCCCTCTCGCGCGAACCGGCGGGCGACGATCACGATCGTCGCGCCGGTTCAGGATGCCCCCCCTGCAGGAAGGGTAAGCCGCCGCACCGTCGAAGACAAGAGCCGGAGGATTTCTCCCCGTTCGCACGGAAGGGGCCCGGATGCCGGGCATCCGAGCCCCTCGTGCCGTCAGGGTTCCGCCGACGAAGTCTTCTCGCCGCAGCCGCGGCGTGACAACTCGCGTGGTCGGAGTGCGCGGGCGGGGGTACCGGAGGTCAGTACTCGCGATCGATGAGCTGCGGCGGAACCTGATCGGCGGCGACCTCGTCGACGAAGAAGGCCGTGCGACGACGGCCCTTCGCGCCCGCCGCGGGGACGCTCTGATAGCTGGCCCCGGCGAGGGCCAGCCCGAGGGCTGCGGCCTTGTCGGCGCCGGCGATGACCATCCACACGCGCTTCGAGGAGTTGATGACCGGTCGCGTCAGCGAGACGCGGTCGCTCGGCGGCTTCGGTGAATCGCGCACCGGCACGGTGGCGCGATCGGTGACCGAGATCTCGGGCCGGTCGGGGAACAGCGAGGCGATGTGCGCGTCGGGGCCCACTCCGAGGAAGCAGATGTCGAAGGACGGCCAGGGGCCGGTCTCGCTGCGGTCGGAGGGGGCGAACTGCGCCAGTTCGTCGGCGTATGCGATCGCCGCGGCATCCAGGTCGAGTCCGTCGTCGCTCGAGGCGACCACGTGGATGTTCTCGGCCGGGATGTCGAGGTGGTCGAGGAACGCTTCGCGCGCTTGCTTCTCGTTGCGGTCGTCGGAATCGCGCGGAACGAAGCGCTCGTCGCCGAACCAGAAGTGCACGAGCGACCAGTCGACGTCGGCGACGCGCGCATCGCTTGCCGCGGTGCGCAGCACCGCTGCGCCCATGGTCCCGCCGGTCAGACAGACGTGCATGCGCTTGCCCTCGGCGACGCGCTTGACGATCCGGTTCATGAAGCGGGTCGCGACGTACTCGGCGAGCGTGTCGGCGTCGCGCTTGATGATGACGCGCTTGGCCGAGCCGTTGTCGGTCATGACGCGTCCTGCTCGCTCGCCGCGAGCAGCAGGTCGTGCCCCTCGGTGATGACCCGCCCGTAGAGCAGGTCGGGGTCGAGACGTCGCAGCTCCTCCGCCAGGCACTCCCGCAGGGTGCGGCGGGGGAAGGCGAGGTCGTGCGTGGGCTGCCCGGGCTGCGTGAGTACCGCGATGCCCGCCTCGGGACGCTCGAGGAGCGTGTCGCCACTCGGGCGCGTGAGGCGCACCGACTTGATGCCGCTCGCCCACTCGTCGGCGGGCAGGTAGGCGTAATCCACCGGAGCTTCGAGCTTCATGCCCAGCCACGCCGCCAGCAGGGCGGTGGAGGGGGAGTCGGCCGCACCGCGCACCTCGACGGCGGTGACCGGTTCGAACGGCGGCTGGTCGAGCACGGCGGCCAGCTGCTCGCGCCACCGGGTGACCCGCGTCCAGGCGAAATCGGTGTCGCCGGGCGCGTAGTGCTCGCCGAGCTGCGCGACCCAGGCAGCGGGATCCGCCTGCGACGAGGCATCGGTGATGCGACGCTGGGCGATGCGGCCGATGGCCGAGCGCGAGGGGTTCTCGGGGGCTTCGGCCGGCCACCACGCCACGACGGGCGCGTCAGGCAGGAGCAGGCCCGTCACGAGGCTCTCGGCGTTGGAGCCGGCCGCGCCGTGGGCGCGGAGCACGACCACCTCGCTCGCACCGGCGTCGCCGCCGACGCGGATCTGCGCGTCGAGGCGCGGCTCCTCGTCCTCGTCGCCGAACAACACGGCGATCACGCGCATCGGGTGCTCGCGCGAGGCGTCGTTCGCGGCCTCGATGACTTCTTCCTCGGCACCGTGGTGGGTGACGATGATGAGCGTCAGCACGCGCCCGAGGGCGACGGCGCCGCCCTCTTCGCGCACGCTCACGAGGCTCTTCGAGATCGCGCTGACGGTGGTGTCGGGCAGATCGATGATCACGGGCGCCTCCAGGTGCGGCCGTCGCGGGCGAGGAGCTCGTCGGCGGATGCCGGCCCCCACGACCCGGGCGAATACTGTTCGAGGGGACCGCCCTCGGCGGCCCAGAACTCCTCGATCGGGTCGAGGATCTTCCAGCTGAGCTCGACCTCTTCGTGCCGCGGGAACAGCGGCGGGTCGCCGAGGAGCACGTCGAGGATCAGACGCTCGTAGGCCTCCGGGCTGGCCTCGGTGAAGGCGTGGCCGTAGCCGAAGTCCATCGTGACGTCGCGCACCTGGGTGCCGTCGCCGGGGACCTTGGATCCGAACCGGATCGTGACGCCCTCATCGGGCTGGACGCGGATGACGAGCGCGTTCTGTCCGAGCTCCTGCGTCTGGCTGCGGGAGAACAGCTGCTGCGGCGCCCGCTTGAACACCACGGCGACCTCGGTCACGCGGCGTCCCAGGCGCTTTCCGCTGCGCACGTAGAACGGCACGCCCGACCAGCGGCGCGTGTTGATCTCGAGCTTGATCGCCGCGTACGTCTCGGTGACCGACTCGGGGTTCATCCCGTCTTCCTGGAGGAAGCCGAGCACCTTCTCGCCGCCCTGCCATCCGCCGGCGTACTGACCGCGCGCGGTGGCCTCGGCCAGATTCTCCGGCAGGCGGACGGCGGCGAGCACCTTCTCCTTCTCGGCGCGCAGGTCCGCGGCGTTGAAGCTGATCGGCTCCTCCATCGCGGTGAGGGCGAGCAGCTGCAGGAGGTGGTTCTGGATGACGTCGCGCGCCGCGCCGATGCCGTCGTAATACCCCGCACGACCGCCCACACCGATGTCCTCGGCCATGGTGATCTGCACGTGGTCGACGTAGTTGCGGTTCCAGATGGGCTCGTACAGCTCATTGGCGAAGCGCAGCGCGAGGATGTTCTGCACGGTCTCTTTGCCGAGGTAGTGGTCGATCCGGAAGATCGAGTCGGCCGGGAACGCGCTCTCGACGACCTCGTTCAGCTCGCGGGCCGAGGCGAGGTCGTGGCCGAAGGGCTTCTCGATGACCACGCGGCGCCAGCCCGAGGTGTCCTCGGCCTTGTCGCCCACGAGACCCGACGCCTTCAGCTGGGTGGTGACCAGCGGGAAGGCCTTCGGCGGGATCGACAGGTAGTACGCGTGATTGCCCATGGTCCCGCGCTCGGTGTCGAGCTTGTCGACGGTGTCGCGCAGGCGCACGAACGCCTCGGGGTCGTCGAACTCGCCCTGCACGAAGCGGATGCCCTCGAGGAGCTCCTTCCACGTCTCCTCGCGGAACTCCGTGCGCGCGTACTTCTTCACCGACTCGTAGACGACCTTCGCGAAGTCCTGGTCCTCCCAGTCGCGGCGGGCGAAGCCGACGAGCGCGAATCCGGGGGGCAGGAGTCCGCGGTTCGCGAGGTCGTAGACGGCCGGCATGAGCTTCTTGCGTGACAGGTCTCCCGTCACGCCGAAGATGACGAGCGCGCTGGGCCCCGCGATGCGGTTGAGTCGGCGATCCTCGGGATCGCGCAGAGGATTGTGACCCGGTGTGATCTCTACGACCATGCTTACTGTGCCGCCTCGAAGAGTGAGAGCACCTCGACCTGCGGGTCGGTCAGCGTCAGCGTGACGACGGGACGGCCATGAGCCTCCGCCAGTACGCTCGCGTCTCCCGCGGCCTGTGCCTGGATGAGTTGTCCGAACGTGAACGGCCGCCCCGGGATCTCGAGGTCGACATCGGTGCGTTCGATGATCTGGAGGAACACCCCGTTGGCGGGTCCGCCCTTGTGGTACTGCCCGGTGGAGTGCAGGAACCGCGGACCCCATCCGAACGTGGTGGGACGACCCGTGTCGGCCGCCACCAGCTCGCGGAGCCCCGACAGCTGAGCGAGGTCGAGACGGTTCACGTACGCCTGCACGCTGACGTACCCGTCTGCGGGGACGCGGGCCCAGAGCGCCGCGAGCACGCCGGCGACGGTGCCGCTCTCGGCGAGGGCCGGGTCGGACACGCGCACCTCGACGCCGTCGGCGACGAAGGCCGCGGCGGTGGGGGCGGGCTGCGACTCGAGCAGGCCCCGCGTCGCCTCCTTCGCCGACTCCACGTCGGGCTGGTCGAACGGATCGATGCCCAGGAGGCGGCCGGCGATCGCCGTCGCGTACTCCCACACGACGAACTGCGCGCCCAGCGAGCCGCTGACCAGCACCTCGCCGGTGTGGCGCTCGAAGAGGTGGAACGCATCGGCGTCGTCGACGAAGCGCACGACCTGCAGGTCGTCGGGCTTCGCCTCGAGTTCGGGCGAGACGGGGAGCAGCACGACGGGCAGGATGCCGGTGCCGTCCTTGCCCGTGGACTCGGCGACGAGCTGTTCGATCCAGTCGGGCAGGCCGATGATGTGGCTGCCGTCGGTGACGAGGCCGAGCTTGTCGCGTCGGTGCGCGACGCCTCCGGCGATGGCCGCCGCGAGCACGAGGGCCGGGTTCTCGGGGGAGTCGATGGCGACCTCGAGGAGGGTCGCGTCGGCTTCGTCGAGCAGATCGTCGATGTCGACGCCGGCGAGACCCGCCGGCACGAGTCCGAAGGCGGTGAGCGCGGAGTATCGTCCGCCGACCTCGGGGTCGGCGAGGAACACGCGGTAGCCGTCGGCGCGGGCCGACTGCTCGAGCGGGGAGCCGGGGTCGGTCACGACCACGATGCGCCCCGCGGGGTCGATACCGACGTCGCGGAAGGCGGCCTCGAAGGCGCGCTTGGCGGAGTCGGTCTCGATCGTCGACCCCGACTTGCTCGATACGACGAGCACCGTCTGCTCGAGTCCGCCCGACTCGGCGTCGCCGTCGATCGCGGCGAGCACCTGGCCGGGGGCCGTGGAGTCGAGGATGACGAGGGGTACGCCGGACGACTGCGCGATGACCTCGGGCGCGAGGGACGATCCGCCCATGCCGGCCAGCACCACCCGGGTCACGCCCTGCGCGACGAGCTCGTCGCGCAGGGCGGTGATCTCGGGCACGAGCGGGCGCGAGACGGAGACCGCCCGCACCCACCCGAGCCGACGAGAGGCCTCGTCTTCGGCAGCCGCGCCCCACAGGCTCGCATCGCCCGCCGTGATGCCCGACGCGATGAGCGACCCGGTCAGACCGGGAAGCTCGGCGTCGACCACCGACTTGACGTGGCCGGTGACCTTGACGGCGAAGCTCACTTGGCGGCCTGGGCGCTTCCGGCGTCGAGGGCGGTCTTGACCGTGTCCTGCAGCTCGTGCCACGACGCGATGAACTTCTCGACGCCCTCGTCCTCGAGCGTCTGCGTGGCGTCGGCCACGTCGACGCCCGCCGCGGCGAGGCGGTCGAACACCTCGTGCGCCTCGGCGTAGGCACCGATGACGGTGTCTCCGGTGATGACGCCGTGGTCGAACGTGGCCTCGAGCGTCTTCTCGGGCATCGTGTTCACGGTGCCGGGGGCGACGAGTTCGGTCACGTAGAGCGTGTCGGGCAGGGCGGGGTCCTTGACACCCGTCGAGGCCCAGAGGGGACGCTGCACGGTCGCACCGGCATCCAGGAGCTTCTTGGCACGGTCGTCGGAGAACTTCTTCTCGAACAGCTCGTAGGCCAGGCGGGCGTTGGCGATACCGGCCTTGCCCTTCAGCTCGGCGGCCTCATCGGTGCCGATCGCGGCGAGACGCTTGTCGATCTCGGTGTCGACGCGCGACACGAAGAACGACGCCACCGACTGCAGGGTCGTGATGTCGTGGCCGGCGGCCTGCGCCTTCTCGACTCCGGCGAGGTAGGCGTCGATGACCTCTTCGTACCGCTCGAGGCTGAAGATGAGCGTGACGTTGACCGAGATGCCCGCACCGATGACCTCGGTGATCGCCGGCAGGCCGGCCTTGGTCGCGGGGATCTTGATGAGGACGTTCTTGCGGTCGACGCGCGCCGAGAGGTCCTTCGCCTGCGCGACGGTGCCCTCGGTGTCGTGGGCGAGGTCGGGGGAGACCTCGATCGACACGCGACCGTCGACGCCGTTCGTGGCCTCGAAGACGGGCAGGAAGATGTCGCATGCGTCGCGCACGTCGTCGGTGGTGATCGAGAAGATCGCCTCGTCGACGTCGGCGCCCGCTGCGGCGAGCTCCTTGACCTGACCCTCGTACGCCTCGCCCTTCGAGAGGGCTCCGGCGAAGATGGTCGGGTTGGTCGTGACGCCCGAGACGTTGCGCGACTCGATCAGCTCGGCGAGGTTGCCGGACTGGATGCGCTGACGCGACAGGTCGTCGAGCCAGATGCTGACGCCCTGAGCGGCGAGGTCTGCGGTGGGAGTGCTCATGTGTGTCGGTCCCTCTCGATTACTTCTTCGCCGCGGCGAGCGACTCGCGTGCGGCCTCGACGACGTGCTCGGTCGTGATGCCGAACTTCTGGAACAGGGTCTTGTAGTCGGCCGACGCACCGAAGTGGTCGATCGCGACGGAGCGGCCGGCGTCGCCGACGATGCCCGCCCAGCTGAGCGCGGAGCCCGCCTCGACCGAGACGCGCGCCTTCACCGACGACGGCAGCACCGACTCGCGGTAGGCCTCGTCCTGCTCGGCGAACCACTCCAGCGACGGAGCCGACACCACGCGGGCGTGCACGCCCTCGGCGGCGAGCGTCTCGCGCGCCTCGACGGCCAGCTGCACCTCGGAGCCGGTGGCGATGAGGATCACGTCGGGCTCGCCGTTCTTCGCCTCGGCCAGCACGTAGGCGCCCTTGACGGCGCCTTCGGCGGAGGCGAACTCATCGCCGGATGCCGCGCCCTCGCCGCGGGCGAAGACCGGGATGTTCTGACGGGTCAGGGCGATACCGGCGGGACCGGCGGTGCGGCGCAGCATCTCGAGCCACACGACGGAGGTCTCGTTGGCATCCGCGGGACGCACGAGGGCGAAGTTCGGGATGGCGCGGAGCGTCGCGAGCTGCTCGATCGGCTGGTGCGTGGGGCCGTCCTCGCCGAGCGCGACGGAGTCGTGCGTCCAGACGAAGATCGTCGGGATGTTCATCAGCGCGGCCAGACGCACCGGCGGGCGCATGTAGTCGCTGAAGATGAGGAAGGTGCCGCCGAACGGACGGGTGGGTCCGTGCAGGACGATGCCGTTGAGGATCGCGCCCATGGCGTGCTCGCGGATGCCGAAGTGCAGCACGCGGCCGTAGGGGTCGCCCGACCACTCGTGCGTCGACCACGAGGCGGGGATGAAGGACTTGGCATCCTTGATCGTCGTCAGGTTGGACTCGGCGAGGTCGGCCGAACCGCCCCAGAGCTCGGGGAGCGAGGCGGCGAGGGCGTTGATGACGGTGCCCGAGGCGGCGCGGGTGGACACGTCCTTGCCGGCTTCGAAGGCGGGCAGCTCCTCGGCGATGTCGGCCGGGAGCTCGCGGGCCTGCAGGCGGTCCCACAGCTGCTTGCGCTCGGGGTGGGCGGCGGCCCACGCGTCGAACTTGTCCTGCCAGGCGGCCTTCTCGGCCTCGCCGCGCTTCACGAGCTCGCGCGTGTGCTCGAGGACGTCGTCGGCGACGGCGAAGTGCTGCTCGGGGTCGAAGCCGAGCACCTCCTTCGTAGCCTTGAGCTCGTCGGCGCCGAGGGCGGAGCCGTGGATCTTGCCGGAGTTCTGCTTGCCGGGCGAGGGCCAACCGATGATCGTCTTGAGGATGATGAGCGAGGGCTTGCTCGTCTCGCCCTTGGCGGCCTCGATCGCGGCGTGCAGCTCGGCGACGTCCTCGACGTACTGACCGGTCTTCTTCCAGTCCACGGTCTGCACGTGCCAGCCGTACGACTCGTAGCGCTTCTGGACGTCCTCGGTGAAGGCGATGTTGGTGTCGTCCTCGATCGAGATCTGGTTGGAGTCGTAGATCGCGATGAGGTTGCCGAGCTCCTGGTGGCCGGCGAGCGAGGAGGCCTCGCTGGTCACGCCCTCCTGGAGGTCGCCGTCGCCGGCGATCACGTAGACGAAGTGGTCGAAGGGGCTCTCACCGGCGGGGGTCTCGGCGTCGAAGAGACCGCGCTCGTAGCGTGCGGCGTAGGCGAAGCCCACCGAGGAGGCCAGACCCTGGCCGAGGGGGCCGGTGGTGATCTCGACGCCGTCGGTGTGTCCGTACTCGGGGTGGCCGGGGGTCAGCGAGCCCCAGGTGCGCAGCGCCTCGAGGTCCTTCAGCTCGAGGCCGAAGCCGCCGAGGTAGAGCTGCACGTACTGGGTGAGCGACGAGTGCCCGGCGGAGAGGATGAAGCGGTCGCGACCGGGCCAGTGCGTGTCGGCCGGGTCGTGGCGCAGCACACGCTGGTACAGCAGGTAGGCGGCGGGGGCCAGCGACATGGCCGTTCCCGGGTGGCCGTTGCCCACCTTCTCGACGGCGTCAGCCGCCAGGATGCGTGCGGTGTCCACCGCGCGCCGATCGATCTCGTCCCATTCGAAGTCCGACAACACGGTGCCTTTCTCGATCCTGCGCCCGATTCACAAACCGACGTCCGCGCTCGTCACCGTAGGAGTGGGAGGGGGGTGGGGTGTCGGCGCGGGGCGCGCGTTCTTCGCCAGCATAGCGAGAACGACCGACGCCGTTGCCGTTCGTGACGGGGGTCGACAGGCGGCCGTGCGTGTGGTGGGGATGGCATAGAATCGTGGTGATTACATACGCGCTACCCCGGGGGACGATGGACATCTCGACGACGTCGCACGTCATTGCGACGACCGATCGCCGCTCCGTCGGACGCACCCTCCGGGCCTACGTCGCTCTGACGAAGCCCCGCGTCCTCGAGTTGCTGCTGGTGACCACCGTTCCGGTGATGATCCTCGCGCAGGGCGGGCTGCCGAACCTCTGGCTGATCCTCGCCACCGTGATCGGCGGCTCGCTCAGCGCCGGTTCGGCGGCCGCGTTCAACATGTACCTCGACCGCGACATCGACGCGCACATGCAGCGCACGGTGAACCGACCGCTGGTCACCGGCGAGGTCTCGCCCCGGGGGGCTCTGACGTTCGCCTGGACGCTCGCGGTCTTCTCCACCGTGTGGCTGCTGGTGTTCACCAACCCGCTGGCGGCGGGCCTGTCGGCGGTCGCGATCTTCTTCTACGTCGTGATCTACACGATGATCCTCAAGCGCCGCACCGAGCAGAACATCGTGTGGGGCGGCATCGCGGGGTGCTTCCCGGTGCTCATCGGTTGGTCGGCGGTGACGGGCTCGCTCTCCTGGGCGCCGTTCATCCTGTTTGCGCTGGTGTTCCTGTGGACGCCGCCGCACTACTGGCCGCTGTCGATGAAGTACGCCGCGCAGTACGACGAGGTCGACGTCCCCATGCTGGGCGCCACCCGCAGCGGTTCGCAGGTCGGCCTGCAGGTCATCCTCTACGCCTGGGCGACCGTCGCCTGTTCGCTCCTTCTCATCCCCGTCGCTTCGATGGGCCTGGTGTACAGCGTGTCGGCCCTCGTGTTCGGCGGCTGGTTCATCTACGAGTCGCACCGCCTCTACGCCCGTGCGGTGCGCGGCGGCGAGCCGCGGCCGATGCGCGTCTTCCACGCCTCGATCACCTATCTCACGCTCCTGTTCGTGGCGATCGCGGTCGACCCGCTCCTCCCGTTCTGAGCACGCGCTTCCTCGTGCGGATGCCGGGTCCTCGGCGTCATCCGCCACGTGCGACCTGCGCGCCGCGAGGTCAGAGAGCGGCGGCCACCGGGGTGGTGGCGCCCGTCAGCGGGCGGCTCATCTCGAGGAGCCCGCCGTCGTCGGGCTGCGGCTCCCGCCCGAGGACCCGCAGCTCCTCGACGCGCCCCGTGGGGACGAACCCGTTCCGCGCGTAGTACAGGCGAGCGGGCACGGCGTGCTCGGCCACCCAGAGGCGGAGGACCGTTCCGCGCGAGCCCGCCCAGCGCAGGATCGACTCGAAGAGCGCGTCGGTGACGCCGGCGGCCCTCCCTCGCGCGTCGGGTGTCACGTAGACGCCCGTGAGGACGGGCTCGAGGCCGTGGGCGTCGCCGATCTGCGCGCACATCATCCCGAGCCAGCGTCCCGTCTCATCGTCGGTCGCCACGACGCTGGTGGTGTCGGGCTGACCGCCGCGTCGGGCTCGCATCCGCCATCCGTCTTCGGGGATGCGCAGCGTCTCGTCGACCGTCGCCGTCCAGGAGACCGGGTTGTCGGTGGCGTTCTCGAGACGGAACGTCCGCAGCTGCGGCCAGTCTTCTTCCCGCGTCGTTCTGAGGGTGAACATATCTTCAGCGTAGGCACGCTCGTCGGCGCCCCTGGACGCGGAAGCGCCCGCCCCCGAGGGGAGCGGGCGCTTCCGGGACAGCGTCAGCGACGCGTGGCGTCGTCTCCGGTGTCGAGCGTGGGCTCGTCGTGGCGGGCGGCCGCCGCGGCCGCCGGAGGAGCCGTGGCGGTCGACGGGGTCTCGACGTCGGCATCCTCCACCGCGAGGGGCGCAGCGGTCGTGGCCGGCGCGAAGGGGGCGGCGGGAGCGGTGCTCTCGGCGGCGGTCTCGTCGTCGCTGTTCCAGTCGATGGTCTCGATCGCGACGTCGGGGCGACGGGTCAGCGTGGCGGCGGCGCCCAGGGCCAGCACGAGGGCGATGCCGATCGCACCGGCGCCGAGTACGGCGGCGCCGACGACGACCCACGACTGACCGACGTAGACCTGCACGACGGTGGCGTTCGGGTCGTTGAGCACCTGCTCCATCGCATCGATCCCGTTCAGGACGATCGCGAGTCCACCGGCGATGGCGGCCAGGGAGGCGACGACGAGCACCCAGAACGGGATGCTGGTCACCAGGCGGGGGCGGGTCTTCATGGGGAGTACTCCTTGTCGTTCCGGCGCGGGGGCACCGGACTGGCGTTCCCCGACGCGGTGGCATCGGGAATGCCCGGGCTGAACCCGGAACGTCAAGGTTCTCTCACCGGTCCTGGCGGGGCCTAGGGGTCGCCGATGAATGCCCTATGAGCGTATAAGGGGGAGCGGGGCGTCAGGCGCGGGCGTCGGCGGTGGCGCGACCGCTCTCGGCCGAGGCGGCGACGACCGGGGTCTTCAGCCGCAGCACGACGACCGTCATGGTCGCCGCCGCGAGGGCCGCGAGCACCATGTGCGTCCCGACGGCGATCTCGGGGAGGCCGTTGCGCGCCTGGTAGAGGCCCACCGCGATCTGCACGAGTTCGACCGCCAGCAGCGCGGTCGCCCAGCGTCGGACGGGCAGACGGAGGCGCCAGGCGGCGACGACGACGACGAGCGTGAGGGCGAACAGGGCGTATCCGGGCCAGGCGTGCACGTGCTCCAGCACCTGCGCGTCGAAGCCGTTGCGCACCGAGGCCTCGTCGCCGGAGTGGGGACCCGCACCGGTGGTCAGCACCCCGAAGACGATGGTCAGCGCCAGCACGCCGGTGGTCGCGTGCACGAGCCCGGCGAACCAGCGGGGCGCCGACAGCGTGCGGGGCCCGGCCGGCTGGTACATGCGCACCAGGAAGGCGGCGCACACGGCCACGAGCACCACCGAGGCGACGTAGTGGAAGCCGACGATGAAGGGGTTCAGGCCCGTGAGCACCGTGATACCGCCCACGACCGCCTGCGCGATGATTCCGCCGAGGACGATCAGCGACAGCACGAACAGGACGCGGCGCTCGTGACGCATGCGCCACACGAGCACGACCACGGCGAGGGCGAGGATGCCGACCAGGCCGGTGAGTGTGCGATTGCCGAACTCGATGATGCCGTGGATGCCCATCTCGGGGGTGTTCACGAGCGAGTCGGGGGTGCAGCGCGGCCACGTGGGGCAGCCCAGGCCCGATCCCGTCAGACGCACGGCCCCGCCGGTGCCGATGATGAGCACCTCGGCGATGAACGACAACCACGCGAACACCTTCACCCGGCGGTCGACTCGCGTGGGAAGCCACGCGCCGAGGCGCTGCAGGACCGCGGGGACGCGGGACGGGGAGGGGGAGGACGGGGCGGAGGGCATGCGTGCGGCTTCCTGGCGTCGGGGCCGTCCCGGCGTTCGGGAGAGCGGGACTGCCATGCCGGGAGCGGGTGTTGCCTGTAGAATCGAAGGGTCCGTGTGCAGCGCTCACGCGATCCGCACAACAGACAGTCTAGGCGCGCAGCCAGCGCCTTCGAGCGGGCCCACCAGCGGCGAACCTGGGACTTCGACCGGAGTCCGGAATGTCGGGGCGGATGACACCGTTGAGGCCCGAGAAGGAGAGTGATCACCATGTCCGATGTCCTCATCGACCGACCAGAGCTCGAGAGCCTGGGGCAATACGAGTTCGGCTGGCACGACACCGACGCCGCGGGCGCCGTCGCGCAGCGCGGCATCAACGAGGACGTCGTGCGCGGCATCTCCTCGCTGAAGTCCGAGCCGGAGTGGATGCTGAAGACCCGTCTGAAGGGGTACCAGCTCTTCGGCAAGAAGCCCATGCCGACCTGGGGCGCCGACCTCAGCGACATCGACTTCGACAACATCAAGTACTTCGTGCGCTCGACCGAGAAGCAGGCGCAGTCGTGGGAGGACCTCCCGGAGGAGATCCGCAACACGTACGAGAAGCTCGGCATCCCCGAGGCCGAGCGTCAGCGCCTCGTCGCCGGCGTCGCCGCGCAGTACGAGTCAGAGGTGGTGTACCACCAGATCCGCGAGGACCTCGAGCAGCAGGGTGTCATCTTCATGGACACCGACACGGCGCTGCGTGAGCACCCCGAGTTCTTCGAGGAGTACTTCGGCACGGTCATCCCCGCCGGCGACAACAAGTTCGCGGCGCTGAACACCGCCGTGTGGTCGGGCGGCTCGTTCGTCTACGTCCCCAAGGGCGTGCACGTCGAGATCCCGCTGCAGGCGTACTTCCGCATCAACACCGAGAACATGGGTCAGTTCGAGCGGACGCTGATCATCGCCGACGAGGACAGCTACGTCCACTACATCGAGGGCTGCACCGCCCCGATCTACAAGAGCGACTCGCTGCACTCGGCCGTGGTCGAGATCATCGTGAAGAAGAACGCCCGCGTGCGCTACACGACGATCCAGAACTGGTCGAACAACGTCTACAACCTCGTCACCAAGCGCGCCGTCGCCCACGAGGGCGCGACCATGGAATGGGTCGACGGCAACATCGGCTCCAAGGTGACGATGAAGTACCCCTCCATCTACCTCATGGGCGAGCACGCCAAGGGCGAGACCCTGTCGGTCGCCTTCGCCGGTCCCGGTCAGCACCAGGACGCCGGCGCGAAGATGATCCACATGGCGCCGTACACGCAGTCGTCGATCGTGTCGAAGTCCATCGCCCGCGGTGGCGGTCGCGCCGGTTACCGCGGTGAGGTGCGAGTGGATGCCAATGCGCACCACTCCGCCAACACCGTGCGCTGCGATGCGCTGCTCGTCGACACGATCTCGCGCAGCGACACCTACCCCGCGATTGACATCCGCGTCGACGACGTGCAGCTCGGCCACGAGGCGACCGTCTCGAAGGTCAGCGAGGAGCAGCTGTTCTACCTGCAGTCGCGCGGCCTCCCCGAAGACGAGGCCATGGCGATGATCGTGCGCGGGTTCATCGAGCCCATCGCCCGCGAGCTCCCGATGGAGTACGCGCTCGAACTCAACAAGCTCATCGAGATGGGCATGGAAGGCAGTGTTGGTTAAGTGACGACTGCGACCGAAACTCCCGCAGCCGCCGAGGGTCACATCGACCCGGCAGCCCTCGTGGCATCCGTCGTCCCGGTGCAGACGCGCTCGGAGCGGAAGACCTCGTTCGACCCGGCCGACTTCGGCACCCCCACGGGCCGCGAGGTCAACTGGAAGCTCAGCCCGATCGACCGGCTCGCGCCGCTCTTCGTCGACGAGGCCGGTCCGACCGGCGTCATCACCGTCGACGTCGAGGCGCCGGCCGCGGTCGAGCAGCTGCGCCTCGCCGCGGGCGACGCCCCGCGCGGCGAGCACTTCCGCCCGGAGGACCTCCCTGCCGCCCTCGCGTGGACGCACGAGGCCGAGGCGCCTCTGCTGCGGATCCCCGCGAACGTCGAGCTCGATGAGCCCGTCGTGGTGCGTCTGACCGGCACCGGCGGCCTCGCGCACGCTCATGTCGTCATCGAGGCGCAGCCGAACTCGCGCGGCACCGTCGTGCTGCGACACGAGGGCACCGCGACCCACGCGCAGAACGTCGAGATCATCGTGCGCGACGGAGCCGACCTCACCGTCGTCTCGGTGCAGCGGTGGGACGACGACGCGGTGCACGCGGCATCCCACCAGGCGCGCGTCGACCGCGACGCCAAGCTCACGCACGTCGTGGTGAGCTTCGGCGGCGGCGTCGTGCGCGTGAACCCCTCGGTCGAGCTCTCGGGCCTCGGCGCCGAGGGGCGTCTGTACGGCCTGTCGTTCTCCGACGCCGGTCAGCACCTCGAGTCGCAGGTGTACCTGCACCACAAGGGCCCGCACACCGTCGGCGACGTGCTCTACAAGGGCGCGTTGCAGGGGGAGAGCGCCCGGAGCGTCTGGATCGGCGACGTGCTGATCGGACCGGATGCCACGGGCACCGACTCCTACGAGGCCAACCGCAACCTCGTGCTCACCGACGGCGCGCGCGCGGATTCGATCCCGAACCTCGAGATCGAGACGGGCGACATCCAGGGCGCCGGCCACGCCAGCGCCACGGGTCGTTTCGACGACGAGCAGCTGTTCTACCTGCAGGCCCGCGGCATCGCCGAGGACGAGGCGCGCCGCCTGGTCGTGCTCGGCTTCCTCAGCGAGATCGTGCAGCGCATCGGCATCCCCGAGCTCGAGACCGAGCTCATCGAGGCGATCGAGCACGAGCTGGCCGAGGGGACCGCCGCGTGAGCGCGTCGCGCGTCTGCGCCCTGAGTGATCTCGTGCAGGACGAGGCGCGTCGCGTCCAGATCGACGGTGTCGCGATGGCCGTCGTGCTCGACGGCAACGGCGACGTGCACGCGATCGGAGACGTCTGCACGCACGGCGACATCTCGCTGTCCGACGGTTTCGTCGAGGGCGAGACGCTGGAGTGCTGGGCTCACGGCTCGGCGTTCTCGCTGAAGACCGGCCGTCCGCTGAACCTCCCGGCCTACGAGCCGGTTCCCGTGTACGAGGTCGTGATCGACGGAGACGACGTGCTCATCGATCCGTCCGTCACCAAGGCGACGGCCTGAGCCGCGCCGACACCAGAGACTTTACGAGTAAGGAACACCATGTCTGTCCTCGAGATCCGCGACCTCCACGTGACGGTCGAGACGGAGAACGGTACGACCCCGATCCTCAACGGCGTGACGCTGACCATGCGCACCGGTGAGACCCACGCCATCATGGGCCCCAACGGCTCCGGCAAGTCGACCCTGGCGTACACGATCGCCGGTCACCCGAAGTACACCGTCACGAGCGGCTCGATCACGCTCGACGGTGAGGACGTGCTCGAGATGAGCGTCGACGAGCGCGCTCGCGCCGGTCTCTTCCTGGCGATGCAGTACCCCGTCGAGATCCCCGGCGTCACGGTCACCAACTTCCTGCGCACGGCCAAGACGGCCATCGACGGCGAGGCGCCGGCGATCCGCAGCTGGACCAAGGACGTCAAGGGCGCCATGGAGAACCTGCGCATGGACGCGAAGTTCGCCTCGCGCAACGTCAACGAGGGCTTCTCCGGCGGTGAGAAGAAGCGCCACGAGATCCTCCAGCTCGAGCTGCTCAAGCCGAAGATCGCGGTGCTCGACGAGACCGACTCGGGCCTCGACGTCGACGCGCTGAAGATCGTGTCGGAGGGCGTGAACCGCGCGAAGGAGCAGACCGACCTCGGTGTGCTGCTCATCACGCACTACACGCGCATCCTGCGCTACATCCGTCCCGACTTCGTGCACGTGGTGGTCAAGGGCCGCATCGTCGAAGAGGGCGGCCCCGAGCTCGCCGACCGACTCGAGGAAGAGGGCTACGACCGCTTCCTCGAGGCCGGTACGCCGATCGACGCGTAAGATCGTTACATGACCGCAACCCTCGCTCCCGAGAAGTACGACGAGGTCACCGAGGCCCTGAAAGACGTCATGGACCCCGAACTGGGGATCAACGTCGTCGACCTCGGCCTCATCTACGACCTCGCGTGGGACGACGAGAACGACGCGCTCGTCATCCACATGACCCTCACCTCGGCCGGGTGCCCCCTGACCGACGTGCTCGAAGAGCAGACGGCTCAGGCCCTCGACAACGTGGTGGACCGCTTCCGCATCAACTGGGTGTGGATGCCGCCGTGGGGCCCCGAGCGGATCACCGACGACGGCCGCGACATGATGCGCGCCCTCGGTTTCGCGATCTGAGACCCGACTCTCGAACGCCCATCCCTTCGGGGGTGGGCGTTCGTCGTCGCGGCCCTTCGTCGTTGCCGGCCTGCGCCGTGTGTCGTCGTCTGACGCGCGCGCTGCGGGCCCTCGGGGCCGTCGTTAGGCTTTTCGCATGAGCGTCACCCCCCTGCAGGCCCTGCCCCAGGACCTCCTCCGTCAGCGCTCCAGCACGAAGTGGCGCTCGTACGGCGACGACGTCATCCCCATGTTCGTCGCCGAGACCGACTTCCCGCTCGCCCCCGCGATCACCGCGGCGCTGCAGCGTGCGGTCGAGATCGGCGACACCGGGTACACGCCGCCCCGCCCCGGCATCGATCTCGATTTCACCGCCTACGCCCACCGGCGGTGGGGCTGGACGATCGATCCGGCACGCGTGCGCTGGACGGGGGACGTGATGATGGGCGTGGTCGAGGTGCTCCGCGCGGTGACGTCGCCGGGCGACCGCGTCGTCGTGACGCCGCCGGTGTACCCGCCGTTCTACGACACGGTCGAGGAGGCCGGGGCCGTCGTGGAGCGCGTCCCCCTCGTCGACGACGGGGAGCGATGGAGCCTCGACCTCGGCGGGATCGAGGACGCTCTGGCATCCGGGGCCCGCGCGGTGCTGCTGTGCAACCCGCACAATCCCACGGGCACGGTGCACACGCGCGACAGCCTGGCCGCGCTCGCACGGCTCGCCCAGCGGTACGGCGCGAGCGTCGTCAGCGACGAGATCCACGCGCCGCTCACGCACGCGCCGGCGGTGTTCACCCCGTTCCTGGATGCCGGGTCGGAGGCCGCCGCGGTCGGGTACGCGGTGACGAGCGCGAGCAAAACCTACAACCTCGCGGGGCTCAAGTGCGCGGTCATCGTCACCGGGGCGGAGGAGACCGCGCAGGTCGTGCGCGCGCTGCCGTGGGAGGTCGAATGGCGCGCGGGGTTGTTCGGCGTGATCGCCAACCGGGCGGCGTTCGCGGCGGAGAGCGACCCCTGGCTCGACTCCCTGCTGGCGGCTCTCGACGAGAACCGACGACTGCTCGCCGACCTGCTCGCCGAGCACCTCCCGCTGGCCCGCTACCGTGCTCCCGAGGCCGGCTTCCTCGCGTGGGTCGACGTGTCGGCCTACGGGTGGGGCGACAATCCCGCGCCTTTCCTCCGCCGCGAGGCCAAGGTCGCGTTGCACCACGGCCCGCTGTTCGGCACGGAGGGGATCGGCCACGTGCGCATCAACGTCGGGTGCGCGCCGGAGGTGCTGCGCGAAGCGATCGAACGCGTCGGGGCGCTGGTGCCGCGACCCTGACGGCGGCGGGCGTCGTGCACGCAGGCCCCGCCCCGGGGCGCCGCGTCGGGCAGTGGTCGTCCACCGGCGAGGCTTCCGGGGCAGCGCGCCTGGCATCCGAGGATAGGTAAGGATATCCTTATCGGGTGAAGACCGCCACGCGCCCCGCTTACCGTCCGTACGTCGCCGTGGTGAAGTCCGCCCGCCGCCTGTCGCCCCACTTCGCCCGCATCACCTTCACCTCTCCGGATTTCGAGGTCTTCGGCATCGATCGGCGCGACCAGCGCGTGAAGATCGTCCTCCCCGGCGCCGACGGTCGCCTCTGCGACATCGGGCAACACGACCCCGAGGCCATCGACAACGGCGAGTGGTACACGCGGTGGCGCGACCTGCCGGAGGACGAGCGGATGCCGTTCCGCACCTACACCGTGCGGCGCATCGATCCCGCGGCGCTCGAGCTCGACATCGACTTCGTGCTGCACCACGACGCCGGCCCCGCCGGTGCCTGGGCGGAGTCGGCGATAGCGGGTGACAGCATCCTGGTCGTCGGTCCCGATGCGCGCAGCGACGATTCCGCGCAGGGCATCGACTTCCACCCGGGGACGGCGCAGCGTCTGCTGCTCGCGGGTGACGAAACGGCGGCGCCGGCGATCTGCGCGATTCTCGAGGGACTCGGTCCCGGCTTCGTCGTCGACGCCTTCGTGGAGGTGCCGACGGTCGACGACGCGCTCTCCGTCGGCCCGGGCGCCCTGCCCGTCACCTGGCTCGCCCGCGACGACCGCCCGCACGGCGAGGCCTTGATCGAGGCAGTCGAGGCGTGGGCCGCGGGATCCCGGGCGGTGCTGGAGCGCGCCGCCGCGCCGCGCCCGCAGGAGCTCGAAGACATCGACCTCGACGTCGACCTGCTGTGGGACAGCCCGGCAGACGGCGAAGGGGAGTTCTACGCATGGATCGCGGGGGAGTCGCAGACGGTGAAGACCCTGCGACGGTTGCTCGTCCAGGGGCACGGCGTCGATCGCAAGCGCGTGGCGTTCATGGGGTACTGGCGCGAGGGCCAGGTCGAGCGGACCGCCTAGGCGACCCGTACGAAAGGGCCCGGACGGGGATGCCGTCCGGGCCCTTTCGCGCGCGCGAACCCGCGTCCGCGTCCCGTCGCGTCAGCGCGAGGGCGTCGCGGTCTCGTGCAGGGTGTGGTGGCGCCCGATCGGCACGATCATCGGGCGGCCCGTGAGGGGATCGGGGACGACGCGACTGCGCAGCCCGAAGACCTCCTGCACGGTGGCTTCGGTGAGCACCTCGGCCGGGTCGCCCGCGGCGACGATACGCCCCTCCGCCATCGCGACGAGGTGGTCGGCGTACCGCGCGGCGAGGTTGAGGTCGTGCAGCACCATCGCGACGGTGGTCCCGCGTTCGCGGTTGAGGTCGGTGAGCAGGTCGAGCACGTCGATCTGGTGGCTGATGTCGAGGAAGGTCGTCGGTTCGTCCAGCAGCAGGACATCGGTCTCCTGCGCGAGGGCCATTGCGATCCACACGCGTTGACGCTGTCCGCCGCTGAGCTGATCGACGTGCCGGTCGGCGAGGTGAGCGGTGTCGGTGGCGTCGAGCGCGCGCGCGACGGCGTCGTCGTCGGCGCGCGTCCAGCGGGACAGCGCGCCCTGGTGCGGGTGGCGACCGCGACTGACGAGGTCGGACACCGCGATGCCGTCGGGAGCGACCGGTGACTGGGGGAGCAGCCCCAGCACGCGCGCGACCTGCTTCGTCGGCATCCGATGGATCGCCTTCCCGTCCAGCAGCACCTGGCCGGTGGTCGGGGAGAGCAGACGGGCCATGGCCTTCAGCAGCGTCGACTTGCCGCACGCGTTGGCGCCGACGATGGCCGTCACCTTTCCCGGCGGGAGGGAGAGGTCGAGCGCGTCGACGATCGTGCGGTCTCCGTATCCGAGGGTGACGCCCTCGGCGGTCAGGCTGCGCTCGACGGTCATCGTGACGTTCCTTCCACGCGGGAGAGGGGAGGGACCGGCTGTCCAGGGAGAGTCATAGCGACGTTCCTTCGGATCGGCTGCTGCGGACGAGCAGGAAGATGAGGTACGGCGCGCCGAGCACGCCGGTGATGACGCCGACCGGAAGGCGGGTGCCGAAGGCGTACTGCGCGGCGAAGTCGGCGACGAGCACCAGCAGGGCGCCGACGAGACCCGCGGGCACGATCGGTGAGCCCACCGGACCGAGCAGGCGCACCGCGATGGGACCGGCCAGGAACGACACGAACGCGATGGGGCCCGCCGCCGCCGTTCCGAAGGCGAGGAGCCCGACCGCGGCGACGATCAACAGCAGGCGGCTGCGCTCGACGGGGAGCCCGATCGCCGCGGCGGTGTCGTCGCCCATGCGCAGGATCTCGAGGCGCCCGGAGAGGATGACCAGCACCGGGCCGAGCACGACGACCGCGAAGAGCACCGGCAGGGCGCGGTCCCAGGTGGCGTCGTTCAGATTGCCGGTGATCCAGCGCATCGCGGCGGGGAGATCGTATTGAGCGGCGCGCGCGATGACGTACGAGACCACGGCCTGGCACATGGCGGCCACGCCGATGCCGATGAGGATGAGGCGCGCCCCCGAGCTGCCGTCGCGGTAGGCGAGGAGGTAGATGATCAGCGCGGCCGCGAGAGCCGCGGCCATGGCCAGGAACGACACCGCCGTCTCGCCGAGGCCCAGCACGACGATGCCGATCACCGCGGCGGCGCTGGCGCCGGTGTTGATGCCGATGACGTCGGGACTCGCGAGCGCGTTGCGCAGCATCGTCTGGAACACGACGCCGCCCATGCCGAAGCACAGGCCGGTCAGCAGTCCGGTCATCGCGCGCGGAAGGCGCAGCTCGCCGACGGTGAATGAGGCTCCCGCGACGCGCTGGCCGGTCAGGACGCCCCAGACCTCCGCCGGGGAGTAGAAGGTCTGCCCGAGCATGAGGCTGAGCACGAACGCCACGACGACGAGAGCGGCGAGCGTGCCGGTGACGGCCGCCCAGCGGCGGCGGCGACGACGTCGACCGGATGAGACGGATGCCAGGGTGTCGGGCGCGGCGGGCGGCAGAGCACCGGGGTGGGTCAGGGACGCGCTCACAGGGCCCTCATCTTCTGTCGGCGGACGAGGGCGATGAAGAACGGGGCGCCGACGAGCGCGGTGACGATGCCGACCTCGATCTCCTCGGGGCGGGCGACGACGCGTCCGACCACGTCGGCGAGGGTGAGCAGGGTCGCCCCGCCCAGCGCCGAGACGGGGAGCAGCCATCGGTGGTCGACGCCGACGATGAGGCGGAGCATGTGCGGGACGACGAGCCCGACGAAACCGATGGGGCCGGCCACCGCGGTCGCGGCGCCGCACAGGACGACGGCGCCGCCGGTGGCGATGAGGCGGGCGGTGCGCACGCGGGCTCCGAGGCCGGTGGCGAGCTCGTCGCCCAGCGCGAGGGTGTTGAGGGCGGGGGCGGAGCCCAGGCAGACGAGGAGCCCGACGAGAAGGAACGGCGCGACCTGGCCGATGGTCTCGAAGGTCGCGCCCCCGACGCCGCCGATCTGCCAGAACCGGAACACGTTCAGCACATCGGTGCGCGGAAGCAGGATCGCACTCGTGAGCGAGCTGAACGCCACGGCGGTGACCGCGCCGGCGAGTGCCAGGCGCAGGGGCGTGGCGCCTCCGCGTCCGAGTGAACCGATCGCGTAGACGAGGACGGCGGCGGCACCGGCTCCGAGCATGCCGATCCAGATGTACATCGAGGGCGAGCTCAGGCCGAAGAAGGCGATGCCCGTGACGATGGCGAGCCCCGCGCCGCCGTTGATCCCGAGGATCTGCGGATCGGCGAGGGGGTTTCGGGTGGCGCCCTGCAGGACGGTGCCCGACACGGCGAGGGCGGCGCCCACGAGGATCGCGAGGACGGTGCGCGGGATGCGCTTGGCGACAGCCGCGCTGGAGGCGGTGTCGGTGGAGCCGCCGAGGCCGGCCCAGACGTCGGCGGCCGTGACGTCGCGCGCGCCGAAGGTGACGGACAGGATCACCGCGACGACGAGGAGCACGACGAGAGCGGTGACACCGACGACGCGTCGCCGCCCCCAGTGACGCACGGGTGCGCCGCCGGGGGCGGTGACGGTCGGAGCGAGAGCGGTCATCGCGCCGACGGACGGAGGACCTGCATCAGGACGCGGCCTTCTCGGCGGCCGCGCCCACCAGTGCGATGTAGTCGTCGCCGTAGGTCGTGCCGATGTTGAGCGGGGTCGGGGTGATGGCCGACGACAGGGTCGACCCGCTCTCGATCACGGCGATCGCGCCGTTCTGCACGGCGGGCACCTTCGACAGCAGCGGGTCGGCCTGCATCGCCGCGATCATGTCGTCGCTGCCGTACGCGACCATCAGGTCGACGTCGGAGAACTTCTCGATCTGTTCGGTGCTGGGCGTGAACCAGAACGTCTCCGACGCGGAGGACTCCTCGGACACGTACGACGAGGGAGCGAGGCCGAGCTCCTGCAGGTATCCCATGCGCGGGTCGAGCGTGCTGTAGAAGCCGAGCGTCGACAGGTTCGTCGGGTCGAAGTACGTCAGCAGCGACTTCTTGTCCGCGAGGGCGGGGAACTTCGCCGCCTCGGTGCTGATGTGCTGCTCCTTCTCGGCGACGAGCGCGTCGGCCTCGTCCTTCAGTCCGAGCGCGGTGCCGTCGAGGGCCGTCATCTCCTGCCAGGTCGTGCCCCAGGCGACACCCTGATAGGTGACCACCGGTGCGATCTTGCTCAGCGTGTCGTACTGCTCCTGCGTCATACCCGAGTAGGCGGCCAGGATGACGTCGGGCTGGGCGTCGGCGATGGCTTCGTAGTCGTAGCCGTTCGACTCGTCCATGAGAACGGGCGTCTCCGCGCCGAGCTCGGCCAGCTTGTCCTTCGTCCAGGGGAGGAGTCCGTCGCCGTCCTCGTCGCCGTAGATGATCTTGGGCATCGCGACCGGGACGACCCCGAGGGCCAGTGCGACGTCCTGGTTGCCCCAGTCGACGGTGACGACGCGCTCGGGCTTGGCGTCGATCGTGGTTTCGCCGAAGACGTTCTCGATCGTGACGGGGAATCCGGCATCCCCGGACGCGGCTTGCTCCTCGCCCGGGGCGGCGGAGGTACCGGCGCAGCCGGTGAGGACGAGGGCGGAACCGACGGCGAGGGCCGCCAGAGCGCGGAATCGGGACACGAAGAGCCTCCTGCGTGTTAGGTAAGGATAGGCTTAGTTTAGGTCAGGCGTCGGGTGAGATTGCAAACCCGGATGCCGATCGCCCGGGCCGTCGTCTCGACGCCGAGACAACGGCATCCGGGGCGTTCGACGACCCTCGGTGTCGGTGATCCGCTCGCGCAGACCGCGGAGGAGCAGCGTTGTCGGCGGGCTCGCACGAGGTGCGCCGTATACTGGGTGGCTGGCCTCTCTCGGCCACTCACCCTTCCCCGACTGAACGGACGTTCGCTGTGCTCGCCGTGCACGACCTCGAGATCCGCGTGGGCGCCCGCGTGCTCATGTCCGACGTGGCGTTCCGCGTCTCCGACGGCGACAAGATCGGCCTCGTCGGGCGCAACGGTGCCGGCAAGACCACCCTCACCAAGGTGCTCGCCGGCGATCTGCTGCCCTCGAACGGTGGCGTCGACCGCTCGGGTGAGCTGGGCTATCTCCCGCAGGACCCGCGCTCGGGCGACCCCGAGATGCTCGCGCGCACGCGCATCCTCGACGCGCGCGGTCTCGGCTCGCTCGCTCTCGGCATGCACGAGGCCTCGATGGCGATGGGCGACGACGATGCCGCGGTGGCCGCCAAGGCGATGAAGAAGTACGCGCGCCTCACCGAGCAGTTCGAGGCCGCCGGCGGGTATGCGGCGGAGGCCGAAGCGGCATCCATCGCCCACAACCTCTCGCTTCCCGACCGCATCCTCGACCAGCCGCTGAAGACCCTCTCGGGTGGTCAGCGGCGCCGCATCGAGCTCGCGCGCATCCTGTTCTCGGACGCGCAGACGATGATCCTCGACGAGCCGACCAACCACCTCGACGCCGACAGCGTCGTGTGGCTGCGCGAGTTCCTCAAGGGGTACAAGGGCGGCCTCATCGTCATCTCGCACGACGTCGAACTCGTCGGCGAGACCGTGAACCGCGTGTTCTACCTCGACGCCAACCGCCAGGTCATCGACGTCTACAACATGAACTGGAAGAACTACCTGCGCCAGCGGGTGGCCGACGAGGAGCGCCGCAAGAAGGAGCGCGCCAACGTCGAGAAGAAGGCCACGGCGCTGCAGCTGCAGGCTGCCCGGTTCGGCGCGAAGGCCTCGAAGGCCGCGGCCGCGCACCAGATGGTCGCGCGCGCCGAGAAGATGCTGTCGGGCCTCGACGACGTGCGCCAGGACGAACGGGTCGCCAAGCTCCGCTTCCCCAAGCCCGCGCCGTGCGGCAAGACGCCGCTCATGGCCTCAGGCCTGTCGAAGTCGTATGGGTCGCTGGAGATCTTCACCGACGTCGACCTCGCGATCGACCGCGGCTCGCGCGTCGTCATCCTGGGACTCAACGGTGCGGGAAAGACGACCCTGCTGCGCATCCTCGCGGGCGTCGACCAGCCCGACACCGGGCAGCTCGAGCCCGGCCACGGCCTGAAGATCGGCTACTACGCGCAGGAGCACGAGAACCTCGACGTCAACCGCTCGGTGCTCGAGAACATGATGTCGTCGGCGCCGCACATCACGGCGACCGAGGCGCGCAAGGTGCTGGGGTCGTTCCTGTTCGTCGGCGACGACGTGCTGAAGCCCGCGGGCGTCCTCTCGGGCGGCGAGAAAACGCGTCTCTCGCTCGCGACGCTCGTCGTCTCGTCGGCGAACATGCTGCTGCTCGACGAGCCCACCAACAACCTCGACCCCGCCTCGCGCGAGGAGATCCTCGGCGCTCTCGCGCACTACGAGGGCGCCGTCGTTCTCGTCTCGCACGACGAGGGTGCCGTCGAAGCGCTCAACCCCGAGCGCGTGCTCATTCTGCCCGACGGCGTGGAAGACATCTGGGGCCGCGACTACGCGGACCTCATCACGCTCGCCTGAGAGGAGTTGATCCCGGATGCCGTGACCTGCGGCATCCGCTCGCGCTCAACGGGCGTCGAGCAGGGCGTCCTCGTCGTCGGCGTCGCGGTCCTTCGGGCGCTTGCGCGAGCGGTGGAGGGCCACGGGGTCGACGCGGCGTCGATCGGGCGTCGCCGCCGAGGTCGCCGCTGAGGGGACGCTCTCGGGAAGCTCGTCGTCGTCGGCTTCCTCCCGGCGGAGCTTGCGCTCGTTGATGATGACGTACGTGATGAAGCCGAAGCCCATGACGGCGAAGAGGATCCACTGGATCGCGTACGACAGGTAGGGTCCCGGATCGTTGCTCGGCGGATCGATGGGCAGGGGGGCCGTGGCCGGGGCGGGGGACTCCGACATGAGAAGGCCGTACGCGCCCTGCTCGAGTGGTCCCGTCTGCGCGGCGACGAGCCCGAGGTTGATCGTCGGCACCTGACCGGCCTCCGCGGTGCGGCCCGACGTCGGTGCCGCCTCGCCGGGGCGAAGGCGCACTTCCACGACCACGTTCCCGGACGGCGGGGCGGGGATCTCGTCGGGATCGGCCTGGCGATTGCCGGGAGGGAGCCAGCCGCGGTCGACGAGGAAGACGCGTCCGTCGGTCAGACGGAAGGGGACGAGCTGCTCGTAGGCGGCCGAGCCCCCGTGCGCGCGGTTGCGGACCAGGAGCTGCTCGTCGGCGAGGTACTGCCCCTCCAAGCGCACGGGGCGCCACTCGTCGGACGGGGTGAGGTCGGCACCGGGGGCGAGGAGGTCGCCGAGGGCGACGGCGGGCGCGTCGTAGTTGTCGGCGACGAGCTGCAGCTGCTCGCTGCGCTCCGCGTTGCGGGAGAACTGCCAGTTCGAGAGGAAGGCGCACGCGATGGCGAAGAGGATCGCGACGCCGACGTACATCGCCCAGCGGGCGAAGGCGGGCATCTCGCGGGCGCTCACGCAGACGCTCCGTCCTCGCGCGCGTCCCGCGCGCTCACTCCGGGTCGTGCAGCCACGTCATCCAGCGTACGTCGCACGGGCGCTCAGACCGATTCGGCCGCGAGCGCAGCGACCTCGACGGGGAAGTCGCGCGCGGTGAGGAACTCCCGCAGGTAGGCGACGTGCTCGTCGCACGCGACCCAGATCTTGCGGCGGTCGACGCTGTGGATCCGCGGATTGCGCCAGCGGATCGCCCACCTGGCGGTGTCGCGGCATCCCGCCCGGGAGCACTCGGCGGCCGCGTCGGCGAGGGGAGCGTCGCCGGCGGGCACGTCGCTCTCGGGCGCGTCGCTCACGGGCGTTCGTCGCGGGGCGCGCCGAGGCGCGGGGTCTCGGCGATGCGGATGACGACGGGGCCGTCGGGCGCGGCTGCGGCAGGAGCGGGTGCGGGGCGGGGCGCCTCGATCGCGCGCTCGGGGCTGATCGCGGTGGTGTCGGCCGCGTCCTGACCGACGTTGGCGACGATGACCGCGAGGTAGGGGAGAAAGATGGCGCCCGCAGCGAAGACGAAGGTGTACCAGCCGTAGGGCGTGACGACGGCCATCGCGATGAAGCACGCGATGCGGATCCCCATCATCACCATGTATTTGGCGAAACGGCTGTCGGCGTCCTCCCGGGGAGCCTTGGGGAGCGACGTCGCTGACTGGGCGGCGCGGTTGGTCTTCACAGTGGTCTCAGGGTACGCCCGCGCGGACGGGGGTCGGCGCGTTCGAGCGATGGTCTTCTCGATGTCATGGCAAGCGAAGGCGGAACGTCGGAGGATCCATCGCGCCGAACACGGACGCGAGCGGTCAGACGCCGTAGCGCGAGCCGGACGACCCGGCGGTGACCGCGACCAGGATGACGAAGCCGATGACGATCAGCGCTCCGAGCCCGAGGCTGATGTAGCCGATCAGCAGACCCGCGAGGCCCATGCCGCGTCCGCGCTCGCCCGACGCCTTGATCTGCTTGAGCGAGATGTGCCCGGTGACGATGCCCACGATCTGCCCGATGACGGGGATGACGAAGATCCCGACGAGGGATGCCACGAGGGACACGATTGCGAGGGGGTTCGTGCGGGTGGGCGCGGTGCCGTACCCGTACGAGGCCGTTCCGTACGCCGACCCGCCGTAGGCCGGGGCGCCGTACGCGGGAGCGCCGTAGGCGGGGGCGCCGTACGTGGAGCTCGCGGTGCCGGGGGTGTCGTAGGGCGGGGTGGCGGGCTCGCCGGAGGCGGCAGCGGGGTACGCGGGAGTGCCGGAGGGCGCCGCACCGTACGCGGGGGCGGCGGCGTCGGGGGTGTCGTACGAGGCGGCCGGGGCGGACTCGCCGTACGCCGAAGCCGTGTCGTGTGCCGGGGTGTCCACGTCGGTACGGCTCTCATCCGCATCCGTGCGCGGGGTCGCGTCGCGGTCCGACGCGTCGTCGCGCGGCGCGTAGGGCGATCCCGACGCGTCGGGAACGGGCGTGCCGGCCCCCGTAGCCTGCTCGGGCTGTTTCGGGGCGGGGGTGCGGTCGTCGCTCACGGTGATCCCTTTCGTCGCGCTCCATCCAGCGTTTCAGCGGCGCTCGGCCCGTGTCAAACCCCGCGACGCTGCCGGCACGACGGCGCGGCGCCGCCGGCAACACGGCGCGGTCGGGGCCGCGGCTGTCGGGGAGAGGGCGCGCGGTCGACGCGCGACGCTGTCGACAGGGCGCTGTCGATAGGCTGAGGCGGTTCCGTCTCTCGCAAGCCCAGGAGTTCCGCCATGTCTCAGGACCGCGTCGTCGTCGTCACCGGAGGGAACCGGGGGATCGGTCGCGCCATCGCCGAACGCTTCGTCGCCGAGGGGTGGAAGGTCGCCGTCACCGCCCGCTCGGGCGAGGGCCCCGAGGGGACGTTGACCGTGCGCGCCGACGTGACGGACGCGGCAGCCGTCGATGCCGCCTTCTCGCAGGTCGAGGCCGAGCTCGGTCCGATCGCGGTGGTCGTGGCGAACGCCGGCGTCACCAAGGACACGCTGCTGCTGCGCATGAGCGAGGACGATTTCGACAGCGTCGTCTCCACCAACCTCGGTGGGGCGTTCCGCGTCGTCAAGCGCGCGTCGAAGGGCATGCTGAAGGCGCGCTGGGGCCGCGTCATCCTGATCTCCAGCGTCGTGGGGCTCTACGGCTCGGCCGGGCAGATCAACTACGCCGCGTCGAAGAGCGCGCTCGTCGGCTTCGCCCGCTCGCTCACCCGCGAGCTCGGCGGCCGCGGGATCACGGCGAACGTCGTCGCTCCCGGCTTCATCGAGACCGACATGACGGCGGAGCTGCCCGCCGACACGCAGGCGGAGTACAAGAAGAACATCCCCGCGGGTCGGTTCGCCTCGCCCGACGAGGTCGCGGGCGTCGTCACCTGGCTGGCCGGGGACGATGCGGCCTACATCTCGGGCGCCGTCATCCCGGTCGACGGCGGCCTGGGCATGGGGCACTGACCGTCCGCACGCACCGGATGCCCCTCGCGCGGCGCCCCTGAGAGACGCAGCGCGACCGTGCTCACCGCACGGCGGTGAGGTGCTGCGTGACCGTGCTCACCGCACGGCGGCGGCGAGGCGCTGTGCGAATCGTTCGGGCTGCGAGAACTGCGGCCAGTGGCCGGAGTCGAGGTGGACCACCTCGGTGTCGCGTACGCGGGCGAACTCCCGCGCGAAGGCGTCCCAGTCGGCGAGCATGCGCGGAAGCGTCTCGGCGTCGAGGCGGCCGGAGAGCACCGTGACGGGGATGTCGTAGCGACGCTCGTCGGTGAGGGTCAGGGATGAACTCGGCACGCGCCCGGGCACGTCGACCACCTGCGCGGCCGTGCGGCGGCGGGTGTCCTCGTCGAGGTCGGAGACGTCGTCGTCGTCGAAGAACTCCCACCCCGGGAAGGGGACGACGCCGTCTTCGATCGGGAACTCCGAGATCATCGCGCCCGGTGGCGGGACGACGGTGTCGACGAGCACGATCCGTCGGACGCGCTCGGGGCGACGATCGGCGGCCCCCCACACGACGTTGCCGCCGCCGGAGTGGCCGACGAGGACCACCGGGGCGTCGAGCCGGTCGATCTCGGAGACCACCGCGTCGACCCAGTCATCGACGACGAGGTCGCCGACGGCCGGACCGGGCAGGGTGAGGGGAAGGGGGCGGTGGCCCGCGCGGCGGAGCGCGGGCAGCACCGCATCCCACGACGACGCATCGAGCCAGAGACCGGGTACGAGGATGACGTCCATGACGGCAGCGTAGGACGCCCCTCCGACGTCGGCCAGGGGCGGCGTCGGCGCGGGGTCACGGCACGACGTCTCGCGGCCCGCGGTGCGGGGGATGCCCCTCGGATGCCGTTGCGCTCAGCGGGGGAGGACGGCGATGACCTGCGCCAGGTCGACGTCGCCCACGACGAGGTCGGCGCGCTCGCGCACGGCGGGCTTGGCGTTGAAGGCGAGACCGAGGCCCGCGACCTTCATCATCTCCAGGTCGTTCGCGCCGTCGCCGATCGCGAACGTCAGTCGCAGGGGGACGCCGTGCTCGTCGGCCCAGCGGCGGAGCGTCTCGGCTTTGGCGGTGGCATCCACGATCTCGCCGTCGACCTCGCCGGTGAGCGCACCGTCGGCCGCGACGAGACGGTTCGCGCGCCAGACGTCGACGCCCAGGCCGGGGGCGACGGTGTCGAGCACCTCGTGGAAGCCGCCCGAGACCACACCGACCACGCCACCCCGCTCGTGCACGGCGGCGACGAGGTCGTGCACACCCGGGGTCGGTTCGATGCGGGCGACCGCCCGGGCGAACGCGTCGGTCGACACGCCCGCGAGCGCCTTCACACGGGAGCGGAGGCTCGTGGCGAAGTCCACCTCGCCGCGCATGGCCGCTTCGGTGGCGGCGGCGACCTCGTCGCCGCGACCCGCCTCGTCGGCGAGGAGTTCGATGACCTCGTTGCGGATGAGGGTCGAATCGGCATCCAGCACGACGAGGAAGCGAGCGGTCGAAGTCACGCGCTCGACCCTAGCGCGTGGCGTAGCGGCCCGCGGGCGCCGGCTGTCGCACGGCGTCACGGTCGGGTCCGGCCACGGACGGCGGCCGTAGGCTGGAAGCTTCCGCCGCCTCCTCAGAAGGGACCTCCCATGGCCGACGTCGAAAGCTTCACCCTGGACCACACCGCCGTGCTGGCGCCCTACGTCCGCCTGATCGGCACGGAGTCGGGCCCCCGCGGCGACGTCATCAGCAACTTCGATCTGCGTCTCGTGCAGCCCAACGAGCAGGAGATCCCGACCGGCGGCCTGCACACCATCGAGCACCTGCTCGCGAGCCTCGTCCGCGACCGCATCGACGGTCTCATCGACATCTCGCCCTTCGGCTGCCGCACCGGCTTCCACGTGATCATGTGGGGCGAGCCCGACGTGGAGGCGCTGGCGAGCGCCATCACCGACTCGCTGCGGGCGATCGCCGACGACGTCACGTGGGACGACGTCCCCGGGACCGACGCCTTCAGCTGCGGCAACTACCGCGACCACAGCCTCCACAGTGCGCGCGAGTGGTCGAAGGCCGTGCTCGAGAAGGGCATCTCGCGCGACGCGTTCGCGCGCGTCGGCGTCTGAGAGACCCGCAACGAGAGAGGGCGGCGACCGTGGTGGTCACCGCCCTCTCTCGTTGCGAGGGTCAGGCGTGGACGTGCACGTCCTTGCCGACGACGGTGATCCCCGTCTCGGTCACCGTGAACCCTCGGGCGAGGTCGCGTTCGCGGTCGACGCCGATGGTCGCCCCCGGCTCGAGAACGACGTTCTTGTCAAGGATCGCGCGATGGATGCGAGCGCCCGCGCCGACCTGCACGCTGTCGAAGAGCACCGAGTCGGTGATCGTCGAGCCTCCGCCGGCGAGCGCCCACGGGCCGACCACGCTGCGTTCGAGGTGGGTTCCCGACAGCACCGAGCCGAGCGACACGATCGAGTCGATCGCGTTGCCGATGCGTCCGACCGAGTCGCGCACGAACTTCGCCGGCGGGGCGTTGAAGGTCTGCGAGTAGATCGGCCAGTCGGTGTTGTAGAGGTTGAAGATGGGCAGGGTCGAGATCAGGTCCATGTGCGCGTCGTAGAACGACTCGATCGTGCCCACGTCGCGCCAGTACGACTGATCGCGCGGGGTGGACCCGGGCACGTCGTTGCGCTGGAAGTCGTACACGGCCGCCTCGCCGCGGTTGACGAAGTACGGAACGATGTCGCCGCCCATGTCGTGGGCCGAGGTCGGCAGCTCGCCGTCGTGGGTGACGGCTTCGACGAGCGCGTCGGCGTCGAAGATGTAGTTGCCCATCGAGGCGAGCACCTCGTGCGGCGAGTCGGCCAGCCCCTCGGGGTTCTGCGGCTTCTCGAGGAACGCGCGGATCTTCGTGGGGTCGCTCGGATCGGTGTCGATCACGCCGAACTGGTTCGCGAGCGAGATCGGCTGACGGATGCCGGCGACCGTCGCGCGCGCATCCGAGGCGATGTGGGCGTCGAGCATCTGCTTGAAGTCCATGCGGTACACGTGGTCGGCGCCGATGACGACGACGATGTCGGGCTTCTCGTCGCGGATGAGGTTCATCGACTGCAGGATCGCGTCGGCGGAGCCCGAGAACCACCGCTTGCCGAGGCGCTGCTGGGCGGGGACGGATGCCACGTACGCGCCGAGCATGGGCGACATGCGCCACGTCTGAGAGATGTGGCGGTCGAGGCTGTGCGACTTGTACTGCGTGAGCACGACGAGCTGGCGCAGGCCCGAATTGATGAGGTTCGAGATGGCGAAGTCGATGAGGCGGTACTGGCCGCCGAAGGGGACGGCGGGTTTGGCGCGATCCGCCGTCAGGGGCATGAGTCGCTTTCCCTCGCCGCCGGCGAGGATGATTCCGAAGACCTTCGGCGCTGCAGGCATGGCACCACACTAGGGGGCGGAACAGGATGCCGGAACACGTCGTCGGCGTGCCTTCCGCTGTACTACGGTTCGTCTCATGCGCGTCGACATCGTGACCAAGGAGTACCCGCCGGAGATCTACGGGGGAGCCGGGGTCCACGCCACGGAGCTGGTCAAGGCGCTGCGCGCCGAGGGCACCGAGGTGCAGGTCCGCGCGTTCGGCGCGGAGCGCGACGCGGCCGACACGACGTCCTACGGCGTCCCCGCCGAGCTCGTCTCCGCGAACGGCGCGATCCAGACCCTCGGCACCGACCTCGAGATCGTCACCGACGTCGCCGGCGCCGACGTCGTGCACTCGCACACCTGGTACGCGAACTTCGCCGGGCACCTGGCATCCCTCCTCCACGGGATCCCGCACGTCGTGACCGCCCACAGCCTCGAGCCGTTGCGGCCCTGGAAGGCCGAGCAGCTCGGCGGCGGCTACGCCGTGTCGAGCTACATCGAGAAGACGGCGTACGAGGGGGCCGCGGCGGTCGTCGCGGTGAGTTCGGGGATGCGCGACGACATCCTGCGCAGCTACCCGTCGCTCGATCCCGCCAAGGTGCGGGTCATCTACAACGGCATCGACACCGAGGCGTGGCATCCGGTGACGAACGACGCGTTCCTGGAATCGGTCGGGATCGATCCGTCGCGTCCCTCCATCGTCTTCGTCGGGCGCATCACACGGCAGAAGGGTCTGCCGTACCTGCTGCGCGCGGTGGAGCAACTGCCGCAGGACGTGCAGGTGATCCTGTGCGCGGGCGCCCCCGACACCCCGCAGATCATGGCCGAGGTGCAGGAGCTCGTGCGCGGCCTGCAGGCGACCCGCGACGGCGTGGTGTGGATCGAGCGTCTGCTTCCACGCGACGAGCTGTGCGCCATCCTCACCGCGGCGACGACGTTCGTGTGCCCCTCGGTGTACGAGCCGCTCGGCATCGTGAACCTCGAGGCGATGGCGTGCGGAGCGGCCGTGGTGGGCACCGCGACCGGCGGCATCCCCGAGGTCGTCGTCGACGGCGTGACCGGTCGTCTCGTGCCGATCGACCAGGTGCAGGACGGCACCGGCACGCCCGTCGACCCCGACCGCTTCGTCGACGACCTCGCCCGCGTGCTCACGGAGGTCGTGGCGGATGCCGAGACCGCCCGCGCGTTCGGCGAGGCGGGGCGCCAGCGCGCCGTCGACGCCTTCAGCTGGGGCGCGATCGCGCAGGAGACCGCGGCGCTGTACGCCGAGGTCGCGGGGGCGTCGCGGTAGCTCTGCACGTCGGCCGTGTGGCATCCGGGTGGTGTCGTCGCGCCCGTTAGGCTAGCTGCATGCCTCAGGTGCTCGAGTTCTCCGACGTCGTCGTCCGCCGGAACGCGCGGGACATCGTGTCCCACCTCGACTGGACGGTGTCGGATGACGAGCGCTGGGTCGTGCTCGGGCCGAACGGCGCCGGCAAGACCACCGTTCTGCAGCTCGCCGACACGCTGCTGCACCCCACGTCGGGTGCCGTGACCATCCTCGGCGAGCGACTCGGGCGGACCGACGTCTTCGAGTTGCGTCCGCGTATCGGCTTCGCCTCGTCGGCGATGGCGCGACGCGTGCCGCCGGAGGAGACCGTGCTCGACGTCGTGCTGACCGCGGCCTTCTCGGTCGTCGGGCGCTGGCGCGAGGACTACGACGACATCGACGAGCGACGCGCGCTGCGCGTGCTGGCCGAGTGGAAGCTCGACCACCTCGCCGACCGCACCTTCGGAACGCTCAGCGACGGCGAGCAGAAGCGCGTGCAGATCGCCCGCGCCGTCATGACCGATCCGGAGCTGCTGCTGCTCGACGAGCCGACCGCGAGCCTCGACCTGGGGGCGCGCGAAGAGCTGCTGAGCCTGCTGTCGGGCTACGCGCAGGCGCCGACGACACCCGCGATGGTCATGGTCACGCACCACGTCGAGGAGATCCCCATCGGGTTCACGCACGTGCTGCTGCTGCGCGACGGCGAGGTCGTGGCATCCGGACCCCTCGAAGAGGCCCTCACGGCCGAGAACCTCTCGGCGACGTTCGGACTCGACATCACCCTTACGCACGACGCCGGTCGGTACGCCGCTCGCGCGGTGTGATCCCGGGCGGCGGGGCCTCTCGGCGTCGGCTTCGGCTCGGGCCTGGTAGACTCTTCCGTTGGTGCCTCCGGCGCCGCAGACTTTGACGTCCTGGCAGAATCCAGGGCACCACTTCTCAAAGGACCTCCCATGCAGACTGACATCCACCCCACGTACAAGGCCGTCGTGTTCCGCGACCTCGGTTCGGGCGACACCTTCCTCACCCGTTCGACCGTCTCGAGCGACAAGACGATCGAGCTCGACGGCGTGGAGTACCCCGTCATCGACGTGGAGATCTCGTCGGCCTCGCACCCGTTCTACACGGGCAAGCAGCGCATCATGGACTCGGCCGGTCGCGTCGAGAAGTTCAACCAGCGCTTCAAGAACTTCGGCGGTCGTTGATCCGCAGCGGTTCCGCGTCGAAGCCCCTCGTCCTTCAGGACGGGGGGCTTTCGTCTTTCCCGGAGCCGGAGGTGACCGGGGCGCGGTCGCCCTCACCCGCGCTTCTCGGGCAGGAGGGGCTTCGGCGGGTCGGTGCTGAGGATGGGGGACATCGTCACCGGGGCGCGGTCGCCCTCACTCGCCCTTCGCGGGCAGGAGGGGTTTCGGCGGGTGAGTGCTGAGGACGGGGGACGTCGTCACTGGGCCGAGCCGCGCGAGCGCTCGACCACCTCCTCCAGCCGCGCCGCGTCGGGGGTGTACACGTCGAAGAGCAGGCGGTCTTCTCTGGTGACGCGGACGATCGATGTGACCTCGGCGAGGTCGACGAGCTCCCGCGCCTGAGCGGGCGAGGCATGCGTCATGTGGAGGCAGTGACGGCATCATCTCGAGCGCGGATGGGGTCGCCCGTGCCCGGCGCGACGGGGCGCCTCACCGATCAGTGCGCCGCGTCGGTCGGGCGGAACGACCCCAGAGGTCGGTGGGGACCCAGCTCGTCGCGATGATCCGCCCACATCCGTTGGCGCTCGCGGGTTTCGCGGACGACCTCCGCGTCGAGGTCGGCGAACGCGACGTGCTCGGCCTCGCCGACCGCGGCGATGCGCCGGCCGAGCGGATCGAAGACGGCGGAGCCGCCGATGAAGGCGTGCGGACCACCCACGAGGCCGCTGAACACCACGTACATGCCGTTGTCGAGGGCGCGTGAGGCGTAGTGGAGATCGCGGCGGTGCTCGCCCCCGGGGAAGTACGCGCCGCTGTTGAGGTAGACGTGCGCCCCGGCTCGGCCCGCGGCGGCCGCGTGCTCGGGGAAGTTCGCGTCGTAGCAGACCGAGAGCGCGAAGCGGAGGCCGTGCAGGACGAACGAGGCACCGTGATCGCCGGGAGCGAAGAGGGGGCGTTCGCTGTCGTGCAGGTGCTGCTTGGCGTAGGCAGCGAGGGGGTCGCGACCGGGGGAGAGGATCACGTCGCTGAGGGTGCGGCACCCCTCCCGCTCGAGGGCGGTGTTGACGACGGCGATGACGCCGGTGCGGTCGACGGCCTTTTGCACGGGGGCCCACCACCCGCCCGGGCCGAGCGCGGGAAGGGGGTCGGCGAAAGCGAGGTCGTCGTACCCGGTGACGGCGGCTTCGGGGAAGAGGGCCAGGTCTGCATCCCCCGCCGCGGCGTCGCCCACGAGGCGGGCGATGAGAGCGACGTTCGCGTCGACGTCACCCGGGACGGCTTCCATCTGGACGGTCGCAATGCGGCAGGTCACGGGAACAGTGTGGCATTGCGGCGACGTCAGCCGGGTTCGAGGTGCGGGGCCGAGGCGGGTGGGGCGGAGGTGGTGCGCGTCGGTGATGGGGCGGGGCGGTGATGGGCGGGGCGGGCGAGCACGACGCCCGCCCGGCGCTCAGAACGGCGGCGGATCGGTGTCGTACGTGCCGCCGAGCGGCGACGTCCACTGCAGGTCGCCGGTGACGGGATCGTGGGTCGGCGTCCACCGCGTCTCGTGCCGGAGGCGGTGATGGTGTCGGCACTCCGGTGCGAGATTATCGGCATCCGTAGAGCCGCCGTCGGCCCACGCGCTGAGATGGTCCAGGTCGCAGTCGCGCGCTAAGCGGTTGCAGCCGGGGAAGACGCAGGTCGGCGACGTCACGCCCAGCCAGCGTCGGAGGGCCGTGGGGACGCGGTACGTCTGACGGTCGAGGACGAGCGGTGCGCCGGTGACGGGGTGCGTCAGAAGGCGCACCCAGGAGCTCGCTTCGCCGGCCAGACGGCGCGCGGTGTCGAGGTCGATGGGTCCGTAGCCATCGAGGATGGCGGGGCGATCGTCAGCCCCGAGGAGGGTCAGCGCGGGGACGGTGACGACGACCGTGGGGGAAGCGGCGTGTGTTCGCGTTGTTGTGGACGTGGGCGCGGCGCCCACTCGGGACGCGGAGTCGCCTCGGGGAGTGGTCTCGGCACGGGGCGTGCCCTCGCCTTTGGGTACGGGAGCGTCCGAGCGGCCGGTCGCGGCCAGGTCAGCACTCGAGACCGTCACGAGGTCGGCGAGAACGTCGGCGCGCAGCTGCGCCAGCGTGCGCTCCTCATCCGGCGCAGCGTGCAGATGCCGAGCGGCGCCGTCGAGGCGCGTCATGATGCTGCGTGCCCTCTCTGCCGGGAGGAAGGCGGTGAGCGAGGCCATCCCGTCGAGTTCCGGCGCCATCCACACCCCGCGATCGCGCGCTGCGCGGCGATGGCGGGCATCGATCGACTCGGCATGCACGCGCTCGCGAACAGCGCGCGCGGCGACGGCGAACTTCGTGGGCGTCAGCCTCATCGCGGTCTCGGCGGCGCCGTCGTCGAACGCCCTCCACGCCGTCTCGTCGTGAGGGAGGGAGGTCGCGAGCCGGGCCGCCTCGACGGCGTGGCGTTCGGACGTCCGTCCGGCGGCGAACGCGTCCCACAGCCGAGGGCAGCGTTCTCGAAGCGCCTCGACGTGCGTGGCGCGCGTGCGGACGGTCTGCTCCGAGAGGCGCAGACGCACCGCCATCTCGGCGGCCGCCGCCCGCTGCGCGAGATCGACGCGGTCGCGTCGCACCGCGCCGGCGGTGCGGCCGCGCGCATCGCTCCACGTGTAGTCGAGGGTCGGGTCGGGGCCGACCCAGGGCGTCGGGTCGGCGGCGGCGTCGCGCAGGACGGTCGCGATGAGGCGACCCTCCTCGGCCGCAAGACGGTGACGCTCGGCGGCGATCAGCTCGAGATGCCCGAGGATTGCGTCGAGATCGGATGCCGAGGCGGTCGCGGCGTCATCGTCAGTCGCGTCATCGTCAGCCGCCTCGCCGTCAGCCGCGGCCCCCTCGGGCCGGACGTGAACAGAGGAGAACACGTCGTCGGCGGAGAACGCATCATGGCGGTGACTCGCCGCGCCGAGATCGAGCAGGCGGGCCCACGCGACCTCGTCGTCGAGCTCGTCGTCGGCAGGCCACGGAACCCCGTCCCACGACCGCGGAGCCGGCGAGGGCCGGTCGGCGAGAGGAACGGAGGTGTCCATGTCGAAACGCTATCGGGGGCCTCCGACATCGCCGCGAAGGGCCGGAACCTCGCGGCGAATGCGTGGTCGGGTCCCGCGCTGAGCGGATGCCGGACCGGTGAGCGCGCGGTGGGGAACCTTCGACAAGCAGATACCGCGTCGGGCCCGGGGGAGGCGCCGCCACTCCGGTCGCCGTGTGCGATGTCGTCCGTCGCCCGCGTCGGGATCGGGGGAGGCGTCGTGCGATCCCAATCGGTGTCGGGGTCCGGCGGTGTCGGATCGTGGTGCGGAAGGCGCCCGCCGCCCGTGAGGCCGGTCGCAGCCCGGCCCCCGTGGGCCCTCCTGCGTGATCGATCCGGCGTCGCCCGCTTCTCAGCGGATCGGCCACGCCCCGTCGAGCGGCGGAGCGGCGGCATCCAGGCGGCCGATCTTCACGAAGTACTCGGTCAGGCTCGCGGCCTGCGCGCGGGCCCACGCGATCTGGCGGGTGTGCAGCTCGTCGAGGGTCTGCGGCATCCACGGTCCGAACTTCTCGGCGAGAGCCAGGGCCAGGCGCCCGGCGGCGACCGCGTCGGCGCAGGCTTCGTGAGCGGATTCGAGCGGGACGGCGTAGTGCTCGGCGACGACCGACAGGGTGCGCTTGCCGCGACGGTACGTGTCGTAGGTCTTGTCGACCACGAGGGGGTCGATCACGGGTGAGGGCGCGTGGATCGGCGCGACGCCGTGGCGAACGGCTTCGTTCTTGAGCAGCGAGAAGTCGTACGGAGCGTTGTAGGCCACCACCGGGATGCCGGCGGCGAACAGCGCGGCGAGGGCTTCGACGACCTCGGCCACCACGCGCGGGGCGGGGGCTCCGTCGGCGCGAGCCCGCTCCGTGGTGATGCCGTGGATGGCCGCGGCTCCGGCGGGGATCTCGATGCCCGGGTCGGCGAGCCAGACGCGGGCGTCGATGACGTTGCCGTCGACGTCGAGCACGCCCACGTGGGCGGTCACGATGCGATCTCTCTCGACGTCCACGCCGGTGGTCTCGAGATCGAACACGCCGATCAGGCGCGCCCACTCGGGCGTCTGGAAGAGGGGGAGCGGCTCGGCCTGCCACAGGGTCATGGGGTCACCGTAGAACGAGGTTCCGACATGGACGGCGAGGCGCGCAGAAGGGTGCGGGGAGGAGGTCCCGGATGCCAGGCGGCGGCGTGAGCGCCGGGCGCGCGTCCTGAACGCCGGGCGCGGCGGGAAGCGCCGGGGGCGGCGTTCGCGTCGACGCGCGTCCCGGATGACGAGGCGCGACAGGAAGGATCGCGGCCGACGGTGCCGGGACGTGGTGGGGGAGGATCGCGCCCGGCGGTGTCGGGACCCCCTCGTAGACTCGACCCATGCCGAATCCCTACGCCGAGCGCCTCGCCGAGATCGCCGTGGAGCGCCGCGAGACCGCCGTCCTCGGCGGCACCACGGCCTACTGGGTCTACGGAGACGAGGCCGCTTCGACGACGATCGTCGCGGTGCACGGGTTCCGCGGCGAGCATCACGGACTCGACCCCGTCGTGGCGCACCTGCGCGGCATCCGGGTCATCTCACCCGACCTGCCCGGCTTTGGTGAGACGGCGCCGCTGGCGGGTCGCGCGCACGATCTCGAGACGTATGCGCAGTGGTTGCGGGCGTTCGTCGAGGCGGTCGCGCCCGGCGCGGTGGTGCTCGGGCACTCGTTCGGGTCGATCGTGTCGGCCGCCGCCGTGGCCGACGGGCTCGCGACGCCCCGGCTCATCCTCGTCAACCCGATCGGCGCGCCCGCGCTGGAGGGGCCGCGCGGCATCCTCACGCGACTCGCCGTCTTCTACTACCTCGCCGGAGCGAAGCTCCCGCGCGCTCTCGGCGAGGGGCTGCTGCGCAACGGTCTCATCGTGCGGGTGATGAGCAACGCCATGGCCAAGACGCGCGACCCGGAGCTGCGGCGCTTCGTGCACGAGCAGCACGACGAGTACTTCTCCCGCTTCGCCGACCGCGACGTGCTGCACGAGGCGTTCGTGACGAGCGTCTCGCACGACGTCCGCGAGTTCGCGCCGCACATCGCGCAGCCGACGCTCCTGATCGCGGCCGAGAAGGACGACATCACTCCGATCGAGGCCGAGCGGCACCTCGCCACCCTCTTCCCCGATGCGGAGTTGGTGGAGATCCCCGAGGTCGGGCACCTCGTCCATTACGAGACGCCGCAGGCGGCGGCATCCGCGATCCGGACGTTCCTCGGCGACGAGTGACGCGAGCTCTGCCGCGCCAGAACCTCACTACGCCGTCTCCGCCTTCCGCTTCCGATACGCGTTAACGTTCATGCGGTTGCCGCAGTTGCCGGAGTCGCAGTAGCGCTTCGAGCCGTTCTTCGAGAAGTCGACGTACACGCCGTCGCAGTCGTCGGCGTCGCACACGCGGATGCGGGCGTACTCGTCGGCGCGGATGACGTCGACGAACGCCATGGCCGTCTCGACGAGCATGCGCTGGGCGAGGTGGTCCGACGCCTCGGAGGCGTGGATGTGCCAGTCGAACTCGTCGTGCCGCACGAGCTGGGGGAGGGCGCGTCCGTCGCGCAGCATCGCGTTCACGAGGGGCACCGCGTCATCGCGATCGACGTTCCACAGTGCTTGGATGCGGCGCCGGATGCCGCGCACGGCGGCCAGCTCGCGCTCGTCGCGGGCGCGCGAACCGGTGTAGGTGTGCCGCTCGGCGAAGTCGTCGAGCTCGGCCATCGTCGTGAGGGTGTCGACCCCGCTCACCTCGGTGTGGGGCAGGGTGTTGACCAGTTCGACGGTCGCGCGCAGCACCAGTTCGGTGTCACGGATGAAGACCATGTTGACTCCTGACATTCTCAGGTCGTACTGTCACGAGTGTACTCACTCTTGACTCCTGACAGCAGGCCCGCATGACCACGTCGTCCGTCACCCTTCCCCGTCCCGTCCGCCACGGCTCCGGCGCCGTCACGGGGCTGCTCATCGCCGTCGCTTCGGCGCTGGCCTTCTCGTCCAGCGGCCCCTTCGTCAAACCGCTCCTCGACGGAGGATGGTCGCTCGGGGCCGTGCTGCTCGTCCGCATGGGCGTCGCGGCTCTCCTGCTCTCGCCCGCGCTCATCACGGCGATCCGGCGTCAGCGAGGGTTCCTCCGGCGCCACGGCCTGCTCATCGTGTCGTTCGGCCTGACCGCGGTCGCCGGCTGCCAGCTGTTCTACTTCGCCGCGATGCAGAGGATGCCGGTGGCCGTGGCGCTGCTGATCCAGTACATCGCCCCGGTGCTCATCGTGATCGCCGTCTGGGCGCGCACCCGCCGCGCGCCGTCGAAGGCCGTGCTCATCGGCTCGGTCGTCGCGATGGCCGGACTCGTCCTGGTCGTCGACATCAGCGGGGCGCGATTCGACCTGCTCGGCACGCTCTTCGCCCTGTGCGCCGCCGTCTGCGCAGCCGCGTACTTCATGATCGCCGGCCGCGCGGGCGACGACCTCCCACCCCTCGCCCTCGCCTCCGGCGGCCTGCTCACCGGGACGCTGCTCATGGGCATCCTCGTGGGGGTGGGCGTGCTCCCCTTCGCCGCGCCCTCGATCACGGTGTCGCTCGCGGGGCTGCAGGTTCCCGGCATCCTGCCGCTGCTGTGGGTCGGCGCGGTGGCGACCACCCTCGGCTACGCCCTCGGGGTGATCGCGGTGCCGCTCATCGGATCGCGTCTGGCGTCGTTCGTCGGCCTCAGCGAGGTGCTGTTCGCACTCGGCTTCGCGTGGCTGCTGCTGGGCGAGACGCCCGCGCCGATCCAGTTCGTGGGCGGCGCGTTGATCCTCGTCGGGGTGGTGCTGGTGCGACTGGATGCCGGGAACCCGGCCGAGCCGGCGACCGAGACGGCGAGCATCCCGGTGGTGCCGGCGCCGTGAGCCGTCGCGGGTTCCGGTCCCTCCGACGGGGTCCGGAACCTGGGGTGCTGCGAGGAGCGCAGGGGCGGGTCAGATCTCCTCGCGCGCCAGCTGCATCAGCGGCCCCACGCGATAGCCGATGACCTCGCCCATCACGAGCGAGGTCTCGGTGCGCTCGACGCCCTCGATCGCGAGGATGCGCGCGTCGGTGTCGAACAGGTGCTGCGTATCGCGGCACGCGACGCGCACGAGCAGGTCGACCTGGCCGCTGAGGCCGTGGGCCTGCAGCACCTCGGGGACTTTCGCGAGCTCCTCGCGGATCGCGGGGAGCTCGGCCTGACGCACCGTCACCTGCAGGAACGCCTCGATCGGGAAACCGAGCGCCTCGGCCGACAGCGTGCGCTCGAACGACAGGAACACGCCGCCGCGTTCGAGGCGGCTCATGCGGGCCTGCACGGTGTTGCGCGAGAGGCCGAGCTTCTCGGCGAGCGCGACGACGGTGGCGCGCGGGTCGGCGGACAGGGCGCGGAGGAGGTCGAGGTCGACCGCGTCGAGCTTGCTCATGGTGCGAAACATTAGCAGTGTCACCGCCCTCCGCAATGGGCACCTTGCTCAATATGACGGCGAGGTCTTGAGCGGGGTGCATTCCGCGCGTACGGTCGGCCTCGTCGGCGGAGTTGCCGACGCCCGGACCGCCCCGGCTCTCACGAGGAGCCCCGGGCCGCACCTGGAGGGATGACGATGACGTACACCCAGACCACGCCGGAGCAGGGAGCCGCCGACCGCGGATCCACCGGCACCCGCGGCGACGTCGACGACGTCTCGCGCCTGCTCGAGCCCGACGGCTCGCGGATCCCGGATGCCGAGCTCGACCCGTGGATCGCCGACCTCTCGCCGCACGAGCTGCGCGCCCTCCACCGCGACATGGTCCTCACGCGTCGCCTCGACGCCGAGGGCGTCGCCCTGCAGCGTCAGGGTCAGCTCGCCCTGTGGGCCCCGTGCCGCGGCCAGGAGGCCGTGCAGGTCGGCACCGCGCACGCCCTCGCCCCCGGCGATTTCGTCTTCCCCAGCTACCGCGAGCACGGCGTGCTGCTCGGCCGCGGCGCCCAGCCCGCCGACTACGTGCTCGCCTGGCGCGGTGAGGAGCACTCCGCCTACGATCACACCACGATCAACGCGGCGCCCCCGCAGATCATCATCGGCGCCCAGTCGCTGCACGCGACCGGCTGGGCCATGGGCGCGCAGCGCGACGGCTCGACCGACGTGGCCGTGGCGTACTACGGCGACGGCGCCACCAGCCAGGGCGACGTCAACGAGGCGATGATCTTCGCCTCGTCGTTCCGCGCCCCCGTCGTCTTCGTCTGCTCCAACAACCAGTGGGCGATCAGCGAGCCCGTCACCGTGCAGGCGAAGTACCCGATCGCGGGTCGGGCGCCGGGGTTCGGCATCCCGAGCATGCGCATCGACGGCAACGACGCCCTCGCGTGCGTCGCCGCGATGCGGTGGGCCCTCGACCGTGCGCGTCGCGGCGAAGGCCCCTCCTTCATCGAGGCGGTGACCTATCGCATGGGCCCGCACACCACGAGCGACGACCCCACGCGCTACCGTGACGCCGCCGAGGTCGAGGCGTGGTCGCAGCGCGACCCGATCGCCCGGTTGGAGGCCTACCTTCGTGCCGAGGGTGTGCTCGACGACTCCGCCCTCGACGAGGTGGCCCGCGCCGCCGACGCCCTCGCCGCCGACGTGCGCGCCGCGTGCATCGGCGCGACCACCCGTTCGCCCGAGACGATGTTCGACCACGTGTACGCCGAGCCGCACCCCGGCCTGGAGCGGCAGAAGGCGGAGTACGTCGCGTACCTCGCGGGGTTCGAGAAGTGACCGCGCTGACCCTCGGTTCCGCGATCAACGCGGGCCTGGCGAAAGCCCTCGAGCGCGACGAGAAGGTCCTCCTCATGGGCGAGGACATCGGCGCCCTGGGCGGCGTGTTCCGCGTCACCGACGGCCTGCAGCAGCGCTTCGGTGCACAGCGGGTCGTCGACACCCCGCTCGCGGAGGCGGGCATCGTCGGCACAGCCGTCGGCCTCGCCCTGCGCGGCTACCGCCCGGTCGTCGAGATCCAGTTCGACGGCTTCGTCTACCCGGCCTTCGACCAGATCGTCTGCCAGGTCGCGAAACTGCACTACCGCAGCAACGGTCGGATCCGGATGCCGCTGGTGATCCGCATCCCGTGGGCCGGGGGAGTCGGCGCGGCCGAGCACCACTCCGAGTCGCCCGAGGCGTACTTCGCCCACACCGCGGGACTGCGCGTGGTCGCCCCCAGCACCCCGCAGGACGCCTACGTGATGCTGCAGCAGGCGGTGGCATCCGATGATCCCGTCGTCTTCTTCGAACCCAAGCGCCTCTACCACTCGAAGGGCGAGGTCGACCTGGACGCCGATCTCGCCGACGCGCCGCCCCTGCACCTCGCGCGCGTCGCCCGCGAAGGCACCGACGCGACGATCGTCACCTACGGTGCCCAGGTGCGCACGGCCCTCGACGCCGCCCTCGCCGCGGAGGACGAGGGTGTCTCGCTCGAGGTCATCGACCTGCGCTCGCTCTCGCCGATCGACATGAACACCGTCGCGGCATCCGTGCGCAAGACCGGGCGCGTCGTCGTGACGCACGAGGCCGCACGTCAGGCGGGGATGGGCGCGGAGCTGATCGCGAGCATCACCGAGCAGTGCTTCGAGTACCTCGAGGCGCCTCCCCAGCGCGTGACCGGTCACGACATCCCGTATCCGCCGTCGAAGCTCGAGAAGCACCACGTGCCCGATCTCGACCGCGTGCTGCACGCCGTCGACCGGGTGCTCGAGCGCGATGCGCCGGGAACCGCATCCGGCGGCTCGCACGCTTCGATCGTGGGCGGGGGTGCGCGATGATCGCCGAGTTCCTGCTCCCCGACCTCGGCGAGGGGCTGCCCGAGGCTGAGATCGTCGCGTGGCTCGTCGCCGAGGGCGATGTGGTGACGTTGAACCAGACGATCGCCGAGGTCGAGACGGCCAAGGCCGTCGTGGAGATCCCCTCGCCCTACGCCGGAACCGTGCAGGGCCTGCACGCGGCCGCCGGCGATGTGGTGGCCGTCGGCTCCCCGCTGGTGTCGTTCGCCGTGGGCGGGACGGATGCCGACGACCCGGCGCCGGCCGCGACACGGACGGAGCGTGCGTCGGCGACGGAACGCGAGGACGCGGACGAGTCCGCGGCGCCTCCCGCGGTGGCGGCAGCGGCCGAGGCCGAGCGGGCGACGCCCAACCTGGTCGGTTACGGGGCCGCGCCGGCCTCGGGCAGTCGGCCGAAGCGCCGCGCCCGGGCCGCCGCCGGCACGGCGACCCTCGACGCCGACACGGCGGTCCGCGAGGCGGCGCCCCATGATGCGGTGCGCACGGGTCCCATCGACCTGCCGCTCGAGCGTCCTCGCTCGACGCCTCCGGTGCGCAAGCTCGCGAAGGACCTCGGGGTCGATCTCGTCCTCGTCGCGGCCGCCCACCCCGGGGAGGCGGTGACGCGCGCGCACGTCGAGGAGTACGCGGCACGGGTGCCGGTGGCATCCGTCGCTCGCTCCGTCTCCGCGTCGACGGTCCCCCCGGCCGCACCCGCCTCCACCGCCGCTCGCCCGGATCCCGGCGAGCGGGTCACCCGGACGCCCATCCGCGGCGTGCGCAAGCACACCGCCGCGGCGATGGTGCAGAGCGCCTTCACGGCGCCGCACGCGACGACCTTCCTCACGGTCGACGTCACCGCCACGACCGAGCTGCTGGCATCCCTCAAGACCGACCGCGCCCTCGACGGGCATCGGATCGGCGTGCTGGCCGTCGTCGCCAAGGCCGTGTGCCTCGCCCTCGGGCGCACACCGGCGCTGAACGCGCGGTGGGACGAGGCCGCCGGCGAGATCCTCGAGCACCACTACGTGAATCTCGGCATCGCGGCCGCGACGGATCGTGGTCTCGTCGTGCCGATCGTGCGGGATGCCGAGCGCCTCCCGCTCGTCGACCTCGCCGACGCGATCGCCGAACTGGCCGGCACGGCGCGCGCCGGCCGCACGGCCCCGGCCGACATGACGGGCGGGACGTTCTCGATCACCAACGTCGGAGTCTTCGGGGTGGATGCCGGGACGCCGATCCTCAATCCGGGGGAGGCCGGGATCCTCGCCGTCGGCGCCGTGCGGCGCACGCCGTGGGAGCACCACGGCGAGATCGCCCTGCGCGACGTGCTCACCCTCAGCCTGTCGTTCGACCACCGCGTCGTGGACGGGGCCGAGGCCGCGCGATTCCTCACCGACGTCGCGGGCGTGCTGCGCGAGCCCGGACGGGCGATGCTGCTGCGGTGAAGGTTCCGGGCGCCGTCAGGCGGCGGCGCCCGGTTCTCCGCGCGGGCCGCGCGCGCTCGAGCGTGCGGAACACCCGGAGAGGGTGATGGGGGCTTCCGCCGTCGTGGACGCGCGATCCCGGAGGGGCGAGCGCGCTCAGGCCGTCAGTGCGGCCAGCGCCATGCGCGTGAGCGTCGGGCGCACGCGCGATGCGGGCACGCCCCGCACGCTGTGCGGGGTTGAGTTGATGAGGCCGAAGCACGCGAGGGCGCGCACCCGACGTTCGGCGGGGGACTCGGCATCCGGGGTCTGCGCGCGCCGGTCCCGCGCGTGCGAATCCGGGGACGCCAGCGCGTCGGTCCACACCTCGACGTACGCGTTCTGCAGGCGGCGTACCGCGCGGCGGTCGTCGGGCGCGAGGCGGTCGAGGTCGCGGTCCTGCACGCGGATGACGTCGGCCTCGGCGAGCGCGAACGCGACGTGGAAATCGACGAGGGCGGCGAGGATCCCGGATGCCGGGCGGGCAGAACGGCGGGAGACGCCGGCGACACGCCGGTCGGCGGCGGGCGCGGGACGGTGCGCGGCCGCGACGGCGCGTCCGCCGGTGAGGAGGCGCTCGCTGACGTCGACGAGGATCGCGCCGAGCAGTGCCTGCTTGCTCGCGACGTGGCGGTAGACCGCGGGCCCGCTGACGCCGGCGGCCTCGCCGATGTCGCCGAGGGTCACCCCGTCGAATCCCCGCTCGGCGAACAACCGTGCGGCCGCGGCGAGCAGCGCCGCCCGGCGCTCGGCCTTGGCGCGGTCGCGCGCCGTGGACGGGGCCGTGGTGCGGGCTGCCGCCGGGGGAGTCGCCGTGTCGTCGGCGGCCGCGGCGCGGGAGGGGTCGAGAGGTCTTGTCATCGGCATCCGCTCGGGTTAGCCTGGGTACTCAGTTAGTCAACATTAACTGAAATCGACGGGGCTGTCGACGACGCGGCCACCGGAACGGAAAGCCGCCATGAGCACAGCACCGGACTCCTCCGCAGCGACCGCGACCGCGGAACCCGCACCCGCGGAGGTCTCAGCCGCACCGCCTGCGGTCGACGCACGTCGGCGCGCCGACCGCGGTGCCCGAGGCGCCGCCACCACGCAGCGCGATCTCGCCGCCGAGCTCCGCGCCACCCTCGCGCGCACCGCCCGCGGGGGATCCGAGGCCGCCCGGGAACGCCACTCGGCCCGCGGCAAGCTCCTCGCACGAGACCGCATCGACCGCCTGCTCGACGAAGGCAGCCCGTTCCTCGAGGTCGCCCCTCTCGCCGCCCACGGGCTCTACGACGGCGGCGCTCCGGCCGCGGGGGTCGTCGCCGGCATCGGTCTCGTGCACGGGCGCCACGTCATGGTGGTCGCCAACGACGCGACGGTGAAGGGCGGCGCCTACTTCCCCCTCACCGTGAAGAAGCACCTGCGCGCGCAGGAGATCGCGCTCGAGAACCGCCTGCCGTGCGTCTACCTCGTCGACTCGGGTGGCGCCTTCCTGCCGATGCAGGACGAGGTGTTCCCCGACCGCGAGCACTTCGGCCGCATCTTCCGCAACCAGGCGCAGTTGTCGGCGCGCGGTGTCCCGCAGATCGCCGCGGTCATGGGCTCGTGCACGGCGGGTGGGGCGTACGTGCCGGCGATGAGCGACGAGAGCGTGATCGTGCGGGGCCAGGGCACGGTCTTCCTCGGCGGACCGCCCCTGGTCAAAGCCGCGATCGGCGAGGACGTCACCGCCGAGCAGCTCGGCGGGGGCGATCTGCACGCGCGCCGCTCGGGCGTGGTCGACCACCTCGCCGACGACGACGAGCACGCGCTCGAGATCGTGCGCGACATCATCGCGACCCTGCCCCCCACCCCGCCTTCGGTGTGGGAGATCGACGCCCCGCGGGATCCGTCGCGCGCGCCGGAGGATCTCTACGACATCGTCCCGGTCGACGTCGCGCAGCCCGTCGACATGCGCGCGATCATCGACACCCTGGTCGACGCCGACTCCCTGCACGAGTTCAAGGCGCTGTACGGCGAGAGCGTCATCACGACCTTCGCCCGCCTGCACGGGCATCCGGTCGGCATCATCGCGAACGACGGCGTGCTCTTCAGCGAGTCGGCCCTCAAGGCGGCGCACTTCATCGAACTCGCCGACCAGCGCGGCATCCCCCTGCTGTTCCTCCAGAACATCACCGGGTTCATGGTGGGGCGGGATGCCGAGGCCGGAGGCATCGCGAAAGACGGCGCCAAGATGGTCACCGCCGTCGCCACCACGCGCGTGCCCAAGCTCACCGTCCTCGTCGGCGGGTCGTACGGAGCCGGCAACTACGCCATGTGCGGCCGCGCGTACGACCCGCGGTTCCTGTGGAGCTGGCCCGCGAGCCGGATCTCGGTCATGGGCGGAGCTCAAGCGGCATCCGTCCTCTCCACCGTCCAGCGCGACCAGCGCGCCGCACGAGGCATGGAGTGGACGGATGCCGAGCAGCGGGCGTTCGAAGACCCGATCCGCGCCCGCTACGACGAGCAGGGCGACCCGTACTACGCCACCGCGCGCCTCTGGGACGACGGCGTGATCGATCCCGTCGACACGCGCACGATGCTGGGGCTCGCTCTCGACGTCGTCAGCCGCGTCCCCCTGGCCGACCGGGGCTTCGGCCTCTTCCGGATGTGACCATGAGCATTCCTGCTTTCACCAGCCCCGATCTCCGCACCCCTGACGTCACCACCCCCCGGCCGGAGAATCCTCCTTTCTCCTCCGTCCTCGTCGCCAACCGCGGTGAGATCGCCCGCCGCGTGTTCCGCACGCTCCGACGCCTCGGCATCCGTTCCGTGGCGGTGTACACCGACGCAGATGCCGGTTCCCCCCACGTGCGAGAAGCCGACCGCGCGGTGCGGGTGCCGTCGTATCTCGACGTCGATGCCGTGGTCGACGCCGCCGTGTCCAGCGGAGCGGATGCCGTGCACCCCGGCTACGGCTTCCTCAGCGAGAACGCCGGCTTCGCCCGCGCGTGCACCGCGGCCGGTGTCGTGTTCGTGGGCCCCGGTGTCGAGGCGCTCGAGGTCATGGGCGACAAGATCCGCGCCAAGGAGTACGTCGCCGCGCATGGAGTGCCGATCGTGCCGGGCTTCTCGGCGGCGGGGTTGAGCGACGACGAGATCGCCGCCGCGTCCGACCGCGCCGGGTATCCGCTCCTCGTGAAGCCCTCCGCCGGCGGCGGCGGGAAGGGGATGACGGTCGCCACCGGCCCCGCCGACCTGGCCGATGCGCTCGCCACGGCCCGTCGGGTCGCCGCCGCCGCGTTCGGCGACGACACCCTGCTGCTCGAGCGGCTGCTGGAGCGCCCGCGGCACATCGAGGTGCAGGTGCTCGCCGACGCGCACGGCACGACGATCTCCCTCGGTGAGCGCGAGTGCACCCTGCAGCGACGTCATCAGAAGGTCGTCGAGGAGGCGCCCTCACCCGTGGTGGATGCCGCGACGCGCACGCGCCTCGGAGAAGCCGCGGTGGCCGCCGCCCGCAGCGTCGGCTACCTGGGCGCCGGGACGGTCGAGTTCCTCGTCGCCGGCGACCGGATCGACGAGCCCTTCTTCATCGAGATGAACACGCGCCTGCAGGTGGAGCACCCCGTGACCGAGATGGTCACCGGGATCGACCTCGTCGAACAGCAGCTGCGCGTCGCCGCAGGCCATGCCCTCGACCTGCCCGAGATCCGACTCGACGGGCACGCGATCGAGGCGCGCGTGTACGCCGAGACCCCGGCTCGCGGATACCTCCCCGCCACCGGGACGGTGACCGCGTGGCATCCGGGACCCGCCCGCGTCGACAGTGCCGTCGAGACGGGGAGCGTGATCAGCTCTCTGTACGACCCCATGATCGCCAAGGTCATCGCCCACGGCCCCGACCGTGAGACCGCCCTGGCGCGCCTCGACGCCGCCCTCGCCGAGACCGTCGTGCTCGGCGTCGACACCAACATCGCCGACCTCCGCGCACTCCTGGCCGAACCGGCGGTGCGCGCCGGCGACCTCGACACGGGCGTGCTCGATCGCAGAGGCACGCCCGAGTCTCCGGAACCGTCACCGGCTGCGCTCGCCGCGGTCGCGCAGCGGGTCGTGGATGCCGCCGCTCCGGCCGAGGGCTCGGTCTGGGGCCGCGTCGGGGCGTGGCGCGCCGGGGGAGCGCAGGCGCATCGGACGGTCTGGCTGCAGGATGACGCGGGGCGCGTGCACACGGCATCGCCTGCCGCCGGTGATGCGCGGGTCGTGGGCGGGCCGATCGAGTACTGGGCGCACGCCGAGGGCGCGGCCCATCGCCTGCGGGTCGTCTCGCGTCGGGACGCCGCCGCGCGCCGCCGCGCGAGCGCGGGACGCGTACCCGGCGCCGTCGATCCCGAGCTCGTCGCCCCGCTGCCCGGCACCGTCGTCGCGGTGCACGGCGCGGACGGAGACGCCGTCGAAGCGGGCGCCCGACTCGTCACCATCGAGGCCATGAAGATGGAGCACACCGTCACCGCACCCCACCCCGGGGTGCTGCGCCTGCACGTCACCCGCGGCACCCAGGTCGCCCGCGACGCGGTGGTCGCGACGGTGAGCCCGTCTCCGCAGGTCGTCGAGTCCGAGATCCCCGCCTCCGAGGTCCCTGATCCCGAGGTCCCTGAGCCTGTCGAAGGGACCGGTACCCCCTCGGCCTCGGGGCTGTCGACGGGCTCCGCCTCCTCCTCCGCCGCATCCCCGGCGTCCACCCCCATCCCATCCCACAAGGAGACCCACCCGTGAGCATCGACAGCCAGCAGGCCTTCACCGACGACGAGCGCGAGCTGAGCGCGATGGTGCGCGAGTTCGCCGACGAGGTGATCGCGCCGCGCTCGTACGAGGCCGATCGCGCGCACGAGCTTCCCCTCGACATCGTCGAGCAGATGGGCGAGCTCGGCCTGTTCGGCCTCCCGTTCCCCGAGGAGGTCGGCGGACAGGGCGGCGACTACGCGAGCCTCTGCGTCGCGATCGAGGGCGTCGCGCGCGTCGACCAGTCGATGGCGATCACGCTCGAGGCGGGCGTGGGCCTGGGTGCCATGCCGATCTACCGCTACGGCACCGCCGAGCAGAAGGCGCAGTACCTCCCCGACCTCGTCGCGGGGCGCGCGCTCGCCGGGTTCGGCCTGACCGAGGCCGAGGCGGGCAGTGACGCCGGCGCCACGCGCACCACCGCGCGTCTCGAGGGCGAGGAATGGGTGATCGACGGCTCGAAGCAGTTCATCACCAACTCCGGCACCGACATCACCCGCTTCGTCACGGTCACCGCGGTGACCGGTCGCACGGGCGATCGCCCCGAGATCTCGACGATCATCGTCCCGAACGGCACACCCGGCTTCACCGTGGGCCCCGCGTACGACAAGGTCGGCTGGAACGCCAGTGACACCCACCCCCTCACCTTCGACGGGGTGCGGGTCCCCGCCGCGAATCTGCTCGGTGAGCGCGGCCAGGGCTTCAAGAACTTCCTGCGCACGCTCGACGAGGGCCGGGTCGCGATCGCCGCCCTCGCCACGGGCGCGGCGGAGGGGTGCCTCGAAGCCGCCGTCGACTACGCCCGCAGCCGCACGGTCTTCGGCGAGCGCCTCTCGACGCGGCAAAGCATGCAGTTCCTGCTGGCGCGCATGCACGCGCGCGTGCACACGGCCCGCCTGGCGTGGGTGCATGCCGCCCGCCTGTGCGACGCCGGAAAGCCCTTCTCGGTGGACGCCGCCGTCGCCAAGATGACGGCGAGCGACGCCGCGATGGCCAACGCACGGGACGCGACGCAGGTGTTCGGCGGCAACGGTTTCATGAACGAGTACCCCGTCGCGCGGCACTACCGCGACTCGAAGATCCTCGAGATCGGCGAGGGCACCACCGAGGTGCAGCTCATGGTGATCTCGCGCGCGCTGGGACTCACCGGTACCGTGGCCGCATGATCGAGCAGCGGGGCCTGTATCTGGAGGAATTCGTCGTGGGGGAAAGGTACGCGCACCGACCCGGCCGGACGGTGACCGACGCCGACAACGTCCTCTTCACCACACTCACGATGAACCCGCAGGCGCTGCACCTCGACGCCGCCTACGCCTCGTCGCAGCCCTTCGGACGGCCGCTCGTGAACTCGATGTGGACCCTGTCGACGCTCGTCGGGCTGTCGGTCGGGCAGCTCACGCAGGGAACGCTCGTCGCGCAGCTCGGTCTCACCGATGTGAGCTTCCCCGCTCCGCTGTTCGTCGGCGACACCCTCACGGCCGAGACCGAGATCGTCTCGGTGCGGCCGTCGGCATCCCGCCCGGGTCAGGGGGTCGTCGTCATGGCGCACACCGGTCGCTCGCAGAACGACGAGGTCGTGGCGACCGCGACGCGCACGGTGCTGGTGTGGGCGCAGGAGGCGGTGGCGTGAGCGGCGTGCACCCCGACTCACGCGCGGCGACGCGACCTTTCGCCCTGGGGCCCGCTCTGCTGTTCGTACCCGGCGACCGCCCCGAGCGGCTGACCAAGGCCGTCGACCGAGCGGATGCCGCGATCCTCGACCTCGAGGACGCCGTCGCCCCGGACGCCAAGCCCGCCGCTCGCGAGGCGATGATCGCCGCCGATCCCGACCCCGACCGCGTCATCGTGCGGGTCAACGGCCCCGAGACGCCGGAGTTCGCGCGCGATCTCGCCGCTCTCGCGCAGACGCGCGTGCGCACCGTGATGGTCGCCAAGGCCGAGGACCCGGCATCCCTCGCCCCCCTCGAGGGCTACGACGTCGTCGCCCTGTGCGAGACCGCGCGCGGGGTCGTGCACGCGGACCAGCTCGCCGCCGTCCCGCAGGTCGTCGCGCTCATGTGGGGCGCCGAAGACCTCGTCGCGAGCCTCGGCGGCACCTCGAGCCGATTCGCCGACGCCACCTACCGCGACGTCGCGCGCCTCGCCCGCGCCCGGGTCCTGCTCGCCGCGGGAGCTGCCGGCAAACGTGCGATCGACGCGGTGCACGTCGACATCGGCGACCTCGAGGGTCTCTCCGCCGAAGCTCAGGATGCCGCGGCCTCGGGGTTCGCGGCCACCGCGTGCATCCACCCGGGCCAGGTCGAGACCATCCGTGCGGCGTACGCGCCGACGCCGGAGCAGTTGCGCTGGGCGCACGGCGTGCTCGCGGAGGCCGAGGGCGGCGCGTTCCGCTTCGAGGGGCGCATGATCGACGAACCGATCCTCCGCCACGCGCGCGCGCTGGTCGCGCGGGCGGGCTGAGCGACGTTCGACGGGGAGGTGGCTGGGCCTGTCGAAGCCCGCGGTCCCCTGGGCGGGCCCTGAGACCTGCGGTCGCGCGTCAGACGGCTGAGCGTGTCGAAGCCACCGGGGTGTGCGGATCCCGGTCCCTTCGACGGGCTCAGCGACCTCCGGTCGCCGCCCCCGTGATGCGGTCCGGCCTAGCCCGCGACGCCCGCGTACGCGAGCATCTCCCACGCGTCGCCGTCGAGGCGGAACGTCGTCGCCGAGCAGTTCGGCAGCCGCTCGCCCTCGCGGGGGAACTGCCCGTCGGTGGCGTGCATGATGACCTCGCGGATCAGCGCGCCGTGCGCGACGGCGATCACGTCGACGTCGGCGGGGGTGGATGCCACCACCTCGGCGATCGCGGCGAGGGCGCGCTCGCGCACGACCGGCCAGGCTTCTGCGCCGGGCACGTCGGCGGCGTGCCACGGTCCGTAGGTGTCGTAGAAGGTGGGGGCGTCCATCCCCTCGGCCTCGCCGTAGGAGCGCTCCTGGAGTCCCGGCATCCGTCGGCTCACCGTGGTACCCAGGGCGGCGGCGATGACGTCGGCCGTCTCGGCGGCGCGCGACAGGTCGCTCGAGACGACGACGACGTCGCGTCCGGCGTACTCGGCGGCGAGCGTCTCGGCGATGCCCTGCGCCTGGATGCGACCTGTGTCGTTCAGGGGGATGTCGGTCGAGCCCTGGATGCGGCCCCCGTAGTTCCAGGCCGTCTCACCGTGTCGCACAAGAGTCAGGATCGTCACCGTCCGAGCCTAACCGTCGGCACGCGGTGAGGGTTCCGGGAGTCCGGAGGCGACGGGCGGGTCCGCGGCGCGTCGGCGTCAGAGCAGGCCCGGCAGCCGTGCGGCGAACGCCTGGAGCACCTCGGTCGTGCTGCCGTCGATCTTCACGCTCGCGCGCTGATCGGCCCGCGTCTCGCCGCGGTTGACGATGACCACCGGCAGGCGCTTGCGGCGCGCCCGCTCCACGAGCCGGATGCCGGAGTTCACCACGAGCGATGACCCGGCCACCACGAGGGCGTCGCTGGTGTGCACGAGCTGCTCGGCCTCGCGGAACCTCTCGACCGGGATGTACTCGCCGAAGAAGACGACGTCGGGTTTGAGCGTGCCGCCGCACACGGAGCAGACGGGGACGACGAACCCGTCGGCGGACGCCGGCGTCACGTCGCCGTCGGGTCCGAGCTCGACGTTCTCGGGGAGGGTGATCCACGGGTTGTCGGCTTCGACGCGCTCGGCGAGATCGCGGCGGTCGAACACCTGCCCGCAGTGCAGGCACCCCACCCGGCGCATGGTCCCGTGCAGCTCGACGACCCGGCCGCTGCCCGCCCGCACGTGCAGACCGTCGACGTTCTGCGTCACGACGCCGTTGGCCACCCCTGCGGCCTCGAGCGCCGCGAGGGCCCGGTGACCGCCGTTGGGCTCGGCCGCCGCGAACACCTTCCACCCGAGATGGCTACCGACCCAGTAGCGCCGGCGCGCCTCGGCGCTCGCGAGGAACTGCTGCGCCGTCATCGGCGTGCGCGTGGGGGCGCCCTTGCCGCGGTAGTCAGGGATGCCCGAGTCGGTGGAGACCCCGGCGCCGGTCAACACGGCCACCCGGCGGCCGGCGAGCACCTCGACAGCCCGATCGATGGATGCCGAGAACCCGGCATCCTCCGTCGTGTCGGTCATGCGCACCTCCGTCGAGTCGAGTCTATGGCGGGGCGCCGACACCGGCTCACGCGCTCGTGATCCCCGCCGGGCTCGGCCGGCGCCGCGGCCTCGAGCTCCCGAGCCACCGACGGAGCGACCGCGGGTGCCGCGTTTCTCGCGCGCTCGGGGATCGGACCCCGACAGGAGGAGAAGGGGGCGGTGCTGGCACGATGGGACGATGCCCGTCATCCCGCTCGACTCCGCCGACGACCCGCGTCTCGCCGACTACCGCGACCTCACCGACGTGTCGCTGCGCCGCGTGAGCGAGCCCGAGGGTGGCCTGTACATCGCGGAATCGTCCAAGGTCCTCGACAGGGCGCTCCGCGCCGGTCACCGTCCGCGCTCGGTCCTCGTGCAGGAGAAGTTCCTCTCCGACGCCCTCGCCCTGGTGGGGGAAGATGCCGAGGTCTACGTCGTCCCCTCCGAGATCGCCGAGCAGGTCACCGGGTACACCGTGCACCGCGGGCTGCTGGCCTCCATGCATCGGCCTCCGCTGGCATCCGTGGCCGACGTGGTGAAGGACGCGCGGCTCGTCGTCGTGCTCGAGGACATCGTCGACCACACCAACATCGGGGCGGCGTTCCGGTCGGCCGCCGCACTCGGGGCGGATGCCGTGCTCGTCACGCCGCGATGCGCGGACCCGCTGTACCGGCGCAGCGTCCGCGTGAGCATGGGCACGGTCTTCCAGGTGCCGTGGACGCGGCTCCCCGAGTGGACGGAGGCCACCCCCCTCCTGCACGACGCCGGCTTCCACCTGGCCGCCCTCGCGCTGTCGGACGACGCGGTGACGCTCGACGCGTTCTCGGCCGCGGGGCACGAGCGCGTAGCCCTGCTGCTCGGCGCCGAGGGCGATGGACTGAGCCGCAGCGCGCTCGCCGCCGCCGACACGGTCGTGACGATCCCGATGGCCGGGGGAGTGGACTCGTTGAACGTCGCCGCCGCCAGCGCCGTCGCGCTGTGGGAGCTGGGGCGCGGGCACCGCGGCTGAGACCGAAGACCGCCCGTCGGCTCAGCCGGTCGGGTCGTCGAACCGTCCCGCGCGCATGTGGCGCTCCGAGACGGCGGCGGCGCTGACGCGTTGATCCGGGTCGCCCTCGAGCGCGGCGAGCATCTCGTCGGGCAGGTCGTGCTCACCCACCAGGAACCACCGTTCGACGACGCTTCCCTCGGATGCCACGCGGCGGTCTCGCGCCTCGTCGCGCGGCAGGCCCTCGGACGGAGAGTCATCGCGCTCGATCGCGAGGTGCAGGTGGGGCGGGAGCGTGCCAGGCCCGGCGGTCATGGCGGGCGCGGTGAACAGCTGCACGACGACGCCCTGCCCACGCCAGAGGAGCCAGTCGACCGGCTCGTCGTCCCACCGCGGGTCGTCGGCGCTCCAGCCCGACCAGTCCGGACCCTCGGTGTCGAAGACCCAGCGGTGCGGTTCGGCGTGCAGCGTCGCGACGATCGAGAGCGCGTCGCGGCGCACGTCGAGCAGGTCGCCGTCGCGGAACACCGACACGTTCGGCGGCCAGGCCGACGACACGACGTCCCACCCGTCGGCGCTGAAGCGACCGCTTTCGACGTCGGGAGCCCACCCGGCGTCTGCGAGCGTGTCGGCGAGGGCGTCGGCGTCGCGCAGGAGCGTGTCGGCGTCTGCTGCTCTCAGCAGCGCGGTGACCGCGTCGGGAAGAGTGCGCACGGCGTCAGACCTGCGTCTGCCGCGGGCCCGCGGCATCCGGCCCCGGGGCGAGGGTGACCACGGGGAGCGGCTCCGGACGTTTGGGCAGGATGTGATCGCCCGATGACTGGTGACGCAGCCGTCGCAGGACCCAGGGCACGAGGTACTCGCGCGCCCACACGAAGTCCTTCTCGCGAGCGGCGCGCCAGGTCATGATCGCCTGGGTCTCGGCCTGCAGCGGCTCGAGGTCGTTGGGGACGTTCAGCGCGCGCAGCACCATGCGAGCGACCTCGTGGTGACCGAGGGCGTTGTAGTGCAGACGGTCGTCGTCGAAGAAGCGCATGTCCTGCACCTCTTTGAGCCCCCACTGGTCGGCGACGACGCAGTCGTACCGATCGGCGATCGAGCGGATGTTCTCGTTGTAGATCGCGACCTTGCCCCGGATGCCGCGGAACACCGGGGTGAACTCGGTGTCGATCGCCGTGAACACCACGACCGTCGCCCCACCGCTGCGCAGGCGCGCCACGGCGTCCTCGAGCTGGCGCGAGACCGCGTCGGGGTCGCTGCCCGGGCGGATCACGTCGTTGCCGCCCGCCGAGATCGTGATGAGGTCGGGCTGGAGCGCCAGGGCGGGCTCGATCTGGTCGGCCACGATCTGCGCGATGAGCTTGCCGCGCACGGCGAGGTTGGCGTAGGCGAAGTCGTCGACCTGCGCGCCGAGTACCTCGGCGACGCGATCGGCCCATCCGCGGTGGCCGCCGTCGGGCAACGGGTCGCCGATGCCCTCGGTGAACGAGTCACCCAGGGCGACGAAGCGGCGCCACGGATGCGGGCCGGCGTTGTCGGGCGTAGGCGAGGTGCGGGGCGAGTGCGGATCGAGTGTCATCGAAACCTCCGTCCTCCACGGTACCCCCGGCCTCCGACACAGCAAGGAGGGATGCCGGCGACGTGCGCTCCACCGGCCGGAACATCCCACCGGGCCGACGGCAGCCGCGCGCCGGTGGGGCGGGAAGGCGCGCGCGCCCGGAGCGCGAAGGCGCGCGCGCCCGGAGCGCGAGGGCGCGCGCCGGGGGGACGCCGTGGTCGCCGCCACGGCCGCTCGCGACGGGCCCCACCGTGACTCCGATGAACGCGATTCGTGCGCATAAACGCTGCGTCGACGCGTTTCTGCGCACGGATCGCGTTTATGGCCGGTGGTGGGACGGATCCGTTCTCGGCCCGGGCATGTCGTGCGCCGAGGTCGCCTATCGTTGATGTTCGCGCTCGCGAGGGATGGAGGTTCGATGCTGGAAGAAGAAGCCCGCACCCCGAACCTCTCCCACGCGGATGCCACGATCCCGGCACCGCGCATCGCGAGTCCCGGTCCCGTGGCGAGTCCCGGCCCGGTCGCGAGTCCCGGTCCCGTGGCGAGTCCCGGCCCGGTCGCGAGTCCCGGTCCCGTGGCGAGCCCCGGTCCCGTCGCGAGCCCCGGTCCCGTGGCGAGTCCCGGCCCGGCCGCGAGCCCCGCCCCCGCCGCGCACGCCCCCGCCGTCGCCGCGCACGCGCCCGCTGTCACGACCCCCGACGCCGCCTCCACGGCATCCGCCCCGATCGAACCCTCGCACGCCACCGCGCCCGTCGCCGACGACCCCGCTCCGGGGGCGACGCCCGACCCGGCGTTCGACGGAGCCGTCGACAGCACGGAGCCTCACTTCGGCTCCTTCGCCGCCGAGCACCTCTCGCCGTCGTTCCCGCAGCGTGCGCCGTGGGGGACCGCCCAGCGTCTGCGCGCCTGGCAGGCCGAGGCGCTCGACCTCTACTTCGGCCTCGACGGACCCGACGGCGAGGGCAAGGGCCCCCGCGACTTCCTCGCCGCGGCCACCCCCGGCGCCGGCAAGACGACCTTCGCCCTGCGTCTCGCGTCCGAGCTCATGCGGCGGCGCGTCGTCGACCGCATCGTCGTCGTCGCCCCCACCGAGCACCTCAAGACCCAGTGGGCCGAGGCGGCCGCGCGGGTCGGCATCCGTCTCGATCCGTACTTCTCGAACCGGCACGCCACGCCCTCGCGGCAGTACCACGGCGTCGCGGTCACGTACGCCCAGGTGGCGGTCAAGGCCGAGGTGCACCAGCGCCTGACGATGGATGCCAGAACCCTCGTCATCCTCGACGAGGTGCACCACGGGGGTGACGCGCTGAGCTGGGGCGACGCCCTGCGCGAGGCGTACAACCGCGCCACCCGGCGCCTGCTGCTGTCGGGCACGCCGTTCCGCAGCGACACCGCGCCCATCCCGTTCGTGGAGTACCACCCCAACGCCAAGGGCATCCGTCTCTCGCGCACCGACTACGCCTACGGCTACAAGCGCGCCCTCGAGGACGGCGTCGTCCGGCCGGTCTTCTTCCTCGTCTATGCCGGGCAGATGCGCTGGCGCACCAAGGCGGGTGAGGAGATGGAGGCCCAGCTCGGCCAGGACAACACCAAGGACATCACCTCGCAGGCCTGGCGCACCGCGCTCGACCCCAACGGCGACTGGATCCCCGCGGTCCTCCGCTCCGCCGACCGTCGCCTCACCGAGGTGCGCGAGACGGTCCCGGATGCCGGGGGCCTGGTCATCGCGACCGACCAGACCGCCGCGCGCGCCTACGCCGCCATCCTCGAAGACATCAGCGGCGAGAAGGTCACCGTCGTCCTCTCCGACGAGGCGGAGGCCTCGGGCCGCATCGAGACGTTCTCGAAGGGCACGAGCCGGTGGATGGTCGCCGTCCGTATGGTGTCGGAGGGCGTCGACGTTCCGCGCCTCGCCGTCGGCGTCTACGCCACGAGCGCCTCGACGCCGCTCTTCTTCGCGCAGGCCATCGGCCGTTTCGTCCGCGCCCGCCGCCGGGGTGAGACGGCGAGCGTGTTCCTCCCGAACGTCCCGCAGCTGCTCGCGCTCGCCGGTGAGATGGAGGCGCAGCGCGAGCACGCCCTCGACCGCGACAGCGACGCGGACGACCAGTGGAACGCCGAAGAAGACATGATGGATGCCGCCGAGCGCGAGGACAAAGCCTCCGACGCGCTCGAGCAGGAGTTCGAGTACCAGGCCCTGGGCTCCCTCGCGCACTTCGATCGCGTGATGTTCGACGGGCAGGAGTTCGGTCAGCTGGCCGTGCCCGGGACGATCGAGGAGGAGGAGTTCCTCGGCATCCCCGGGCTCCTCGAACCCGAGCAGGTGCACGAGGTGCTGATGTCGCGTGCCACGCGTCAGTCGCGCCACCGCTCCACGCGCGAGGCGCACGAGAAGGAGAACGGCGTCGAGCCGCCGTCGGTCGACGAGGGGGGTCTTCCCGGTCCCCTGCACCGCACGCTCAAGGAGCAGCGTCAGCTGTTGAACACGATGGTCGGGCTCTACGCCCGTCAGACCGGGGAGCCGCACGGACTCGTGCACGCCGAGCTCCGGCGCCTGTGCGGCGGACCCGCCGTCTCGCACGCCACGGTGGCGCAGCTGCAGGCGCGCATCGACCTGCTGCGCAAGCGCGTGCGCTCCTGACCACCGGATGCCGCGCCGCGGCGCGCGCCGGATCCGCCCCCTCTCGTGGGCACGAGACAGCACCCCGCCGACGTCTCGGCGACATCATGCAACCGAGATGTCAGCCACGTGCCGTCTCGACGCCGGAGGAGCCGTGGGTCTCGCGAGACCGCTTTCGCGCCCCCGAAATGCTGGCATCCGCCCCTCGGCATCCGCGTCGTTCCGGGCTTCGGAAGCCCGAAATGCTGTCAGTATCGATCGACGCGCCCGGGGGTCGGATTCCCGCTCACTACGGTGGGGACGACCCGAAGGAGCCCCCGTGACGACCTCCGCCACACCCACCGCCCGCGACCGTCGCCGTTGGGCGCGTTATCTCGTCGACGAACGCGCTGAAGCCCGCGTGTACCGCGAGCTGGCGTCTCGTCGCACCGGCGAGGAGCGCGACATCCTGCTCGAGCTCGCCGAGGCCGAGGGGCGACACGAGCAGCACTGGATCGACCTGCTGGGGGAGACCCCGAAGCGCCTGCCGTCGCCCGGGATCGGCACGCGCCTGCTGGCGTGGATGGCCCGCCGCTTCGGGTCGATCTTCGTGCTCGCCCTTGCGCAGAACGCCGAGGCGCGATCGCCCTACGCCGACGAGCCCTACGCCACCGCCGCGATGGCCGCCGACGAGCGCGTGCACCACGAAGTCGTCCGCGGGCTCGCCGCACGCGGGCGTCGACGCCTCTCCGGAACCTTCCGCGCCGCCGTCTTCGGCGCCAACGACGGCCTGGTCTCCAACCTCGCCCTCGTGATGGGCGTCGGCGCCACCGGCGTGGCACCCAGCTTCGTGCTGTTCAGCGGCGTCGCGGGCCTGCTCGCGGGCGCCTTGTCGATGGGCGCGGGCGAGTTCGTCTCGGTGCGCTCGCAGCGCGAGCTGCTCGAAGCCACGGAGGAGAGCGACTTCGCCGACTCCGCCCTTCCCCACCTCGACCTGGATGCCAACGAGCTCGCCCTCGTGTACCGCACGCGCGGCATGGATCCCGACGCCGCCCTCGACAAGGCGCGCGAGGTCGTCACCGCCGCCCAGGCCGGCAGCGCGCCCGTCGCCGCGGCCCCGGGGGAGTCCTCGCACGACGTCGTCGGCAGCGCGTGGGGTGCGGCGCTGTCGAGCTTCCTGTTCTTCGCCTCGGGCGCGATCATTCCGGTGCTGCCGTGGATCTTCGGCATGAGCGGCTTCGGCGCCGTCGCCCTCGCCCTCGGCCTCGTCGGCATCGCGCTCATGGCCACCGGTGCGATGGTCGGTCTGCTCTCGGGCGCCTCGCCCCTGAAGCGCGGCCTGCGTCAGCTCGCGATCGGCTTCGGCGCCGCCGCGGTGACCTACGTGCTGGGTCTGCTGTTCGGGGTGTCGGCGGCCTGACCTGCGTCACCTGGGCGCGGGGCGTCACCCTCACGCATAAACGCCATCTGTGTGGGGAAACGCGGTGACAGCGCGTTTCCCCACAAGAATGGCGTTTATGCGTGGTGCGCCGCCCGCGCGGTCGCCGCAGCCCGCCGCGCGCGCCGCCCCCGCCCCCGCCGTGCCCGCCGCGCGCCGCCCCCGCCGTGGCCCGCTCCGCGCAGGCCCGCTCCGCGCGGGCCCCGGGATCAGCCCCGTCCTGCCGCCGCCACCCGCGCGGCCTCGCGCACCGCGCTCACGTTCTTGCGTCCGGCGCGGGAACCGGCGAGCTTCGCGGCGATGTGCTCGCGCACGGTGACCGGTTCATACAGCGCGGGCGCCTCCTCCGAGACGAAGCTCGGGAGCGGGGCGATCACGGCGTCCGCGTTGCCGTCGTGGAAGAACGCCGCCGACCGCCGCCGCTCGATGGTGCCGTCGATCACCGGGGGCTTCACTCGGTGCAGCGTCGAGAGCCACTTGTCGTTGGTCAGCCGGGCGGCCACATCCCCCAGGTTCACCAGGAGGGCGCCCTCGGCGGGTGAGACGTCGTTCCACGACCCGTCGAGTCCCAGCACCTGCAGGCCCGCGACGCGATCCGCCCACAGCACCGTCACCAGTCCGAAATCGGTGTGCTCGCCCATGCCGGTCAGCTCGGCGCCCAGCTCGATCGAGCCGGGCGGCAGGGCGTAGTTGTTCATGCGCAGGACGTCGATCGAGTGGTCGGTGACGTCGCCGAAGAATTCCTCCGGCACCCGCAGGGCGGCGGCGAAGATGCGGGTGAGGGTCTGCGCCACCCGACGTGCCTCGCCGTAGTAGGCGGTGACGGCGGCTTCGAAGCCGTCGGCGTCGTCGGGCCAGGTGTTCTCGGCGTAGTCCTCGACGGTCGCCGTCGTATCCGGGTACTCGCGCCACGACGTGCCCACATTGAACGCCTCGAAGAAGTCGTTCATGCGGGTGACCGGGTCGACCCCCAGGCTGTAGCTGAGCGATTCGCTCTTCGGCGGGCTGTACCCGCGGTTCTCGCCGCCGGGGCGCACGTACTTCTTCTTCGCCTCCAGTGGCAGCGCGAAGAACTCGTCGAGACCGCGCTGCAGGTCGTCGAGGACGACATTCGGGATGCCATGCCCCACGATCTGCATGAACCCCACCGTGCGGCACGCGTGGTCGATCGCCGCCACGACCGCCGATCGGGCGTCGAGCGAGCCGGGGCCCACCCATGCCGAGATGTCGATGGTGGGGACGTGGAAGCGAGCCATGCGTGATCCGATCTGCCGGGGACGCCTCGACGCTAGGCGCGCCATGTCACGCCGGTGTTTCCTCGCGGTCACGGCATGGGGTGCCAGCCCTGCTCCTCGCGTGAAAACGAAGAAGACCCCCGGGGATGAACCCCGGGGGTCTTTCTCATTCTGTGCGCGAGGGGGGACTTGAACCCCCACGCCCTATACGGGCACTAGCACCTCAAGCTAGCGCGTCTACCTATTCCGCCACCCGCGCATCTGGGTGTTTTGTCGCTTTCGCAACGAGGAACGACATTACCACGCCCCGGGCCCCGCCTCGAACCGACGGTGACGCCCGGGCGCGTCCGGGTCCGGAGATCACCCCGCATCACGTTCGTCTCCTGACGACGCGCGTCGGGGGAGCGCCCCGGCCGCCGGTACCGTAGTGCGCATGCCCGAGCTCGAAACCGACGTCCCCGAGGTCGCCCGCATCGCATCCGACCTCATCCGCTTCGACACCTCGAACTACGGCGGGGGTCGCGCGAACGGCGAACGCGAGGCGGCCGAGTACGTCGGGGCCTACCTCGAGGGTCTCGGTCTCGACACGGCCTACTACGAGCCGGTCGAGCGGCGCACCAACGTCTGCGCCCGCGTCCCGGGACGCGACCGCGACAAGCCGGGGCTGATCCTGCACGGACACCTCGACGTCGTCCCCGCCGTCGCCGAGGACTGGAGCGTCGATCCGTTCGCGGGAGAGATCCGCGACGGCATCCTGTGGGGCCGCGGCGCGGTCGACATGAAGGACATGGATGCCATGATCCTCACCTCCGTCGCCGAGCTGCTGCGTGCGGGGGAGCAGCCCGAGCGCGACGTGATCGTGACGTTCTTCGCCGACGAGGAGAACGGCGGCGTCGAAGGATCGGCGCGCGTCGTCAAGGACCGCCCCGAGTGGTTCGCCGGCGCCACCGAGGCCATCAGCGAGGTCGGCGGGTATTCGATCTCCGTCGGTGACCGGCGCGCCTACCTGCTGCAGGTCGGCGAGAAGGCCCTCATGTGGATCAAGCTCGTCGCCCGCGGCCGGGCCGGCCACGGTAGCGGGCTTCACGTCGACAACGCGGTGACGAGCCTCGCGGAGGCCGTCGCTGCCCTCGGCCGCACCGAGTGGCCGATCCGGCTGACCGACACCACGAGTGCGCTTCTGGCGGGCCTCGCCGAGATCACGGGTGACGACGGGGGCGATCCCGACACCCTCGCGAAGCGCACGGGCGCGGCATCCAGCTTCATCCGCTCGACGTTGCGCACCACGACCAACCCCACGGGCCTGACCGCCGGGTACAAGCACAACGTCATCCCCGACCGCGCGGAGGCTCTCGTCGACGTGCGTGTGCTGCCCGGTACGGAAGAGGCCGCCCTCGCCGATATCCGCCGCATCGTCGGCGACGGCGTCGAGATCGAGATCGTTCATCAGGACATCGGCCTCGAGGTGCCCTTCTCGGGCGACCTCGTCGACGCCATGGTCGCGCAGCTCGGCCGTCACGACCCCGGCGTGCCGGTCGTGCCGTACCTGATGGGAGGCGGCACCGACAACAAGGCGCTGTCGACCCTCGGAATCTCCGGTTACGGATTCGCACCGCTGCGACTCCCCGCCGGTCTCGACTTCACCGGGATGTTCCACGGTGTCGACGAGCGCGTCCCCGTCGACGCGCTCGAGTTCGGTCGACGTGTTCTCGCCGACCTCCTCCGGACGTACTGAAGGACCGCATGCATATCTTCGAGGTCATCATCCTCGGGCTCGTCCAGGGCCTGACCGAGTTCCTCCCCATCTCCTCCAGCGCGCACCTGCGCATCGTGGGGGAGTTCCTGCCGTCGCAGACCGACCCGGGCGCGACGTTCACCGCCATCACGCAGATCGGCACCGAGCTCGCCGTCCTGATCTACTTCCGCAAGAAGATCGGTCGCGTCATCTCGCGCTGGTTCCTCTCGCTCAGCGGCAAGGTGCCGCGCAACGACCCCGACGCCCGCATGGGCTGGCTCGTCATCCTCGGCACGATCCCGATCGCCCTGCTCGGCGTGCTGCTGCAGAGCCTCATCCGCGACAACTTCCGGAGCCTGTGGATCACCGCGATCGTGCTGATCGTCTTCGGGATCCTGCTGGGTCTCGCCGACCACTACGGCAAGCGCCGTCGCGACCTCGACGACCTCACCTACCCGCACGGCATCGCCTACGGTTTCGCGCAGGCGCTCGCCCTCGTGCCCGGCGTCTCGCGCTCGGGGGCGACGACCACGCTCGGCCGCGCCCTCGGGTACAAGCGCACCGCCGCCGCGGAGTACTCGTTCCTGCTCGCGGTGCCCGCCGTCTTCGCGAGTGGTCTGTTCGAGCTCTACAAGAGCTTCGACGAGGGCACCGGCCCGTACAACCTCGGTGAGACCGCGATCGCCACGGTCATCGCGTTCGTGGTGGGCTACCTCGTGATCGCCTTCCTCATGCAGTACCTCAAGCGCGGCAGCTTCCTGCCGTTCGTGGTCTACCGCATCGCGCTGGGTCTGCTCATCATCGCCCTGCTGCTGACCGGCGTCATCCCCGCGGTGTCGACGGTCATGACCAGCTGATCCCGGGATGCCATGACGACGGCGCCGCCCCTTTCGGGACGGCGCCGTCGTCACATGCGGGCGAGGCGGGTGCCGATGGCTTCGACGGGCTCAGCCACCTCGGTTCGGTCCGTGTGTCGGTGCGAGGTCCCCGAGCGTGTCGAAGGGACCGGGTGTTTCGCGACGGAGGCTAGCGACGCGGCGGGTCGTCGCGACCGGGCTTGGAGGGACCTTCGCCCCCGCGGCGCAGATAGCGCTCGAATTCCTGGGCGATGGCATCGCCCGACGCCTCGGGAGAGTCCCAGGTGTCGCGGGTCTGCTCGAGCTGGCGGATGTAGTCGCTCATCTCCTCATCATCGGCCGCGGCGGCGTCGATCGACGCCTCCCACTGGCGCGACTCGGATTCGAGGTCGCCGCGCGGAACGGTGATGCCGGTGATCGCCTCCAGCTTCTCGAGCAGCGCGAGCGTGGCCTTGGGAGAGGGGGTGTGTCCCGCGACGTAATGCGGGACGCTGGCCCAGAGGCTGGCGGTCGGGATGCCGACCTGCTCCGAGGCGTGACCGATCGCGCTCAGGATGCCGACGGGCCCCTCGTAGAGGCTCCGCTCGAGTCCGAGCGACTGCCGCACGCCGTCGTTGTCGCTGCCGGCGAAGACCGAGATCGGGCGCGTGTGCGGTACGTCGGACATCATCGATCCGAGCGCGACGAAGCCGGTCACGTCCTCCCGCAGAGCGACGTCGATGAACTCCGCCGCGAACGCCTGCCAGGCGCGCGCGGGCTCCACGCCGACCAGCAGCCAGATCTCCGCATCGCCAGACCGCTCGGTCGGACGCAGCAGTTTGGCCTCGGGCCAGGTGAGCGTGCGCCGACCCTCGGCATCCAATCCGATCTGGGGGCGTGTGTACTGGTAGTCGAAGTACAGCTCGGGGTCGACCGTGTGCACGACCTCGTACTCCGCGTCGGCGCGCAGAAGCGCCGCCGCGGCGGACGCGGCTTCTCCGGCGTCGTTCCAGCCGTCGAAAGCGGCGACGATGATCCGGCGACCCAGTGCGTCCACGCAACCTCCTCTGCCCCGTCGGGGCTTCGTTCCAGGATAGGCGCACCCGCGCGGAGGCGGTCGGACCGGGCGACCCCGCGGGCGCGGGGGAGGAGCCGCACCTTCCATAAGATGGAACGATGACTTCTTCCGCCCTCGCTGCGGTCCTGTGGGACATGGACGGCACCCTCGTCGACACGGAGCCCTACTGGATGGCTGCCGAGGTGCCGCTGGTCGAGCGGTTCGGGGGCACCTGGTCGCACGAACAGGCCCTGGGCATGGTGGGTCTCGCGCTCGAGGACTCCGCGCGCCTGCTGCAGAACGCCGGCGTGCCGTGGGGCGTCGACGAGATCATCGCTCACCTGACCGACGAGGTGCTGCGCCAGCTCGCGAGCACGGGCGTGCCGTTCCGCCCGGGCGCGCGCGAGCTGCTCGCCGACCTCAAGGCGCACGGGGTCAAGACCGCACTGGTGACGATGTCGATGCGGCGCATGGCGCTGTCGATCGCCGACCTCATCGACTTCCCCGCCTTCGACCTGGTCGTCGCCGGCGACGACGTCGAGCGGCCCAAGCCCCACCCCGATCCCTACCTGCAGGCGGCCGATGCCCTCGGTGTGGACATCCGCGACTCCCTCGCGATCGAAGACAGCCCCAACGGCCTGCGATCGGCGATCGCCAGTGGCGCGGTCTCGCTCGGCGTCCCCCTGATGGTCCCGCTCGATGGCGTCGGAGCGCACGCGCTCTGGTCGAGCCTCGAGGGGCGGACCGCCGCCGATCTCCGCGCCCTCCACGATGCGCACACCCCGACCCGACTCCCCGAAACGCGAGTGAACCCATGAGCGAGACCCCCCACCTGAGCGGACCTTTCCGCATCGGCGACCGCGTGCAGCTGACCGGACCGAAGGGCCGCATGCACACGATCACCCTGCGCGAGGCGGGAGAGCTCCACACCCACAACGGCGTGTTGAAGCACTCGCTCCTGGTCGGGCAGCCCGATGGCAGCGTCGTCACCAACAGCTCCGGCCACGATTACCTGGCCGTGCGCCCCCTGCTGCGCGACTTCGTCATGTCGATGCCGCGCGGAGCGGCGATCGTCTACCCCAAGGACGCCGCGCAGATCCTGGCCCAGGCCGACGTGTTCCCCGGCGCGACGGTCGTGGAGGCCGGCGTCGGCTCCGGTGCCCTCTCGCTGTGGCTGCTGCGAGCGATCGGCCCGGCCGGTCGCCTGCTGTCGTTCGAGCGCCGCGAGGAGTTCGCCGAGGTGGCCCGCGCCAACGTCGAGACCTTCCACGGCGAGCACCCCGCCACTTGGGAGGTCGTCGTCGGCGATCTCGTCGAGAGCCTCCCGGACGCCGTGGCTCCGGCCTCCGTCGACCGCGTCGTGCTCGACATGCTCGCGCCGTGGGAGTGCATCGACGCCGTGGCCGACGCGCTGACTCCCGGCGGCGTCGTGCTCTGCTACATCGCCACCGCGACGCAGCTCAGCCGTGTCGCGGAGTACATCCGCGCGACGGGCCTGTTCACCGAACCGGATGCCAGCGAGACGATGATCCGCGGGTGGCACGTCGAGGGCCTCGCCGTGCGCCCCGACCACCGCATGGTCGCCCACACCGGCTTCCTCATCACCGCCCGTCGTCTGGCGCCGGGCGCGATCCCGCCCGAGGTCAAGCGCCGCGCGTCGAAGTCGAGCTACGGCGACGAGGACGTCGAGCTGTGGACGCCGGGCGCCGTCGGCGATCGTGAGATCACCGACAAGAACCTGCGCAAGCGGGTGCGCGAGGCGCAGAAGTCCGCCGAGGGCGTCCGCCAGTCGGTGGCGGGCGCGGCCGCGCCCACGGAGGGTGCCCCTGCGCCGGAGTGACCAGGGTGGGGCGGCGGGCGAGAGCCGCGCGAGCACCTAAACTGTTCCGGTGCGCAGACTTCCCGCTCTCGTTGCCGTGACCGCTCTGGCCGGATTCGGCCTCGTCGGGTGCTCGGCATCCGCCGCCTCGTCGTGCCCGACCCCCACCGATGCGAGCGTCGCCTCGGTCGTCGAGGCGACCGGCGATCTCGGCTCTGCACCCACCGTGACGGTGCGCTCGCCCTTCTTCCCGGAGCAGGCCGGCACCGACACCCTCATCGCGGGCGACGGGCAGCGCATCACGAGCGACAAGCAGCTCGCGCTGGTCGAGGTCACCGTGCTCGACGCGGCGACCGGCGAGCAGCTCGTCGCCACGAAGTACGACGCCGATCTCGCGACCGCGACGCCGCTCCCGCGCCTGACGCAGGCCGTGCCCTCGATCGCTCCGCTGCTGAACTGCGTGGCCGAGGGCTCGCGCGTGGCCGTCGCGATCCCGGGCTCCGACCTCGGGGCCGACGGGGCGAAGGCGCTCGGCGTCACCGAGGGCGACGGCGCGATCTTCGTCTTCGACGTGCGCAAGGTGTTCCTGCCCGCGGCCGACGGGGCCGATCAGTACAACGCCGACTCCGGCATGCCTTCCGTCGTGCGCGCGCCCGACGGTCAGCCGGGTGTCGTCATCCCCGCCGGCGACGCCCCGACCGAGGTGCGATCGCAGGTCATCAAGAAGGGCGACGGCGACGTGCTGACCGCCGACTCCTCGGCCATCATCCACGTCCAGGGCGTCGCCTGGGGCGCCAAGACCACCTTCGCCTCCACCTGGAAGAACGGCGCCCCGGGGCAGGCGACGGTCTCCGCGCTGCCCCCGGCCCTCGCCTCGGCTCTCGAGGGCCAGCCGGTGGGCTCGCAGGTCCTCGTCGTCGTGCCCGCCGACCAGACCCAGCAGGACCAGCAGGCGCTGCAGGCCCCGGCGAACACCGCGCTGGTGTACGTCGTCGACATCCTCGGCACCATCGGCTGAGTCCGCCCCTCCGCGTCGTTTCGAGACCGGCCCGCCGTCGCCCTCGCGCGCGCGGGCCGGTCTCGGCGGTTCGGCCCCGGCCCCGGCCTAGGATGGGCGGGTGCCCGCCGCTTCCCGCAACGCTCCCGAGGAGCGTCTGGTGAACCTCGTCGTCGCGCTCATGGCGACCGAGCAGGGCCTGACGAAGGACACGATCCTGTCGTCGGTGGCCGGGTACCGTGAACAGCTCGACGCGGGGTCTTCGAAAGACGCGCTCGAGAAGATGTTCGAGCGCGACAAGGACAACCTCCGCGGGCTGGGCGTGCCCATCGAGACGATCGGCAATCGCACCGACCCCGACGACCTGCGGGAGGCCCGTTATCGCGTGCCGACCGCGGAGTACGCGCTCCCCGTCGACATCTCCTTCAGCCCCGCGGAGATCGCGCTGCTCAACATCGCCGGCGGGGTGTGGGGCAGCGAGTCGCTCTCGGTCGACGCGCGCAGCGGCCTCCGCAAGATCCGCGCCCTCGGCATCGCCGTCGACGAGCCGATCATCGGCTACGCCCCGCGCATCCGGGTGCGAGACGCCTCCTTCGGGGCGTTGCAGCGCGCCATCGAGCAGTGCCGCACCGTCACCTTCACCTACCTGCGCCCGGGCGATGCGCAGCCGCGCGAGCGCCGTCTGCGTCCTCTCGCCCTCGTCGAGTACGAGGCGCGATGGCACGTGTACGGCTTCGACGTCAACGTCGGCGCCGATCGCACGTTCCTGCTGTCGCGCATCGTCAGCGACGTCACCGTCACCCGGGAGAAGTTCCCGCCCGCGTTGCGCGAGGGGGCAGGGGAGCGCGCTCTGCGGGGACTGGACGACGTCGCCGCGCGTCAACGGGCTCTGCTCGAGGTGCACCCGGGCACCGAGGCCGCATTGCGTCTCGCACGGCGGGCGGAGGAGGCGCCGCAGGGCATCGTCGTGCCCTACGTCGATCTGCACGTCTTCGCCGACGAGTTGGCCTCCTACGGCCCCGAGGTGCGCGTGGTGGCCCCCGCCGACCTGCGCACCGAGGTCGTCCGGCGCCTGCGGGCGACCCTCGAGCGGCACGGGGGAGCGGCATGAGCGTCGATCGTCCCGGGGGTGACCGCCCGATCGCGGCCCTCGATCGCGCCGCGCTCCTGCTGCAGCTCGTGCCGTACCTTCTGGGCAAGGGCGAGGTGAGCGTGGCGGAGGCCGCGGCTGAGTTCGACGTCGCGCCCGAGCAGATGCGCGCGATGGTCGAGCGCCTGACCGTGATCGGCCTGCCCGGCGAGCAGGGCTACTGGCAGCTGCCGCACGACCTCTTCGACATCGACTGGGACCTGCTCGACCGCGACGACGTCATCGCCATCACGAACACGGTCGGGCTCGAACGCTCCCCGCGGCTGACGGCCCGAGAGGCGGCGGCGCTGCTCGCCGGTCTGCAGCTCGCACGCAGCCTCCCCGGCGTGGGCGACAGCGACGTGGTCTCCGGACTGCTCGAGAAGCTCGCTCGGGGAGCGGCCGCCGCTCCACCGCCCGTGATCGTCGCGCCCGGACCCGTCGACGGCGTCCGCGACGTGGTCGACCGCGCCCTGCGCGAGCGCGTCGCGGTGACCTTCGTGTACCGTGCCCCGGGTGCCGCCCCGGCCTCGCGCACCGTCGACCCGATCAAGGTGCACATCGCCAACGGCCAGTGGTATCTGCAGGGCTGGGATCACCTCCGCCAGGCCGTGCGCACCTTCCTCCTCGACCGCGTGAGCGAGCCGACCCTCACCGACATCGCGGCTGTCCACGGTGCCGACCCCGTGCCGGAGCTCTTCGCTCCGGGCGACGACGAGGTGGTCGCGCGTTTCCGCTTCCCGCGCGCCGTGGCGCCTTTGCTGGCGGACTACCTCGACCGCGCCGAGATCGAGGATGCCGACGACGACACGGCCGTGGCATCCCTGCGCCTCGCCGACGAGCAGAGTCTGAAACGGCTCGCGGCCCGCCGCGGGGGAGAGGTGGAGCTGCTGGAGCCGCTCGGCGCGCGGCGCGCGGCGGCCGCGTGGGCGGCGGCGGGGCTGGCGCAATACATCGACGAAGACTGATCCGCCGGCGGTGTATCTGGACGCTACGGGGATTTCCCCGCGGGTCGGGTCGCCCGCCGTGTGCGCGGGTTAGACTGATGACTCGCCCGAACGAGACGAGGAGTCCTCATGTTCCAGGGATTGACCGGATGGCACCTGCTAGTCGTTCTGGCTGTCATCCTCCTTCTTTTCGGTGCCGCCAAGCTTCCCGCGCTCGCGAAGAGCATGGGTCAGTCGGCTCGCGTGTTCAAGAGCGAGATGAAGGAGATGAAGCGCGACGACGAGGTCGCGTCCGCGCAGTCCTCCGACGTTCCGCGGCCCGCCGACAGCGGCACCGCGCCGGCCGTGGCACCCGAACCGCGCAGGTCGACCGACCCCACCGTCTGACGCGTGGCGACGGCACGATCGCCGCGGATAGACCTCCCCGAGGAACCGCGGCGCGATAAGCGCATGTCGATCGGGGCGCACCTGGTCGAACTGCGCAAGCGGTTGATGATCGCCGCGCTCGCCCTCGTGGTCGGCATGGTGGTCGCGTTCATCATCACCGATCCGATCATCCACCTGATCACCGAGCCGATCCGCGAGATCGCCGCGCGGCGAGGAGACGACTTCTCGGCGTTGAACTTCACCTCGGTGACGTCGGCGTTCGACCTGCGCATGCGGATCGCCTTCTCGATCGGCATCTTCCTGTCGGCGCCGATCTGGCTCTGGCAGATCTGGGCGTTCATCATGCCCGGTCTCACGCGCAAGGAGATCCGCTACACGGTCGGCTTCGTGGCATCCGCGGTTCCCTTGTTCTTCGTGGGGTGCTGGGTCGGTCTGCTCATCGTCCCGCACGTGATCGAGCTCATGTGGGGCTTCACCCCCGAGGGCGGGGTCAACTTCTACAACGCCGTGGACTACTACGACTTCGTCTTCAAGCTGTTGATCGTCGTGGGCGTCTCGTTCGTGCTGCCGGTGTTCCTGGTCGCCCTCAACGTCGCGGGCGTCATGAGCGGCAGGGCGATCCTGAAGGGATGGCGAGTCGCGATCCTCATCGCCGTCATCTTCTCGGCCCTCGCCACCCCCGCGGCCGACGTCGTGAGCATGCTGATGCTGGCCGGCATCCTGATCGTGCTCTTCTTCGCCGCCGCCGGACTGTCGCTGCTGTTCGACCGCCGCAAGGCCCGTCGCGTCGCCGCGGAGATGGCGCCGGGGCCCATCGCGTGACCTCCCCCAGCCCCGCGGAGCGCTTCGCCCGCGCGAGCGCTCGCTCGTCGCACCCGCACACCGCCGACTTCGCCGAGATGCAGCGGTTCGAGCTCGACGACTTCCAGATCGCCGGATGCCACGCCCTCGAGGACGGGCGGAGCGTCCTGGTCGCCGCGCCCACCGGTGCCGGCAAGACCATCGTCGGCGAGTTCGCCATCCACCTCGCGATGCTCGAGCCGGGCGACAAGGCGTTCTACACCACGCCCATCAAAGCGCTCTCGAACCAGAAGTTCCACGAGCTGCAGGAGGTGTACGGCGACGACGAGGTCGGCCTGCTCACCGGCGACACCAACATCAACGCCTCGGCGCGCATCGTCGTGATGACCACCGAGGTGCTGCGCAACATGCTCTACGCCGATTCACCGGCGCTGCGGGGCCTGCGATTCGTCGTGATGGACGAGGTGCACTACCTCGCCGACCGCTTCCGCGGCGCCGTGTGGGAAGAGGTCATCATCCACCTCCCGCCGTCGGTGAAGCTCGTGTCGCTGTCGGCGACCGTGTCGAACGCCGAGGAGTTCGGCGACTGGCTCGACACCGTGCGCGGCGACACCGAGGTCATCGTGTCGGAGACGCGTCCTGTTCCTCTGGAACAGCACGTGCTCGTGCGGGGCGACCTGCTGCCGCTGTTCGACGACCGCGCCGGCGTGGCCACGGCCCAGGTCAACCAGGAGCTGCTGCGCATCCGCGGCGGCAACGCGGGCGGGTACGAGAACAACCGGCGAGCCCAGGAGTACCGCTCCGCCCGCCACGCCGGAGGCCCGCGCCACGCGCATCAGCGCCGCGGCGGACACAAGCCGCTGCGCGCGCAGCAGGGCCCGCGCATCGAGCGCATCGACCGTCCCGAGGTGGTCGAGCTGCTGCAGCGCAACCACCTGCTGCCGGCGATCTTCTTCATCTTCAGTCGCGCCGGGTGCGACGCGGCCGTGCAGCAGCTGCGCCGCGCGAACGTGCGTCTCACCTCGGCGGAGGAACGCGTCGAGATCCGCCAGATCGTCGACGAGCTGACCTTCACCCTCAAGGACGAAGACCTCGCCGTGCTGCACTTCTGGGAGTGGCGCGACAACCTCGAGCGCGGAATGGCGGCCCACCACGCGGGCCTGCTGCCGGCGTTCAAGGAGGTCGTCGAAGAGCTCTTCCGCCGCAAGCTCGTGAAGGTCGTCTTCGCGACCGAGACGCTCGCCCTCGGCATCAACATGCCCGCGCGCACCGTGGTGCTGGAGAAGCTCGAGAAGTTCAACGGCGAGGCCCGCGTCGCCATCACCTCGGGCGAGTACACCCAGCTCACCGGCCGTGCCGGCCGTCGCGGCATCGACGTCGAGGGCCACGCGGTCGTGCAGTTCACCGAGGGGCTCGACCCGCAGTCGGTCGCGGCCCTCGCCTCACGTCGCACCTACCCGCTCAATTCGAGCTTCCGCCCCACCTACAACATGGCCGTGAACCTCATCGACCAGTTCGGGCGGGCCCGCGCGCGCGAGATCCTCGAGTCCTCGTTCGCCCAGTTCCAGGCCGATCGCTCGGTCGTGGGTCTGGCGCGTCAGGTGAAGGATGCCGAGGAGTCGCTCGACGGCTACGAGAAGGCGATGACGTGCGACCGCGGCGATTTCCGCGAGTACTCCACGATCCGCCGCGAGCTCAGCGACCTCGAGAAGATCAACCGTCGCGACGCCACCGCGCCCCGGCGCCTGAGGGACGAGCGCCAGCAGCAGATCCAGTCGCTGCGCAAGCGGATGCAGCGGCATCCGTGCCACTCGTGCCCCGACCGCGAGGCGCATGCGCGCTGGGCGGAGCGGTACTGGAAGCTCAAACGCTCGACCGACAAGACCCGGCAGCAGATCAATCAGCGCACGGGCACCGTGGCGCGCGTGTTCGACCGGGTCGTCGAGGTGCTTGCCGCGCTGGAGTACGTGGCGATCGAGGCCGACGGCGCGACGGTGCTCACGCGCGCCGGCCGCACGATGCGCCGCATTTACGGCGAGCGCGATCTGCTAGTGGCCGAGTCGCTGCGCCAGGGCCTGTGGGACGGGCTGGACGCCCCCTCGCTCGCCGCTCTCGCGTGCTGCCTCGTGTACGAACCGCGGCGCGACGAGGCCGGACCGGGGGAGCGAGGACTTCCCCGCGGTGCCTTCCGAGGAGCCCTGGATGCCACGCAGACGCTGTGGCAGGAGCTCGACGACCTCGAACGCGACCACCGCCTCCCCGGCTCGGAGAGCCCCGCCTCGGGCCTGGCGCCGGCCATGCACGCCTGGGCGCGCGGCCTGCCGCTGGACAGCGTGCTGACCCTGGCCGACATGGCCGCGGGGGACTTCGTGCGATGGGCCAAGCAGACGATCGACCTGCTCGACCAGATCTCGCTCGTCGCGGAGCCGCCGCTCGCGAAGACCGCGCGCACCGCACTGGACGCGGTGCGCCGGGGCATCGTGGCGTACACGTCGGCATGAGCGGCACGACCCCGCCGCCGCGACCTCTGCTGCGCCTGGCCTTCGCCGCGCCGTTGTCGGTCGTGGCGGGACTCCTTCTGGTCACCGCCTATCCCGCGCTCGCGTGGTGGCCCCTGGCGTTCCCGGCCGTCGCCCTGGCCCTGCTGACGCTCATCGGCCGCCGGTTCTGGTCGGCCGTCTTGGTGGGCTTCCTCTTCGGCGTGGCCTTCTTCTCGGTCAACCTGCTCTTCACGGCGCGTTACCTGGGACCCATCCCGTGGGCCGCGCTCTTCGTGCTCGAGGCGCTGCTGACGGCGGTGCTCGCGGTGCCGATCGCCCTGGCGTACCGGTGGGTGCCCCGCGTGGTTCCCGGGGTGCTCGGCCGCACGCTCGCGCTCCCGGCGCTCGTCGCGGGGCTATGGGTGCTGCGCGAACAGATCGTCGGGTCGTGGCCCTACGGCGGCTTCCCCTGGGGGCGCATCGGCGTGTCGCAGGTGAACGGGCCGTTCGCCGAGGTCGCGTCGTGGGTGGGGATGTCGGGCCTGTCGTTCCTCATCGTGCTGCTGTGTGCGATGGCGGTCGAGCTCGTTCGCCTTCGCCGTTTTCGCAGGCCCCTCGCCGCCGTCCCCGCCGCCGGGTTGCTCGTGGTGCTGCTGGTGCTGCCGCAGTTCCCGACCGCGGCTGCCGGGTCGCTCCGCGTCGGCGCGGTCCAGGGCAACGGCCCAGCCGGGTACTTCGACCAGCGGGCGCGCGATGCCGTGTTGAACGCGCAGCTGGCGGCATCCGCCCCGCTCTTCGGCCAGCAGATGGACGTGCTCCTCTGGCCCGAGGGAGGCGTCGACTCCGACCCGACCGCGAACAACTCGACCTCCGCGGTGCTCGAAGAGCTGTCGCGCCGCGTCGACGCGCCGCTGCTCGTGTCCGCGGTGACGGAGCGCGGGCCCGACCTGTTCAATTCGGCGCTGCTGTGGACGGCCGACGGGCAGTCCGGTGCGACGTACGACAAGCGGCATCCGGTGCCGTTCGGCGAGTACGTGCCCGACCGGGCGTTCTGGGAGCCCTTCGCTCCCGACCTCATCGGGCTCATCGGTCGCGAGTACACGCCGGGCACGGCGAGTCCGCTCATCGACATCGACGGCGTGGGCGTGGGGCTGGCGATCTGCTTCGACGTCATCTACGACGACGTCGTGTGGGACGGGGCCGACGCGGGCGCCCAGGTCTACATGTTCCAGACCAACAACGCCGACTTCCGCGGCACCGACGAGAACCTGCAGCAGCTCGCGTTCGCGCAGATGCGCGCGATCGAGACGGGGCGTGCGGTCGTGAACCTGTCGACGGTCGGGACCAGTCAGGTCATCGCGCCCGACGGGTCGACGCTCGATGCTCTGCCGATCGACGAGGCCGGCCACATGCTGACCGACGTGCCCCTCCGCACCGGCCTGACGCCCGCGGTGGTGATCGGTCCCGCCGTGAAGATGGTGCTGGGGTGGGGGAGCCTCGCCGGTCTTCTCGCGGCAGGGCTGTCGCTGGCGGTGCGCGCGCGGCGCACGAAGAAGACGCCGACCCCCACGGGGGCCGGCGTCTGAATTCTCAGGGCGCTTCGGTCAGGACGTCCTGATCAGGACGCCCTGATCGGCACGTCAGGCGCTGAGCTTCTCGTTGCCCGCGCCACGACGGGCGCGCACGAAGGCGAGGCGCTCTTCGAGCAACTCTTCGAGCTCGGGGAGCGTGCGGCGCTCGAGCAGCATGTCCCAGTGCGTGCGGGCGGCCTTGTCGCCCGAGTGGTCGACGGTCGCGGTGCCGTCGCCGATGCGCAGCAGCGCTTCGGCGCCGCACGTGCGGCACTCCCAGGACTCCGGAACCTCGGCGTCCGCAGCGAAGGTCAGGACGGTGTCGCGTCCGCAGGTGCTGCAGATGTAGGTGTGTTGTGCACGGTCGTGGAACACGACGCCGTCTTCGCTCTGGAGGCTTTGGGCGCCGAGTCGGATGCCGCGGAGACTGCGGTCTGCCATTTTGTGGTCCTCTCGTCGGTCACCATGTATAACGTCCGCACCTGTGCGCTTTATTCGAACGACGGGCATCGTGGCGCCTTTCACAGAGGATGCTCAGACAGCTGGAGTTCCCCGCGTGTTCACCTTCCGGAGGGCCGCGTCGGCCCGGTCGGTGACGAGGCCGTCGATGCCCAGATCCAGCAGGCGTTCCATGTCGTCGTCGGCGTTCACCGTCCACACGTGCACCTCGACGCCGTGCGCGTGCGCATCGCGCACGAGGCCGCGCGTGACGATGCGCAGCGGCCCCTGCCTCTCCGGTACCTGCAGGGCGTCGAGCCCGTCGAGGAGGGCGCCCACGCGCCCCGCCCGTCGCAGGGCGCGCGCGGCGAGCAGCCGCACCACCGTCGCCTGTCCCGGCGATGTCGCGGGGCGTTGCGCGGCGCCGGCTGCGCGCGCGGCGGCGAGCGCCTCGAGGCGGCGATCGTCGGAGAAACTCGTCACGAGCACCCGCTCGGCGTGCGGTGCGACCAGCCGCCCGACACCGTCAGCGGCGGCAGCCGCCTTGACGTCGAGGTTGAACCGCAGCTCGGGGAACGCCTCGAGGGCCTGCGCGAGGGTGATGAGACCGCCGCGGTCGGCCATGAGCTCCTCGAGCTCGTGGAGGCGCACATCGGCGATCTGCCGCGGGTCGCCGGCCACGCGCCGGAGATCGTCGTCGTGGAACAGCACGACCGTTCCGTCAGCGCTCACGTGGCAGTCGGACTCGACGTACGCGGCCCCGGCGGCGTGCGCCTCGGCGACGGCGGCGAAGGAGTTCTCGACGACGCCGTGGGAGGCGGCATCCGCCGTCACGAGTCCGCGGTGGGCCAGCACGCGCGGAGCGGCGGGGGACAGGTAGGGATGCCGCATCATCGGGGCGTGGAGGGGTCCGCGTCGGGCGAGAGCGACGCGGGGCCGTCCGCGCCGGGAGTGCGGGAGGTGAAGGCTCCGGAGAAGCCCTTAAGTGCTTCGGTGAACTCGCTCGGGATGATCCACAGCTTGCTCGCGGCGCCGTCGCTGATCTTGGGCAGCGTCTGCAGGTACTGGTAGGCGAGGAGCTTGTCGTCGGGACGGCCCTCGTGGATCGCCGTGAAGACGGAGTGGATGGCCTCGGCCTCGCCCTGCGCGCGCAGCACCGCCGCCTGCTTGTCGCCCTCGGCCTCGAGGATCGCCGCTTGACGGCGGCCCTCGGCCTCGAGGATCTGCGACTGCTTCGAGCCCTCGGCGGTCAGGATCGCGGCGCGCCGGTCGCGTTCGGCCCTCATCTGCTTCTCCATCGAATCCTGGATCGAAAGGGGCGGATCGATCGCCTTGAGTTCGACGCGCCCGACCCGGATCCCCCATTTCCCCGTGGCCTCGTCGAGCACGACGCGCAGCTGCCCGTTGATGTTGTCGCGACTGGTGAGCGCTTGCTCGAGGTTCAACCCGCCCACGACGTTGCGCAGGGTCGTGGTCGTGAGCTGCTCGACGGCGCCGAGGTAGTTGGCGATCTCGTAGGTGGCGGCGCGCGCGTCGGTGACCTGGAAGTAGACGACGGTGTCGATCGAGACGACGAGGTTGTCTTCGGTGATCACCGGTTGCGGTGGGAACGACACGACCTGCTCGCGCATGTCGATGAGCGGTCGCACCCGGTCGATGAGCGGGACGACGAGGTTGAGGCCGGGCGTGAGGGTCTTGTGGTAGCGCCCGAGACGCTCGACGACCCCCGCGCGGGCCTGCGGGATGATGCGGATGGCGCGCACGAGCACGATGACGACGAACGCCGCCACCACGATCGCGAGGACCCACCCGATGGTGGCCGGGATCGACGTTGCGAGGTTCATGACGGTCCGATTCTCATGGGGGTGCCTCCTGGCTTCGAGCGGACGACGGCGGTGGCGCCGTCGATGCGGACGACCTCGATGCGCGTGGCGGGGTCGAGTCGGGTGTCGCCGTCGCTGCGCGCGGTCCACACGTCGCCGTTCGCGAGCTTGACCTGCCCCGTGACGGCGGGAGAGACCCGCGACAGCACGAGACCCTCGAGCCCGAGGAGCGCTTCCACGTTCGACGGGCGGGCGTCGGCGCCGCGGTGCAGTCGTCGAAGGAGCGGGGGGCGCAGGAAGACGAGGAGCGCGACGGCGGCCAGGGCGGCTGAGACGACCTGCAGCCACAGCGGTGCGCCGAGTACTCCCGCGCCGAGCCCGACCGCGGAGCCGCCGGCGAGCATGAGGAACGTCAGCTCGCCCGTGAGCATCTCGACGACCAGGAAGACCAGGATCAGCACGAGCCACCCGATCCATGCCCACGTGTCGATGAGGGAGAGAACGTCCATGTCGCACCTCCTGAGCCCGAACGTAGCACCGGGGAACGCCACCCGGGCCGCTTCCCGACGACCGCACAGGCTTCCCCGGCGGAGAAGCTTTCCCCGGCCGACCGGCTTCGCCGACCGAGGGCCTCCGCCGCTCGAGGAGCTACCCTTCCCGAGAGGGCGGCGGGGCGGTCGGTAGGCTGGGGAGTCGACCCACGATCCTCAGGAGTTCTCCCGTGTCCCAGACCCTCCCGTCCGGCTCGCTGAGCGGCAAGACCGCCCTCGTCACCGGTTCGTCGCGCGGCATCGGCGCCGACACCGTCCGTTACTTCGCCGAGGCCGGCGCCGATGTCGTCATCAACTTCCGCAACAAGGCGCCGCGGGCCGAGAAGCTCGCCGCCCAGCTGCGCGAGCTGGGTGTCGAGGCGCTCGTGGTGGGCGCCGACCTGACCGACCCCGAGTCGGTCGCGGCGATGTTCGGCGAGGTCGAGCGCACGTTCGGCGGCCTCGACATCCTCGTGCTCAACGCCTCGGGCGGCATGGAGTCGGGCATGGCCGAGGACTACGCCCTGCTGCTGAACCGCGACGCACAGGTCAACGTGCTCGAGACGGCGCTGCCGCTGCTGAACGACGACGCGCGCGTCGTCTTCGTCACCAGCCACCAGGCGCACTTCATCCGCTCGACCCCGACGATGCCGGAGTACGAGCCGGTGGCCCTCTCCAAGCGCGCGGGAGAAGACGCGCTGCGCGAGGAGATCCCCGCCCTCGAGGAGCGCGGGATCGGCTTCACGGTGGTCTCGGGCGACATGATCGAGGGCACGATCACCGCGACGCTGCTCGAGCGTGCGAACCCCGGCGCCATCGCCGCCCGCCGCGACGACGCCGGCAAGCTCTACAACGTCGCCGAGTTCGCCGCCGAGGTCGCGCGTGCGGCCGTCGACCCGGTGCCCGCCGACAACACCCGCCTCGTCGGAGACACGGGTTCGTTCGGAGGCGAGTGAGCATGCGGCCGACCGACATCGAGTCCCTGATCGGGGTCGGTCGGCCCGCGATCTCCTCGGACGGCGCCTTCGCCGTCTTCGCGACCTCACGCCCCGACCTCGCCGCCGACCGTGCGGTGGGACAACTCTGGCGGGCCGATCTCGCCACGGCCTCGTCGCGCCGTCTCACCCGTGGGGTGGAGGATCGGTCGCCGCGTCTCTCACCCGATGACGCCGTCGTCGCCTTCCTCCGCGGCGACGCGAAGGGGCGCCTGCAGATCTTCGTCGTCGGTGCCTCCGGCGGTGAGCCCGTGCAGGTCACCGACCGACCCGGGGGAGTGACCGACCTCGCCTTCTCGCCCGACGGCCGACGTCTCGCGTTCACGGCACGGGTGCCGGAGCCGGGGCGTTACGGCACCGTCGAGGGGCGGGATGCCGGTGCCGAACCCCCGCGGCGCATCACCGGCATCCGGTGGCACGCGAACGGCCTCGGGTATCTCGATCGTCCCGCGCAGGTGTTCGTGGTCGACGTGCCGTCCACCGACGCGGAGCCGTTCTACGAGCCCGCGCCCGCGATCGACGAGCCCGAGACGCGCGTCGTGCCCCACCCTGCGACGCAGCTCACCCGCGGCGGCACGAGCTGGGCCGGCGTGGCCTGGACACTCGACGGCGCCGAGGTGCTCAGCGTGCCCGACATGATCGAGACCTCGCGGCGCGACCTGCGCGACCGCGTCGCCGCGATTGCCGTCGATGGGGGAGTGCAGCGCGAGGTGCTGGGCATCGCCGAGAACCTGTCGGTGTCGGCGGTCCAGACGGCGCCCGACGGAACGGTCTTCCTCCTCGCGCACGATGTCGGCGGCTCGGGCGTGGACTTCGTCGCGCCGGGCGTGGCGCTGTTCGCCCTCGACGGCGACGCACCACGCGTGCTGACCGACCCCGAGACGATCGACCTCGGCGAGGTGGGGAGCCATCTCTCGTTCGACGGCGACGACGTCCTCGTGCAGGATCGCACCCGCGGGCGGGTGCGCCTGCTGCGCGTGACGCGGACGGGCACCGTGACCGAGGTCCTCGGCGGCGACCTCGAGGTGAACGGCCACGCCGCGGCGGCGGGACGGGTCGTGGCATCCGTCGCCTCTCCCGAGTCGTTCGGCGAACTCGTGATGATGCACGGGCGCGAGATGCGGGCGTTGACGAGGTTCGGGGCCGCGGCGTGCGACCGCGGCGTCGTCGTGCCGATCGATCACGAGGTGACCGGGCGCGACGGCTACCCCGTGCACGGTTGGGTCGCCGTCCCCGAGGGGGAGGGCCCGTTCCCGGTGATCCTGCAGATCCACGGCGGACCCTACGCCGCCTACGGCGTGCACCTCTTCGACGAGACCCAGGTGCTGGTGGATGCCGGCTACGCGGTGGTCTACAGCAACCCGCGGGGGAGCGCCGGATACGGTCGCGCCCACGGGCGAGCGATCCGGCAGCGCATGGGGACGCTCGACTTCTTCGACGTCATGGACTTCTTCGACGCCGTCGTGACAGCCGACCCGCGGCTGGACGCGGGACGCGTCGGCGTCATGGGCGGGTCGTACGGCGGGTATCTCACGGCGTGGATCATCGCGCACGACCACCGCTTCGCGGGCGCGATCGTCGAGCGCGGCTTCCTCGACCCCGCCTCCTTCCCCGGTTTGAGCGACATCGGCTCGTTCTTCGGCCAGGAGTACATCGGTACCGAGCCGACGCAGGTCGCGGCGCAGAGTCCGATGGCTGTGGTCGACCGGGTGCGCACGCCGACGCTCGTGCTCCACTCCGAGCTCGACTTCCGCTGCCCGCTCGAACAGGCCACGCGCTACTACGCGGCGTTGAAGCAGCAGGGGACCGAGGCCGAGATGCTCGTCTTCCCCGGCGAGGATCACGAGCTCACCCGCGCCGGGCGGCCGCAGCACCGCGTCCAGCGGTTCGAGGCCGTGCTCGAGTGGTGGGGCCGGCATCTGCCGGTGACCTGACGGACGGCCCGGACGCGAGGGCATCCGGGCCGTCCGGCGGTCGGGGTCAGACGGCCTTGCCGAACTGGATCGCGCGGACGATCTGGAAGACGCCGAGGATGACGAGCGAGACGCCGATCAGCAGGAACAGCGTGACCGCCCCCAGCAGCGGCGAGAACAGCAGGACGACGCCGGCGACGATGCTGACGATCGCGAAGAAGATCGTCCATGCGCGCGCCTTCGATCCGTGGCCCGCGGTGGTGAGCGAGACGACGCCCTCGATGATCCACAGGATGCCGACGAGCGTGCCGATGAAGACGCCGAACCACGCGGCGGTGGCCGGCAGGTTGGTGAAGGAGAAGATGCCGGCGACGATGAACAGCACGCCCAGCACGATGTAGCCGATGCGCGCCCAGCCGGAGCGCCAGAACAGACCGATACCGATGTTCACCACCCCGGCGATGATGACGTAGACGGCGATGATCCCGACGGCGACCTGGGCTGTGCGACCGGGCCAGAGCAGGATCAGCAGGCCGATGACGAGCGACAGCGCGCCGCTCACGCCGAGGGCGGTCCGGACGGCTCCGACGGCGGGACTGGTCGTGGACGAGGGCGACATGGCGAGCCTTTCTGAGTGAACGCTGAGAACAGTGCTCACCCTAGACCCGGGCGTGAAACCCACGCGAACGTCCCGTCGCGGACGGTCACGCGGGGGAGTGGTCGAGCAGGAGCGCGACCGCGAACAGTACGGGCAGGCACCCGACCGTCGAGATGAACACGACGTCGCGCGAGAGGATCTCGCCGACGCCGTAGCGCTGTGCGAAATTGAACACGTTCTGCGCGGTGGGAAGTGCCGCGAGCACCACGACGATGAAGATCTGCTCCTCGGGCAGACCGAACAGCGACGCCACCAGCAGCGCGATCGCGGGCATGGCGATCAGCTTTAGCGCCGAGGCGATGACGATGTCCACGCGGCGCCCGGGCTCCGTCAGCACGCGCTGGCCGTACAGCGACATGCCGTACGACATCAGCAGCACGGGGACGCACGCGCCCGCGATGAGATGGAGGGGGTCGAAGACGATGGGCGGCAGGTCGATGCCGAGCAGCGCGACGAGGACGCCGAGCGCGGAGCCGATGAGCATCGGGTTCTTCGCCGTCTGCGCCAGGATGCGTCCGATGTTCCGGGAGCCCGAGGTCGCGGCATCCAGGATGCCCAGGGCGATGGGCATCAGCACGAGCAGCTGGAACAGGATGACGGGCGCCGAGAACGCGGCGTTGCCGAGCATGTAGAGCGAGATCGGGATGCCGATGTTGTTGCTGTTCACCTGCCCCGCCGACAGCGCGCCGATCACGGTCTCACCGACCGGTCGGCGCAGAATCAGCGCCGAGATGAGCACGGAGACGGCGATGATCGCGGCGGCGGTGATCATCGACACCGGCAGCAGGGCCGAGAACAGCGTCGCCACGTCGGCCGTGGCGAGCACCGTGAACAGCAGGAACGGCGACAGCACGAAGAAGGTCAGGCGGCTGAGGACGTGCCGCGCGTGCGGACCCAGCAGATCGATGCGCGCGATGACATAGCCCACGATCACGGCGAGGCCGACGACGGCGAATCCGGTGAGGATGCCGCTCACGCGTGGATCCCGTGACGGGACGGGGCGGGGGAGAGAGGCATCCTCTCGAGCGTAGCGGGGGCGCGGAGGCGGCCGTGACGCGGGTGCGGGGCGGGAGGGAGCTTCGCACGGAGCGGGGGCGTGTCGGGTCACGGGCAGCGGCGCAAGTCCCGGGGGAGGCCCGGGACGCGGCTCTATCCTCGGCTCCTGACATCCCCGTCGGGGGCCATCGACCGTCTGGAGCTCCGAGTGAACACCTACCCCGCCAACCTCACCGAGATCCTCGAGCGTGAACCGCTGCCGGCATCCGGGATCGACTCGGACGACGTCGCGTACGAGATCGACGGCGTCGCGTATCGCGGGTATCGCGCGCGGCCGGCCGGCGAGGGGCGGTATCCGGGCGTCATGGTCGTGCACGACTGGCTCGGTGTGACCGACTACGTGCGCATGCGGTGCGACATGCTCGCCCGGCTCGGTTACGCCGCGTTCGCCGCCGACGTGTACGGCGCAGACGTGCGACCGACCCCACAGGAAGCCCCGGCGGTCGCCGGGCGCTTCTACCAGGATCGTCCGATGTGGCGGAAGCGCCTCGTCGAGGCCTTCGAGCAGCTTCGCGTCGACCCCTCGGTGGATGCCGACCGCACCGCGGCCATCGGCTACTGCTTCGGCGGTTCCTCGGTGCTCGAGCTCGCTCGCACGGGCGCGGACGTCGACGCGGTCGTCAGCTTCCACGGGGGCCTGCTCACCGGGCCCGAGGGTGAAGCGGAGAACATCACCGCCGGCATCCTGGTGCTGCACGGCGCGGCGGATCCCGTCGCGCCCGACGACGCGATGATCGCCTTCGAGAACGATCTGCGGACGGCGCCGTCGGTCGACTGGCAGCTCGTGTCGTACGCGAACGCGATGCACGCGTTCACGCTGCCGGATGCCGATGCTCCCGAGCAGGGCGCGCAGTTCCAGGCCACCGCCGAGCGACGCAGCTGGGCGGCGATGAAGGCGTTCCTGTCGGAGATCTTCGGCTGAGGCGGGCTGCTGCGTGGCCGCTGGGCCGCCGGTGACGCAAGCCGATAATGCACATTATGTCAGTTTACGTTGATCGACCGGATCCCCCGCGCCGAGGGAAACCCGTGCGCTGTCTCTCCGTCCGAGTCAGGACCCCGTGCGGATCCACTCCGACGTGACGCCGATCACCCGCGACCCGTCGAGATCGCCCAGCGACAGGCCGGCGAAGCGCACCGCGGCCTCCGACGTCTGCCACCGGAATTTCGGCTCCGACGTGGTGGCCGCCTCGACGACGGCTTTCGCGGCGTCCTCCGCCGATTGCGCGGCCGCGAACGACGCGGCCGTGCGGTCGAGGTAAGCCTGCTGCAGTTCGCTGTACGGGCCGGCCGGGGCGCGGTGCACCGAGTCGGTGAACGACGATGCCACCGCCGCGGGCTCGACGATCGAGACGTCGATGCCGAACGGCGCGACGACCGGGGCGAGGGACTGCATGAGCCCCTCCACGGCGAACTTCGCCCCGCAGTACGCGTCGGCGAACGGCTGGCCGACCGCTCCCCCGACGCTCGTCACGGTCACGATGCGGCCGCGGCCGCGCTCGCGCATTCCCGGCAGCACGAGACGGGTGAGACGGGCGACCGAGAGGTAGTTCGTGTCGAGTTGCGCCTGGAGATCGGCATCCGACAGCTGCTCGAGCGTGCCGACGGCGCCGCGCCCGGCGTTGTTGACGAGGATGTCGACGGGCCCGACGGCCTCGATCAAGGCCTCGGCTGCAGCGGCATCCGTCACCTCCAGGGCGCGGATGTCGAGCTCGACCTCCGCCGCGGATGCCGCGGAGCGCAGCGCGTCGGCCCGCGAGGTGTCCCGCACGGTGGCGACGATCGACACCCCGGTCTTCGCGAGTTCGATGGCCGTGTGCAGGCCGATGCCGCTGGAGGTGCCGGTGACGAGTGCGAGGGTCATGGATCCATCATGCTCCCGGTCGCTACGTCGGAGGGAGCGCTGTGGCACGTCCGCGTCCCGCGTTCAGATGTCCAGGATGCCGTCGACCGCCGCCTCGATCGGGGGCAGCCGGCTCGTTGCGAGGTCTTCCATGAGATGCACCGACGCGTACAGGGGCGGCGAGAAACGCCCCGCCGCATCGAAGACGCGCAGCGTTCGCCGCAGGCGTCCGGCCGGGAAGAACGGATGCCGGAAGCTGACCTCGACGCGCGTGCCCGGCCACTCGCCGCGCACCTCGACCCGGGGTTCGGCCAGGCCCTGCGAGAGGGGGCCGGTCTCCCCCGTCGGTCCGGTCCAGTACGCGTCCAACTCCGCGAACTCGGTCACCACCGCCGTGACGGCCGCCTCTCGCTCGACGACCGAGACATCGGCCAGCCGCCACGACGCGCGGGGATCGCTCGGCACGCGCGGAACGGGTTCGGGAAGGAGCTCGCCCATCAGCGACATCATCGCCGCATCGTCGATCGGCTCGTGGGTCTGATCGCGGGTGCGGAGTTCCGCGGGAAGCGGCCCGGGCGGCACCGCGACCTCCGCGGTGGCATACGTCCAGCCGCGAGGCGCCCGCCGGGGTGCGTCCGTGTGCACGGCGAAATACGTGCGGGCTCCCGCAACGAAAACCCACGCGATGCGGCGGTCCACTCGCATCCGGTGCTCGGAGCCGTCGACGGCCCGGATGCGCACGTCGTCCGACAGCCAGGCTTCGGCCTCGTCGGGGTCGCTCGACGCTGCCGGATGCCGCAACCACAGTCCGTGCGACGTCGCGCCGACCAGCTGCGCGTCGCCCAATCCGTCGGTTATGCGCAGGCGGGCATCCAGACCGACGTAGACAGCGGCGCTCCGCCCGGGAGCGATTCCTTCGTCCTGCGCCTCGAGGGGGCGGTACACGACCCACACTCCGTCCGGCATTGACAGGAGGGTCATCCCCGTCGCCCGTGCGCCGAGGTCGAGGTCGGGCCATGTCGCCACGCGCTCCGGTTCGCCGGGACGACGAACGACGGCGATCGGCTCGTCGTCGGCGACCGAGATCGTCACGTCGCCGACGCGCACCCGCTGCCATCCGTGTCCGCTCACCGTCGCGCCGATCTGTCAGGGGGGTGCGGGCCCGGCCCTCAGCCGAGCGGCTCGAGAGTCACCCATCGGCCGCCGAACTTCGGCTCGCGGCCGTCGCCCGACGACGTGCGGGTCAACCGCCGCCGCACCCAGGGCGCGACGTGCTCGCGATAGTAGGCGGAGCCCTTCAGCCGCTCGATCTCGGGGATCTCGCGCAGGTGCCACCACTCCCCCGGCGGGGCGAGGCCGACGGACTCGATCACGCGGGCGGCGACGCGATGGTGGCCGCGAGGATTCATGTGCAGGCGGTCCACCGACCAGAACTCCGCGCCCGCCAGCTCCCGGTCGAACCAGTTGTAGGCGGTGAGCACGTCGGGCCGTGTCTCGAGGCGTTTCTCGACCGCGTGAGAGAGGCGGTCTCCGCGCGCTTCGATGAGCTTGCCGAGCGGCAGCCCCGCCGAGGGGTTCGCACCGGAGAGCACGATGAGCTGCACGCCCTCCTCATCGCAGCGGCGAACGACGTGGTCGAAGAGGTCGACGATGCGCTCGATGCCGGTCCGCGGGCGCAGCATGTCGTTGCCGCCGCCGTTGAACGACAGGTGGGTCGGCTTCAGCGCGAGCGCCGGCTCGAGCTGCTGCGCGACGATCGGCTCGATGAGCTTGCCGCGGATAGCGAGGTTCGCGTACTCGATCGGCTCCCCCGCGGCATCCGCCCACCCTTGGGCTGCGAGATCGGCCCAGCCTCGTACGGTGCCGTCGGGTAGTTCGTCGCCGACCCCCTCGGTGAACGAGTCGCCGATCGCGACGTAGCGCACGGATGCCATGCCCCGAGCCTACGCGCGCGACGCACAGGCGACGCGCAGTCGGTTGCCCGCCATATCCGCTGGTTCGGGGCGCATCCCGTCGTTCGGGGCGGATGGTTCGCGCCCCGAACGGTGGAATCCGCCCCGAACCAAGGGAACATGGCCTCCGTGAGCGGCTGCGCCGGGAAAAGCGGGGCTACGCCAGTGCCCGACCCCTCTGCTCGCGCAGGAAGAGGGCGGCTACGACGGCGACGGCGAAGAACGCCGCGAAGACGACGAAGAGCAGGGGCGCTCCGCCGAGCCCGAGCAAAGGCGGCACCGCGAGAGGGGCGAGGATGGATGCGATGCGCCCGACCCCCGCGGCCCACCCCGCGCCGGTCGCACGCAGGGCCGTCGGGTAAGTCTCCGGGGTGGCGGCGTAGAGCGCGCCCCACGCGCCGAGGTTGAAGAACGACAGGGCCATGCCCGCTGCGATCACCGCGACCTCGCCCGACGCCGTGCCGAACAACACCGCCGAGACGGCGGATCCCGCGAGGAACGTCGCGAGTGTCGCACGGCGGCCCCACGCCTCGATCAGCCAGGCCGCGACGGCGTAGCCGGGCAGCTGGGCGAGCGTGATCACCAGGGTGAAACCGAACGAGCGCACGAGGTCGTAGCCCTGCGAGACGAGGATCGTGGGGATCCAGATGAACGCCCCGTAGTACGAGAAGTTCACGCAGAACCACAGCACCCACAGGCTCGCGGTGCGCGCCCGGAGGGCGGGTGCCCACAGTGCGCTCACGCGCGGCCGGGGGGCGGGAGAAGATGCCGCGACCCCCTCCGTCGACGCTTCGAGGGCGATGCGACCGGCGGCGGCCTCCAAGTCGCGCACGATCACGACCGCCTCCGCGTTGCGTCCGCGCGAGGCGAGCCACCTCGGGGACTCGGGCAGCCCCCACCGGACGACGAGCGCGTACACCGCGGGGATCGCGCCGAGGGCGAAGGCCCACCGCCAGCCGTCGGCGGACGACGGCACCACGAGGTAGCCGATCACCGCGGCGGCCGTCCATCCGACCGCCCAGAACGCCTCGAGGAAGACGATGAGACGCCCCCGCATGCGCGCCGGCGCGAACTCGCTGACGTAGGTCGAGGCCACGGGCAGCTCCGCCCCGAGGCCCAATCCGACGACGAAGCGCAGCACGAGCAGCGCCGCCAGCCCTCCCACGAGGGCGCTCGCGCCGGTGGCGACGCCGTACACCAGCAGGGTGAGGGCGAAGACATGACGGCGGCCGAAACGGTCGGCGAGCAGTCCGCCGACGCTCGCCCCGATCGCCATTCCGGCGAACCCCGCCGACGCGATCCACGACGCCTGCGTCGGGGCCAGCTGCCACTGCACGCTGAGCGCGGCGATGACGAACGAGATGAGCCCGACGTCCATGGCATCCAGGGCCCATCCCAGCCCCGATCCGCCGAGGATCCTGCCGTGCCGCCGGGTGAACGGCAGGGCGTCGAGACGCTCGGACACCCGGACGGTGTCGGTGCTCGTGGTCACCGGGCGACGGGAGCGTCGGCGAGCATGTCGTGCACGAGCGGTCGCACCTGCGTGCCGTACAGCTCGATGCTGCTCAGGAGGTGGTCGTGCGAGATCGACCCGCTGGCCATCTTCAGTTGGAAGCGGCTGTTGCCCAGCGCTCGAACGGTCGCGGCGATCTTGCGGGCGACCGTCTCGGGCGAGCCCACGTACATCGAGCCCTCGGGGCCGACATCGTGCTGGAAGCGCAGGCGGTTGTACTCCGGCCAGCCGCGCTCGCGCCCGATCGTGTTGTTCAGCTCTGCGACGCCCTCGTACGCCTCTTCCCACGCCTGTTCGTCGGTGCCGGCGACGTGCCCGGGCGAGTGCACCGAGATGGGCATCTGCGGCTTGCCGAGCTCGGTGAGCGAACGGCGGTACAGGTCCGCGTACGGGCGGAACCGCGCCGCCGAGCCGCCGATGATCGCGAGGACCAGGCCGTACCCGTAGCGCGCCGTGCGCACGACCGACTCGGGTGAGCCCCCGACTCCCACCCACGCCTTCAGACCGTTCTCGGTCTTCGGGTAGACGTCGGCGTCCTGCAGGGCGGGGCGCGTGCGGCCCGACCACGTGACGGGCCTCTCCTGCAGGAGGAGCGAGAACAGCTCGAGCTTCTCCTCGAAGAGCACTTCGTAGTCGGCGAGGTCGTAGCCGAAGAGCGGGAACGACTCGATGAACGATCCACGCCCGAGGATCACCTCGGCACGCCCGTGCGAGACGGCGTCGAGGGTCGCGAACCGCTCGTAGACGCGCACGGGGTCGTCGCTGGAGAGGACCGTGACGGCCGTGCCGAGGTGGATGTCCCGCGTCCGCGCGGCCGCCGCGGCGAGGACGATCTCGGGGCTGGTGACGGCGAAGTCCTTGCGGTGGTGCTCGCCCACCCCGAAGAACGACACGCCCACCTGGTCGGCCAGGACCGCCTGGTCGACGACGTTGCGGATGGTCTGCGCATCGGACAGCAGCGACCCGTCGGGGCCGCGTGAGATGTCTCCGAAGGTGTCGAGGCCGAGCTCGAGAGGGCGAACGTCCATGAGGTCTCCTTGCATTCGGATGAATGAACTTTACGCGTGCTCGGGGTATTCCCCCGCATCGACGAGGGGCACCGCCGCAGCGGCACCCCTCGGGGAATCAGACGGATGCCAGAGCTGTGCGCAGCGTGTCGAGACCGACGCCGCCGATGTCGAGGGCCCGGGTGTGGAACTGCTTCATCGAGAAGTCCGCCCCGCGGCGCTCCCGCTCCTCCTCGCGCACCTGCTCCCAGATGCGCTGGCCGACCTTGTAGGACGGTGCCTGCCCCGGCCACCCGAGGTACCGGTTGACCTCGAAGCGCACGAACTCCTCGCTCATGTTGACGTTCTTCAGCATGAAGGCGAGGGCGTAGTCGTGATCCCAGGTGCCGTTGCCGTCGAGGCGCGGCTTCTGCAGGTGCACGCCGATGTCGAGCACCACGCGCGCCGCGCGCATGCGCTGCCCGTCGAGCATGCCGAGACGGTCGGCGGGGTCGTCGAGGTAGCCGAGCTGCTCCATCAGACGCTCGGCGTAGAGGGCCCAGCCCTCCGCGTGCCCGCTGGTGCCGGCCAGCAGGCGGCGCCACGAGTTGAGTTCCGCGCGGTTGTACACGGCCTGAGAGATCTGCAGGTGGTGGCCCGGCACGCCCTCGTGGTAGACGGTCGTGAGTTCGCGCCACGTGTCGAACGTGTCGACGCCCTCCGGCACCGACCACCACATGCGACCCGGTCGGGAGAAGTCGTCGGTCGGACCGGTGTAGTAGATGCCGCCCTCGTTCGTGGGCGCGATCATGCACTCCAGGCGACGGATGGGCTCGGCGATGTCGAAGTGCGTGCGACCCAGCTCCTCGACGGCTTTGTCACTGGTGCGCTGCATCCACTCCTGCAGGGCCTGCGTTCCGCGGAGCTTGCGCGACTCGTCCTTCTCGAGGAAGGCCACGGCTTCCTCGACGCTCGCGCCGGGCAGGATCTCGTTCGCGATGGCCTCCTGCTCGGCGACCATGCGCGCGAGCTCTTCGACGCCCCACTCGTACGTCTCGTCGAGGTCGATCTCGGCCCCGAGGAAGCGGCGCGAGTGCAGCGCGTACATCTCGCGGCCGACGGCGTCGACGTCGCCCGCCACCGGGGCGAGCTCCCCCGCGAGGAATGTCGCGAGCGCGTCGTAGGCCACGCGTGCGGCGTTGGCGTTGGCGGACAGGTCGCGGGCGAGGGATGCCGGCAGCTGGCCCTCCTCGGGAGCGGCATCACCGACGAACTCGGCGAAGAACCCCGTGTCGGACGTGTATCGGGCGATCTGCGTCACGACCTCGGTCACCTGACGGCGGGCCGGAACGACGCCCTCGGCGATTCCGCGACGGAGCGTCGCGACATACCCGTCGATCGCAGCCGGGAGCGCCTTCATGCGCTCCGAGATGATCGACCAGTCGTCCACTGTGGCGGTGGGCATGAGGTCGAACGTCGAGCGGATGTCCTGCGCCGGCGAGGCGATGACGTTGAGGTCGCGCAGATGCGTCTTCGCCTCGTGCTGCTCGATCGTCAGGTCGAGCTCGCGACCCAGGTCCATCTTCGTGACCGTGTCGATCGCGTCGACGGGCTCGGCGGTCTCGAGCGCGCTCCGCGTCGCGCGCGCATCGGACACGAGGGCCTCGGCCCCCTCGGGGCTGTAGTCGCCGAAGCGGCCGTTGTGCTCGAACCGGCCGATGTAGGTCGCCAGTGTCGGCTCGCGCTCGGCCAGGGTGTCCACCCACGCGTCTGCGATCGTGTCGATCGGCGTGGGGCTGCGGTGTGCGTCAGTCATCCTCCGAGCCTAGGGAAGGCTCAGCGATGGCGCACCCCGCCCCCGCCGGTGGAGGCGTCGGGGAGGAGGGGTGGCCGGGATCAGTGACCCGCTTCGTCCCAGTCGCCGCCGCGACCGATCTGCACGTCGAGGGGCACCGACAGGTCGGCCGCGTCGGCCATGCGCGCGCGCACGATGCCCTCCACGGCATCCCACTCCCCCGCCGCGACCTCGACGACGAGTTCGTCGTGGATCTGCAGCAGCACGCGAGAACGCAGTCCCGCGGATGCCAACTCGTCGCGGATGCGGAACAGCGCGACTTTCATGATGTCGGCGGCACTGCCCTGGATGGGGGCGTTCAGCGCCGCGCGCTCCGCGTTCTCGCGCAGGACCCGGTTCATGCTGGTGAGATCGGGGAACGGCCGGCGTCGACCGAAGATCGTCTCGGTGTAGCCGTCTTGACGGGCCTGCTCGACCGAGCCCCGCAGGTAGTCGCGCACCGCACCGAAGCGGGCGAAGTACTCGAGCATGAGCTTCTTGGCCTCGGACTGTTCGATGCGCAGCTGCTTCGACAGGCCGAAGGCGGACAGTCCGTAGACGAGGCCGTACGACATGGCCTTCACCTTCGTGCGCATCGCGGGCGTGACGTCCTGCGGATCGACACCGAAGACGCGCGCGCCGACGAACCGGTGCAGGTCTTCGCCGGAGTTGAACGCCTCGATCAGACCGGGGTCGCCGGAGAGGTGCGCCATGATCCGCATCTCGATCTGGGAGTAGTCGGCGGTCAGCAGCGTCTCGTAGCCCTCGCCGACCTCGAACGCGGCGCGGATGCGACGGCTCTCCTCGGTGCGGATCGGGATGTTCTGCAGGTTCGGGTCGGTGCTCGACAGGCGGCCGGTCTGGCTGCCGGTCTGCACATACGTCGTGTGGATGCGTCCGTCGGCGCCGGTCGCGGTGTCGAGGGCGTCGATGATCTGCTTGAGCTTCGTCGCCTCGCGGTGGCGCAGCAGCAGGTCGAGGAACGGGTGCGGAGCGCTCTCCTGCAGGTCGGCGAGGGCAGCGGCATCCGTCGTGTACCCGCTCTTCGTCTTGCGCGTCTTGGGCAGCTGAAGCTCGTCGAAGAGCACCTCCTGCAGCTGCTTGGGCGAGCCGAGGTTCACCTCGTGCCCGATCGCCGCGTAGGCGTCGCGCGCGAGGGCGTCGGCGCGCGCACCGAGCTCGGCCGAGAACCCGGACAGCTTCTCGTGCGACACGGCCACCCCGGCCAGCTCCATGTCGGCCAACGCCGTGAGGGTGGGCAGCTCGATGTCGTCGAGCACGGAGGCGACCTTCTCGGGCAGCGTCCCGCGCTGCGCCTCGGCGACGCGGCGGGTGAACCACGACAGCTGGCCGGGAGTCGCGCCCTCCGTCTCGGGGACGAGCTGGGTGGGATCGGCGACCGGCAGCTTCTCGTCGAGCTCGCGCTCCACGAGGTCGGCGAGCGACTTGTCGGGGAAGCTCGGGCGAACGAGCCATCCGGCCAGCAGCACGTCGAATGCCACGCCGCCCACCGTGACTCCCTCGCGGGCGAGGGCTTTGATCTGGGGTTTGGCATCGCAGAACACCTTGGGGGCATCGGATGCCAGCCACGGCGCCAGCGCGTCGCGGACGGCCGGACTCCATTCGGCCTCGACGGCCGCGTCAGCAGACGCGAGACCGATCGCCGTGGGCACGGAACCGGAGAGGCTGAGGGTGACCCCCACCTCGCCGTGCGCGTCGGTCGCCCACGCCGCGAGGGCCGCGGGGTCGAGGCGCTGCGGCGCGGGAGCGGTCGCGGTCGGGCGGACCTCTTCGACGACGCCGCCCTCGGCGCCCAGCGCGTCGAAGACGCGCGGCAGCAGCGTGCGGAACTCCAGGCGGGCGAAGATGTCGCGGACGGCCTGCGCATCGAGCGGCTGGACGGCGAGGTCGTTCGGGCCGACCGGGAGCTCGACATCGCGCAGCAGGCGGTTCAGCGCGCGGTTGCGCTTGACGGCGTCGAGGTGCTCGCGCAGGTTGTTGCCGACGACGCCGGGGATCTTGTCGGCGTTGTCGAGGAGGGCCTCGAGCGACCCCCACTGTGTCAGCCACTTGACGGCGGTCTTCTCGCCCACCTTCGGCACGCCGGGCAGGTTGTCGCTCGTCTCGCCGACGAGGGCGGCGATCTCGGGATACTGAGCCGGCGGCAGCCCGTACTTCTCGATCACCGCGTCGGTGTCGTAGCGCTTGAGCTGCGAGACGCCCTGCACGTTGGGGTAGAGCAGCGTGACGTCGTCGGTCACGAGCTGGATGGTGTCGCGATCACCCGAGCAGACCAGCACCGTGAAGCCCTGCTCCTCCCCCTGCGTGGCGAGGGTCGCCAGGATGTCGTCGGCTTCGAAGTCTTCTTTCTTCAAGACCGGAACACCCATCGCGGCCAGGCACTCCTGCAGGAGCGGGATCTGCCCCTTGAACTCGGCCGGCGACTCGCTGCGGTTGGCTTTGTACTCCGTGTATTCGCGCGTGCGGAACGATTGCCGCGACGTGTCGAAGGCGACGGCGAGGTGCGTGGGCTTCTCGGCCTTCACGAGGTTCACGAACATCGACAGGAAGCCGTAGATGCCGTTGGTGTGCTGGCCGTCCTTCGTCGAGAAATTGTCGACCGGCAGCGCGTAGAACGCGCGGTAGGCCAGCGAGTGGCCGTCGACGACGAGGAGAGTAGGCTTTTCGGCATCCGTCACTCTCCCAGCGTAACGAGAACCACGGACACTCCCCCGGCTCGGCCCGATTCGCGGCCGTCCCGCCCGGTACGACGAAGGCGACGATGAGCAGCTCCACGACTCCCGACACCCGCAGTGGCCTCGACTGGGCGCGCGAGCGCGGCATGGGGGCCCTCGCCGCGAAGATGGGCATCGAGTGGGTCGAGTTCTCGGTCGAGCGCAGCGTCGCGACGATGCCCGTCGAGGGCAACACCCAGCCGGTGGGTCTCCTGCACGGCGGCGCCTACGTCGTCCTCGGCGAGTCGCTCGGGTCGATGGCGGCCAATCTCTACGCCGGATCCGGCAAGCTCGCGGTCGGCATCGACATCAACGCCACGCACACGCGTTCGGCCACCTCGGGCATCGTCACGGGGGTCTGCACCCCGATCCATCTCGGTCGCTCGCTGACGGTCCACGAGATCGCCGTGAGCGACGAACAGGGCCGGCGCTGCTCGACCATCCGCATCACGAACATGATCAAGGACGCCCCGCAGCCCTGACCCGGATTTGCGCGGGAGGACCCGGAGCCTGTCGAAGGGTCCGGGCACAACGAGAAATGGATGCCACGCACGTGGCATCCATTCTCGAAAGGCGCTGCGCTCAGCCCTTCTTGGGCGCCAGCTGCTCGATGATCGCCTTGGCGACGTCCTGCATGGTGAGGCGGCGGTCCATGGACGCCTTCTGGATCCAGCGGAAGGCCTCGGGCTCGCTCAGGCCCATCTTCTCGTTCAGCAGACCCTTCGCGCGGTCGACGAGCTTGCGGGTCTCGAAACGCTCGACCATGTCGGCGACCTCGGCCTCGAGCGTGATGATCTGCTCGTACCGGGCCAGGGCGATCTCGATCGCCGGCAGCAGGTCGTTCGGCGTGAAGGGCTTGACCACGTAGGCCAGGGCGCCGGCCTCGCTGGCGCGCTCGACGAGCTCCTTCTGGCTGAACGCCGTCAGCAGCACGACGGGGGCGATGTGGTTCTTGCTGAGCTTCTCGGCGGCGCTGATGCCGTCGAGCTGCGGCATCTTGACGTCCATGATCACGAGATCGGGACGCAGCTCGGTGGCCAGCTGCACGGCGGTCTCGCCGTCACCTGCCTCGCCGACGACGTCGAAGCCGTTGTCGCGGAGGATCTCGACGATGTCGAGGCGGATCAGCGACTCGTCTTCCGCGACGACGACGCGACGCGGTGCGGTCGGCGCAGTGGCCGGGGCGGCTTCTTGATCAGTCACGAGACCATCCTAGAACGTGGATTCGCGCACCCACGGGAGACCGCGGATGCGATAGGGCGTACCGGTGGTGGGACTCGAACCCACACGTCTTTCGACAGAGCATTTTGAGTGCCCCGCGTCTGCCATTCCGCCACACCGGCAGGTGTTGTGTTCCCAATGTACCGGGCGGGAACGCAACACGACGCGCGCCGGGGTCTCCGGCGCGCGTCGTGAGGGCTCAGACTTCCTGGTACCCGGGGGCCGCGCCGTGCACGGCGTCGCCCACGCGGTGCACGCGCAGGTCGTTCGTCGAACCGGCGATTCCGGGAGGGGAACCGGAGATGACGACGACCTTGTCGCCGACCTTGGCCAGGTCGTGCGTGAGCAGGTAGTCGTCGACCTGCAGGAACATCTTGTCGGTGTGCGACACGTGCTCCACCAGGGTCGAGCGAACGCCCCAGGTCAGCGCGAGACGACGGCGGATGCCGGGCTCCGGCGTGAACGCGATCATCGGGATGGTCGAGCGCAGGCGCGACATCCGGCGGGCGGAATCGCCCGACTCGGTGAAGACGCACAGGTACTTCGCCTCGACGAAGTCCGCGACCTCGACGGCGGCGAGGGTGATGGCGCCACCCTGCGTGCGGGGCTTGTTGGTCAGCGGCGCGATGCGCTCGAGACCGTGCTCCTCGGTCGACTCCACGATCCGGGCCATCGTCTCGACGACCACCACGGGGTAGGCGCCCACGCTGGTCTCGCCGGACAGCATGACCGCGTCGGCACCGTCGAGCACGGCGTTGGCGACGTCGGACGTCTCGGCGCGCGTGGGGACGGGGTTGGTGATCATCGACTCGAGCATCTGCGTCGCGACGATGACGGGCTTGGCCATGCGGCGGGCGAGCTCGACGGCGCGCTTCTGCACGATGGGCACGGCCTCGAGCGGAAGCTCGACGCCCAGGTCGCCGCGGGCGACCATGATGCCGTCGAACGCGTCGATGATCTCTTCGAGGTTGTCGACTGCCTGCGGCTTCTCGATCTTGGCGATGACGGGCACGTAGCGTCCCTCTTCGGCCATGATCTCGTGCACGCGCTCGATGTCCTTGGCATCCCGCACGAACGAGAGGGCGATGAGGTCGGCACCGGCGTTGAGGCCCCAGCGCAGGTCGGACTCGTCCTTCTCGCTCAGCGCGGGGACGTTCACGGCCACGCCGGGCAGGTTGATGCCCTTGTTGTTCGACACGGGACCGCCGACGATGACCTTGGTGGTCACGACGGTGCCGTCGGTCTCGACGACCTCCACGCGCACCTTGCCGTCGTCGATGAGGAGGAAGTCTCCCGGGCGGACGTCCTGGGGCAGGCCCTTGAAGGTCGTGCCGACGATCTCCTTGGTGCCGAGGATGTCTTCGATCGTGATCTTGAAGATGTCGCCGGGCAGCAGGTCGTGCGGACCGTTCTCGAACTTGCCGAGACGGATCTTCGGGCCCTGGAGGTCGACGAGAGCGGCGACCGGGCGACCGGCGTCCTCTGCGGCCTTGCGCACGTTGGCGAAGTTGGCGTCGTGCACGGAGTAGTCTCCGTGGCTCAGGTTGAGGCGGGCGACGTCCACCCCGGCGTCGATGATGGCGCGAACCATCTCATACGACGACGTGGCGGGCCCGAGTGTTGCGACGATCTTGGCGCGTCTCATCCGTTTTCAAGCTCCGTGAGGATTTTCGGGAAGTGGCCGATCGGCCCTTGCCAGCTTAGGCGGGCAGGAGGCCGATGGCGACATCGGTCGGGCGCACCGGCGCGGGGAGCACCGTTTCGCCCATGAGGAAGGTGTCGACCTCGGCGGCGGCCGCGCGGCCCTCCGCGATGGCCCACACGATGAGCGACTGTCCGCGCCCCGCGTCGCCGGCCACGAACACGCCCGGCGTCGTGGTGGCGTAGGTCGCGTCGCGCTCGACGTTGCCGCGGTTCGTGAACTGCGTGCCGAGCTGGCTCTCCAGGTGCTCCCGCTCCGGGCCGGTGAAGCCCATCGCGATCAGCACGAGGTCGGCGGGGATCTCGCGCTCGGTGCCGCTCTTGGGCACGCGACGGCCGTCGACGTACTCCGTCTCGGCCACGCGCAGCGCGCGCACCTCTCCTGCGGCATTGCCGAGGAACTCCACGGTCGAGGCGAGGAACGTGCGCTCCCCGCCCTCCTCGTGAGCGGATGCCATCTCGAACAGGTTCGGCATCATCGGCCAGGGCTGCTCGGACGGACGCTCGGAGGGCGGCTGCTTGCCGATCGCGAGGTTCGTCACGCTCAGCGCGCCCTGGCGGTGGGCCGTACCGATGCAGTCGGCGCCGGTGTCGCCGCCGCCGATGACCACCACGTGCTTGCCGGCGGCGCTGATCTGCTGCGGGATCTGGTCGCCCGCGACGGCCTTGTTGCCCTCGATGAGGTATTCCATGGCGTAGTGCACGCCGTCGAGGTCGCGACCCGGGATGGCGAGGTCGCGCGGCACGGTCGAACCGGTGGCCACCACGACGGCGTCGTAGCGCGCGCGCAGGTCGCTCCACGAGATGTCCGTGCCGATCTCGACGCCCGCGCGGAAGCGGGTGCCCTCGGCCTGCATCTGGCGCAGGCGCAGCTCGAGGTGGCGCTTCTCCATCTTGAAATCGGGGATGCCGTAGCGCAGCAGACCGCCGATGCGGTCGTCGCGCTCGAAGACGGCGACGGTGTGCCCGGCGCGGGTCAGCTGCTGCGCGGCCGCGAGACCCGCGGGCCCGGAGCCGACGACCGCCACGGTCTTACCCGTCAGACGCTCCGGCGGCTCGGGCTCGACCCAGCCGTTGCCGAACGCCTCGTCGATGATCGAGACCTCGACCTGCTTGATCGTCACGGCCGGCTGGTTGAGGCCGAGCACGCACGAGCTCTCGCAGGGCGCGGGGCACAGGCGCCCCGTGAACTCCGGGAAGTTGTTCGTCGCGTGCAGGCGCTCGATCGCCGCGCGGCCCTCGCCGCGCCATGTGAGGTCGTTCCACTCGGGGATCAGATTTCCGAGCGGGCACCCCTTGTGGCAGAACGGGATACCGCAGTCCATGCAGCGGCCGGCCTGGCGCTTGATGACGGCCGAATCACCCGGCTCGTACACCTCTTTCCAGTCCATGATGCGCACGGGCACCGGTCGACGCTTCGGGAGCTCGCGCTCCGTGGTCTTGAGAAAGCCCTTCGGGTCAGCCACCCGTCACCTCCAGAATGCGCGTCCAGACGACGTCGCCGTCGGGGTCCAGCCCCTCGGCCACCGCCTCCTGGCGGGTCTGCAGCACAGCGGCGTAGTCGCGCGGCAGCACCCGGACGAAGTTGTCCACCTCGGCCTCGAAGTCGTCGAGCAGACGACGGGCCAGCGTGGAATCGGTCTCCGCGACGTGCTTCTCGAGCAGGTCGCGGAGGATCTCGGCATCCCCCGATCCGAGGGCGCCGAGGACGAGCTCACCGGATGCCATGGCCTCGCGGTTCACCTTGTCGCGGTCGAGCTCGTAGACGTAGGCCTGTCCGCCCGACATGCCGGCGCCGAGGTTGCGGCCGGTGGCGCCGAGGATGACGGCCAGTCCGCCGGTCATGTACTCGAGCGCGTGGTCGCCCACACCCTCGACGACCGCCGTGGCTCCGGAGTTGCGCACGAGGAAGCGCTCGCCCACCACACCGTTGAGGAACATCTGTCCCTGCGTGGCGCCGTAGCCGATGACGTTTCCGGCGATGACGTTCTCGCTCGCGGCGAAGGACGACCCGCGCGGCGGGCGTACCACGATCGTTCCGCCGGAGAGCCCCTTGCCCACGTAGTCGTTCGAGTCGCCCTCGAGACGCAGCGTGATGCCGGCGGGCATGAACGCGCCGAACGACTGCCCGGCCGAACCGGTCAGGCGCACGTCGATCGAGTTCTCCGGCAGACCGTGCTCGCCCCGCGCCTTGGTGACGTGGTGGCCCAGCATGGTCCCCACCGCACGGGCGGTGTTGCGGATGGGCAGGTCGATCGTGAGCTGGCCTCCGTGCGCGATGACGTCCTGCGCACGCTCGATGAGCTGCACGTCGAAGTGGTCGTCGAGCTCGTGGTCCTGGTTGCGGGCGTGACGGCGCGGCTCGTCGTCGGCGAAGCGCGGTCCCTCGAGGATCGGCGCGAGGTTGAGACCGCGCGCCTTCCAGTGCTGGATCGCCTCGTTCGCATCGAGCAGCTCGGACCGGCCGACGATCTCGTCGATCGAGCGGTAGCCGAGGGCGGCGAGGTACTCGCGCACCTCCTGCGCGATGAACTCCATGAAGTTCACGATGTACTCGGCCTTGCCGGTGAAGCGCTGGCGCAGGACCGGGTTCTGCGTCGCGACGCCCACGGGGCAGGTGTCGAGGTGGCACACGCGCATCATGATGCAGCCCGAGACGACCAGGGGCGCGGTCGCGAAGCCGAACTCCTCGGCGCCGAGCAGGGCGCCGATGATGACGTCGCGGCCGGTCTTCATCTGTCCGTCGACCTGCACGACGACGCGGTCGCGCATGCCGTTGAGCATGAGCGTCTGCTGCGTCTCGGCCAGGCCCAGCTCCCACGGGGTGCCCGCGTGCTTGAGCGAGTTCATCGGGCTCGCGCCCGTGCCGCCATCCTGACCCGAGACCAGGATGACATCGCTCAGCGCCTTCGCGACGCCCGCCGCGACCGCGCCGATGCCCGACTGGCTGACGAGCTTCGTGTGGATGCGGGCCGAGGGGTTGGCGCGCTTGAGGTCGAAGATGAGCTGCTTGAGGTCTTCGATCGAGTAGATGTCGTGGTGCGGCGGCGGCGAGATGAGACCCACTCCCGCGGTCGCGTGACGCGTGCGCGCCACCCACGGGTACACCTTCGTCGGCGGCAACTGACCGCCCTCGCCGGGCTTGGCGCCCTGGGCGAGCTTGATCTGGATGTCGTCGGCCTCGGTCAGGTACAGGCTCGTCACACCGAAGCGACCGGATGCCACCTGCTTGATGGCGCTGCGGCGCTCGGGGTCGAGAAGACGGTCGACGTCCTCCCCGCCCTCACCGGTGTTCGACTTGCCGCCGATGCGGTTCATCGCGACCGCGAGGACCTCGTGCGCCTCTTTCGAGATGGAGCCGTAGCTCATGGCGCCGGTGGAGAAGCGCTTGACGATCGCGGAGACGGGCTCGACCTCGTCGATCGGCACGGCGGGCCGCTGACCGGTGCGCAGGCCGAAGAGTCCGCGCAGGGTCTTCAGCTCGTGCGCCTGGTCGTCGATGAGCTGCGTGTACTCGCGGAAGATGTCGTACCGGCGCTCGCGGGTCGCGTGCTGCAGGCGGAACACCGTGTCGGGGTTGAACAGGTGCGGGGCGCCGTCGCGACGCCACTGGTACTCGCCACCGGTCCACAGGCGCTCGTGCGCGCGCGCCGCGGCATCCTGGGGGTAGGCGTACTCGTGACGCGCGGCGTTCTCGGCCGCGATGACGTCGAGGCCGACGCCGCCGAGCTTGGTCTCGGTTCCGGTGAAGTACGCGTCGATGAACTCCCGGGAGAGGCCGACGGCTTCGAACACCTGAGCGCCCGCGTACGACGACACGGTCGAGATGCCCATCTTCGACATGATCTTCAGCACGCCCTTGCCGAGCGCGTAGATCAGGTTCTTCACGGCCTTCTCGGGCGTCACACCGGTGATGAAGCCGGCGCGGACGAGGTATTCGACCGTCTCCATCGCCAGATAGGGGTTGACCGCCGAAGCGCCGTAGCCGATGAGGGTGGCGACGTGGTGCACCTCGCGCACGTCACCGGCCTCGACCACGAGGCCCACCTTCATGCGCGTCTCCTTGCGGATGAGGTGGTGGTGCACGGCGGCCAGCATGAGCAGCGACGGGATCGGCGCGAGGTCCTTGTTGCTGTCGCGGTCGCTGAGCACGATGAACTCGGCGCCGTCCTCGATGGCCTGGTCGACCTCGGTGCACATCTGCGTGAGGCGCTTCTGGAGCCCCTTGTGCCCCGCTTCGACGCGGTACAGGCCGCGGATCGTCACCGAGGAGCGCCCGGCCAGGGCGGTGTCGATGTGCTGGATCTTGGCGAGCTCGTCGTTGTCGATGACGGGGAAGTCGAGCGTCACCGTGCGGGTGTGGTCCGGGCCCCAGTCGAGGAGGTTGCGCTCGGGGCCGAGACCCAGCGACAGCGAAGTGACGACCTCCTCGCGGATCGAGTCGAGAGGCGGGTTGGTGACCTGCGCGAACTGCTGCGAGAAGTAGTCGAACAGAAGACGCGGACGATCGCTCAGCACCGCGACGGGCGCGTCGCTGCCCATCGCACCGAGCGGCTCGGTGCCGCCCTGGCCCATGGGGGTCAGCAGGATGCGCACCTCCTCCTCGGTGTAGCCGAAGGTGCGCTGGCGACGGGTGATCGAGGCGATGGGGTGCACGATGTGCTCGCGCTCGGGGAGCTCGCTGAGCTTGACGCGTCCCTTGTCGACCCACTCGCCCCACGGGTGGAGCGCCGCGAGGTCGGCCTTGATCTCCTCGTCCTCGACGATGCGGCGCTGGGCCGTGTCGACGAGGAACATGCGTCCGGGCTGCAGACGACCGCGGCGCTTGATGCGCTCGGGCGCGAAGTCGAGCACACCGGTCTCGGAGCCGATCACGACGAGGCCGTCGGTGGTCTCGGTCCACCGGCCCGGGCGCAGACCGTTGCGGTCGAGCGTGGCGCCGACGAGCGTGCCGTCGGTGAAGATGAGCGCGGCCGGTCCGTCCCACGGCTCCATCTGCATGGAGTGGTAGTCGTAGAAGGCGCGCAGATCGGGGTCGATCGTGGCCTGCTTCTCGTAGGCCTCGGGCACCATCATCATGATCGCGTGCGGCAGGCTGCGACCGGTGAGGGTCAGCAGCTCCAGCACCTCGTCGAAGGATGCCGAGTCACTGGCGCCCTCGGTGCAGATGGGCAGCAGCGGGCGCACGTCGCCGATCAGCTCGGACTCGAGCTGCGACTGGCGGGCGCGCATCCAGTTGCGGTTGCCCTTGACGGTGTTGATCTCGCCGTTGTGCGCGAGCATGCGCAGCGGCTGCGCGAGCGGCCACGACGGGAAGGTGTTGGTCGAGTAGCGCGAGTGCACCACGGCCAGCTCGGACGCGAATCGCTCGTCCTGCAGGTCGGGGTAGAACGGCTCGAGCTGCAGCGTCGTGACCATGCCCTTGTAGCCCAACGTGCGGCTGGAGAGCGAGACGAAGTACGCCTCGAGCTCGTGGCGCGCGCGCTTGCGGAGCCGGTAGACGCGGCGGTCGAGCGCGATACCCGCCAGGGCGGGCTGGTCGCCGACGGCGGGGCGCGACACGAAGAGCTGCTCGAACGCGGGGCGTGCCTCGTAAGCGAGCTTGCCGAGGTTCTCGGGCTCGACGGGCACCTCGCGCCAGCCGAGCACCTCGAGGTTCTCGTGGCGGGCGATCTCTTCGATCCCGGCCTTCATCGCGACGCGCTCGTCGTGCCCGAGGGGCAGGAACACCATGCCGGCGGCGTACTCCCCCACCGGCGGCAGGTCGAAGTCGACCACGGCGCGCAGGAATGCGTCGGGCATCTGCGTCAGGATGCCGGCACCGTCACCGGTGCCCGCGTCGGAGCCGATGGCGCCGCGATGCTCGAGGTTGCGCAGCGCCGTCAGCGCCAGGTCGATGATGTCGTGACCGGCTTCGCCGCGGAGAGTGGCGACCATGGCGAGGCCACAGGCGTCTTTCTCGAACGACGGGTCGTACATTCCCTGTCGGGCGGGGAATGCTCCTCCGACGGTGTCGGAGCGCAGGCTGGAAGCCATATCAACCGTCCTCACGTTGATGCTTCGAATGGGACGACGTCGGCCCAGAGTGTTAGTTCGTGGCGGGGCTGCTTGTGGCGCTGGTGCCGACGGTGTCGTTCGTCGCGGGCGGCTCGCTCACGTCGACGAAGTCAGAGGGGTCGCCTGAGTCTACAGCCCCCGGAGCCTTCGACTCGCGCCCCGGGACGTACGGTGACGGCTCGAGACCGTGGTGACGGCGCGACTGCACGGCGAAGATGACGATGCCGAGGATGACGCCGAAGATCGCGGCCCAGACGTTCGTGCGCAGGCCCAGGATGATGTCGCTGGGGTCGATGCGGATGGACTCCCACACGATGCGGCCGGCGCTGTACCAGACCAGGTAGATCGCGAACTGCTTGCCCCACTGGAGCGTGAAACGCTTGCCGACGTACAGGATGACCGCGGCGCCGAGCAGGTTCCAGATGACCTCGTAGGCGAAGGTGGGGTGGAACAGCGTGCCCGCGGGCAGGCCGACGGGGAGCGCGGAGTTGCCCGCGGCGATCTCGAGCCCCCACGGCAGGTCGGTGGGCTGGCCGAAGAGCTCCTGGTTGAACCAGTTGCCGAAGCGTCCCATGGCCTGGGCGATGATGAGGCCGGGCGCGAGGGCGTCGGCGAAGGTCCAGAACCGGATGCCGGTCCAGCGGCATCCGAGGATTGCGCCGATGGCGCCGCCGATGAGGGCGCCGTAGATGGCGATGCCCCCCTCCCAGATGGCCCACACGGACCCGGGCTGCGTGATGTTCCACGGGTTGGAGCCGGGGCCGAAGTAGAAGCCCGTATGCGTGGCCACGTGGTAGATGCGCGCCACGATGATGGCGAGCGGCACCGCCAGGAGGCAGATGTCGATGACGACCCACTTCTCGGCGCCGCGACGCGTCAGACGGGCGTTCGTGAGGAACACCGCGACGATGATGCCCGCGACGATGCACAGGGCATAGAAGTGGATGCGGAGCGGACCGAGATCGACGTAGGAGATCGTCGGGCTCGGGATGCTGGCGAGCACGCCGGAGGCGGCGCTCGAGAGGGCGAACGTCATGCAGACGAGTCTAGGCGCGCTGAACGGCGCCCGCGGACAGCTCCCTCGCGAGGGAGGAGAGGCCGTCGACACCGCCGTCGCGCAGCGCCTTGACCAGCGCGGTGCCGACGATCGCGCCGTCGGCGTACTCGACGACACCGGCGACCTGCTCGGCGTTGGAGATGCCGATACCCACGCACGCGTGCTGCACCCCGAACGCCCGCAGCCGCTCCACGAGACCCCGCGCGGCGGCGTCGAGAGAAGCGCGCTCCCCCGTGATGCCCATCGTCGACACGGTGTACACGAAGCCCGTGGAGGCGTCGACGATCATCTTCAAGCGCTCGTCCGACGAGGTGGGAGCGGCGAGGAAGACGCGGTCGAGCCCCGTGCGCTCGCTCGCCGCGATCCAGGCCTCGCCCGCGTCGGGGGTGATGTCGGGCGTGATGAGGCCCGCTCCCCCGGCGGCGACCAGTTCGTCGGCGTATCGGTCGACGCCGTACTGCTCGACGAGGTTCCAGTACGTCATGACGAGGATGGGCACGTCGGTGCGCGCCGTGACCTCGCGGATGATCGTGAAGAGGTCGCGCATGCGGAAGCCGCCTGCCAGCGCCGTCTGCGTCGCCTCCTGGATGACCAGGCCGTCCATGACGGGATCGCTGTAGGGCGGTCCGAGCTCGATGACATCGGCGCCGGCCTCGGCGAGGGCGACGGCCGCCTCGATGCTCGTGGCGACGTCGGGGTAGCCGGCGGGCAGGTAGCCGACGAACGCGCCGCGACCGTCCGCGTGGGCGGCCTCGATCGCCGTGGCGACGCGCGAGGTCATAGCTCGACCCCCGCACCGCTGGCCGCGTCGGGCGCCGGCGCGACGTCGACCGGGGATCCGGGAGCGGATGCCACGGTCTCGGCGGCGCGCGTCTGCGCACGGCCCTCGGCCATCTCCGGCGCGTGCTCCGCGTCGTAGAGGTCGAAGTACCGGGCGGCGGTGTCCATGTCCTTGTCGCCGCGGCCGGAGAGGTTGATCGCGATGACGGCATCCGGGCCGAGCTCGCGCCCGATGCGCAGGGCGCCCGCGAGGGCGTGCGCGGACTCGATCGCGGGGATGATGCCCTCGGTGCGCGAGAGCAGGCGCAGGGCCTGCATGGCCTCGTCGTCGGTGGCCGGGATGTACTGGGCACGGCCGATGTCGGCGAGCCACGCGTGCTCGGGGCCGACGCCGGGGTAGTCCAAGCCGGCCGAGATCGAGTGCGATTCGGTGGTCTGACCGTCTTCGTCCTGCAGGACGTAGGTGCGCGCGCCGTGGAGGACGCCCGGGCGACCCCGACCGATGGACGCCGCGTGCTTGGGGGTGTCGACGCCGTCGCCCGCCGCTTCGACGCCGTAGAGGGCCACGCCCTCGTCGTCGAGGAAGGCGTCGAACATGCCGATGGCGTTGGATCCGCCGCCGACGCAGGCGAGAACGGCATCCGGAAGGCGACCGAGTCGTTCGAGGAACTCGGCGCGCGTCTCTTCGCCGATGATCTTCTGGAAGTCGCGCACCATCGCCGGGAACGGGTGCGGGCCCGCCGCGGTGCCGAAGATGTAGTTGGTGGTCTCGACCGACGCGACCCAGTCGCGGTAGGCCTCGTTGATCGCGTCCTTGAGGGTGCGCGACCCCGTCGTGACCGGCACGACCTCGGCGCCCAGCAGGCGCATGCGCGCGACGTTGAGCGCCTGACGCTCGGTGTCGACCTCGCCCATGTAGATCACGCAGTCGAGACCGAACAGCGCGGCCGCGGTCGCGGTGGCGACGCCGTGCTGACCGGCTCCGGTCTCGGCGATCACGCGCGTCTTGCCGAGGCGCTTGGTGAGCAGCGCCTGGCCGAGCACGTTGTTGATCTTGTGCGAGCCGGTGTGATTGAGGTCTTCGCGCTTGAGGAAGACGCGTGCGCCCCCCGCGTGCTCGGCGAAGCGCGGCACCTCGGTGAGCACCGAGGGGCGACCCGCGTAGTCGTGCAGCAGGGCGCTCAACTCGGCGTGGAACTCCGGGTCGGCCATGGCCGACTCGTAGACCTCGGTGAGCTCGTCGATCGCGGCGATGAGCGACTCGGGCATGTAGCGCCCGCCGAAGTCGCCGAAGAACGGCCCCTTCTGGTCGCGCAGCTTCTGGACGGGAACGGTGGTCATGACGTCTCCTGGAGGAACGCGCGGAGGGTGGCGACGGGGTCGCCGGTCACGAGGGCCTCGCCGACGAGCACCACGTCGGCGCCGGCGGCGCGGTAGTGGGCGACGTCGGCGGGGGCGAGCACGGCGGATTCGGCGATCTTGATCGCATCGGTCGGGAAGCGATCGGCGAGCGAGCCGAACAGGTCGCGGTCGAGCTCGAACGTCGAGAGGTTGCGGGCGTTGACGCCGATGAGCTTCGCCCCGAGCTGCGAGGCCCGTTCCAGCTCGTCGGCCGAGTGCGTCTCGACGAGGGCGGTCATGCCCAGGTCGGTGACGAGACCGTACAGCTCGCCGAGCGTCTTGTCGTCGAGTGCGGCGACGATGAGCAGCACCAGATCGGCGCCCGACGCGCGAGCCTCGAGCACCTGGTAGGGCGTGGCGATGAAGTCCTTGCGCAGCACGGGGACGCTCACCGCGGCACGGACGGCCTCGAGGTCGGCGAGGCTCCCCTTGAACTTGCGGCCCTCCGTGAGCACGGAGATCGCCGAAGCGCCGCCCTCCTCGTACAGGCGCGCCTGTCGCGCGGGATCCGGGATCGACGCGAGGTCGCCGCGCGAGGGGCTCGCGCGCTTGACCTCGGCGATGACCTTCACCCGGTCGGCGGGGGCCAGCATGGCCAGCGCGTCACGGGCCGGGGTCTGCGCGAGGGCGTCGCGTTCGACATCGGCGAGCGAGCGCGTCTGGGCGCGCTGCTCGGCATCCTCCACCGCTCCGGCCGTCAGATCGGCCAGCACGGTCAGTGCGCCTTCGGGTTGGACTTCGCGCCGTTCGCGCCGTAACCGGCCTTGGTCATGGCCCAGCCGACGATGGCGCCGACGACGAGCAGACCCACCGACGCCCACACCAGCACCGGCATGTCGAGCCAGAAGAACAGCGTGCCGAGCGTGAAGGCGACCAGCATGATGATCACGGCCGTCCAGGCGGCGGGCGAGTGTCCGTGGCCGGGATCGCCGATGGGGTTGCTCATGGGACTCCTAACAGTCGCGCGCGGGCGCGGGGGAAAGCGTTCGACCAGTCTATCGAAGCGCGGTGGGCCTCTCCCGCCGTCGTCTCGATGTCGCGAGGTCGGTCTCAGGCCGTGGGGTCGTCGCCGCGGGAGAGGTCGTCCCACGAGTCGATCGCGTCGTGGGGTCGACCGGTGGCGGTGCCGGCCTCCTCGGCCGTGCGGTACTTGCGGCTCGCGCCCGAGGCCCATCGGCGCGCGGTGACGAGCGTAAAGACGGCCGCCGCGGCGAGGACGACCTGGGCCACCAGCGTCACGGCGGGCCAGGGGGTGAGTGACAGGCCGCTGACGAGCGAGGCGACGGCATCCGTCCCCGAGATCCCCGTCGCCTCGGTGACCGCCGCGGCCGTCGCCGAGACGGGGGTGGCGAACAGCAGCTGCGCGGTTCCGACGCCCACGAGACCCGCGATCAGGATGCCGAGCACTCCGAACAGGTACCGCAGCACGGGGCCGACGATCGACAGGGCCGCGCCCAGGGCCAGGGCGGCGAGGCTGAGGGGGGTCAGCACGGGGAGGGCGTCCGCGCCGGAGACGGCGATGGTCTGCTGCGCACCGTCGTCGAGGGTGACGTCGATCCACGTCTGCGTCGACGCGATGACGCCGATCGCCCCCGCGGCGAGCATCGCGAGCACCGCCAGGGAGCGGGCGCGTCGCATCAGCGCTCCCCCACGACGGCGTGCAGGTCGTCGGCGTCGAAGCACGTGTGGTCGCCGGTGTGGCACGCGGCGCCGATCTGGTCGACCTCGATGAGCAGTGTGTCGCCGTCGCAGTCTAGGCGCGCGCCCTTCACGATCTGGATGTGCCCGGAGGTGTCCCCCTTGCGCCAGTACTCCTGACGCGAGCGGGACCAGAAGGTGACGCGGCCGCTGGTGAGGGTGCGGTTCAGGGCCTCGGCATCCATCCACCCCATCATCAGCACCTCGCGCGTGTCGAACTGCTGGATGACGGCGGGAACCAGACCGTCGGCGTTGTAGGTGACACGGTCGACGCTCATCGGCGCACCTCGATCCCGTCGGCGGCCATGGCGTCTTTGACCTCTCCGACCGTCAGCTGACCGGAGTGGAACACGGATGCCGCCAGCACCGCGTCGGCACCGGCCTGCACGGCAGGGGCGAAGTGTTCGAGCGCGCCCGCACCGCCGGAGGCGATGACCGGGACCGCGGCGACCTGGCGCATGAGGCGCACGAGCTCGAGGTCGAAGCCCTGCTTGGTGCCGTCGGCGTCGATCGAGTTCACCAGCAGTTCGCCGGCTCCGCGCTCGACGGCCTCGCGCGCCCACTCGAGCGCGTCGAGGGTCGTCTCGGTGCGGCCGCCGTGGGTGGTCACCACGAAGCCGGACGGGGTGGATGCCGCCCGCTTGACGTCGAGCGAGAGCACGACGACCTGGGCGCCGAAGCGGTCGGCGATCTCGTCGATGAGCTGCGGACGGGCGATCGCGGCGGAGTTGACGCCGATCTTGTCGGCGCCGACGGCGAGGAGTCGTGCGACGTCGTCGCTCGAGCGCACTCCCCCGCCCACGGTGAGCGGGATGAAGACCTGCTCGGCCGTGCGGCGCACGACGTCGTAGGTGGTGGAGCGCTCGTCGACGGTGGCGGTGACGTCGAGGAACGTGACCTCGTCGGCGCCTTGGTCGAAGTAGAGCTTCGCGAGCTCGACAGGGTCGCCCATGTCGCGCAGGTCGAGGAAGTTGACGCCCTTCACGACGCGGCCCGCGGCGACGTCGAGGCAGGGGATGACGCGACGCGCGAGGGTCATCAGAGCCTCGCGGCGAGGATCTCGGTGACGAGGATCGCTCGCGCGCCGATCGCGTAGAGCGCGTCCATGACCTGGTTGACGTCTCGGCGCGGGCTCATCACCCGCACGGCGACCCACTCGGGGTCGCGCAGCGGCGAGATCGTGGGCGATTCCAGACCCGGGGCCACCGCGACCGCCTGCTCGACGAGGGCGGCGGGCAGGTCGTAGTCGATGAGCACGTACTTGCGGGCGGCGAGGACACCCCGCAGGCGTCGCAGCAGCGTCTCGGTGCCGTCGGCCTCCTGCGGACCGGCGATCAGCACGGCGTCGCTCTCGAGCAGGACCGGTCCGAAGATCTCGAGCCCGGCCTGGCGCAGCGTCGTGCCGGTCGAGACGACATCGGCCACGGCATCCGCCACTCCGAGCTGCACGGCCGACTCGACCGCGCCGTCGAGCGGCACGATGTCGACGGCGATGCCGCGCTCGTCGAGGAAGGCGTCGACCAGGCCCGGGTAGGCCGTCGCGACGCGGAGACCCTGGAGGTCCTGCACGTCGGTGAAGCGGCCGGGGCGACCCGCGAAGCGGAAGGTGGAGCCGGCGAAGCCGAGGGACTCGACCTCTCGCGCGCCGGGCATGCGGGCGTCGAGCAGCAGGTCGCGACCGGTGATGCCGACGTCCAGCGCGCCGGAGCCGACGTAGGTCGCAATGTCACGGGGACGCAGGTAGAAGAACTCGACCTCGTTGACGGGGTCGACCGTGTACAGGTCTTTCGAGTCGCGTCGTCCGGTGTATCCGGCCTCCGAGAGCATCTCGGCGGCGGTCTCGGCGAGCGACCCCTTGTTCGGCACGGCGATTCGCAGCATGACGGGGGCTTTCGTGTTGTGTGAGCGTGGGGAGGGCGAGTGCGGCTCAGAGATGTCGGTAGACGTCTTCGAGCGACAGCCCCTTCGCGAGCATGAGGGTCTGCAGGTGGTAGAGCAGCTGCGAGATCTCCTCGGCCGCGGCCTCGTCGGACTCGTACTCGGCGGCCATCCACACCTCGGCGGCCTCTTCCACGATCTTCTTGCCGATCGCGTGCACGCCGGCGTCGAGTTGCGCGACGGTGCCGGAGCCTTCGGGTCGCTCGACGGCCTTGGCGCTGAGTTCCGCGAACAGGTCGTCGAAGGTCTTCACCCCTCCAGGGTATCGGGTCGACGGGGGTGGGGTTGTCGCGGGGCGGCTGGGGGGCGGTGACGAACGCGCGGTCAGTGGCGGTGGCGGGCGGCGGAGGCGCGCAGCGACTGGATCGCGCGGTCGGGGTCGTCGGCGCCGAACACCGCGGAACCCGCGACGAACGTGTCGGCCCCGGCCTCGGCGGCCTGGGCGATCGTCGCTTCGCCGATGCCCCCGTCGACCTGCAGCCAGACGCTCGACCCGCGTCGTTTCGCCTCGTCGGCCAGGGCACGCAGCTTCGGCATCGTCTCGGGCATGAACGATTGGCCGCCGAACCCCGGCTCGACGGTCATGACGAGGATCTGGTCGAACTCGTTGAGCGAATCGAACAGGTTCTCGACCGGCGTGCCGGGCTTGACGGCGACGCCCGCGCGCGCACCGATCGCGCGCAGCTGGCGGGCGAGGGCGACCGGGGATGCCGCCGCCTCGAGATGGAAGGTGACGGATGCCGCACCGAGCTCGGCGTACGCGGGAGCCCAGCGGTCGGGGTCGTCGATCATGAGGTGCACGTCCAGCGGCACGGGGCTCGTCTCCTGGATGCGACCGACCATCTGCGGACCGAAGGTGAGATTCGGCACGAAGTGGTTGTCCATCACGTCGACGTGCACGAAGTCGGCTCCCGCGATGCGCGCGAGCTCGGCCTCCATGTTCACGAAGTCGGCGGCCAGGATGCTCGGGTTGATGCGCGGGGCGTCGGTAGGCACCCGACCATTATGGGCGTGTGACCCTGCGCGTGCCGGTTCCGTCGATGCCCGGCTCCATAAACGGCATTCGTGCTCAGAAACGCGCTGCGGGAGCGTTTCCGGGCACGGATGCCGTTTATGCGTGCGTGGAGGCGGGGCGCGGCGCGGCGCGCGGGCGCGTCAGCGCTTGCGGAGGAGGGCGATCGACATGGCATCCGTGCCGTGGCGGTGCGGCCACAGTTGAGCGCGGAGCGAGCCGTCGGCCTGCTCCGGCAGGTCGATGTCGTCGACCGCCACGGCGCGCACGACGGCGCGGGCGTCGAGCTCCTCCGCCGCGTCGCCGAGCGTCCGCGTCACCTCGGCCAGCACTCCGGAGGTCTCGGCCAGGTGCGGGGAGCACGTGACGTACGCCAGCACCCCGCCCGGCTTCAGGGCCTCGAACGCCGCGAGCACGAGCTCGCGCTGCAGCTCGGTGAGATCGGGCACGTCGGCCGGCGTCTTGCGCCAGCGCGCCTCGGGCCGTCGGCGCAGGGCTCCGATCCCGGTGCAGGGGGCGTCGACGAGGATGCGGTCGTATTCCCCCGCCGCGCGGGCCGCGCGCTCGCGCCCGTCCTCCTCGCTCACCTCGACCTCGAGGGGGACGGATGCCACGGCCTGCCGCACGAGTCCCGCTCGCGCCGGCGCGATCTCGTTGGCATCCAGTCGGGCCCCGTGGGCGAGGGCCTCCGCGGCCAGCAGGGCGGTCTTGCCTCCGGGGCCGGCGCACAGGTCGAGCCAGCGCTCCCCCTCGCGCACGGGCAGCGCCCGGCTGAGCGCCAGGGCGGCGAGCTGCGAGCCCTCGTCCTGCACGCGGACACGTCCGCCCGTCTCGCGGATCAGGTGCTCGGGGTCGCCCCCGCGCGTGGTGAACGCCGTCGGCGCGAAGCGCGCGGGGGTGGCGTCGTCGGGGACCTCGGCGAGGCCCGGGAGGGCGATCATCGCCACGCGCGGAGCGACGTTGTCGGCCTCGAGCAGTCCGGGGAGCTCATCCGCGCGTCCCTCGGCGGTCAGAGCGCGACGCAGGGCCCGCACGATCCACACCGGGTGCGAGGTCGTCAGGCCGATGCGCTCGTCGTCGCTGCGCGCCCCCTCGGCGACGCGCTCCATCCAGTGCCCCGGGTTGTCGCGCGACACGCGACGCAGCACGGCGTTGGCGAACCCGGCGGCACCGCGCCCGCCCCCGTTCCGGCGGGCGAGCTCGACCGACTCGTTGACCGCCGCGTGCGAGGCGACGCGCGTCGACAGCAGTTGATGGACGCCGAGGCGGAGCGCATCGAGGACGGCGGGATCGATGCGGTCGACCGTGCGATCGGCGGCGATCGCGATGATCGCGTCGTACGTGCCGCGACGGCGGAGGGTGCCGTACGTCAGCTCGGTCGCGAGGCCGGCGTCCTTGGCATCCAGACCCTGCCGGGCGATCGCGTGCGGCAGCAGCAGATTGGCGTAGGCCTCGTCTCCCGAGACGGCCCGCAGCACCTCGTAGGCCGCCGCGCGTGCTCCCTGAACGCTCATGCGCCCAGCACCGGCTGGTCGGTGCGCAGGCCTCGGAACCAGTCGCCCGCGTTCATCGCGCCCTTGCCGGCCGGCTGAACCGTCTCGAGACGCAGCGGCGAAGTGCCCGTGCCCACGACGACCTCTTTGCCGGATGCCGTGACCCGGCCGGGCGGAAGGGGCGGTGCGTCCGACGCCGACGCGCGCAGCACCTTGAATCGGGCGCCGTCGAACGTGGTGTGGGCCCCGGGCTCGGGGGTGACGCCCGCGATCTGGTGCAGGAGCGAGGCTGCGTCGCGGGTGAGATCGAGGGCGCCGTCGTCGAGGGTGAGCTTCGGGGCGAGGGTGGGCTCGCCCTCCTGCGGGGCCGCGACGGCGGTGCCGTCGGCGATCCCGTCGACGACGCGCGCGAGCAGAGGAGCGCCGATGTCGGCGAGGGCGTCCAGGAGGTCCGCCGAGGTCGCCCCCGACGGGACCTCGTACCGCTCCTCGGCGAAGACGTCGCCGGCGTCGAGGGCGGCGACGAGCTGGAACACGCTGGCTCCCGTGACGGCGTCGCCCGCGATGAGCGCGCGCTGCACGGGGGCGGCTCCACGCCAGCGCGGCAGCAGCGAGAAGTGCAGGTTGATCCAGCCGCGATCGGGGGTCGAGAGCAGCGGCTCGCGCACGAGACCGCCATAGGCGACGATCACGCCGAGGTGCGGCTCGAGCGCGGCGATGCGGGCCGTGGCGTCGGCGTCGAGGCGATCGGCCTTGATGACGGGCAGGCCGAGCTCGTCGGCGGCCTGGGCGACCGGCGACGGCGTCAGGACGCGCTTTCGTCCGAGCGGGGCGTCGCTGCGCGTGACGACCGCGGCGATCTCATGGGGACCGGATGCCAGGGCGCGGAGCGACGGGACGGCGACGGCGGGGGTGCCGGCGAAGACGAGGCGCATGGTTCTCCTCAGACTCTCGGAAGCGGGCGGATGGGTGGGGGCGCGCTCAGAGGTCGGGCTCGGGGATGTCGAGGCGGACTCTGAGCGTACTGCGCGGGCGGGGACCGCGATCTTTGCGCGACTTGCGCGCCCGCAGCGCGTCGGCGATGACTCCCGCGCGCAGCGCCTCCGCGACCGCGCGGCCGTGGGCGTAGTCGAAGCGCACGAGCGCGCGGGCCGTCGCGGTGTCGGGGTCTGTCGAGGTGTCGACCGGCCCCAGGACGGCGAGGGCGTCGAGATCGGGCACCGTCTCACGGAGGGAGGCGAGGAGCGTGTCGACGCTCCGAGCGTGTCCGTCGACGCTCGCCACGCGGACGGCCGGGGGCATCCGCAGCGGCGCGCGGTCCGCGAGCTCGGCGCGGGCGTAGGCCGGCTGCGTCCAGGTCGCGAGCGCCCGCGCGACGGGCCCGGCGACGCCGACGAGGTGAACGGGCGCGCCGGGCGCGGCGAGGGCCGCGGCGTTCGACCACCAGCGCAGGCAGTGCTCCCCGATGCGCAGCGCCTCGTTCTGCAGCATGCGGTCGCCGTCGAGCAGGATCACGGCGCGGTACCCGCCGCGCGCGAGCGGTTCGGCGCCGCGCGTCGCGATCACCAGGGCCGGGGCGGCATCCACCTCGGCGACCTGGTGCGCGCCGTCGGCGACGATCACCCGTGTGTTCGGGAAGGCCCGGCCGAGCTCATCGGCCGTGCGCTCGCTGCCCGAAGAGGCCATGCGCAGTTTGACCGACCCGCAGTGGCCGCACGACCACGCGTGCGCGCTGCGGCCGCACCACGCGCACACCGGCGTCGCCCCGGGGCGGGCGGCGCGGAGGGGACCCGCGCAGTGCGGGCACCGCGCGGGCCGGCGGCAGTCGGCGCACACGAGCGACGGCGCGTAGCCCGGACGCGCGACCTGCACGAGCACCGGTCCGTGCTGCAGGGCTTCGCGCGCGGCGGCGAAGGCCGAGGACGGGACGCGGGACTGCCGCTGCTCGCCCTCGCGCGTCGCACTCAGCACCACACGGGGGCTGGGGCGTCGTGCCTGGGGCACCTCGCGCACGTAGCCGACGTCGACCAGTCGCTGAACGTCGGAGGTGCGCGTGTGTCCGGCGAATACGAGCGCCGAGTGCTCGATCTCCTGTCGCACGAGGGCGGCGTCGCGCGCGTGCACGCCCGGCGAGAGCGGTTCGGCGAGCAGCGAATCGCCGTCGTCCCACAGCGCGACCAGGCCCGTGTCGTGCGCGGGGGCGTACACCGCCGAGCGACGTCCGACGACGATGCACGGGACGGGGGCGAGGGTGCGCAGATACTGCCCGTAGCGCGCGGGACCCGACTGGTCGGCGTCGTCGCGGACGATCGCCTCCGCGGGCACGAGCTCGGCCAGGGCCGCCAGCAGCTGTGCTTGGTCGCGGTAGTCGGGCACGATCAGCACAGCGCTCCGGCCGCGTGCCAGCGTGCGCGTCGCGGCGGCGGCGAGGAGGTCGGCCCAGGCGCCGCGTGGCAGCTCGGGGTGCGGGTGCGGCGGGGCGTCGACCGCGAGGCGCTCGCCCGCGTCGAGGGCGGCGCCGAGGCCGGGATACGCGCCGAGGACGCTGTCGGCGTGGTCGCGCGCGGCGGGGACGACGTCGGGCGTCTCGGGTGCGGGGGCCGCCGCCCACGCCTTCTCGGCGCGGACCATGCGCTTGGGCACGGCCAGACGCAGGATGTCGCTGACCGAACCCGCCGCGCGATCGGCGACGCGCCGAGCGAGCGTGTACAGGCGTGCCGGCAGCACGGGCGTCGTGGACACGACCGCCTCGACGGAGGAGAGCGGACGTTCGGTGCCGTCGTCGGCGACGACCTCGACGACGAACGCCTCCATCATGCGACCGGCGGACCGCAGGGGCACCTTGACCCGCACCCCCGGTGCCACGTCGGCGACGAGGGGGTGCGGGATGGCGTAGTCGAACAGGCGGTCGAGTTGAGGGACGGGCGACTCGAGCTGCACGCGCGCGACGCGGCGCTCGCTCATGAGCGCGCATCCTCGCCGCGGGCCCGCTCAGCAGCCGGGCGGCCGGCAGCGGCCGCGTCACCGCGCGAGCCTCCCTGGCACGCACCCTCGACGCGGGCGGGGTGCTCTCCCCCACCCACCGTCAGAGTCCGGCGGAGGTGCGCAGCTCGTCGACGCGGTCGGTGCGCTCCCACGTGAAGTCGGAGAGCTCGCGGCCGAAGTGGCCGTAGGTCGCCGTCTGCGCGTAGATCGGACGCAGCAGGTCGAGCTGCTCGACGATCGCGGCAGGTCGCAGGTCGAACACGTCGCGAATGGCCCGCACGATGACGTCGTCGGCTACGTGCGCCGTTCCGAACGACTCGACGTACAGACCGACGGGGTTCGCCTTGCCGATCGCGTAGGCGACCTGCACCTCGAGACGGTCGGCCAGGCCCGCTGCCACCGCGTTCTTGGCGACCCACCGCATGGCGTAGGCCGCGGAGCGGTCGACCTTCGACGGGTCCTTTCCGCTGAAGGCGCCACCGCCGTGACGCGAGGCCCCGCCGTAGGTGTCGATGATGATCTTGCGGCCGGTGAGCCCGGCGTCGCCCTTGGGCCCTCCGATGACGAACGGTCCCGCGGGGTTGATGTAGTACTTCACGTCGGGCAGCTCGAGACCCGTCTCGGCCAGCACCGGGTCGATGACCGCCGCCTGCACCTCGGCGCGCAGGTCTTCCTGCGAGATGTCGGGGTGGTGCTGCGTGGAGAGCACGACCGAGTCGACGGTGCGCGGGGTGAAGCCGTCGTAGCCGAGGGTCACCTGCGTCTTGCCGTCGGGGCGGAGGAAGGGCAGCGCGCCGCTCTTGCGGACGGATGCCAGGCGCTCGGCGATGCGGTGGGCGGTCCACGCGGCCATCGGCATGAGCTGGGGCGTCTCGTTCGTGGCGAAGCCGAACATGATGCCCTGGTCACCCGCGCCCTGGAGATCACGGGGGTCGACGGAGCCGCGCTCGCGCTGCTCGAACGCCTTGTTGACGCCCGCGGCGATATCGGACGACTGCGCGCCGATCGACACGCTGACCCCGCACGACTCCCCGTCAAAGCCGGTGTCGCTCGAGGTGTAGCCGATGCGATTGACCACGTCGCGCACGATCGCGGGGATCTCGACGTAGGCGCTCGTCGACACCTCGCCGGCGACGTGCACGAGCCCCGTCGTGACGAGGGTCTCGACGGCCACGCGACCGGTGGGGTCGTCGGTGAGGATGGCGTCGAGGATGCTGTCGGAGATCTGGTCGCAGATCTTGTCGGGGTGTCCTTCGGTGACGGACTCGGACGTGAACAGGCGCAGGTCGGTCAAGACGACTCCGGGGTGGTTGCGAGCGGGGAACGGGCACAAGTATGCCCCGGGCGGCGCCAGGCCGCCCGGGGCATCGTCACATCTGTGAACAGATCACTCGGCGGCGCGAAGGCGCAGCTTGTCCTCGTGGATCTCGTGCAGAGCGATCGTCAGCGGCTTGTCTTCGACGGTGGAGTCGACGAGCGGGCCGACGTTGTCGAAGAGGTTGCCCTCGTGCAGGTCGGAGTAGTAGTCGTTGATCTGACGCGCGCGCTTGGACGCGTAGATGACGAGCTGGTACTTCGAGTCGACCTTGTCGAGCAGAGCGTCGATGGGCGGGTCGATGATGCCCTTGTCACGTCCGGCCATGGGGAACCTCCTGGTTCGGCGGATGGGGTGGATGCGGCGCTGGAGCGCCGAAGCATCCTCTTATTCTAGCCGACGCCCGCGCGGCTCGTGCCGAGGGCGGTCGGGTGGGTCGGGCTCGCGGGTTCGGGACGGGTCACGCCGTCCGGGGCGGATCTTCCACGCCCGGATGACGGGAATCCGCCGCGAACCCGGTTCAGGCCCCGGTCAGTGCTGAGCGGCGGCGAGGGCGACGACCTGGGCGGCGGCGTGCGCCACCTCGTCGTTCACCACCCGGTAGTCGAACTCGTTCTGCGCGGCGAGCTCGACGCGGGCCGTGCGCAGGCGCCGGGCGCGCTCCTCGGCATCCTCCGTCCCCCTCCCGACCAGGCGCTGGACGAGCTCGTCCCAGCTCGGCGGCAGGAGGAACACCAGGGTCGCCGACGGGTCGGCCGCGCGCACCTGACGCGCGCCCTGCAGATCGATCTCGAGCAGGGCGGTGCCCCCCTCGGCGAGGACGCGCTCGATGGGAGCGCGCGGGGTCCCGTAGCGGTTCTTGTTGTGCACGACGGCCCACTCCAGCAGCTCCCCCGACGCGACCAGGCGGTCGAATTCCGCGTCGTCGACGAAGTAGTAGTGCTCGCCCTCGACCTCACCCGGGCGCGCGGTGCGCGTGGTCGCCGACACCGACAGGTGGATCTCCGGGTAGTTCTCCTTGATGTGCGCGGCAACCGTGCCCTTGCCGACGGCCGTGGGCCCGGCGAGCACGATGAGGCGGCTGCGTCCGTCGCGCGGCCCCGGCTCGGGCCACCGCGTGTCGAGGAAGTCGCGGAGCGCGTCGCGCTGGCGGGTGCCGAGACCGCCGAGCCGCTTCACGGGCGAGATTCCGAGGGAGGCCAGGATGCGGTCGCGCTTGCTCTCGCCGATCGCCGGGATCGCGGTGAGGAACTCGGTGACACGCATCGCCCCGGCCGGCGACAGCGGGTCGGCCAGGCCCCGGCGCAGCAGTTCCTGCGGCGAGATCACGCGGGTGGAGACGTCGCGCTTCAGCGCGGCGCGTTCGCGCCGCGCTTCGACGGCTCGGCGCGAGGCGGCGGCGCGGTCGACCTCGGGCGGACGACGGGTTTCAGCCATGCAGGGACTCCCGGTAGAGCGCGGCGCGCTCGTCGATGCGGGCGGCGAGGCGTTCGGGCCCGACCGCGAGGATGCTTCGGCTCTCGTTGGCGACGACGGCCGAGGCCACGTATCCGAAGAGTCGGCCGAGGTCGGCGGGCGCGGCTCCCTGAGCGCCGAAGCCGGGCGCGAGGATCGGCATGCCCGCGAGGGCCACGTCGCCGAGACCGAAGGCCGCACGGTCGACGGTGGCCCCCACCACGACTCCGACGGGACCGAGGGCGCCGGGGGCGCCGACATTGGCCTCGTTGACGTCGCGGGCGACCCGCGCCGCCACGTGCTCGTGGTCGCCGATGGCGAGGGCGTCGTCGACGATCGCGCTCTGCAGCGCGAGGGCCTCGGGGTTGCTCGTCGCGGTGAGGACGAACGCCCCCTTGCCGTGGCGCACCGCGAGGGACAGCGTGTCGCGCAGCGAGTCGGCACCCATGTAGGGCGTCAGCGTCACGGCATCCGCTTCGAGGGGAGAACCGGGCTCGAGCCACGCGTGGGCGTAGCCCTCCATCGTCGTGCCGATGTCACCGCGCTTGGCGTCGGCGATCACGATGAGCCCCGCGTCGCGGGCGGCGGCCATGACGTCCTCGAGGGCGGCGAAGCCGCGGGAGCCGTAGCGCTCGTAGAACGCCACCTGCGGCTTGACCACGCCGACCCTCCCCCGCGCGGCCTCGACCGTGCGCAGGCCGAACTCCCGCGCGCCCTCGGCCGTGGCATCCAGCCCCCACGCCGACAGGAGGGCGGCGTGGGGGTCGATGCCGACGCACAGGGCGCCGTGCAGGTCGAGGGCGGCGTGAAGGCGCTGACCGAACGTGTCGCTCACAGGCGTCCCGCGCGGTCGGTGGCGTGCTCCTGGAGGCTGCGCACCGCGAAGCCGTCCTTCATGGCGCCGAGAGCGCTCACCGCGGCGCCGAGGACGGCCATCGTGGTGAACAGCGCCTTGTCGGCGGCCACGGCGGCGGCGCGGATCTCGTAGCCGTCGGCGCGCGCGGTGCCGCCGGAGGGCGTGTTGACGATCATGTCGATCTCGCCGGCGTTGATCAGGTCGACCACGTTCTGCTGGCCGGAGCCCTGCGTCTCGGAGTACTTCTCGACGACCTTCACCCGGATGCCGTTGCGCGCGAGGATCTCGGCCGTGCCCTCGGTCGCCATGAGCTGGAAGCCGAGCTCCTGGAGGCGGTGGGCGGGCAGGATGACGGCGCGCTTGTCGGCGTCGGCGACTGAGATGAACACGGTGCCCGAGGTCGGCATGCCGCCGTACGCGGCCTCCTGCGACTTCGCGAACGCGGTCGGGAAGTCGCGGTCGATGCCCATGACCTCGCCCGTCGAACGCATCTCGGGTCCGAGGACCGAGTCGACGGTGTGCCCGTCGGCGGTGCGGAACCGCTTGAACGGCAGCACGGCCTCCTTGACGGCGACCGGCGCATCGAGCGGCACGCGCGAGCCGTCCTGTTCGGGCAGCAGTCCCTCGGCAATGAGCTCGGCGATGGTGTTACCGGCCATGATGCGGCTGGCGGCCTTCGCGAGCGGGATGCCGAGTGCCTTCGAGACGAACGGCACCGTGCGGCTCGCGCGGGGGTTCGCCTCGATGACGTAGAGGACTCCCGCCGAGATCGCGAACTGCACGTTGAGCAGGCCGCGGACGCCGACGCCCTTCGCGATCGCGAGCGTCGCCTCGCGGACGCGGTCGACCTCGGTGCGGCCGAGCGAGACGGGCGGCAGCGTGCAGGAGGAATCGCCGGAGTGGATGCCGGCCTCCTCGAGGTGCTCCATGACGCCGCCGATGTACAGGTCGGTGCCGTCGTACAGCGCGTCGACGTCGAGCTCGATCGCGTCGTCGAGGAAGCGGTCGACCAGGAGCGGCAGGCCGGGTCCGATGATCGCCTGATCGGCCACGCGCACGAAGTAGTCGCGCAGCGCCTCGGTCGAGTAGACGATCTCCATGCCGCGTCCGCCGAGCACGAAGCTCGGGCGCACGAGCACGGGGTAGCCGATCTCCTCGGCCACCTGCACGGCGCCCTCGACGTCGATCGCGGTGCCGTTGCGGGGTGCGACGAGGCCGGCGTCGTCGAGCAGGCGCGAGAACAGCTCGCGCTCCTCGGCGAGGTCGATCGCCTCGGGGCTGGTCCCGAGGATCGTGTAGCCCGCGGCCTCGATGCCCTTCGCGAGGCCCAGAGGTGTCTGTCCGCCGAGCTGACAGACGACGCCGAGGATCGTGCCCGACTGGCTCTCGGCGTGCAGCACCTCGAGCACGTCCTCGAGCGTCAGCGGCTCGAAGTACAGGCGGTCGGACGTGTCGTAGTCGGTCGACACGGTCTCGGGGTTGCAGTTGACCATGACGGTCTCGTAACCGGCGTCCGACAGGGCGAACGAGGCGTGCACGCACGAGTAGTCGAACTCGACGCCCTGGCCGATGCGGTTGGGGCCCGAGCCGATGATGACGACCTTCGTGCGGTCGGAGGGGGTGACCTCGGTCTCGGCGTCGTACGAGGAGTAGTGGTACGGCGTCAGGGCCGGGAACTCCCCCGCGCACGTGTCGACCGTCTTGTAGACCGGGCGCACGTCGAGCGCGTAGCGGGCCTCGCGCACCGCCGTCTCGTCGAGCTCGCGGATCTCGGCGATCTGGGCGTCGCTGAAACCGTGCTCCTTCGCGACGCGGAGGGTGTCGGCATCCAGCTCGTCGGCCTGCGCGATGAACTCCGCGACCTCGTTGATCAGCACCATCTGGTCGATGAACCACGGGTCGATCGCCGTGGCGTCGAACGCCTGCTCGGGCGTCGCGCCCTTGCGCAGCGCCTGCTGCAGCACAACGATGCGGCCGTCGGTCGGGGTCTTCGCGATCTCGAGCAGCTCCTCGACCGAGCGGGACTCCTCGCCCCAGTGGAAGCTGGAGCCGCGCTTCTCGAGCGAGCGCAGCGCCTTCTGCAGGGCCGTGGAGTAGTTGCGGCCGATCGCCATCGCCTCGCCGACCGACTTCATGGTGGTCGTCAGCGTGGTGTCGGCGGCGGGGAACTTCTCGAAGTTGAACCGCGGCACCTTGACCACGACGTAGTCGAGCGTGGGCTCGAAGCTCGCCGGGGTGACCTTGGTGATGTCGTTGGGGATCTCATCGAGCCGGTAGCCGATGGCGAGCTTGGCCGCGATCTTGGCGATCGGGAAGCCCGTCGCCTTCGACGCGAGCGCGCTCGACCGCGACACGCGCGGGTTCATCTCGATGACGATGATGCGGCCGGTCTGGGGGTCGACGGCGAACTGGATGTTGCAGCCACCGGTGTCGACGCCCACCGCGCGGATGATGTCGATGCCGATGTCGCGCAGGCGCTGGTACTCGCGGTCGGTCAGGGTGAGCGCGGGAGCCACCGTGATCGAGTCGCCCGTGTGCACGCCGACCGGGTCGACGTTCTCGATCGAGCAGACGACCACCGTGTTGTCGGCGGTGTCGCGCATGAGCTCGAGCTCGTACTCCTTCCACCCGAGGATCGACTCCTCGAGCAGCACCTCGTTGGTGGGCGAGTCGTGCAGGCCCGCACCGCCGATGCGGCGGAGGTCAGCCTCGTCGTACGCGAAGCCGGAGCCGAGGCCGCCCATGGTGAAGGACGGACGCACGACCAGCGGGTAGCCGAGCTTCTCGGCTCCGGCCAGCAGCTCGTCCATCGAGTGGCAGATGACGGATGCCGCGACGTCGGCGCCCGCCTCGAGCACGAGCTCCTTGAAGATCTGGCGGTCCTCACCGCGGTTGATCGCGTCGAAGTCGGCGCCGATGAGCTCGACGTCGTACTTCTCGAGGATGCCGCGCTTGTGCAGCTGGATCGCCGCGTTCAGGGCCGTCTGTCCGCCGAGGGTGGGGAGCACGGCATCCGGCTTCTCCTTGGCGATGATCGACTCGATCACCTCGGGGGTGATGGGCTCGATGTACGTCGCGTCGGCGAAGTCGGGGTCGGTCATGATCGTCGCCGGGTTGGAGTTGACGAGGATGACGCGCACGCCTTCTTCGCGCAGCACGCGGCACGCCTGGGTGCCGGAGTAGTCGAACTCGCAGGCCTGACCGATGACGATCGGGCCGGAGCCGATGACGAGGACGGAGGTGATGTCGTCGCGCTTAGGCATTGGTCTTGGTCTCCTGGGTCGCGATCACCATGTCGCGGAAGCGGTCGAACAGGTAGTTGGCGTCGTGCGGACCCGAGGCGGCCTCGGGGTGGTACTGCACGCTGAACGCGGGGATGTCGAGGGCGCGCAGACCCTCGACGACGTTGTCGTTGAGGCCGATGTGGCTCACTTCGACCCGGCCGAAGCCGTTCGGGCTGTCGATGACGGCGTCGAGCGGCGCGTCGACGGCGAAGCCGTGGTTCTGCGACGTGATCTCGACGCGGCCGGTGGTCTTGTCGAGCACGGGCTGGTTGATGCCGCGGTGTCCGAACGGCAGCTTGTAGGTGCCGAAACCGAGGGCGCGGCCCAGAAGCTGGTTGCCGAAGCAGATGCCGAAGAAGGGCAGGCCGTCGCTGAGCACCTCGCGCAGGAGCTCCACGTGCTGGTCGGATGCCGCGGGGTCGCCGGGGCCGTTCGAGTAGAACGCCGCGACCGGCTCGATCGCGCGGATCTCGTCGATCGTGGCGGACTGGGGGAACACGTGCACGTCGAAGCCGCGCGCGGCGAGGTTGTCGATGGTCGACTTCTTCACGCCCAGATCGAGCACCGCCAGGTTGCCGATGCGCTCCGCGGTCGCGGGGGTCACCTCGACCTCGGTGACCGAGACCTCGGCCGAGAGGTTGCGGCCCGCCATGCCCGGAGCCTCGCGCACGCGACGCAGCTGCTCCTCGGCATCCAGGCTCGCGGCCTCGCCGGAGAAGACGCCGCCGCGCATGCTGCCCGAGGAGCGGATGCGGCGGGTGACGGCGCGGGTGTCGATGCCCGAGATGCCCACGATGCCGTCTTCGACGAGCGCCTCGTCGAGCGAGCGGTTCGCGCGCCAGTTCGACACCATGCGCGAGGGGTCGCGCACGACGTAACCGGCGACCCAGATGCGCCGCGACTCGGGGTCTTCGTCGTTCACGCCGGTGTTGCCGATGTGGGGGGCGGTCTGCAGCACGATCTGGCCCGCGTACGAGGGGTCGGTGATCGTTTCCTGGTACCCGGTCATGCCGGTGGCGAAGACGACCTCGCCGAGGGTCTCGCCGCGTGCGCCGTAAGCGCGGCCGGTGTAGCGGGTGCCGTCTTCGAGCACGAGGACGGCCGGTTCCCGCGCGGAGAGCGCGGAAGGGATCAGGGAGGTCATGCGTCGCTTCCTGTCGAGGTGAGGGGGCGGATGGCGTCGGCCAGTGATTTGGCCGAGGCGTCCTGAGGACGGAGGTAGGTGTCGACGATCGTGTCGTCGTCGATGCGCCAGGTGACGCGCGTGAGGCCGCCTGCCTCGACCACGCGGTCGATGGCGACGGTGGCCTGGGCGGCGTCCACCAGGCGGTCACGGTTGAGCGCGATGCGGGGCTGGCCCGGGAGGTCGAGGGCGACGCCGGCCGAGGTGACCGTGACGTCGACGCGGGAGCGGAAGCCGAGGCCCTTGACAGCGAGACGCTCGAGCGGCTCGTCATGACGGGTCGTGGCGACGTAGAGCCCCGGGAACACCGCCGTCTCGACAGCGTCCGCGGGCAGCTCCCCCACCGGGGCGGAGTAGCGCGCATCGCGCCGCGTTCGTCGCCACCACGCCCACGCGAGAACCGCGAGGAGCGCGACGGCGACGCCGATCATGACGAGCAGGGCACCCTCTTTGCTCACGCGAGCACTCCCGGGGTGTCGAGAACGGAACCGTCGACGACGGTGGGGATGCCGGAGCGCACGGTCCAGCGCACCTCTCCCGGGAGCTCTCGGCCGAGGTACGGGGAGTTCTTGCTCCGGCCACGCAGGTCGTCGAGCACGAACGTGCGCGAGGGGCGCGGGTCGTACAGGGTGAACGAGGCCGGCCGGCCCTCCGCGACGGAGGTGCCGTGCCCCTCGAGGCGGCCGATCCGCGCGGGGGTCTTCGACATCACCCGCGCCACGTCGGCCCAGCTGAGCAACCCGGTGTCGACCATTGCCTGCTGCACCACGCGCAGGGCGCTCTCGAGGCCCACCATGCCGTTCGCCGCGGCGGCCCACTCGCAGGCCTTCGCCTCGGTCGGGTGCGGAGCGTGATCGGTCGCCACGATGTCGATCGTGCCGTCGGCGAGGCCCTCGCGCACGGCCATGACGTCTTCCTCGCGGCGCAGCGGCGGGTTGACCTTGAACCGCGCGTCGTAGTCGCGCACGAGCTCATCGGTCAGCAGGAGGTGGTGCGGGGTGACCTCGGCGGTCACGTTCACGCCGCGCTTCTTGGCCCAGCGGATGATGTCGACCGAGCCCGCCGTGCTCAGGTGGCACACGTGCAGGCGGGAGCCCACGTGCTCGGCCAGCAGCACGTCGCGCGCGATGATCGACTCCTCGGCGACCGCGGGCCAGCCGGTGAGGCCCAGCTCGGCCGAGACGGCGCCCTCGTTCATCTGCGCGCCTTCGGTGAGGCGCGGGTCCTGCGCGTGCTGCGCGACGACGCCGTCGAAGGCCTTCACGTACTCGAGGGCTCGGCGCATGATCAGCGGGTCGAAGACACAGAACCCGTCGTCGCTGAAGACGCGGACACGCGCGCGGGAGTCGGCCATCGCGCCGAGCTCGGCGAGGCGCTCGCCCTTCTGCCCCACCGTCACGGCGCCGATCGGCTGCACGTGGACGTAGCCGGCGGCCTCGCCGAGGGCGAGCTCCTGCTCGACCACGCCGGCGGTGTCGGCGACCGGCGAGGTGTTCGGCATCGCGAAGACGGTGGTGAACCCGCCCGCCGCCGCGGCGCGCGAGCCCGTGAGGATCGTCTCGGACGCCTCGTAGCCGGGCTCGCGCAGGTGCACGTGCAGGTCGACGAGACCCGGGAGGGCGATGAGCCCGTCGGCGTCGACGACCGTGGCGCCCGCGTGCGAGAGGCCGGAGCCGGTCTCGGCGATGACGCCGTCCTTCACGAGGAGGTCGGTGGCATCCTGACCCTCGACGCGTGCGCCGCGCACCAGAAGGGTCTGGGGGGTGGCGTGGCTCATCGGAGGTCCTCTCTCTCGCTGTCGGGCCGCTCGCCCGCCAGCAGCAGGTACAGCACGGCCATCCGCACGGAGACACCGTTCGTGACCTGCTCGAGCACCGTCGAGCGCGGGGAATCGGCGGCTTCGGCGGAGATCTCCAGGCCCCGGTTCATCGGACCGGGGTGTAGAACGATGCTACCGCCCGGGAGGGCCTGCAGACGCCGCGCGTCGAGACCGTACCGGCGGGAATACTCCCGTTCAGTCGGGAAATACGCAGCCGACATGCGCTCGAGCTGGATGCGGAGCATCATGAGCGCGTCGGGTCCGGCCGCGATCGCGTGGTCGAGGTCGTAGTCCACCTCGACGGGCCAGCCGCTGACGTCCTGGGGCACGAGCGTCGGCGGGGCGACCAGCGTGACGTGCGCGCCGAGGGTGTGCAGCAGCCATACGTTCGAGCGGGCGACGCGCGAGTGCAGCACGTCGCCGACGATCGTGACCCGGATGCCGTCGAGGTCGCGGCCGCGGCTGTCGTCGCCGTGCAGGCGCTTGCGGATGGTGAACGCGTCCAGCAGTGCCTGAGTGGGATGCTCGTGCGTGCCGTCGCCCGCGTTGACCACGCCCGCGCTGATCCAGCCGCTGGTGGCGAGCGTGCGGGGTGCGCCGGAGGCTCCGTGGCGGATGACGACGGCATCCGCCCCCATCGCCTGCAGCGTCTGCGCGGTGTCCTGCAGCGATTCGCCCTTGCTGACGCTAGAGCCCTTCGCCGAGAAGTTGATGACGTCGGCGGAAAGACGCTTGGCCGCGGCCTCGAACGAGATGCGGGTGCGCGTGGAGTCCTCGAAGAAGAGGTTGACGACCGTCTTGCCGCGCAGCGTCGGGAGCTTCTTGATCTCGCGGCGCTGGGTGTCGGCCATGTCCTCGGCGACGTCGAGGATCTCGAGCGCGTCGGCGCGGGAGAGGTGCTGGGTGTCGAGGAGGTGCCTCATGACTCGATCGTCACCTCCTCGACGCCGTCGATCTCGGCGAGACGCACGTTGACCCGCTCGTCGCGAGCGCTCGGGAGGTTCTTGCCGACGAAGTCGGGGCGGATCGGCAGCTCGCGGTGGCCGCGGTCGATCAGCGTCGCCAGGCGCACCGCGGCGGGGCGTCCGATGTCCTGCAGGGCGTCGAGGGCGGCGCGGATGCTCCGCCCCGAGAACAGCACGTCGTCGATGAGCACGACGGTCTTGCCGTCGATGCCGCCGGCGGGGATCTCGGTCTTGCGCGGGGCCCGCGTGGGGTTGCGGTGCAGATCGTCGCGGTACATCGTCACGTCGAGGGATCCGACCGGGATGGCCGCTCCCCCGAACTCGCTGACGAGGGGGCCGATCCGGTTCGCGAGCGTGACGCCGCGGGTCGGGATGCCGAGGAGGACGAGTCCTTCCGGTCCTTTGTTGGACTCCAGGATCTCGTGCGAGATGCGCGTCAAAGCGCGGGCGATATCGGCATCGTGCATGACGGTGCGCGTATTCATCCGCCGCTCCCTTCTCCGCCTCACGGGACGGGGTTAAAGGTTGCTGTGGTTCGCCGACCAGCTTAGCGGGTGGGCGGGGTGGTTTCCGTGGTCGCACGGGACGGTGTCACCGCGCGGTGCCACCGATCGCGGCGAAAACGCGGGACGGTGACGAGTCGGCGCGTCGGTTCGTGCGTGTTCGTCGGGATGATGTGGTCTCGCGCGGTGTCGTCGGACCGGGATCCCGACAGGCGTCAGCCCGCGGCGACCTCGGCGGCGGCGCGCTCTCCGCTCGGGGTGGTGCGCACGCGCGACGAGCGGATGGGATGCCCCGTCGTCGTCAGGCAGCGACCCGTCTCCAGGTCCCACTTCCAGTCGTGCAGCGAGCACGTCAGCACGCCGTCCTCGATCTTGCCGGTCTTCGTCAGGTCGGCGCGCAGGTGCGGGCAGCGACGCTGCACGGTCCAGTCGCCGATCTCGGCATCCTCGGTCTGGTCCGACTGCTCGGCGTACCAGTTCTCGACGTACTCGATGCGGTCGCGAGAGAGGCACTTGAGGAACGTCGTGAGGAACTCGTTGAACTTGCCCGAGCGACCGACCTCGAACTGCATCGACAGGAAGATCGAGTTCGACCAGTCGATCTCGTGGTCGCGGATGTTCGTGGAGACGAGGTCGGCGGGGATGGTGTACCAGTAGATGCACTCCTCCCCCGCGTACTCGCGCAGCTTCGCCTTGGGGAAGTCCACGACCATGTCGAGCTCACCGATGCGGAAGCGCACCATGCCGCCCACGCCGTTGCGGATCGTGCGGGCGCGACGCAGCAGCGGCTCCCACCACTCCTTGAGGGCGGCGAGCATCTCGGCCGGCGGGATGATGTCCGCGCGGGTCGCCTCTTCGGCCCGCACCTCGGCCTGGCGGCTGTCGCGCTGCTCGGCGAGGTAGTTCCACTTGTCGCCGAAGACGCGCTCGATCTCGGCATCCGTGTACAGCGTCTGCGTCACCGTGACGTCGGAGCCCTGCACCTCGACCTCGGTGCCGGGAAGGAACAGATAGCCCTTCTGGTCGGGGCGCTGCTCCTTCATGTGCGCGAGGAACTCGCGCTGGTCGGTGAAGATCGAGTCGTTCTCGAGGCCCGTGCCGTTGTAACGGAACAGCTCTTCGCGCAGGAACATGGGCGGGCCCGCCATCGGGAACACGTGCTCGGCGTCGACCTTGTCGATGTAGTACATCGCGCGCTTGTTCTGCGCGTCGCGCTTGAGCTGGGCGAAGTTCTGCTTGGCATCCTGGGGAAGGTCGTAGACCATCGGCCACCAGATCGCGCCCGAGACCTGGGTGAAGTACGCGTCGGGCTTGCCGAAGTCGAACAGCTTCTCGAGATCCAGCGGGTGGGAGTCGTTCTGATTGAGGACCGAGGCGGTGCCGTCGTCGAGCGAGAGCGACGAGTCGCCGATCGGACCGTCGGAGGGGGCGCGCAGCGGCGTCACCATGAGCTTCAGGTCGCCGAACTGCAAAGGCACGCCCGCTTCGGTGCGGACGAGGTTCGTGTAGCCGAGGCCGAGGAGGTCCTGCTCGAGGTCGTCGGTCGGGTACTCGGGCAGGAGCACCTTGATGTCCTTCGGCACGTACCGCTCGAGCAGAGCCGGATCGAAGTGATCGCGGTGACGGTGCGAGATGTAGAGGAAGTCCGCCTTGCCGAAGCGCTCCCAGTCGAGGGCACGGTTGTCGGGGAACGGGAACCACGAGCCGAAGAAGCTCGGACCGAGGACGGGGTCGCAGATGATGCTGCCGCCGCGCGTCTCGATGAACATTCCCGCGTGGCCGAGGCCGGTGATTCTCATGTCGCTCCTGTGTCGTGGACGGAACCTGACGAGTCTACGCGGGGGTTGCTGCGAGGCCGCGGGGTGCCGCGGCGGTTCGAGAGACGAACGGATGCCACGGCCCTCCCTCGCGGATCGCTCGCGGGTCAGCGGGCTGTGAGCGCCGTCTGGAGGAAGCGGATGTTCTCGCCGAGTACGCCCGAGGCGAGAAGTCCCGATCCCAGTGGCCCGGAGGGATCCTCCCCGAGCCGGGGAAGCAGCGACAATGCGTTTCGCGTGTCGACGTCGAGACGGGCGACCTGCCACGCGAGTTCGGCGGCCCCGCCGCGACCGGGATCGGCGAGCTCGGCGGCCTTCGCCGCGAAGGCCGCGGCGCCGAGGGCATGGGCACCCATGTGCGCAACGCCCGCCGCCTGCCCCGCCGCCCACGCGGCGGCCTTTCCCACCGCGGTGGTCGCCGACTGGGAGGCGCGTCCGGCCACGAAACGCCGGCGGATCTCCCCCGCGGCGTCCAGCTCGCCTCGCGAGAAGGCTCGCGCTCGCCGGATGCCGTCGCGCGCCCGGTCATCGAGCGGGGCCTCCGCCTCGAACAGGGGGAGAACCCGCTCGGCGCAGTCGGCCGCCCACGCCGCCACCCTTCGTCGGTCGTTCTCGCTGAGCGATTGCGGGGAGAGCACGCGAGTACCCTCTCACACACCGCGGATCGGTGCCGCGCGGTGGTACCCCGCGCCCGACCCCTTCGCACGCCCCGGAGTCACGGTCCCAACAACCCCCGGATGTCAGCCGCGTCCAACGACGCGGCGAACGCCTCGCCGTCATCGATGACCGTGTCGAAGAGGGCCGCCTTGCGGCGCTGGAGCGCGAGCACTCTCTCTTCGATCAGCATGCGCAGCAGCGTCAACGACCCAAACACGATGAATCGCTGCCGATCGCGGTCGCTGACCAGCCCGAGTTCGTCACCGGCGAGCTGTGGTGAGTCGCGACGGGTCCTAACGCCATCCCGCGTTCGTCAGTCGACGATGTCGTCGACCGGGGGCAGATCGGCGTACGCGTGAGCGACAAACGGATCGGCCGGATAGACCTCGTTCCGGCCCGCGATCAGTCGGCGCAAGGAGAATTCACCGATCGAGGCGACAGCGACGTGCACGTCTGCAGCGCGATCGACGCAGCAGGTGATCGTCACGCCCTCAACGGCGGTGGCCACGGCTGGGAACGGTCGACCGTCGACGACCACGGTCGCGGCGTTCCACCGTGTGTCGTCCTCGGCGAGCCTCAGCACCTCGTCGACGGGGGTCGCCGGTGCGAAGACGCGATAGGCCGAGAGCAGCAATGCTCCCGTGGCACGGGCTTCCGCTACCTCGTTCCACCGGGATGAGGCCACCAGCGCGGAGTCGCGCTCGGTCTTCGCCGCGAGTGTCACATCTGTGGCGGGCGCGGTCACGAGGCCGTTCCAGCCGCTCAGCCACCGCCGTGGCGGCGCTCCTCCGGCTCTGAACACCGCTTCGTACAGAGGAAAGGCGGGCGGATGGTAGCCGGGCTCAAGCGCCTCGGTGTGCGTCATGACGTCGTCCGCCTCTTCCCTCCCCGTCGAGTAGCGACGGGGCTCCGACACTATCCGGCTCGCGTCACGGTCCCAACAACCCCCGGACGTCAGCCGCGTCCAACGACGCGGCGAACGCCTCGCCGTCATCGATGACCGCGTCGAAGAGGGCCGCCTTGCGGCGCTGGAGCGCGAGGACCTTCTCTTCGATCGTGCCCGAGGCGATGAGCCGGTAGACGAAGACGCTCTTGTTCTGCCCGATGCGGTGCGCACGGTCGATCGCCTGGGCCTCGGCCGCGGGATTCCACCAGGGGTCGAGGACGAAGACGTAGTCCGCCTCGGTCAGCGTCAGTCCGAATCCCCCGGCCTTGAGGCTGATGAGGAAGACGGGCGCCTCCCCCGCGCGGAAGCCCGCGACCACGTCTCCGCGCCGAGCGGTGCCGCCGTCGAGATGGGCGTATGCGAGGCCGGCGGCATCCAGTCTCTCCGCCGCCATGTCGAGGAAAGAGGTGAACTGGCTGAACACCAGTGCACGGTGCCCCTCGGCCGCGACCTCCACGAGGCGCTCCAGCAGCACGTCGAGCTTGGCGGAGCCCAGGTGCGCGTCGCGATCGTCCACGAGCCCCGGTGCCAGCGCCAGCATGCGCAGCAGCGTGAGCGAGCGGAACACGATGAACCGCTGTCGGTCGAGATCGTCGAGCAGTCCGAGGACTTTCTGCCGCTCCCTCTGCAGCACACGGTCGTAGACCGCCCGATGCGCGGGGTCGAGCGGCACCGCGATCTCCTGCTCCTGTTTCGGGGGCAGATCGGAGGCCACCACGTCTTTCGTGCGCCGGAGGAGGAAAGGGCGGACCCGACGGCGCAGACGTTCGAGGGTCTTCTCTCGGTGCGCGCCCGCGGCCGCGGCCGACAGATCGGTGGGGGCGTCCGACGGCAGCTGCTCGATCGCGCGGGTGTAGTCCTCCCGGAACTGCCGGATCGAGGGGAACAGCCCGGGCGCCGTCAGCGCGAGCAGCGCCCACAGGTCGTCGAGACCGTTCTCGATGGGTGTTCCGGTGGCCGCGAACACGGCGTCGGTGCGGAGCGCCGCGATCGCGCGGTGGATGCGCGTGGCCGGGTTCTTCACGAACTGGGCCTCGTCGAGCACCACGCCCGACCAGTGCGGTGCGGCGAACTCCTCGGCATCCGTTCGGACGACGCCGTAGGACGCGACGACGACGTCGACGTCCGCCGCGATCTCGGCGATGGCCCGGTCGCGGCGCACCGCGGTCGCCTCGATGACGGCGACCCGCAGGCCCGGGGCGAATCGTGCGGCCTCATCGCGCCAGGTCGGCAGCACCGAGGTCGGGGCGACGACGAGCCACGGTCGTGCGTCGCCGCGCGCGCGGCTGTGCGCGATGAGCGCGAGCAGCTGCAGGGTCTTTCCGAGGCCCATGTCGTCGCCGAGGATGCCGCCGAGTCGGTGCGCGTGCAGCAGCGCGAGCCACGACAGGCCCTCGCGCTGGTAGGGACGCAGTTCGGCGCGGAACCCGGTCGGGGTCGGGACCTCGGGCACCTCGCTCACGTCGCGCAGCGCCCGCGCGAGCTCTCGCCACTCGACCGCCGCCTCGGACTGATCGGCGAGGTCCTCGAACTCCGCCCACAGTGCGAGGTGCGTGCGGGGCAGGCGCGGTCCCGTCTCCCACTCGTCGAGCGTCGCGGCCTCCTCGAGCAGCTCGCGCATACGCTGCAAAGCCGGGTGCGCGAGCGAGAACCAGGCACCGTCCGACAGCTTGATGCGCGTCCGGCCCCGCGAAAGGGCGCTGAAGAGCACGCCGAACGGGATCAGGCGGCCCTCGATCGTCACGACGATGCCGAGATCGAGCCAGTCCCGGTCGAGCGACTCGACGGCCGTGATGCGCAGGGACGGATCGCCGCGCAGCTCGCGGAACGTGGGTTGCGTGCCGCGCGTGCGCACCCGCACCTCGTCGAGCACGTCGACGGCGGGAAGAACCCGCGCGCCGAAGACCGCGGCATCCGCATCCCGCAGGGTCGCCCTCGCGAGGGCGGGCAGATCGGATGCCGCCATCCACGCCGTTTCGAACCGTTCGCCGATCTGCGCCTCGGCGCGCGGATCGCGCTCGGCGTGGTCGCCCCGATCGTCGTACGCGGCCCGGAACCCGCCCGGGTAGACCCAGTCGAGCCGGTACTCGACGGCGTCGTCGTCGAGATAAGAGACGTCGACCGTCAGCGTCGGTCGCGCCGGCGGCGGCGGGGGGACGCCCGCGCCGACGGACAGCGGGGCGCGTCGCGCCAGTCGCGGGTACACCTCCGCCACGAACTCCGTCGCCTCGGTCGCGGGCACCTCGACGGCGGCTCCGCCGAGCAGGGCGGGCAGCGGCACCGGAAGGTCGACGGCCGCGAGCACGATCGGCACCGGGTCGCGATCGATCTCGAAGGCGAAGAGCCCCGCGGTGCCGATGGCGCGCGCGTGGGTCGCGTCGACGGGACGCGTGTCGATCTCGAGGTCGGCCGACAACCGCAGTGCTCCCCCGCCGACCGCGTCGAGCGCGACCCGGGCGGTCGCCGTGCGCGCGAGGCGCACGCTCTGCTGCGGATGCATCGGGACGATCCGGATGCCGAGCCCCTCGGCCGCGAGAAGGTGCGGCCAGAGCAACGGCGAGTCGACGGTGTCGAGGGCGACCGTGTCGCCGGACGGGGCGAACGGTCCCGTCGTCCGCAGAGCCTGCGCGAGGGCGTGCAGCTCGGCGAACCAGCGCACCTGCATGGGGTCGAAACGGCCGGAGGATCGGCGAACGGTGTCCCAGGTGGCATCCGCCTTGATCCACGCCTCGCGTGCGCCTCGGACGAGCGGACGGGCGACGAGCTGCAGGTCGTCCTGGCGCTGGGCGAGCATGCGCGGCGTCACCGGCACGACGGCACGGGCCTCCCACCGGGACGGGTCGTACGCCTCGCGCTGGCGCAGCTCGATGCCGAGGGCGAGCGGCTCGAACGCGGCCGTCTCGCTCCCGGGAAGCAGCTCGCGCCAGGAGGTCACGGGAGCATCCTGCCGCGAACCTCCGACAGGGGGCGGCGGACCGGCCGCGCGAGACCGTTCCGTTCGCGCCGAGAAACGCCCTCGAGCTCGAGGAACGCGGCGACATCGCGTTTTTCGGTGGCGATAGCGTTCATCGATGCCGCGGCGGCTTCTCCGCACCGCGCGCCGCCGGACGCCCCGCCGCCCTGCATGGCGCCGGAGGCCGCAGCGACCCCGCCGCCCTGCATGGCGCCGGACGCCGCAGCGACCCCGCCGCACCGCGCACCGCGATCCTTTGCGCGCAGACGCCGTGACATCCGGTCCCACAGCACGCCCCGGCACTCCACCCGGAAACGCCACGACGCGGTCACCGGCGGGCAGCCGGGACCGCGTCGCATCGCGTCAGCCGCGCTCAGGACGAACGGGCGATGCGCGCGAGAACGCCGTGCACGAACGAACCGGAGTCGTCGGTGGAGAACTCCTTCGCCAGCTCGACGGCCTCGTCGATCGCGACGGCGGTGGGCACCTCGTCGTTGTAGAGGATCTCCCACGTGCCGATCCGCAGCAGCGCCCGGTCGACGGCCGGCATGCGCTGCAGCGACCAGTCCTTGGCGAACGTGGTGATCTGCTCGTCGATCGCATCGCGGTTGTCGATCACGCCGTCGACGATGTCGCGGGCGTACAGCCACGAGGCCTGACGGTCGGGCTCAGAGGCCGCGCGCTTGGCCTCGGTGGCCAGCATCACGGGCAGCTCCTCGCCGCGCACGTCGGCCTGGAACAGGATGTCGAGGGCGCGCTTGCGCGCCTTGGTACGAGCACTCATTCTGTCGGGATCGAGACGTCAGCTGATGCGGCCGAGGTACTCGCCCGTGCGAGTGTCGACCTTGATCTTGGTGCCGGTCTCGAGGAAAAGCGGAACCTGCATCTCGTAACCGGTCTCGACGGTGGCGGGCTTGGTGCCGGCCGACGAGCGGTCGCCCTGCAGACCGGGCTCGGTGTACGTCACCTCGAGGATGACCGACGGCGGCAGCTCGATGTAGAGCGGGTTGCCGTTGTTCAGCGCGATCTGCACCTGCTGGTTCTCGAGCAGGAAGTTCGCCGCGTCGCCGACGGTCGCGGCTCCCACGGTGATCTGGTCGTAGTCGGCGACGTCCATGAAGACGAAGCCTTCGCCGTCGTTGTAGAGGTAGGTGAAGTCGCGACGGTCGACGTTCTCGAGGTCGATCTTGGCGCCGGCGTTGAACGTGCGGTCGACGACCTTGCCGCTCATGACGTTCTTGAGCTTGGTGCGCACGAAGGCGCCGCCCTTGCCGGGCTTGACGTGCTGGAACTCCACGACGCTCCAGAGCTGACCGTCGATGTTCAGGACGACGCCGTTCTTGATGTCTGCGGTGGATGCCATGAGTGCCGATATTCCGTTTCGTGAGTCGAAGTGGGCGAGAGCCCGACGTCAGAGTCTACGTGATGAGCGGGCTCAGCCGTCGGCGCGGCCCGAGATGACCTCCACGAGCAGGTCGACGGCTCGCGCGTATCCGGGCACGCCCTCGCCGATCACGTGCACCGCGGCGACGTCCTCGATGTACGAGAAGTGCCGGAACGCCTCGCGCTCCTTGATGTTCGAGATGTGCACCTCGGCGACGGGGAGATCGACGGATGCCAGGGCGTCGCGCAGCGCGACGGAGGTGTGTGTGTACCCCCCGGCATTGATGACGATGCCCGCGCAGTCGAGCCGGGCGGCGTGGATCGCGTCGATGAGGACGCCCTCGTGGTTGCTCTGGATCGCGCGGACCTCGAGGCCGTGCCGGCCGGCGGCCTCGGCCGTCACGCGTTCGACGTCGGCGAGGGTGTCGCGGCCGTAGATCTCGGGCTGACGGGTGCCGAGGAGGTTCAGGTTGGGGCCGTTGACGAGGAGCAGTCGGCGGGGCGTGGTCATGTCCCGCACGCTATCAGCGGCCTCCCGTTGCGCTCGTCCGACGGGAGCGTCGGCCGGCCGGCCCGGGTCGTGTCACAGTGTGCGAAGCGACCGGCTCATCGCGAGCTCGTCGCCGATGGGGCTCGTGAAGGTCTCGCCCGTCGGCACGAAGCCGGCGCGGCGGTAGACGGCCTGGGCCCGGGCGTTGTCGACGTGCACGTCGAGCGAGAGCGTCTCGAATCCCTGATCGGCGCTCCAACGCGCCGCGGCGTCGAGCAGGGCGTCGATCGCGCCGGATCCGCGATGTGCGGGATCGACGTAGACCCCCACGACGTCGGCGCGTCCCGTGGTGAGTCGTCGCCCGGTGTGGTCGACGTCGCCCGCGCGCCGGACGAGCACCGTGCACGTGCCGATCCACGTGTCGGCGCTCTCGGCCACGAACATCGCGGCGGAGTCGCCGTCGGCGCCGCCCGCCGCTCGCTCGTCCCAGAACGCCTGGTCCCGCTCGAGCTCCTGGTCGTAGGTCGTGAGGAACGCGATGGATGCCGCCGGGTCGCCGACCGCGCGCAGCCGCAGCTCACGGACGCGTCCGCCCTCCCCCGCGCGCACGCGGCGCACGGAGGTGGTCACGCACCGACCTCCTGGTAGGCCGCGAACAGCAGCGACTCGTCGGGCGCCTGCAGCACGGTGGGCCGCGCCAGGTCGTCGAGCACGATGAAGCGCAGCATGCTCCCGCGGCTCTTCTTGTCGCGCTGCATCGTCGCCTTCAGCGTCTGGAACGCCCCGGCGCGGTAGGTCGTCGGCAGCCCCAGCGACTCGAGCACGGTGCGGTGCCGCTGCGCGACGTCGTCCGACAGGCGCCCGGCGAGGCGCGACAGCTCGGCGGCGAACACCATGCCCACCGAGATCGCCGCCCCGTGACGCCAGCGGTAGCGCTCGGCATGCTCGATGGCGTGGCCGAGGGTGTGCCCGTAGTTCAACACCTCGCGAAGGCCCGCCTCGCGCAGGTCTTCCCCGACAACGCGCGCCTTCATGTCGATCGCGAGCTCGACGCAGCGGCGGAACGCGTCGCCCTTCGGATCGACGATGCCCGTCGGGTCGGCCTCGATGAGATCGAGGATCTCGGGATGCCAGATGAAGCCCGCCTTGACCACTTCGGCGAAGCCGGCGGTCGCCTCGTTCTTCGAGAGGGTGTCGAGCAGGTCGAGGTCGCAGACCACGGCCACCGGCGGCCAGAACGCACCGACCAGGTTCTTGCCTTCGGCGGTGTTGATGCCGGTCTTCCCGCCCACGGCGGCGTCGACCATGCCCAGAACGGTGGTCGGGACCTGCACGAGGGCGACCCCGCGCAACCAGGTCGCCGCGACGAAGCCCGCGAGGTCGGTCACGGCTCCCCCGCCGAAACCGACCACGACGTCGGTGCGCGTGAAGTCGGCTTGGCCCATGACCTGCCAGCAGAACGCGGCGACCTCGACGCGCTTGCCCTGCTCGGCATCGGGGATCTCGGCCAGCAGTACCTGGCGATCGCCCACCAGCTGCGCGCGCAGAGCCTCGGCCTGCGCGGCAAGGGTGGGTGGGTGCACCACGAGCACCTTCCGGGCGGCGGCGGGCAGCTTCTCGCCCAGCGCGGCCAGCAGGCCCCGGCCGATCGTGATGTCGTAGCCGGGGTCGCCGGCGACGCTGATCGTGGTGGTGTCGCTCATGATGTCTCCTGGGCCGGGACGCTCTGCGCCCAGGCCACGATGTCGTCGACGACGCGGGACAGCGGCCCCGACGACGTGTCGATGGTGATGTCGGCCGTGGCCTCGTAGACGGGGCGCCGCTCGTCGTAGATGCGCCGCCAGCGTTCGACGGGGTCTTCGCCCCCGAGGAGGGGCCGATCGTCGCCGTGGATACGGGATGCCACCACGTGCGGCGCCACGGTGAGCAGGACGACGCGATGCGCGGTCAGGCGTTCCCGCGTCGCGGGGTCGAGCACCGCTCCCCCGCCGAGCGCGACGACGCCCCCGCGGCCCAGCGCCTCGACGACCGCGTCGCGTTCGAGCGCGCGGAAGTGTGCTTCGCCGTGGACGAGGAACAGGTCTCGGATCGGCCCGTGCTCGCGCACGACGAGCTTGTCGGTGTCGGTGAAGGGGGTGCCCAGGGCGCGGGCGACGCGGCGCCCCACGCTGGTTTTCCCGGCGCCCATCGGACCGATGAGCACGACGGCCGAACCGGTCCCGGTCACCGGCGTACGGTCGTCGGCTCCGGCGGGCGCCTGCTCAGGCGAGGTCATGCGCGAGAAGCGCGGCGTCCGACGCGTCGGTCGTGCGCAGGGTCTCGGGCAGGTTCGCGAGGTACGACTCGAGGTTGCGGCGGGTCTCGGCGACGTTGTCGCCCCCGAACTTCTCGAGCACGGCATCCGCGAGGGTCACCGCGACCATGGCTTCCGCGACGACGCCCGACGCGGGCACCGCGCAGACGTCTGAGCGCTGGTGGTGCGCGGCGGCGGTGTCGCCGGTGGCGACGTCGACCGTACGCAGGGCCTTGGGGATCGTCGCGATCGGCTTCATACCGGCGCGTACGCGCAGCACGGTGCCGGTCGACATGCCGCCCTCGGTGCCGCCGGCACGGTCGGACGATCGGGTGATGCCGTCTTCGGTGGCGAACAGCTCGTCGTGCGCCTGAGAACCGCGGCGCGTCGTGGTGAGGAAGCCGTCGCCGACCTCGACGCCCTTGATGGCCTGGATGCTCATGAGCGCCTGGGCGAGGCGGGCGTCCAGACGGCGGTCCCACTGCACGTGCGAGCCGAGCCCCGGGGGCAGGCCGTACGCGAGCACCTCGACGATGCCGCCGAGCGTGTCGCCCGCCTTCTTCGCGTCGTCGACCTCGGCGACCATCGCCGCACTGGTGTCGGCGTGGAAGCACCGTAACGGATCGGCGTCGAGCCGGTCGACGTCGTCGGGCGTGGGCAGTGCGGCGTCGTCGGGCACGCGCACGGGACCGATCGAGAGCGTGTGGCTGACCAGGCGGATGCCGAGCTCGCTGAGGAAGGAACGGGCCACGGCGCCCAGGGCGACGCGTGCTGCGGTCTCGCGGGCGGAAGCGCGCTCGAGGATGGGGCGGGCCTCGTCGAAGCCGTACTTCTGCATGCCGACGAGGTCGGCGTGGCCGGGGCGGGGGCGCGTGAGCGCGGCTCCGCGTCCGCGGGAGCGGTCGGACAGCTCGACGGGCTCGGGGCTCATGACCTCGGTCCACTTCGGCCACTCGGTGTTGCCGATGCGCAGGGCGATCGGGCTGCCGATCGTGAAGCCGTGCACGATGCCCGTCGACAGCGTCAGCTCGTCTTCTTCGAACTTCATGCGCGAGCCGCGACCGTACCCGAGTCGACGGCGCGCCAGTTCGGCGCGGATCTGGGCCGAGGAGACCGGGACACCGGCCGGCATCCCCTCCATGAGGGCGATCAGTTCGGGGCCGTGGGACTCGCCGGCGGTGAAGACGCGAAGCATTCGTCTAGTCTCCCACGAGCGCGATGCGCATTGCGGCCAGCACCTCGTCCTCGTGGACGAGTGGCTGCGCAGGGTCACCGGCGACGAAGACGCGCACCTGCAGCAGTGCCTGGTGCAGCAGCATCGTGAGCCCGTCGTGCGCGGCCACCCCGGCGCTCTCCCAGGCCCGCGCCAGAGGTGTGGGCCAGCCGCCGTAGACGACGTCGACGAGGGGTCCGGACGTGGATGCCAGCGCCCCCGCGAGGGCGCCGAGGTCGGTGCCGCCGGGCAGGGCGGCGATGGTCGTGTCGACCTGGACGGGATCGGGCGCGTCGAGAGGCGCGGTCCGCACCGCGACGCCCAGGAGCGCCCCCAGCTCGGCGAGGGCCGCTGCCGCTTCGGGGCGCCGAGCCCGTACCTCCACCTCGACCGCTCCGGCGCGGGCCGCCGAGACGAGGGCCGAGGTCGCCGTCGCCCCCGCGCCCAGCACGCGCACGCGCTCGGGTCGGCGTACGCCGACCTCGTCGAGGGCGCGGGCGAGTCCGCCCACGTCGGTGTTGAAGCCGTGGGCTCTCCCGTCGGTCAGCAGGTAGGTGTTGACGGCGCCGGTCAGTCGCGCGTCATCGTCGAGGGTGGTGGCCCGGGCGGCCGCGACGTGCTTCAACGGCATCGTCAACGACAGGCCGCGCCAGGTGGCATCCAACCCGTCGACCTCCGTGTCGAAGGTCGCCTCGTCGACGCATCGCCGTCCGTACTCCCAGTCGAGTCCGAGCACGCCGTACGCGGCGGCGTGCAGCCGGGGCGACCGCGAATGCGCGATCGGGTCGCCCCAGACGGCCAACCGGGTGGCGTCGGTCAGCATCCGCCGTCGGGGTTCTCGCGACACCACGCACGGAACTGGTCCACGGCCTTCAACTGGTCGGCGTAGGTCGTCGAGAACACCGTCTCGCCGGTGGCGAGGTTGACGGTGGTGAAGTAGTACCACGAGCCGTCCACCGGCTTCATCGCCGCGTCGATCGCGAGATCGCCGGGGTTGGCGATGGGCCCGATCGGCAGACCCGGGCGCACGTAGGTGTTCCACGGGTTGTCGCTGGTGAGCGCGTTCTCGGACGACGACGACGACCCGGCATCCAGTTCTCCCGCGCCGTACTGGGCGGTCGAGTCCATCTGCAGCAGGCCGTGGGTCTCGGTGTTGTCGGGCTGGAGGCGGTTCTCGATCACTCGCGAGACTTTGTAGAAGTCCTCGCTGCTGCGCGCCTCGCGTTCGATGATCGACGCGACGATGAGGATGCGCTCCCGGTCGGACTCCGGGACCCCCGCCGCGTCGAGCGACTGGATGGTGCGCTGCACCATGCGTTCGATGACCTGCTGGGCGGTGACGCCCTCGTCGAAGTCGTAGGTCGCCGGGAAGATCCACCCCTCGAGCGTCGAGGCGGGCACGCCGTACACCGACGGGTCGGCGGCGGCGGCGTCGAGATCGGCGCGCGGGATGCTCAGCTGCTCGGAGATGACGTCGAGCGACTGCGTCAGGGTGAGCCCCTCGCGCAGCTGCACGGAGTAGTCCAGACGGCTCGCGGGGTCTCGGAGAGCGGCGAGGACCGCCTCCGACGTCATCTGCTGCTGCAGCTTGTAGACGCCCGGCTGGAAGGTGAAGGCGACGGAGTTGTCGACCATGTACTTGTAGAGCGAATTCGAGGCCTTCGTGATGCCGGCCTCGAACAGCTTCGGTGAGACGGACTCCCCCGTGTCGCCCGAGACGATGGTGACGCGGGCCTCGCCCGTGGCCTGCCCCGCCTCGTAGTCGAGGGGCTCGCCGTTGCCCAAGAACGCCTGGATGCGATCGCCGTAGGTGTTCCAGACGACCATGCCGCCCGCGGCGATGCCGCCGAGCAGCACCAGGACCACGGCGAGGGCGATCCAGCCGCCGACGCGACGGCGCTTCTTGGGGGCGCGGGGCGCGGCGTGGCCGATCTCGTGGGTCGTGGTCTGGCCGGTGAAGAGGTCTTCGAGCGACCCGGAGGCCATGCCGGCGGCACCCGGAGCGGGGCGTCCGGCCGTCGCGGAACCGATCAGCGCCGGCTGCCCCTCGCGCGAGACGTCGTCGATCGTCGCCGGCGCGCTCGTCCGGCGGGGTCCGGGCGCGGATGCTCCGCCGTCACGTGCGACGTCCGAGGATGAGGCGGATGCCGTGGCTGCGGCCGCGTCGGTGGCTCGCGGCGCGGACGCGGGCTCGGTGGCGCGGGGCGCCGGGGTGGGTGCGGCGGTGCGCGGCGCGGGCTCGGCGGCACGCGGCGCGGGCATGCGCTCCGCGGCGCGGGTGGGCTCCGGCGCGGAGGTCTCCTCCGGCGCGCGTCGCGCCGCGTCGAACCGGGGCGCCGGGGCGGCGGCGCCGTCCGGGGCGGGGGCCGCGGCGACGGCGGGTGTCGTGTCGGTCGGGCCGGTCTGCGCGCGGCGCGCCTCACGAGCAGCGCGACGCGAGGGCGGAGCGGCGTCGGCCGAATCGTCGGCCGCGCGCGCGCCGCTGCGCGGGTCGGGCAGGCGACCGTACAGGTCGGCGAACGGATCGCTCTCGGGGGGCTGGTTCTCGGGCATGTCAGGCGGGCTCCTGTCCCGGTGATACGGCGGGTCCGGCCGGCTCGCCGGACTGTCGCTCCACGTCGAGCGCCTGCTGCAGCAGCACCACAGCGGCGACTTGATCCACAATGCTACGAGAGTCGCGCTGGGAACGACCTGCCTCCCGCAGCACGCCGTGCGCCGACACGGTGCTCAGTCGCTCGTCGACCAGCCGCACCGGTATGGGCAGAGCGGATGCGAGCTGCTCGGCGAATCTCCGTGCATCGGTGGTCGACGGGGTGTCCTCCCCGCGGAGGTTGAGCGGCAGACCCACCAGCACCTCGAACGCCTCGTACTCGGCCGCCAGTGCGGCGATCCGGCGCACCGGCTCGCGTTTGCGCGGCACCGTCTCGACGGGCACGGCCAGCACGCCGTCCGGGTCCGAGCGGGCGACGCCCACGCGGGCGCGCCCGACGTCGATCCCCAGACGGATGCCGCGTCGGAACTCCGTCACGCGGTCGTCGCCCGCACGTCGGCGACGATGCCGTCGAGCGCCTGCGGCAGGGCCGCGGCATCCGTTCCGCCTCCCTGCGCGACGTCGGGACGACCGCCGCCGCCGCCGCCGAGCACGGCGGCTGCGGCCTTCGCGAGGGCACCGGCGGCGAGACCGCGCTCGCGTGCCGCGTCGTTCGTGACGACGACGACCGTCGCGCGGCCGCCGGCGACCGAACCGAGGGCGACGACCGCGGGGTCGCTGCCGAGGCGGTCGCGCACCTGCAGGGCCAGGGAGCGCACGTCGTCGGCCGAGGCGCCCTCGCCGAGACTCTGCGCCACGACCTTGACGGTGCCGACGGCCACCGCCGACTCCACCAGCTGCGGCAGGCGGCCGGTGAGGGCCTGTGCCTCGAAGGCGGCGATCTTCTTCTCGGCGGCTTTGAGGCTCGCGGCGAGCTCGGCGATGCGATTGGTCAACTGCTCGCGCGGTGTCTTGAGCGACGTCGACAGCTGCGAGACGATCGCGCGCTCCGCGGCGAGGTCACGGAAGGCGTCGAGGCCGACGAGCGCCTCCACGCGTCGGTTCGAGGCGCCGACCGACTGCTCGCCCACGAGGTTCACGAGGCCGATCTCGGCGCTGCGCGCGACGTGCGTGCCGCCGCAGAGCTCGCGCGACCACGGGCCGCCGATGTCGACCATGCGCACGGTGTCGCCGTACTTCTCGCCGAACAGGGCCATGGCGCCCGCGGCCTTCGCCTCGTCGAGCGACATCACGCGCGTGGTGACCTCGAGGTTGTCGCGGACGGCGTTGTTGGCGATGTCCTCGATCTCGGTGCGGGTCTCGGGAGAGAGCGCCGAGCCCCAGCTGAAGTCGAAGCGCATGTAGCCGGCACGGTTGAGCGACCCGGTCTGCGTCGCGGTCTTGCCGAGAGTGTCGCGAATCGCCGCGTGCACGAGGTGCGTGGCGGTGTGCGCCTGCTGCGCCGCGTGGCGGTTGAGTCCGTCGACGACGGTGGTGGCGGGTGCGCCCACGGCGACCTCACCGGTGGTCACCTCGACCGTGTGGCTGACCAGACCCGGCACGGGACGTTGCACGTCGAGCACCTCGAGCTCGTAACCCGGGCCCACGATGACGCCCTTGTCGGCGACCTGGCCGCCGGATTCTGCGTAGAGGGCGGTCTCGGCCAGGATGACCTCGGCGATCTGACCCTCCGAGGCGCGGTCGGTCCCCTGCCCCTGGACCAGGATGCCGAGGACTTTCGACTCGGTCTGCAGCTCGGTGTATCCGGTGAACACGGTCTCGCCGAGCGCGCGGAACTCGCGGTACGCGCTCTGGTCGGCGATGGCACCCTTGCGGGCACGCGCATCGGCCTTGGCACGCGTGCGCTGCTCCAGCATGAGCTGGTCGAACGCGCCGCGGTCGACCGACAGCCCGGCCTCTTCGGCGATCTCGAGCGTGAGGTCGATCGGGAAGCCGTAGGTGTCGTGCAGCAGGAACGCCTCGGAGCCCGACAGCGTCGTGCCGCCGCCGGTCTTGGCCTCGGCGACCGACTGGTCGAGGATCGCGGAGCCGGCCGCGAGGGTGCGGAGGAACGTCTGCTCCTCGGCGATCGCGTAGGCCGAGAGACGGGCGTAGTCGGTCTCGACCTCGGGGTACGACTCCTTCATCGCGTCGCGCGAGGCCGCGAACAGCTCGGGGAAGGTCGCGCCCTCGACGCCGAGCAGGCGCATCGAGCGGATCGCGCGACGCATGATGCGCCGCAGGATGTAGCCGCGGCCCTCGTTCGAGGGGGTCACTCCGTCGGCGAGCAGCATGAGCGAGGACCGCACGTGGTCGGCGACAATGCGCAGGCGCACGTCGTCCTCATGCGACTCGGCTCCGTACGCCTTGCCGGCCAGCTTCGCCGCTAGGTCGAGCACGGGGCGCACCTGGTCGGTCTCGTACATGTTGTCGACGCCCTGCTTGATGAACGCGATGCGTTCGAGGCCCATGCCGGTGTCGATGTTCTTCGCGGGGAGCTCTCCGACGATGTCGAAGTCGTACTTCGAGCGCACGTTCGTGATCTCGTACTGCATGAACACGAGGTTCCAGATCTCCACGTACCGGTCGTCGTCGGTCGCGGGACCGCCGTCGATGCCGTAGTCCGGACCGCGGTCGAAGAAGATCTCCGAGCAGGGGCCCGCGGGGCCGGGAAGGCCCGTCGACCAGTAGTTCGTGTCCTTCCCGAGGCGCTGGATGCGCTCGTCGGGCAGGGTGCTGAGCTTCAGCCAGAGGTCGCGAGCCTCGTCGTCCTCCTCGTAGACGGTGACCCAGAGGTCCTTCGGGTCGAAGGCCAGGCCGCCCTCGGACTCGGGCGCGGTCAACAGCTCCCAGGCGAAGCGGATCGCGTCTTCCTTGAAGTAGTCGCCGAACGACCAGTTGCCGAGCATCTGAAAGAACGTGCCGTGCCGCGGTGTCTTGCCGACCTCTTCGATGTCGTTGGTGCGGATGCACTTCTGCACGTCCGCCGCACGCAGGTAGGGCGGCGGCACGACGCCGCTGAGATACGGGATGAAGGGCACCATGCCCGCCACGGTGAACAGCAGGGCCGGGTCGTCGGTGACGAGCGAGGCCGAGGGGACGATCGTGTGGTTCTTCTTCTCGAAGAAGTCGAGGAAGCGCTGGGCGATCTCGGCGGTTTTCATGGCGGGTCTTTCCGTGCGCGTGCGGTGGCCGACCCCGGGTCATCGGGGGCCGGATGCCGGGGAGGTCAGTCGGTCGAGGATGCCGCGGTCTTTGCGGAGGCGGCGGCGTCGCCGATCGCCTCGGAGGCCCGGTCGACCGCGGAGGCGGCGACGCCCTTGGCGTCGTCGATGATCTCCGACAGGCGGGTCTCCTGCTGGTGGTAGGCGTCGCTCATGTGGTCGGTGAACTCCCCGATCCGCGAATCGAGCTGGGCGAGCAACTCCTGACCGCGGGGGTCCTTGTTGACGAGATGCGCGGCGACGAATCCGCCGGCGATCCCCAGCGCGAACCAGAAGAGGCTTTTCACGATCACGACTTCTTCCTCGAGGCGACGCCGCGGTCGCGGCATCCTTCATCGTAGGCGACGGCCCCCGTGCCTCGTGCAAGAGACCTGTGGATGCCGACTCCCCGGAGTCCACCGCGTACCGGACGCGACCGCACACCCGCGTGGGCGCCGACCGGGGCAGCAGGACCGGCACCTCTGCGTGCGATTGCCGTAGGTGGTCGGTGGCTCGGTGAGGGGCGGCGTTCTGGGGCGAGCGAGCGCGTGGCGTCTTGGTTCGTTTGCCGCGGGTGGTCGGTGGCTCGGTGAGGGGCGGCGTTCTGGGGCGAGCGAGCGCGTGGCGTCTTGGTTCGTTTGCCGCGGGTGGTCGGCGGCTCGGTGAGGGGCGGCGTTCTGGGGCGAGCGAGCGCGTGGCGTCTTCGTTCGTTTGCCGCGGGTGGTCGGTGGCTCGGTGAGGGGCGGCGTTCTGGGGCGAGCGAGCGCGTGGCCTTTTCGTTCGTTTGCCGCCGATGGGCGGTGAGGCCGGGCACGATCCGCTGTCTCGGGCAGTCGAACGGCGGCGATCGATGTTCGCCGCACACTGCAGCGTCAGCTCCACAGGCCGCCAACGGCCCCAGAAGTGACAAGGGGCCGCGCGTGAGCGCGACCCGGACAGCAGAGAGCCGCGCGTGAGCGCGACCCGGACAGCAGAGAGCCGCGCGAGAGCGCGACCCGGACGGCAGAGAGTCGCGCGAGAGCGCGTCCCAGACGACAGACGGCCGCGCGAGAGCGCGACCCGGACGACGGAGGGCAGCGCGAGAGCGCGTCCTGAAACCGCGAAGGGCGCCGGGAGAACCCGACGCCCTTCTCTGCTCGCTGGGATCAGCGGGCGGCGTAGTACTCGACGACGAGCTGCACGTCACACGTGACGGGCACCTCGGCGCGCTTGGGGCGACGCACGAGCTTCGCCTGCAGCGTCGAGAGGTCGACCTCGAGGTAGCCCGGGACGGGGGGCAGCACTTCGGCGTGCCCGCCGGCGGCGGCGACCTGGAAGGGCTCGAGACCCTCGCTCTTGGGCTTTACGTGGATCTGCTGACCCGGCTTCACGCGGAACGACGGGCGGTCCACGAGCTGGCCGTCGACCATGATGTGGCGGTGCACGACGAGCTGACGGGCCTGCGCGGTGGTGCGGGCGAAGCCCGAACGCACGACGAGGGCGTCCAGACGCATCTCGAGCAGCTCGACCAGGTTCTCACCGGTCAGGCCGTCGGTGCGGCGGGCCTCGTTGAACGCGATGCGCAGCTGCTTCTCGCGGATGCCGTACTGCTCGCGCAGACGCTGCTTCTCGCGCAGACGGACGGCGTAGTCGCTGTCGGCCTTGCGCTTGGTGCGACCGTGCTCGCCGGGAGCGTAGGGACGCTTCTCGAGGTAGCGGGCGGCCTTGGGGGTGAGTGCGACGCCGAGGGCGCGCGACAGACGCACCTTGCGGCGGTCCTGAGACTTCGTGGTCACGAAGTTCTCCTTCCGATGACGTGGCCGCGCCTTTCACGGCTCACGGGCGTATCGCCCCCTTCCGCCCGATCCGACGCGCACGCCGGGGCGCGTCGGAAGGTGATCACAGAAAGGAGGGGATGCCCGAAAACCCTGTTTCGAGCCGGTTCATGCTATCAGAGCGCCCCGGGGAACCCCTGCACGCGTCACTTCCCCTCGAGGATGCGTCTGATCTTCTCCAACCGCGCCGATACGTCGCGTTCGGTGCCGTGGGTGGTCGGCTCGTAATACCGGCGCCCGCGGAGTTCGTCGGGAAGGTACTGCTGGGCGACGATGCCGATCTCGCTGTCGTGGGCGTACTTGTATCCCTTGCCGTGTCCGAGCCGCTTGGCGCCCGGGTAGTGGGCGTCGCGCAGGTGCATCGGCACGCGCCCGAACCCGCCGGCTCGCACATCGGCGATCGCGGCGTTGATGGCGTTGTACGCGGCGTTCGACTTGGCCGTGGTCGCGAGGTAGATCGTCGCCTCGGCGAGCGGGATGCGCCCTTCGGGCATACCGATGAAGGCGACGGCGTCTGCGGCGGCCACGGCGATCTGCAACGCCTGCGGGTCGGCCATGCCGATGTCCTCCGCGGCGGAGATGACCAGTCGGCGCGCGATGAACCGGGGGTCTTCGCCGGCCTCGATCATTCGCGCGAGGTAGTGGATCGCGGCATCCGGGTCGGAGCCGCGCACCGACTTGATGAAGGCGCTGATGACGTCGTAGTGCTCGTCGCCCTGGCGGTCGTAACGGAGCAGAGCCCGATCGACGGCCTGCGCGATGTGGTCGGCCGTGATGACGGGTGGCTCCGTCTCCGTCAGCTCGAACGGGGCCCCGTCGTCGTCCTCGTCGTCCTCGTCCCCTCCCGAGCGGATGATGTCGCTCGGGGATCCCCCGTCGTCGCCCGCGACCGACGCAGCGGCCTCGAGCGCGGTGAGCGCGCGGCGCGCGTCGCCGGATGCCAGTCGCACGAGTGCGGCTCGGGCGTCGTCGTCGAGCACGACGCGTCCGGCGAGACCGCGCGGGTCGGTGACCGCGCGATCGACGAGCGCGCCCAGGTCGTCGTCGCCGAGCGGGCGCAGGGTCAGCAGCAGCGACCGCGACAGCAGGGGCGAGATGACCGAGAACGACGGGTTCTCGGTGGTCGCCGCGATCAGCACCACCCACCCGTTCTCGACGCCGGGGAGGAGGGCGTCCTGCTGCGCCTTGGTGAAGCGGTGGATCTCGTCGAGGAACAGGATGGTGGACTGTCCGTACAGATCGCGCTGCGTCAGTGCCTCCTGCATGACCTCCCGCACGTCTTTTACCCCAGCGGTGATGGCCGAGAGCTCCACGAACCGTCGCCCCGACGAGCGCGCGATGGCCTGAGCCAGGGTCGTCTTGCCGGTGCCGGGCGGACCCCAGAGGATGACGGAGACCGCAGCCCCGGATGCCGAGGAATCGGTGGTGGCGAGGGTGACCAGCGGCGACCCGGGGCGCAGCAGATGCCCCTGACCCGCCACCTCGTCGAGGCTCACCGGGCGCATCCGGACCGCGAGCGGCGTCTGGCCCTGGAACAGCGCGGAGGAGGGTGTCACCCCTCCAGGCTAACCGCGGCCTCCGACACCGGTTCCGAGCGCGGCGGTCCCGCGGACGCCTGCTCGCGGGCTTTGTAGGATCGAGGAGCCCGGTGGCGGGCGGAGGAGGTCGATGTGGCGACGCGCGGGAAAGACCGGCAGACGCGGGAACAACGCGAGCGAGCCCGCGCCTATCAGGTCCGCGTCGCCCTTCACGAGCGTCAGCGCCGCCGTCGCACCCGCGACGACGTGCTCGGCGTCGTGATCGGTCTCGTCGTCATCGCCGGGGCGGTCGGTGCGCAGACGGCGTACTTCGTCGCCGGCCCGGGCGCGCCCGCACCGGCGCAGAGCCCGTCTGCACCCGCGATTGAGTCGCCCGCGTCGCCGACCACAGCTCCGACAACGGCTCCCTGACCCGCCGCCTCGTCGGCGGCGAGAAGGTCGACGCCTATCCCCCGCGGTCAACGCACCTGTGGCGGCGCGGCCGCTCGTACTAGGCTCGGAGGGTCCTTCTCCCCCAGGCGGTTCTGCCGCGATGAGGTGCTACCCGTGACTTCCGTTCCCTCCCCCGAGACCTCCGACCCGCGCGACGACGCGAGCACCCCCGAGGTCGATCCCGCCGCGACCGAGATCGCGGCCGACATCACGGATGCCGAGGCGCCCGCGCCTTCGGCCTCCTCCGCGACCGACGAGTCGGCGGATGCCGCGACCCCCGCCGACGAGTCGACGGACGCCGTCGACGCGGCCGAGGCTGCGCCCGAGCCGACTGATGACGCGGCGGGCTCCTCCTCCGATGAGCCCGGCACCGCCGAGGCGGAGACCGCCGACGCCGAACCGGCAGCCGATGCGCCCGAGGCTGCGGACACCCCCGCCGCGCCGCAGCCCGCCGCGCGCCCCGTACCGGGCGCACGCATCCCCGGTCCCCCGCCCGGCGCCACGGCGTCGAAGACGGCGAGCCAGCCCTGGGGTCGCGTCGACGACGAGGGCACGGTCTCGGTCCGAGAGGGCGACGGCTGGCGCGTCGTGGGTCAGTACCCCGACGGCACCCCCGCGGAGGCCCTCGCCTACTTCCAGCGCAAGTTCGCCGACCTGGCCGGCGAGGTGACGCTGCTCGAGACCCGTCATCGTCGCGGCGGAGCCTCGGCATCCGATCTCCGATCGACCGCGAAGACGCTGCGTGCGAAGCTCGACGGGGCCGCCGCGGTCGGCGACCTCGGCGCCCTCCTCGGCCGCGTCGACGCCCTCACGGCCGAGCTCGCCGAGGCGAGCGAGACCGAGGCCGTCGCCAACAAGCAGGCATCCGAGGAGGCGGTGCGCGAGCGCACCGCGATCGTCGAAGAGGCCGAGGCCCTGGCCGCCCGCGATCCGCAGTCGGTGCAGTGGAAGCAGATGACCGCCGACATGGCGGCCCTGTTCGACCGGTGGCAGGCCCATCAGCAGAACGGCCCGCGTCTGTCGAAGTCCACGGCGCAGCAGCTGTGGCGTCGTTTCCGCGACGCCCGTGCAACGGTCGACCGCCACCGGCGGGAGTTCTTCTCGTCGCTCGATGAGACGCACAAGGCCGCCCGCGAGGCGAAGACCCGCCTCGTCGAGCGCGCTGAGGCGCTCGCTCCCCGCGGGGAGGACGGCATCGGGGCGTACCGCGATCTGCTCGATGCCTGGAAGGCTTCGGGCCGCGCGGGCCGCAAGGTCGACGACGCCCTGTGGGCGCGGTTCAAGGCGGCCGGTGACGCGCTGTACGGTGCTCGCATCGAGCGCGAGACGGCTGACGCCGAAGCGTCCAAGGAGAAGATCGAGCAGAAGCGCGCCCTGCTCGAGCAGGCGGCGCCCATCGTCGACGAGAAGAACCTCGCGACGGCCCGTCAGAAGCTCACGGCGATCCAGCGGCAGTGGGACGAGATCGGTCGTATCTTCCCGCGCGACAAGGAACGTACCCTCGACGACGAGCTCCGCAAGATCGAGCAGTCCGTGCGCACGCGCGAAGACGCTGACTGGAAGCGCAACGATCCGGAGCAGAAGGCGCGTGCGAACGACATGACGCGTCAGCTCACCGACGCGATCGACAAGCTCGGGGCCGAGGTCGCCGAGGCCGAGGCACGCGGCGACAAGCGTGCCGCCGCGCAGGCCTCGGAGGCGCTCGAGGCGCGTCGTACCTGGCTGCGCGCCCTGGGCGGCTGACCAGCTCTCCACAGATCCGACGGTTCGCCGTCAGGGGCGACACCGCTCCGCCACACTGGCGGGATGGTGTCGCCCTTTCTCTTCTTCGCCGACGAAAGACTCTCGCTCGCCGAGCTCACGGCGGCGTGCCTCGACGGGGCGCTCGTTCCTCTGGGCGAGGGCTACATGCCCGCTGACGCGGCGGAGACGAAGTGGATGCGCGCGCGCAGTGTGGCGCCCCTGCTCGGCGATCGGTGGGCAGCCATCCGTCTGACCGCGGCATGGGTGCACGGTGGCATCGCCCAGGAGCCGGCGATCCATCACCTGCAACGCGTCCGCGCCGCCCGTGTCCGCGCGGGATGCGACCTTCGCGCCGTGTTCCACGACGTGCGCCTCCCGGCCGACGACATCATGTCGGTCGCCGGGGTTCCCGTCAGCACCCCCGCGCGGACGCTCGTCGATCTGGCCCGATCCGACGCCCGCGAGGAGATCGCCGCGGCGCGGGCATGGGCGTACCGCGACCCGCTGCTTCGAAGGGATGCCGAGGTCTGGTTCGAGCGGCATCCGCGGTTTCCGCATGTCCACCGCGCCACACGTCTGCTCCGTGCCGTCGCTGACGCGGGTGCCGTCCCTGCGGAAGGGGTCGGGGCGGATGCCGACGACTGACGCGAGGTCGTCGGGTGGCGGATCCCCGGCCTACGACGAAGTGACGCGGTACACGTCGTACACGGCGTCGATGCGCCGCACGGCATTGAGCACGCGGTCGAGGTGGACGGTGTCGCCCATCTCGAAGACGAACTTGCTCAGCGCGAGTCGATCGTTCGTCGTGGACACCGTCGCGGACAGGATGTTGACGTGATGCTCGCTGAGCACGCGCGTCACATCGCTCAGCAGGCCGGAGCGGTCGAGAGCCTCGACCTGGATCTGCACCAGGAACACGCTCTTCGTCGTGGGGGCCCACTCGACATCGATGAGACGGTCGGGCTCCTCCTTCAGCGACCGCACGTTGGTGCAGTCGCCCCGGTGCACCGAGACGCCGCTGCCCCGTGTCACGAAGCCGACGATCTCGTCGCCCGGAACCGGCGTGCAGCACTTGGCGAGCTTGACCAGGATGTCGGGCGCTCCACGGACGAGCACACCCGAATCGCCACCGCGCGGTGCGCGGCTGCGGCCCACCGGGATGTCGATCGGTCCGGTGTTGGTCTCCTCGGCGCTGACCAGTGCGGTGACCTTCTCGATCACCGACTGCGTGGAGACGTGCCCCTCGCCCACGGCCGCGTACAGCGCCGAGACGTCCTCGTAGTGGAAACCGCGGGCGACCTCGGTGAAGGAATCCTGGTTCATCAGGCGCTGGAGCGGCAGGTTCTGCCGCCGCATCGCGCGGGCGATGGAGTCCTTACCCTGCTCGATCGCCTCTTCGCGGCGTTCCTTCGTGAACCAGCCGCGGATCTTGTTGCGCGCGCGGGTGCTCTTGACGAATCCGAGCCAGTCCTGGCTGGGGCCGGCGTCGGGGTTCTTCGAGGTGAACACCTCGACGACGTCGCCGCTCTGCAGGGTCGACTCGAGCGGCACGAGGCGGCCGTTGACCTTGGCGCCCATCGTGCGGTGACCGATCTCGGTGTGCACGGCGTAGGCGAAGTCGACCGGAGTCGCCCCGGTCGGAAGGCCGACCACCCGGCCCTTCGGCGTGAAGACGTAGACCTCTTTCGCGCCGATCTCGAAGCGCAGCGAGTCGAGGAACTCCCCCGGGTCGGCGGTTTCGGCCTGCCAGTCGGAGATGTGCGCGATCCACGCCATGTCGGCGTCGACGGCCTTGGCATCCGCCTTGCCGCCCGCCATGCGCTCTTTGTACTTCCAGTGCGCGGCGACACCGAACTCGGCCTGCTGGTGCATCTCGTTCGTGCGGATCTGGATCTCGACGGTACGACCGCCGGGACCGATCACCGTCGTGTGCAGCGACTGATAGAGATTGAATTTGGGCGTGGCGATGTAGTCCTTGAACCGCCCGGGAAGGGGCGTCCATCGCGCGTGGATGGCGCCGAGCACGGCGTAGCAGTCGCGAACCGTGCCGACCAGGATGCGGATGCCGATGAGGTCGTAGATGTCGTCGAACTCGCGGCCGCGTACGACCATCTTCTGGTACACGGAGTACAACTGCTTCGGGCGGCCCATGACCCGACCGCGCACGCGGAGTTCGCGCAGATCGGCGTCGACCGCGTCGATCACGTTCTGCACGTACTGCTCGCGCTGCGGGGTGCGCTGCTTCACCAGGCTGTCGATCTCGGCGTACAGCTTGGGATGCATGACCGCGAACGAGAGGTCCTCGAGCTCGCTCTTGATGGCCTGGATGCCGAGACGGTGCGCCAGGGGCGCATAGATCTCCAGCGTCTCGGTGGCCTTCTTCGCGGCCTTGTGCGGGGGCACGAAGCCCCACGTGCGCGCGTTGTGAAGACGGTCGGCGAGTTTGATGAGCAGGACGCGGATGTCTTTCGACATCGCCACGATCATCTTGCGCACCGTCTCGGCCTGAGCGCTGTCGCCGTACTTGACCTTGTCGAGCTTGGTGACCCCGTCGACGAGCATGGCGACCTCGTCGCCGAAGTCGGCCGCGAGCTCATCGAGCGGGTAGCCCGTGTCCTCTACCGTGTCGTGCAGGAGGGCGGCGGCGATCGCCTTCGGTCCGAGCCCCAGCTCGGCGAGGATCTGCGCGACCGCGAGCGGGTGCGTGATGTAGGGCTCGCCGCTCTGGCGCTTCTGACCGTCGTGCGCCTTGTCGGCAACGGCGTATGCGCGCTCGATGATCGCGAGGTCGCCCTTGGGGTGATGCGTACGGACAGTTCGCAGCAGTTTGTCGACGTCGTCGCGGCGGGCGGCGCGCGAGAAGATGCGCGGAACCAGGCGTCGCAGCGATGACGGCGGCGGCGCAGAAGAGGCGGTCTCTGTCATCGTCACCCCTTCCTCACGGCCAGTCGATCAAGTCTACGCTCCCCCGACGTGCCGAAGAGGGCACGTCGGGGGAGCTCACGCGCGCACGATGGGCGTACGCGGGGGTGCTGCGGTGATCAGGCCGGAATGCCGGCTTTCTCCCGGGCGGCGCGCACGCGCTGATCGCGCTGGGCGATCGGCTTCTCGCCTTCGCGCAGCAGGGCGTACATCGGGACGGCGACGAACAGGGTCGAGTAGGCCGCGACGATGGTGCCGACGAAGATCGACAGCGAGATGTCGCTGAGCGTCCGCGCTCCCAGCGGTACACCGATGAACAGGATCGCGCCGACGGGCAGGATCGCGACCACGGTCGTGTTGATGGAGCGGATCAGCGTCTGGTTCGCCGCGAGGTTGACCGACTCGGCGAACGTGCGGCCGGAGATCTCCCCGTCTTCTCTCGTGTTCTCCCGCACCTTGTCGAAGACGACGGTGGTGTCGTAGAGCGCGTAGGAGAGGATCGTGAGGAAGCCGATCACGGCAGCGGGTGAGATCTCGAAACCGAAGACCGCGTAGACGCCGATCGTGATGACGAGAACATCGACGAGGCCGATGATCGCGGCGACCGACATCTTCCACGTGCGGAAGTACAGGGCGAGGATGAGGAATGTCAGCGCGAGGAAGATCGACAGACCCCACAACGACTGACGCGTGACGTCGGCACCCCAGGTGGGACCGATGAAGGAGTCGGTGACCTCCGACGCAGGAACGTCGTACGCGCTGGCCAGGGCGGCCGAGACGGCCTGCGTCTCGTCGCTGCCGAGCTGGTCGGTCTGCACGCGAACGGCCTGGTCGCTGATCGTCGTGACGCGGGTCGTCGCTCCCGGAACGACCGAGGTGACCGCGTCGGTTGCGAGGGCCTGATCGAAGGAGGTCGGGTTCGACACGGTGAACTGCGACCCGCCGGTGAACTCGATCGAGAACTGCACGGGCCGGAACAGCGGCACGAGAGCGGCGCCGATCACGAGGACCGCCGCGATGATGAACCACAGGCGACGACGCTGCACGAACGGGAAGGAGGTCTTCCCGGAGTAGAGGTCGTTACCGAGCTGCGACATGGAGCGCATCAGTCGCTTCCCTCCTTCGTGGAGCCGCTATCGCCGCGCGCGGCGGGAGCGAGTTCCGCCTGCTTGCGCTCAGCGATCGTCTGGCGGCGCTGAGCTTCGCCGCGCGACCGCTTGGCGCGACCGGCATCGGCCACTGGGGCGCGGAACTGCGCACGGCCCCGGTACACCGCGCCGAGCGCGTTCGGGTCCATACCCGAGAGCGGGTGGCCGGAGCCGAAGAAACGCGTGCGCGCGAGCAGCTGCATGACCGGGTGCGTGAAGAGGATGAAGATGAGGACGTCGATCGCGGTCGTGAGTCCGAGCGTGAACGCGAAGCCCTTCACCGTGGCATCCGCCAGGATGTACAGCACGACGGCGGCGAGGACGTTGATCGACTTCGAGATGTAGATCGTGCGCTTGGCGCGCGACCATCCGTCTTCGACGGCCGCGGTGATCGACTTGCCGTCGCGCAGCTCGTCGCGGATGCGTTCGAAGTAGACGATGAACGAGTCTGCCGTGAAGCCGATCGTCACGATCAGGCCCGCGACGCCGGCGAGGGACAGTCGGAAGCCCGCGCGCCAGGCCAGGATGCACAGGGCGAGATACGTCAACACCGCCATCACGGCGAGAGACGCGATGATCACGGTGCCCAGGGCGCGGTACACGATCAGCGAGTAGATCGCCACGAGACCGAGGCCGATGAGCCCGGCGATGAAGCCGACCTGGAGCTGCTGGGAGCCGAGGGTGGCCGAGACGGTGTCGGAGCTGACGACGGTGAAGCTCAACGGCAGGGCACCGTACTTCAGCTGGTCGGCGAGGGCCTTCGACGACTCCTGCGTGAAGCTTCCGGTGATGCTGGGTCGACCGTCGACGATGATGCCGTTCATCGACGGGGCCGACAGCACGCTGCCGTCGAGGACGAAGGCGAACTGGTTGAACGGGGCCTGCGCTCCGTACAGACGCTGGCTCACGTCGGCGAACTTCTGGGTGCCCTGGTCGTTGAAGACGAGGTTGACGGCCCACTGGCCCGTGTTCTGCTCCTGGCCGTTGGTGGCGTCGGAGATGTCGTTTCCGTCGAGCTCGACCGGGCCGAGGATGTACTTCGCCTGCCCGTTGACGTCGCAGGTGATCATCGGCTGATCGGCCGGGGACTGCGCGGGGTTGGACGGCGGGTTGGCGCAGTCGTAGGAGAGGAACTCGGCCTGGAGGGCGGGAGTGATGTACGCGGGGTCGCTCGCGTTGGTCGGCGACGCGGTGGGCGTCGCCGGCAGGCTCGGGTCGGGCGTCGGGTACGGGGTGTTGTTGCCGTCCTCGCCCACGAACGACGTCGCCGGCGAACCCGTGAACAGCACGGGCCGCAGCTGGAGCTGTGCGGAGCTCTGGATGCGCTGACGCGTGGCGTCGTCGGCCTGACCGGGGATCTGCACGACGATGTTGCGCCCGCCCTCGGTGGCGACGTCGGCCTCACCGACGCCCGAGGCGTCGACGCGCTGACGGATGATCGTGACGGCCTGGGCCAGCTGTTCGCTGTCGGGGGCCGCCCCGTCGGTCGTCTGGGCCTGCAGGATGATCTGCGTCCCGCCCTGGAGGTCGAGCGCGAGCTCGGGCGTCCAGGAACTTGCGTTGAAGACGTACACGCCCAGCGCGTTGATGCCGAAGAGCACGCCGACGATGGCGAGCAATCCGGTCAGTACGCGCCAGGCATGACGGACAGGGGTCGAGGGCGCCACGGAGTCGGCTTTCTGTGCGGCGGGCGGGAACGGCGGAGCGGGCGTCAGGCCTGCGGGCGGTCCTTGTCGGTCTGGTCGGGGTCGGCCGCGTGCTGGCGGGCGGCGCGCTGGTCGTCGCTGATCGAGGTGATGTCGCCGTCGGCGACCCCGGCGACGTACTCGGCCTCGGTCTCCTCCGCCTCGATGAACTCGTCTTCGGTGACGGCGCCCTGAGCGGGGTCGACGATGCGCAGCACGGCCTGGCTGTGCACCTTGATGACCACACCGGGGGCGATCTCGACCAGGGCGGGCTTGTCGAGGTCGACGCCGTCGTACTCGACGACGGTGCCGTAGAGGCCGCCCTGCAGGAGCACCTCAGCGCCGGGAACGGTCTCGCGCGACTTCTTCTCGAGCTCCGCCTTCTGCTTCTGCATGCGGCGCCGCGAGCTGTAGAACATGAAGATCAGCAGGGCGATGAGCAGGATGACGATGCCGTAATCAGCGAAGAACCGGGCGATATCCATCGAGGCGGTGCACCTTTCGAGTCAGGCGCGCCGTGCGGCACTGCCTAGCGTGAGTCAAGCGGGGGTCGGGGAATCCCTCGCCGAGTATAGGTCATGACCCCTGGCTGAACCGGAGCAGGCCGTCGGGGTGAGGGGCGCCGAGGTGGTCGTATGCCTCGGGGGTGGCGACGCGTCCGCGCGGCGTGCGTCCCATGAAACCGATACGGACGAGGTAGGGCTCCACGACCGACTCGATGGTCTCGGGTTCTTCGCCGACGGCCACCGCGAGCGTGCTGAGACCCACCGGTCCGCCGCGGAATCGACGCACGACGGCGTCGAGGACCGCTCGGTCGAGGCGATCGAGCCCGATGGCATCCACGTCGTAGAGATCGAGGGCGGCGCCGACCGTGCGCACGTCCGCATCACCGTCCTCGGCGCCCGCCGAGGGGCCGTGGACCACCAGGTAGTCGCGCACGCGCCGGAGCAGGCGGTTGGCGATGCGCGGCGTGCCCCGCGAACGTCGGGCGATCTCGGAGCGCGCGGTACCCGGCAGGCCGACGTCGAGCATGGCCGCGGACCGCGAGACCACCTGCTCGAGTTCTTCGGGTTCGTAGTACTCCAGGTGCGCGGTGAAGCCGAAACGGTCCCGCAGGGGGTTGGGGAGCAGGCCCGCGCGCGTGGTCGCTCCGACCAGGGTGAACGGAGACAGGTCGAGGGGAATGCTCGTGGCACCCGCCCCCTTGCCGACCATGATGTCGATGCGGAAATCCTCCATCGCCAGGTACAGCATCTCTTCGGCGGAGCGCGCCATCCGGTGGATCTCGTCGATGAACAGCACTTCTCCCGGCGTCAGCGACGACAGCAGCGCCGCGAGGTCACCCGCGTGCTGGATCGCCGGCCCGCTGGAGAGGCGCAGAGGACGTCCGCTCTCATGCGCCACGATCATGGCCAGGGTGGTCTTACCGAGCCCAGGAGGGCCGGACAGCAAGATGTGGTCGGGCGAGCGCTGCTGGATGCGCGCGGCATCGAGCAGGAGTTGCAGCTGCCCGCGCACCTTCTGCTGACCGACGAACTCTGCGAGCGAGGTGGGGCGGAGGGCTCCTTCGATCGCGAGTTCGGTCTCGTCGTCGGGGGTGCCGGCGTCGCGGACGTCAGCCACCCACGTTCTCCTTCCGTGCCGGACCGAGCAGCGCCAGCGTCAGGCGCAGCAGGGCCTGGACGGAGGCGCGGTCGGCCTCGGAGGCGTTCTCGGCGACGGATGCCACGGCCTCGGCCGCGGTGCGCTCGGTCCACCCGAGGCCGATGAGCGCCTGGGTGACCTGGACGGGGATCTGGCCGTGCGGCGCGACGGCGGCGGGCGCGGACGCGGGCGTGACGGCGAGCTTCCCGGCGAGCTGCACGACGATGAGCTTGGCGGTCTTGGGGCCGATACCCGACACGCGACGAAAGGGAGCGTCGTCGTCGTCGGCGACGGCCTGCGCGATCTGCGGCACGGTCAGGGAGGACAACACCCCGAGGGCCGATTTCGGTCCGACGCCGGTCACGCTGATGAGCTGGGTGAAGACCGTGAGCTCTTCCCGCGTCTCGAAGCCGTAGAGGGACAGGGCGTCTTCTCGCACGATGAGGTTGGTGTGCAGGTGCACATCGTCGCCGAGGTGAACCGTCCGCGCGAACTGCGCGGTCACGGCGACCGAGAAGCCCACGCCTCCGACGACGACCACGAGCGAATCGTCGGCGACGTGCGCCGCCGACCCATGCAGCGAAGAGATCATGCGATCAGCCTACGCCGGGCGTTCGTACATGTGTTCGAGCGACACGGGGCTGTGGAGAACGTCGCTTCTCGGCATCCCGCCAGGCCCGCTGAGCAGGCGTGAGGGCGGCCTCCGCCGAGGGGGTCGCCGGGCCGCCGCGCCAGGCGTGGCAGAGGGCGATCGCGAGCGCGTCGGCGGCGTCGGCCGGCTGGGGCAGCGTGTCGAGGCGCAGCACGCGCGCGACCATGGTCTGCACCTGCACCTTGTCGGCGGCGCCGTACCCCGTGATGGCCGCCTTCACCTCGCTGGGGGTGTGCGTCGCCGCGGTCAGTCCGTGCTCGGCGGCCAGAAGCAGCGCGATGCCGCTCGCCTGTGCGGTTCCCATCACCGAGTGCCGGTTGTTCTGTGCGAAGACGCGCTCGACGGCGACCACGTCCGGCTGGTGGGCGACGAGCACCTCCCGGATGCCGACGGCGATGGCCGCGAGACGTTTCTCGATCGGGTCGCCGGGCGCCGACCGCGCGACGCCGACATGCACGAGCGACGCGGTGCGGTTCGGCGAGACGTCCACGATCCCGATACCGCAGCGCGTGAGGCCGGGATCGATGCCGAGGACGCGCAGAGAACGGGACACGGCCCCCACGCTAAGCGCAGGGGCCGTGTCGCGGAGAAGGGCGCGCCCTTACTCGTCGTTCTCGAGCTCGGCCTGCACCTCGGGCGTCATGTCGAAGTTCGTGTAGACGTTCTGCACGTCGTCGCTGTCTTCGAGCGCGTCGATGAGGCGGAACACCTTGCGGGCGGTGTCGGCGTCGACCTCCACCTTGAGCGAGGGGACGAACTCGACGTCGGCGGAGTCGTACTCGATCCCGGCGTCCTGCAGGGCGCTGCGCACGGACACGAGGTCGCTCGCCTCGGTGATCACGCCGAAGCCCTCGCCGTGGGGCTCGACCTCCTCGGCGCCGGCCTCGAGGACCGCGAGCATGACGTCGTCCTCGCTGGTGCCCTCGGCGGGGACCACGATGACGCCCTTACGGCTGAAGTTGTACGCGACGCTGCCCGGATCGGCGAGGGTGCCGCCGTTGCGGCTGAGAGCTGTGCGCACCTCGGCGGCCGCACGGTTCTTGTTGTCGGTCAGACACTCGATGAGGAACGCGACGCCGTTGGGACCGTAGCCCTCGTACATGATGGAGGCGTACTCGACGGCCTCGCCGCCGATGCCCGCGCCGCGCTTGATCGCGCGATCGATGTTGTCTTTGGGGACCGAGGTCTTCTTGGCCTTCAGAACGGCGTCGAAGAGGGTCGGGTTGCCCTGCAGGTCGGCACCGCCGAGCTTGGCCGCGACCTCGATGTTCTTGATGAGCTTGGCCCACGACTTCGCGCGGCGGGCGTCGACGACCGCCTTCTTGTGCTTGGTCGTGGCCCATTTGGAATGTCCGGACATTGGTCCAGTTTACGGTGCGACACGGCCTGCGCCGCGTCGGTTGCGCACGCGGTGCAGGAACCGTTCGTGGAAGCGCGTCTCCCCCGTCGACTCCGGATGGAACGCCGTTCCGAGCAGCGCCCCCTGCTCGATCGCCACGACGCGCCCATCGGGGAGGGATGCCAGGGGCTCGGCATCCGGGCCCCACTCCACGACCGCGGGCGCGCGGATGAACACCGCGTGCACCGGCGGACTGCCGAGCGCGGGCACCTCCAGGTCGGTCTCGAAGGACTGCGTCTGGGAGCCGAAGGCGTTGCGGGTCACCCGCGCGTCGATTCCGCCGAAGGTGCGCTGGCCGGCGATGGCGCCGTCGATGCGGTCGGCGAGGAGGATGAGCCCGGCGCAGGTGCCGTACATCGGCATCCCGTCGGTGATCGCCTGGCGGATCGGGTCGAACAGGCCGAAGGCGCGCGCGAGCTTGTCGATGACGCTCGACTCGCCGCCGGGGAGCACGAGGCCCTCCACGGCGGCGAGCTCCTCGGGCCGACGCACGGGCTGCGCGTCGGCTCCGAGGGTGGTCAGCACGGCGAGGTGCTCGCGCACATCGCCCTGCAGGGCGAGGACGCCGACGCGGGGACCGTTACCAGCCACGCTCGGCCAGGCGGTGGGGGGCGGGGAGGTCGGCGACGTTGATGCCGACCATCGCCTCGCCGAGTCCCCGCGACGCCTCCGCCACGATCTTCGGGTCGTCGTGGAACGTGGTCGCCTTGACGATCGCCGCGGCGCGCTGGGCGGGGTTGCCCGACTTGAAGATGCCCGAGCCCACGAACACGCCGTCGGCGCCGAGCTGCATCATCATGGCGGCGTCGGCGGGAGTCGCCACTCCCCCGGCGGTGAAGAGCACGACGGGCAGCTCGCCGGTCTCCGCGATCTCGGCGACGAGGTCGTACGGGGCCTGCAGCTCCTTCGCCGCGACGTAGAGCTCGTCCTTGGTCTTCGCGCGCAGGGCGTTGAGCTCCGAGCGGATCGTGCGGATGTGCTTCGTCGCCTCCGACACGTCTCCCGTGCCGGCCTCGCCCTTGGACCGGATCATCGCCGCGCCCTCGGTGATGCGCCGGAGCGCCTCGCCGAGGTTGGTCGCGCCGCACACGAACGGCACGGTGAAGTTCCACTTGTCGATGTGGTTGACGTAGTCGGCGGGCGAGAGCACCTCGGACTCGTCGATGTAGTCGACGCCGAGCTCCTGCAGGATCTGCGCCTCGACGAAGTGGCCGATGCGCGCCTTGGCCATGACGGGGATCGACACCGAAGCGATGATGTCGTCGATCAGGTCGGGGTCGCTCATGCGCGCCACGCCGCCCTGGGCGCGGATGTCGGCGGGCACGCGCTCGAGCGCCATCACGGCGACCGCGCCCGCGTCTTCGGCGATGCGGGCCTGCTCGGCGGTGACGACGTCCATGATGACGCCGCCCTTGAGCATCTCGGCGAGTCCCCGCTTGACGCGGGAGGTTCCGGTGTCGGTCATGACTGCTCCGTTCCGCGCTTCGGGGCGCGATCTATTGGCTTAGGCCAAACCGTAGCATGGCTCAGGACATAGGCTGGACGTCGACTCCGGGGGGCACATGACCATCGACATCACCGGGCGCTCGGCATCCGAGATCGCCGCCGGGCTCCGCACGCGCATCGAACGCGGCGAGCTGCCCCCGGGCACCCTTCTCCCTCCCGTCCGCACGCTCGCGGCCGAGCTGGGCGTGAACCGCAACACCGTCGTGGCGGCGTATCGCCAGCTCGCGCAGGCGGGGCTCGTCGAGGCGCGCGGTCGAGGCGGCACCCGGGTGGCCGACCGCGCCGCCGTGGCCCAGGAGGGCTACGCGCCCGACACCGTGCTGCGCGACGTCGGCACGGGCAATCCCGATCCCGCCCTCATCCCCGACCCGACCGCGGCCCTCGCCCGCTCCGCGCGTCCCGTGCTCTACGGCGAGCCGGTCATCGACCCCGGACTCGAGGCGTGGGCGCGTCAGTGGATGACCGATCAGCTCCCCCACGACGACACGCGCATCACCGTCACCAGCGGCGCGAGTGATGCGATCGAGCGGCTGCTCGCGCAGGCGCTGCAACGCGACGACGCGGTGGCGCTCGAGGACCCGTGCTTCCTCTCGGCGCTGCACACCGTGCGCACCGGCGGTTATCGCGCGGTACCCGTCCCGGTGGATGCCGAGGGCATGACCGTCGAGGGACTCCGCGCGGCGCTGGCCGCCGGCATCCGCGCGGTCGTCGTCACCCCGCGCGCGCACAACCCCACCGGGGCGAGCCTGACCGCCGACCGGGCCGCGGCGCTGCGTGCGGTGCTCGCCGAGCATCCGTACGTGCTCGTCATCGAAGACGACCACTTCTCCCTGCTGTCGCGCGCGCCGCTGCACACGGTGATCGGCCCCGCGCAGCGGCGGTGGGCGCGCATCCGCTCGATGTCGAAGTTCCTCGGACCCGACACGTGCCTGGCCGTCACGGCATCCGATGCCGACACCGCCGACGGTCTCGCGGTGCGGCTCACCCCCGGCACGACGTGGGTGAGCCACATCCTCCAGCGACTGACCCTGGCGCTCGTCACCGATGAGGGGGTGCGCGCCGGGATCGAACGTGCCGCCGTGCACTATGCCGAGCGCAACGCCGCTTTTGCCCGCGCGCTCACCGAGAGAGGGGTCCCCGTCTCCCCCGGCGACGGTCTCAACTTGTGGGTGCCGCTCCCGGTCGCCGCTGCCCGCGTCCGCGAGGACCTCATGCGCCGCGGGTGGCTGGTGCGCGAGGGCGACCCGTTCTTCCTCGGCGACGGCGACCACGGCGCGTTCCTGCGGTTGACCGTGCACGACCTCGACGAGGCCTCGGCGCGCACCCTGGCCGACGATCTCGCGCGTGCGTGCCGGGTGCTCCGCGCGGACGCGGGAAGTGGAAGGATCGAGGCATGAAGGTTCTCTCGATCCAGTCCGCCGTCGCGTACGGGCACGTCGGCAACTCCGCCGCCGTCTTCCCTCTCCAGCGCATCGGCGTCGAGGTGCTGCCCGTGTACACGGTGAACTTCTCGAACCACACCGGTTACGGCGCGTGGCGCGGACCGCTCATCTCGCCCGACGACGTCGCCGCCGTGATCGCCGGCATCGAGGACCGCGGTGTCCTCCCCGAGATCGACGTGGTGCTCTCGGGCTACCAGGGCGGAGAGGGCATCGGAGACGTCATCATCGACGCCGTCTCGCGTGTGAAGAAGGCCAACCCGGATGCCGTCTACGCCTGCGACCCCGTGATGGGCAACGCCAAGTCGGGCTGCTTCGTCGCTCCGGCCATCCCCGAGCTGCTGCGCGAGCGCGTGGTGCCCGTGGCCGACATCATCACGCCCAATCAGTTCGAGCTCGGCTTCCTCACCGGCACCGAGCCCGGGAGCATCGATTCGACCCTGGCATCCGCCGATCTCGTGCGCGAGCGCGGCCCGCGCACGGTCCTGGTCACGAGCGTCGAGCGCCCCGACCGGGAGGCCGACACCATCGAGATGATGGTGATCGACGATGCCGGCGCCTGGATCGTGCAGACCCCCCTCATCCCCATGAAGGCGAACGGCTCGGGCGACGTGACCGCGGCGCTCTTCACCGCGCACTACCGCCGCTCCGGCGATGCGGCCGACGCGTTGGCCCGCACCGCGTCGAGCGTCTTCGACCTGCTGTCGAACACGTACGAGTCGGGCTCGCGCGAGCTGCGTCTCGTCGAGTCGCAAGAGGCCTACGCCCACCCGCGCCTGCAGTTCGCCGTGCGCCAGGTGCGCTAGCACCCCGGCGACGGCCCTGCCGCTTCGACGGGCTCGGCCACCGGTTCTGCTCTCGTCGGCCCGTCGAGTCCTCTGAGCCCGTCGAAGGCTCCGGTCCGTGTGCGCGACCCGCGCGAGCGGAGCCCCTGAGCCTGTCGAAGGCGCCGACCCGCGTGCGTGACCTGCGCAAGCGGATGTCGCTGAGCCTGTCGAAGGGACCGAGCCCGACCTGCGAGCCGCGGGGCGGCGAGGCCTCAGCCCCCGTACACCTCGCGGTACGCGGTCACCCACTGCGTACCGTCGTCGGGACAGAGGAACGTCGTCCCGAAGACCATCACGCTCGCGATCGGGGCCTCCGCCTGCGTGCGGGCGTCGCCGTCGAGCTCGGCGGGGATGAGCTGAGCGAACAGCGGCGACGTGGTCACGTGGGCGATGAGCGTCGACGAGTCCACCTGATGACGGCTCAGGATCGCGGTTTCGCACGCGTCGCCCGCGAGGGCGAGGGCGAGATTCTCATCGGATGCCGTCCACTCGAGCCCCTGCTGTTCGACGTACGCGCGCTGCTGCGCGATGAAGTCCTGCTGAGCCGGTGTCACCGCGACCAGCGGCGTGCCATCCATCGGCAGCTGCTGCGCGCGGAAGAACTCGTCCCGTTCGGCGAAGACGTCGGCGAAGTCGTCAGGATCGGCGGTCGCTTCGTCGCCGGGCGTGGACGGCTGCGCCGCGGTGGGGGTCGCCGCGGACACCTCACCGGCTTCTCCGCGGTCGAGCGGGCTCGGAAGCGGAAGACACGCGGTTGTCGCCACGACGACGGCGGTCAGTGTCAGCGTGAGCACGAAGGGGCGATTTCGAGCGTTCATCGGAACACCATAACCAGGCGGCCGCCCGCGCCGAGCGGGGTTGTGGATGACGCCGGTTCAGGCGTTCCAGGCCTCCGACACCGTCCGACGCACGTCGCCGAGCAACTGCGGCAGCGCCTTCGTCTTGGCGATGATGGGGAAGAAATTGGCATCCGACGCCCACCGCGGAACGATGTGCTGGTGCAGGTGAGCGTCCACCCCGGCCCCCGCGATCGCTCCCTGATTCATCCCCAGGTTGAAGCCGTCGCAGTTCGACACCGCCCGCAGGACCCGCATTCCGCGCTGGGTGAGGGCACCGATCTCGGCCACCTCTTCGTCGGTCGCCTGATCGTACGTGGCGATGTGACGGTACGGGCACACGAGCAGATGGCCCGAGTTGTAGGGGAAGAGGTTCAGAAGCACGTACGCGGTCTTCCCGCGCGCGACGATCAGCCCGTCTTCATCGCTCTTGTCCGGCGCCGCGCAGAACGGACAGTTCTGCTCCATCGGTTCCCGCCCCGCGGAGATGTACGCCATGCGGTGCGGAGTCCACAGGCGCTGGAACTCGTCGGGAACGCCGGGCAGGGTCATCGCGTCGACGAGCTCGGCGTCGGTCGTCGGCGATCCGGACCCGCCGACGGGGGCCGTCGCGCCGGTCACCGGCGACGGGCCCGCCGCGGCGGCATCCGGATCGTCCGTCATGCCAGGTCCTCGGCGGTGTTGACGAGCGTGCGTTCGGAGATCGCGCCGGTGATCCGCGCCACGGCCTCGTCGACCGGGATGCCGTTGAGCTGCGTGCCGTCACGGAACCGGAACGACACCGTGCCGTTGGAGCGGTCCTGCTCGCCGGCGATCAGCATGAGCGGCACCTTCTGCGTGGTGTGGGTGCGGATCTTCTTCTGCATGCGGTCGTCGCTGTGGTCGGCCTCGGCGCGCACGCCCTTGGTCTTGAGGTCGGCGACGATGCCCTGCAGGTAGTCGCCGTACTCGGCGGCGACGGGCACGGCCACGACCTGCACCGGCGCGAGCCACACGGGGAAGGCCCCGGCGTAGTGCTCGAGCAGGATGGCGAAGAAGCGCTCGACCGACCCGAACAGCGCGCGGTGGATCATGACAGGACGGTGCTTCTCGCCGTCGGGGCCCGTGTACTCGAGCTCGAAGCGCTCCGGCTGGTTGAAGTCGAGCTGGATCGTCGACATCTGCCACGTGCGGCCGATCGCGTCACGAGCCTGCACCGAGATCTTCGGTCCGTAGAACGCCGCCCCGCCCGGGTCGGGAACGAGCTCGAGTCCGGAGGCCTCGGCGACCTCGCGGAGGGTCTCGGTCGCCTCGGTCCAGAGGGCGTCGTCGCCGATGAACTTCGGGTTGCCGTCCTCCTTGGTCGACAGCTCGAGGTAGAAGTCGTTGAGACCGTAGTCGCGGAGCGTCTGCAGCACGAAGTCGAGGCTGTGGGTCAGCTCGTCCTTCACCTGATCGGCCGTGACGTAGATGTGCGTGTCGTCCTGGGTCATGCCGCGCACACGCGTGAGGCCCGACAGGGTCCCGCTCTTCTCGTAGCGGTAGACCGACCCGAACTCGCTGAGGCGCAGGGGGAGCTCGCGGTAGCTGCGTCCGCGCGAGCGGAAGATCAGATTGTGGAACGGGCAGTTCATGGGCTTCAGGTAGTACTCCTGGCCCTCCCGCGAGACGTGCCCGTCGGCATCCACGACCTCGTCGAGGACCATCGGGGGGTACATGCCGTCCGCGTACCACTGCAGGTGCCCGCTCGTCATGAACAGGTCGCCCTTGGTGATGTGCGGGGTGTTGACGACCTCGTACCCGCTCGCGAGCAGGCGCTCGCGCATGTAGCGCTCGATCTCGTAGCGGATGATGCCGCCCTTGGGGTGGAACACCGAGAGTCCCGGACCGATCTCGTCGGGGAACGAGAAGAGGTCGAGCTCCTTGCCGAGCTTGCGGTGGTCGCGCTTCGCGGCTTCCTCGAGGCGATGCTGGTACGCGCGCAGCTCGTCTTTCGTGGGCCACGCGGTGCCGTAGATGCGCTGCAGCTGGGGGTTCTTCTCACTACCGCGCCAGTAGGCGCCGGCGATACGCGTGAGGTCCCAGCCGTTGCCGATCAGACGGGTGCCGGGCACGTGGGGTCCGCGGCACAGGTCTTTCCACGCGGTCTCGCCGTCGCGTGTGACGTTGTCGTAGATCGTCAGTTCGCCGGCGCCGACCTCGACGGACGCGCCCTCGGCGGCCTCGGCGGACCCGCCCTTCAGCCCGATCAGCTCGAGCTTGAACGGCTCGTCGGCGAGCTCGGCGCGAGCCTCGTCGTCGGAGACGACGCGGCGCACGAACCGCTGGTTCTCGCGGACGATGCGCTCCATCTCCTTCTTGATGACCTTCAGGTCCTCGGGGGTGAAGGGCTCGTCGACCTGGAAGTCGTAGTAGAAGCCGTCGGTGACCGGCGGCCCGATGCCGAGGTTGGCCTGGGGCTTGACACGCTGGACGGCCTGCGCGAGCACGTGCGCCGTCGAGTGGCGCAGGATCGAGAGACCGTCGGCGCTGTCGATGGTGACCGGCTCGACCTGATCGTCGGCCGTCACGGTCGTGGCCAGGTCTTTCAGCTCCCCGTTCACGCGCAGGGCGACGACCGAGCGGTCGGGGAAGAGGGCGAAGCCATCGGCGGGGAAATCAGTCACAAAACATCTCCTGAAGGGGTCTGTTCCAGGCTACCGGGCGGGCGTGGCCTCGATCGCACCGGACGTGCCCCATAGTGGAGCGGTGACTCTGGCCATCATCGGCGGCGTGCTCTGGATCCTCGGGATCATCGCGCTGCTCACCGGCGCCTTCCCCGCCGCCGACGCCCTCGCCGTCGCCGATCGCGTGTGGCCGATCCTGCTCTTCGTCGTCGCCGTGACGATCGTGGCGGAACTGGCGTCCAAAGCGGGGCTCTTCGACGTGGTCGCGGCGCGTCTGGCGAAGATCGCGCGAGGACGTACCGCCCTGTTGTGGGCTCTCGTCGTGCTGCTCGCGACCGTGGCGACCGCCTTCCTCTCCCTCGACACGACCGCGGTGCTGCTGACACCCGTCGTGGTGGCCATGGCGGTCGCACGCAGGATGGATCCTCTGCCGTTCGCCTTCGTGACCGTGGTACTCGCGAACACCGCTTCGCTCGTGCTGCCCGTGTCGAACCTCACCAACCTGTTGGCATCCGAGGCCCTCGGCGGGGGACACGATCCGGTGGCGTTCCTGGCCCTGCTCGGTCCCTCCGCGGTCATCGCGATCGCGGTGTCGGTGGTGGTTCTGACGGTCGTCTTCCTCCGTCGTCTCCCCCGGACCTACCCGGATGCCGCCGCCCCCACCGTCTCGGACCCCGTTCTCCTGCGCGTGGCGGGTATCGTCACGCTCGCGCTGCTGCCGTTGCTCGTGGTCGGTCTCGAACCGTGGATGCCGGCGGTCGCCGCTGCCGTCGTGCTGGTCGTCGCGTTCGCCCTGCGCGCGCCGAAGAGCCTCGGCATCCGGCTGGTGCCCTGGTCGTTGCTCGTGTTCGCCGGCGGGCTGTTCCTCGCGGTCGGAGCCCTCGAGGCCCTCGGCATCGGACGGGTCACCTCGGTGCTCGCGGGCACGGGCGACGACCTGGGGTCGCTCTGGCAGCTCGCCGGAGTCGGGGCGCTCGTGGCCAACGGCATCAACAACCTGCCCGCGTACCTCGCGCTGGAATCCGTCGCGGGCTCCCCCGTGCGTCTGGCGGCGCTGCTGATCGGCGTCAACGCCGGGCCGATCGTCACGCCATGGGCGTCGCTCGCGACGCTGCTGTGGCACGACCGGCTCGTGGCGGCGGGTGTCGAGGTGCGCTGGAGTCGCTTCATCGTGCTCGGCGCCGTGATCGCCCCCCTGATCCTGCTGCTCGGGGTCCTGCCGCTCGCGCTCTGAGGGTCAGTCCTCGTAGGTGCGCGACCACGCCTTGCGCGGCTCGATGAACCACACGGCGAGGCCGTCGCGAAGGCCGTACGGTTCACCCGTATAAAGGGTCGAGATGCGGTCGACGTACGGCAGCGCGTCCTCGCCGTCGATGCGTTCGACCGCCTCGCCGCGAACGAACGCCATGGCGTAGGGGTTGTCCGTGCCGGTCACCGAGATGGCGACGCGGGGATCACGCCGGATGTTGCGGTCTTTGAGCGTGTCCACCTCGGTGAAGATCATGAGACGCTCCCCGTCGACACCCACCCACAGCGGGATCCCGTGAGGAGAGCCGTCCGCCATGAGGGTGGAAAGGTGGGCGACGGCGTTCGTCTCGAAGAAGGGCTTCGCATCGGTCCAGGAGGTCATGCGAGTCGTAACCGCCGCGCGACCGCCGAGCATTCCCGTTCTCAGGACTGCGCGGGGGCGGGGGCCTGCTCGTTCGGCACCTCGCGGAAGACCATCTCCTCCCGCTGCAGGCTCTCGCGCGGCGAGAACTCGTCGGGTTCGGGGATGACGTAGAGGCCCCGCCCGGAGTTGGCGTTGTAGGTGAGCGCGTGCAGCCATGCCGGGCTCAGCTGCGGCGTCCGGCTGCCGTGGTACTTGAACACCAGGGAGACGTTGGGGTGGATGTACACCGTCGTCCGTCCTCCGCCCGTGCTGATGTCGTCCTTCCAGGTGAAGGGGAAGGACTCCCCGCGACGCACCTTGGCCATGATCACCGCCTGGAGGTGCGCAAGGAGACGGTCCTCGAAATCGACTTTGACGTCGCCGTCGTAGATGAACTTGCCCATGATGACCCCCGGGCGATCGTCGCCCCGGAGTGCGCATCTCTCGGCGAGAAGTCGAACGCTGATGGCCGGGGTTCCATCGCCGTCTCTTCGTGCACTGTCCCCCATCCAGCCGTCCGGCGCAAACCCCCTTGTTCCTCCGTCGCTACGGGGGTAGTGGGTCGCGCGATGCGTCCATCCCGGACGGATGCCGAACGTCAGCCGGCGCGCGAGATGCGCAGGATCACCCGATCACCGGGCTTGCGCTGGATGCGCCGGACCAGCGCCTCGACGCCGAGGATGATGCGGAACTGCAGGCCGTACTTCCGGCGTAGGGCGCGATCGGCCCGGTCATCGTCGGTCGCGGGCCCCGCGATGCGCGCATGCGCCTCGACGGTGATGGCATCCGGGTCGATGGACCCCATGCGGCTGCAGGGGCGCAGAACGACCCGCGGATCGTTGCGCAGGCGCTTGACCTTCCCCGTGGAACGCTCGCTGGTGACGACGAGTTCGTCGCCGTCGCGGGCGATCCACACCGGAACCGCGACGAGTGCGCCGTTCTTGCGAAAGGTGCCGAGCGAAACGAAGAGCGACGAGGCGATCTCACGCCAGTGGGTGTCGGGGACCGTCATGGTTCCACGCTAGCGAGGTACGAACAGCCCACTCGGGGGTTGCGCGAGACGCCGGAGGGCGGCCGGATTGCGAAGACTGTTCATGGGAGCGCTTCCATGTGGTGTTCCCGCGCCCCTACGCTCGCGGTCATGGGGAGCTATGACGTCCCGCAGGTGGGGCCTGTGGTCGTGTCACTGAAGACGTACCGGTTCGGATTGACGAACGAGTCGATGACGACCTTGGCATCCGTCCGCCGGGTGAACGGCCAGCCGCTGGACGTCGTCGACGAGGAGCGAGTGGCGCAGTATCTCGAGAGCCTCGACGTGATCTGATCGACCCGCCTGTGCGGCGACTATGCCGAACCTCAACGCCGGCGCAAGGAATGCGCAACGGTGCCGCAAGACCGGTGGATTCGTGTCCCCCTTTCGGTGGACATGGGTTAGCGTCGTCTCGTTCCCGCCGCCAGGCACTCCGCAGCCCCCCTTACTGGCGGCGGGAACGACCACTCCCCCGGTTCGCCCGGGATGCCATCGCCGGTGGACGAGTTCCTCAGCGACGAGGAACTCGAAGTCGGCTTCGGCACGGTGACGCCGATCCGCCCACCCGTCAGGAGCTCGCACGTGAGGCCGCGAGCACTTTCCTCGCGCGAAGATCGCGTCGACGGCGCCGGCCACGCTTGACCTGATTCGGCAGGGCGTCTTTTCGCGCGAACAGGCGCCCGGGATGCCGGCTCGTCATCCCCCATGACGCGAACGAAAAAACCCCCGGCGAACCGGGGGTTTCATTCGGTGCGCGATACTGGGATCGAACCAGTGACCTCTTCCGTGTCAGGGAAGCGCGCTACCGCTGCGCCAATCGCGCCTATACAGGCTGTTCTCTTGTGAGTTGAGGTGGCGACGGGATTCGAACCCGTGTAAACGGCTTTGCAGGCCGGTGCCTAGCCGCTCGGCCACGCCACCGTGATGTGGTTCGACCCACGTGTCGTGATCTGTTCACCAGCCGTGCTGATGACAGTTCCCTCCACTCGAGCGGATGACGAGACTCGAACTCGCGACCCCAACCTTGGCAAGGTTGTGCGCTACCAACTGCGCTACATCCGCATTTCGTTCCCGGGGCTTGCCCCGAGCACTCGTAAGACATTACCCGATCTGAGCGCGCGCGCAAAACGAGGTGCGCCCCGCGCGTGTCTCCCGGAATGGTCGGGAGCACCTCTCGGCATCCGGTACGATCGATGAGTCCCGTTCGGGATGCGGGCGATTGGCGCAGTTGGTAGCGCGCTTCCTTCACACGGAAGAGGTCATCAGTTCGAGTCTGGTATCGCCCACCGAAAAGGCCCCCGGTCATCCGGGGGCCTTCGTCGTTCCCGGGGTGTCGACTCACGCGACCCGCGTCCACGCGGCATTCGGATGATCGCGTCTCCACTCCTGTCGATCACCGTTCTCGACCACCGCATCAGCGAGCCAGATCGTCGAATCCGGTTCCCATCCCGCGATGACGCTCGCGTACTCGTCGTCGACGGTGATGGCTCGTGTGGCGCCGGCGAGGTAGCCGAGGGTGGTCAGGTGCACGGCCTCCCACTCGTGGGCGACGCGGCCCCAGTCGGGTACGAGCCAGCGCCCGTCGCGCCCCGTCGTGCGGAACCAGTCGTGCCGGCGCGAGGCCGTCACCTCGACGGGGTACCGCCGGCAGAGCGCCGCCCAGTCCGCGGCGCCGCGGATCTCGAGCGTGCGCCCCGATCCCACGACCGGGACCACCGTCGCGACCTCCTCGCCGAGGGAGTCCTCGACGAGGTCGAGCGCCGCGTCGACGCTCCCTCGCGTCGACAGCAGCCGCACGGGCACCGACCACCACTCGCCCGACAGGCGGGCCGTCGGATCGCTCGGCCACTCCTCACGCGCGCTCTCCTCCAGAGCGCGCATGCCGGCGTCCCACGCCGCGAGCGCGCTGGCGGCGTCGTGGGCGAGAGGCCCGGTCGCCTCGGGCCGCCGCCACTGCACGGCCCATTGCTCTTCGTTCCGCTCGCGGTTCCACCGGCCCCCCGCGTGGCGGAGGAGGTCGCGGGCGAGCGGGCTCAGCGCTCCGATGACGCGTGGATCGGAGCAGAGCCCGTCGAGGGTGTCGGGCTCCTGCCAGTACCGCGCGACATCGACCGTCGCGCGCAGCGCGGCCGCGAGGGCGACGTCGTCGAGCGGAGCCGCGGATGCCGCGGCCAGCACGTCGGCGATGTCGCCCACGCCGGGGTCGGGGATCGGTGCCGGCTCCCCATCGTCGAACGCGATGACCGTGGACCGCTCGTCCCGATGGTGGAAGGCGTAGGAGCTCACGAGGTCGGCGAGCCGCGGATCGCGACACGCGTACTCGAGACACAGCCGTCGTCCCCTCGGTCCGTCGAGGAGCATCTCGCTCACGCCCGCGACCACCCGTACCGCTTCTGCAGGGCTGCCGCGACGGCGTCGAAGCGCTTCCGGTCGAGGGCGGCCGCCTCGCGCCGCATGCCCGCGTCGTGTACGAGGTACACCTGCTCCACGTCGACCCACGACGGTCGGCGCTGCGGGTCCCACTCCCCCGTGCCGAGCGACAGGTACTGGCGGTCGCCGTCGTGCGGCTTGCTCGTCAGGCGCACGGCGTAGGACCGGGTGGCATCCGCTCTGCCGAGGACGAGCACGGGGCGGTCTTTTCCGCGGCCGTCCCGCTCCTCGTAGGGCACCCACGTCCAGATGATCTCTCCCCCGTCGGGTGCGTCGTCGCGCTCCGGGGCGTACGACAGCGTCAGGCGCCGCGGAGGATCGATCCCGACGGTCTCGGTGCCTGCGGGCGCGGTCGAGGCGGTGGCGGGCCGTGAGGGGCTCGCTGGGCGCCGTGTAGGGGCCGTGGCCGGGCGCGGGGGGCGGGCGGGGGTGGCGGGCGCGGATCCGGACCGGAAGAGGCCGAGCAGCGCCGACAGCACGCGAGAAGTCGTTCCCATGGGCCCACCCTAGACACGCGGAACGGGGCGCCGCCGACGAATCGGTGGCGCCCCGCTCGGGGTGAAGCGGACTCAGCCGCGCACGTCGGAGAGCACGTAGCCCTCTTCTCCGTGGACGACGGTGTCGATACCGGCGATCTCGTCCTCGTTCTTCACGCGGAAGCCGATCGTCTTCTCGATCGCGAAGCCGATGACGAAGGCGAGCACGAACGAGTACACGAGCACCGCGAGGGCCGCGATCGCCTGGACGATCAGCTGGTTGAACGAACCGCTGTTGATGAGGCCCGTGCCCGTGGCGAAGATGCCCAGGTACAGGGTTCCGATCAGACCGCCGACGAGGTGGATGCCGACCACGTCGAGCGAGTCGTCGAAGCCGAGCTTGAACTTGAGCTCGATGGCCAGGGCGCAGACCGCACCGGCGAGCAGACCCAGGACGATGGCCCAGAACGGCGTGAGGGCGGCACAGGCGGGCGTGATGGCGACCAGACCCGCGACGGCACCGGAGGCGGCGCCGACCGAGGTGGGCTTGCCGTCCTTGATCTTCTCGACGATCAGCCAGGCCAGGAGAGCTGCGGCCGGGGCGGCGATGGTGTTGACGAAGGCCAGCGCGGCGGTGCCGTCGGCGGCGAGCTCGGAGCCGGCGTTGAAGCCGAACCAACCGAACCACAGCAGACCGGCGCCCAGCAGCACGAACGGCGGGTTGTGGGGGACGTGGGCGCCCTTCTGGAAGCCGACGCGCTTGCCGAGCACCAGAGCGAGGGCCAGGGCGGCGGCACCGGCGTTGATGTGCACAGCGGTTCCACCGGCGAAGTCGATCGCGCCGACGCCGAAGACGTCCTGCAGACCGTGCGTGATCCAGCCGCCGTACGAGAACGACGCGTCGTCGGCGAGGCCGAAGTTGAACACCCAGCTGGCGACCGGGAAGTACACCACGGTGGCCCAAATGCCGGCGAAGATCATCCACGCGCCGAACTTGGCGCGGTCGGCGATGGCACCCGAGACCAGGGCGACGGTGATGATGGCGAAGGTGGCCTGGAACGCGACGAAGGCGAGCGGCGGGTAGGCCGCGCCCTCGGGCGTCTCGAGGACGCCGGCGAGGCTGAAGTTGCTGGGGTCGATCGCCCACGGGAACTGGGTGGTGCCCTCAGCCGTGGTCGGGAACGCGATCGAGTAGCCGTAGAGCACCCAGAGGACCCCCATGAGGCCCATGGCGCCGAAGCTCATCATCATCATGCTGATGACGCTCTTGGCCTTGACCAGGCCGCCGTAGAAGAACGCGAGTCCTGGCGTCATGAGCAGCACGAGTGCCGCTGCTATCAGGATGAATGCGGTGTTGCCTTGATCCATCTCGGAGGAAACCTCTCTGCAGGGACGCAGGTAAAGCGTCGGGTCCCCTCAGTGTTCCCAGTCGCGGTTACCACCGCCGTCCGCCCCGTGTTTCGCGAAGGTTACAGGCGCGGCCCTCCGGTAAACATCGCGTTTCGCGCCGATGGGAGGCGCTGATGAACCGGGTTCAGGAGTGCGTCAGCGCGACCAGGCGCGACACCGCGCGGAGGTACTTCTTCCGGTATCCCCCGGCGAGCATCTCGTCGCCGAACACCGAGTTGAGCGCGACCCCCGTGGCGCGGATCGGGATCTGGGCGTCGTAGGCGCGGTCGACGAAGGCCACCAGGCGAAGGGCGGCCGACTGGTCGTGCAGCACCTCGACATCGCGCAGACCGATGACGTCGACGCCGTCGATCAGGCGGATGAAGCGCGACGGGTGCACCCGAGCCAGGTGCCCGACGAGGTCGGTGAACGCGTCGTCGGAGGCCACCGAGCCGGAGGCCGCGGCATCCAGCGCTGTCCGGTACTCGTCGCCGGAGAGCACTTTCGCCTCACCGTCGATGGCGCGCTGGCGGAAGTCGGTGCCGTCGATGCGGATCGTGCGGAAGCTGTCGGACATCGACTGGATCTCGCGCAGGAAGTCCTGCGCCGCGAAGCGACCTTCGCCCAACGCGTTCGGCGGGGTGTTCGAGGTCGCGGCGAGTCGGGTTCCGGATGCGACCAGCTCGCCGAGGAGCCGCGTCATGACCATCGTGTCGCCCGGGTCGTCGAGCTCGAACTCGTCGATGCACAGCAGGTCGGAACCGCGGAACAGCTCCACGGCCTTCGCGTAGCCGAGCACGCCCACGAGGGCGGTGTACTCGATGAAGGAGCCGAAGTACTTCCGGCGGGCGGGCATCGCGTGGTAGATCGACGCGAGGAGGTGCGTCTTGCCGACGCCGAACCCGCCGTCGAGGTAGACCCCGGGCTTGATGGGCGGCGTCTTCTCGGCGCGGCGGAAGAACCCGCCCTTCTTGGCCGGGGCCGAGTGCTTGCCCGCGAAGGCCTGAAGCAGCTCCTTGGCCTCCTGCTGCGAGGGGTACGCGTCGTCCGCTCGGTACGACTCAAACGTCGCCCCGTCGAACTGCGGCGGCGGCACCAGTGCACTCACCATCTCGGCGCCCGTGACCGCGGGCTCGCGATCGGTGAGGTGGATGAGGCCGGTCGTCGCGGGCGTAGAGGTCATGGCCGTCCTGTGTCGCAGTCTTACGGGAGGGGTGCGTGCCCCCTGCCGCGGATCTAGGGTCGATGGTGCGGTGTCCACCCTATGCCGCCGTTCCTGCCGCCCCGACAAGAGGAGTTCTCCGTGACCGTCGAGATCGACACCACCTCCCCCAAATTCGCCGAGTACTCCGAGCCCGGCCGACTCGTCACCGGTGAATGGCTGCAGGAGCGTCTCGGGGCGCCGGGGCTCGTCGTGGTGGAGTCCGACGAGGACGTGCTGCTGTACGAGACGGGTCACATCCCCGGGGCGGTGAAGGTCGACTGGCACACCGAGCTCAACGACCCCGTCGTGCGCGACTACGTCGACGGCGAGGGCTTCGCGAAGCTGCTGAGCGGCAAGGGCATCTCCCGCGACGACACCGTCGTGATCTACGGCGACAAGAACAACTGGTGGGCCGCGTACGCCCTCTGGGTGTTCTCGCTGTTCGGCCATGAGGACGTGCGGCTGCTGGACGGCGGCCGCGACAAGTGGATCGCCGAGGGACGCCCCCTCACCACCGAAAAGACCGTCGTCGAGCCCACCGACTACCCGGTCGTCGAGCGCGACGACTCCCTGCTGCGTGCCTACAAGGACGACGTGCTCGCCCACCTCGGCAACCCCCTCATCGATGTGCGCTCCCCCGAGGAGTACTCCGGCGAGCGCACCACGGCCCCCGCCTACCCCGAGGAGGGCGCGCTGCGCGCCGGTCACATCCCGAGCGCGCAGAGCGTGCCGTGGGGCAAGGCGGTCGCCGAGGACGGCGGCTTCAAGTCGCGTGCCGAACTGGATGCCATCTACCGCGACGGTGCGGGCCTGGCCGACGGCGACAAGATCGTGGCGTACTGCCGCATCGGCGAGCGCTCGAGCCACACCTGGTTCGTGCTCAAGCACCTGCTCGGCTTCGACGACGTGCGCAACTACGACGGCTCGTGGACCGAGTGGGGCAGCGCCGTGCGCGTGCCGATCGTCGCCGGCGCCGAGCCGGGTGAGGTCCCGGGTCGCTGAGCCCGGCCGCGGTGGGCGTGGGAGGATGACGGTGATGTCCGAAATCGCCCTCCCCGCCCGCCTCGCCGAGATCCGCGAGGAGTTCCTCGAGCTCGACGAGCCCGACCGCCTGCAGCTGCTGCTGGAGTTCTCCCAGGAGCTGCCCGAGGTGCCCGCGGAGTACGCGGATCACCCGGAGCTCGCTGAACGGGTGGCGGAATGCCAGTCGCCGGTGTTCATCATCGTCACCGTCGACGATGACGACCGCGTCGCGATGCACGCGACGGCGCCCGCCGAGGCGCCGACCACGCGCGGGTTCGCCAGCATCCTCGCGCAGGGGCTGACCGGGTTGAGCGCCGACGAGATGCTCGCCGTGCCCGATGACTTCCCGCAGAGCATCGGTCTCACCCGCGCCGTGAGCCCGCTCCGCATCGCCGGCATGACCGGCATGCTCATGCGTGCCAAGCGCCAGGTGCGCGCCAAGCGCGCCGCCTGAAGCGCTCCCCCCTCGGGGTCGAGCCGATCTCGGTGGTCCCGCCGGGTTCCGGCATCCGGGATCAGCTCTCTCGGGAAAGACCTTGTTCGCGCAGCCATCGCGCGATGGCGTCGGACCAGCGCGTCTCGTCGAAGTTCCACAGTTTGGTGTGGCGGGCGGTCGTGAACGCCTCCATCGTGACGAGGTCGGGCCGGGCCGTCGCGAGCGCGTGCGAGGCGTCCGACGGGACGAAGCCGTCGTCGTCGCTGTGGAGGATGAGCAGGGGATGCCGAAGGCTCCGCGCGCGGGCGACCACGTCGAGCCGATCGAGGGGAATGGGTTCGTCAGCGCCCAGCATCGCCGCGCCCCAGCCGGAGCGGATCGTGGTCTGGGCCAGCACGATGACCGGCGCGGGCAGACGCATCATGCGTCCCTGGAACGCGAGGACCGTGCGCCAGTCCACGACGGGCGAGTCGAGCACGAGACCGGCGATCACGTCGCCGTGCGGTGACTCGAGGGCCGCCTGCAGGGCGAGCGCACCGCCCATCGACCATCCCATGAGGATGACGCGGCGCGCCCCCTGCCGTCGGGCGTACCCGATCGCGGCATCCAGGTCGCGCCACTCGGTCGCGCCGAGGCCGTAGGTGCCCGAGGGGCTCGTCGGGGCGTCGCCGTCGTTGCGATACGACACGACGAGGCTCGTGATGCCGAGCGCGTGGAAGACCGGGACGGCGCGGAGGGTCTCGGCGCGGGTGGTGCCGCGACCGTGCACCTGGATCACCCAGACGTCGGTGGGGTCGGAGGCGGGGAACTCCCATGCGGGGCACGGGCCCACTGCGGTCTCGATGTCGACATCGTGGAACGGCAGATGCAGCTGCCCGGGCTGGTCGTAGTACCAGCCGCTGAATGCGGCCTCGGCAGCGAGATCGCTGTCGGCGGCGACGTGGGTGAGCAGCTTGCGGGTGACGCTCGTCTCTTCGCTGCCGACGATGGCGCCGAGGCGCAGGTACTCGGCCGAACCTACGGTGAAGAGTCCGTATCGGCCGGGCAGCGCGGTGTCGGGCGTTCGCGCCAGGGTGATGGTCTGCGCGGCGGCGTCCAGGCGCAGGATGCGGGTGTCGGGGCGACGGCCGGCCGGGCGCACGACGGTGCGGGCGACGCGCAGCGAGACGGCGCTGAGTGCGCCCACCGAGGCGGCCAGGGCGAGACCCAGGGAGGAGAGGGCGATGCGGAAACCGGTGATGCGGCGCCGCGATGCGCGGGGACCCGCGGCGCGCCTGGGAGCGTTCATCGAGGCCTCACTCTAGTCTGCTGCCGTGAGTGACCATCGCCCGGCGGAGGCCGCCGGACCGTTCGCGCGTGCCGCCGAGGAGGTGCGTGCCACGACGTTCCGTGACGACCTCGTCGTGCGGGAGATCCCCTCCCCGGCGGGTCTGGCGCCCTTCTCGCTCGCCCTCGCCGGTGATGTGCGCCCCGAGGAGCACGCCACCGACTCGCCCTTCGGCACCGGTCGCTTCATCCTCCTGCACGACCCCGAGGAGCCCGAGCCCTGGGGAGGGGCGTGGCGCATCGTCTGCTTCGCGCAGGCGCCGCTCGAGCCGGAGATCGGGGTCGACCCTCTGTTGGCCGACGTCGCCTGGTCGTGGCTCATCGACGCGCTGGACTCGCGCGGAGCCGACCGTCATTCCGAGTCGGGCACCGCCACCAAGACCCTCTCGACCGGGTTCGGCGCTCTCGCCGCCCAGGGTGAGGGGTCGCAGATCGAACTTCGCGCGTCATGGTCGCCGCGCGGTCCCTTCCGCCCGCACCTCGAGGCGTGGGCGGAGCTCGTGTGCATGCTCGCCGGCCTCCCCCCGGGGTCGGAGGGCGTTGCCGTGTTCGGAGCCCGGAGGCCCACGCGTGGTTGAGTACATCGTCATCGAGGATGCTGCGGGCTTCCTTGCCGCGTGCGAGGCGCTGGCCGCCGGAACGGGGCCGGTCGCGGTCGACGTCGAGCGGGCCTCGGGCTTCCGCTATTCGCAGCGCGCCTATCTCATCCAGGTGTTCCGCCGGGATGCCGGCGTGTTCCTCTTCGATCCCACGACGATCGACGACTTCTCCCCCCTGCAGGACGCGATCGGCGAGGCGGAGTGGGTCTTCCACGCGGCCAGCCAGGATCTGCCGTCGCTGCGCGAGCGCGGTCTCGAGCCGCCGGTGATCTTCGACACCGAGCTCGGTTCGCGCCTGCTCGGCCACGAGCGGGTGGGTCTCGGCGCCGTCGTCGAGCAGACCCTCGGCATCACGCTCGCCAAGGCGCACTCTGCCGCGGACTGGTCGACGCGCCCCTTGCCGGCATCCTGGCTCGAGTACGCCGGTCTCGACGTCGAGCACCTCATCGACGTGCGGGACGTGCTCGTCGCCGAGCTGGCGGAGCAGGGGAAGACGGAATTCGCGCGGCAGGAGTTCCAGGCCGTGCTCGATCGCGAGCCCAAGCCTCCGCGCGATGACCCGTGGCGCCGGTTGAGCGGCCTGCACACCGTGCGGGGGCGCCGCTCCCTCGCGATCGCCCGGGCGCTGTGGCAGGCGCGCGAGGATTTCGCCCGCGAGCAGGACGTCGCTCCCGGTCGACTCGTGCCCGATCGCGCCCTGGTGGCGGCCGTCCTCGCGGATCCCTCGAGCAAGCAGGCGCTCGCGGCGGTCAAGGAGTTCAACGGTCGGGCGAGCCGTACGCAGCTGGACCGCTGGTGGAACGCCATCGTGGCGGGACGCGAGACCACGGACCTCCCCGCCGACCGAGTGCCCAGCGACACCCTTCCGCCGCCGCGCGCGTGGGCCGACCGCAACCCCGAGGCCGACCGTCGCCTTAAGGCCGCGCGTCCCGCGGTCGAGGCGCGGGCGGAGGAGCTGCGGATGCCGACCGAGAACCTGCTCACCCCCGAGTCGCTGCGCCGTCTGGCATGGGCGCCCCCGGCCGACCTCACGGTCGAGAACGTCGGGGCCGCTCTCGCGGATCTCGGCGCACGCCCGTGGCAGATTGACCAGACTGCACAGGTGATCGTCGATAGCTTTGTAGCTTCCCTCAAACCGGCCGACGAGGCCCCTGGCACGGATTCGTAGGTTCGGACAACCGATTCGGCGCGGTCGAGTGCTCTTCCTAGGCTGGGGTCATCCCAAACTATGGAGGCAGAGTGGCCGAGATGACGGACGTCTTCTTCGTCGACGGAATGCGCACCCCCTTCGGGCGCGCCGGCGAGAAGGGCATGTACTGGAACACCCGCGCCGACGACCTGGTCGTCAAAGCGATCATCGGGTTGATGGAGCGCAACGCCGACGTGCCGAAGGACCGGATCGACGACGTGGCGATCGCCGCGACGTCGCAGACCGGTGACCAGGGGCTGACCCTCGGGCGCACGGCGGCGATCCTCGCGGGTCTGCCCATGACCGTGCCGGGGCTGGCGATCGAGCGCATGTGCGCCGGCGCCATGACGAGCGTGACGACCATGGGCGCCTCGATCGGCGTCGGCATGTACGACCTCGCCCTCGCGGGCGGTGTCGAGCACATGGGACGCCACCCCATCGGCGGCAACGTCGACCCCAACCCCCGCTTCGTGACCGAGAAGCTCGTCGACCCGGGCGCCCTCAACATGGGCGTAACGGCCGAGCGCATCCACGACCGCTTCCCGCACCTGACCAAGGAGCGTGCCGACCGCTTCGGCGCCGCGAGTCAGCACAAGGTCCAGGCGGCATACGAGGCCGGGAAGATCCAGCCCGATCTCGTGCCGGTGGCGGTGAAGGATGCCGACGGTGCCTGGGGCCTCGCGACCGAGGACGAGGGGCGGCGTCCCGAGACCACGGTCGAGGGTCTCGCGACGCTGAAGACACCGTTCCGCCCCCACGGTCGGGTGACCGCCGGCACGTCGTCGCCGCTGACCGACGGGGCGACCATCAGCCTCCTCGCCGGCGCCGACGCGGTGAAGGAGTTCGGTCTCGCGCCCAAGATGCGCATGGTGTCGTTCGCGTTCGCGGGCGTCGAGCCCGAGATCATGGGCATCGGTCCGATCCCCTCGACCGAGAAGGCGCTGAAGAAGGCCGGACTCACGATCGACGACATCGGGCTCTTCGAGCTGAACGAGGCGTTCGCGATCCAGGTGATCTCGCTGCTCGATCACTTCGGCATCGCCGACGACGACCCGCGCGTGAACCCGTGGGGCGGCGCGATCGCTGTCGGGCACCCGCTCGCGGCATCCGGAGTCCGCCTCATGATCCAGCTCGCGGCGCAGTTCGCCGAGCGACCCGACGTGCGCTACGGCCTCACCGCGATGTGCGTGGGCCTGGGCCAGGGCGGCTCGGTCATCTGGGAGAACCCGTTCTTCGACGGAAAGAAGAAGCGCAAGTGACCGATTACACCTCGATCGACTTCTCGCCTCTCGACGCCTTGACCGGAGACGAGGTCGTGACCCACTCCCCCGTCCGCGACGTGCGTCTGCCCTCGGGCAACGTGCTGGCGCTGATCACGCTCGACAACGGGCGCGACCACACCCGGCCCAACACCCTGGGGCCCGCGACCCTGGCCGAACTCGGGCAGACGCTCGAGACGCTCAAGAGGCGCGCCGCCGCGGGCGAGATCCACGCCGTCGCGATCACCGGCAAGCAGTACATCCTCGCCGCCGGTGCCGACCTGTCCGATGTCGCGAAGCTGCCCTCCACGGAGGTCGCCCGCCTCATCGCGCAGCGCGGACACCAGGTGATCGGCTCGCTGTCGGAGCTGGGCGTGCCCTCGTTCGCGTTCGTCAACGGCCTCGCCCTCGGCGGTGGCCTCGAGATCGCGCTGAACTCGACCTACCGCACGGTCGACTCCTCGGCGGCGGCGATCGCGCTGCCCGAGGTGTTCCTCGGGATCATCCCCGGCTGGGGCGGCGCCTACCTGCTGCCGAACCTCATCGGCATCGAGAATGCGCTCGAGGTCGTCATCTCGAACCCGCTCAAGCAGAACCGGATGCTGAAGCCCCAGCAGGCCTTCGACCTCGGGATCATGGATGCCCTCTTCCCGGCGGCCAGCTACCTCGAGGACTCGCTGCGGTGGGCTGACGGCGTGCTGACCGGCCGCGTCAAGGTCGAGCGCAAGAACGAGCCGGGCAAGCTCGAGCGCCTGACCAAATGGCCCATCGCGATCAAGATGGCCCGCGGAATGCTCGAGTCGAAGATCGGCACCGTGCCCCGCTCCCCCTACGTCGCGCTCGACCTGCTCGACAAGGCGAAGAGCGGTACGAAGGCCGAGGGCTTCGCCCGCGAGGACGAGGCGCTGGCCGAGCTCATCACGGGCGACCAGTTCGCGGCATCCATGTATGCCTTCGACCTCGTCCAGAAGCGCGCGAAGCGTCCGGTCGGGGCCCCCGACAAGGCGCTGGCGAAGAAGGTCACGAAGGTCGGCGTCATCGGCGCGGGTCTCATGGCCTCGCAGTTCGCGCTGCTGTTCGTGCGCAAGCTCCGGGTGCCGGTGATCATCACCGACCTCGACCAGGGACGCGTCGACAAGGGCGTGGCATCCATTCGAGACGAGATCGGCAAGCTCGAGGCCAAGGGGCGCCTCGACGGCGACACCGCCAACCAGCTGCGCGCGCTCGTGCACGGCACGACCGACCGCAGCGAGTTCGCGGACTGCGACTTCGTGATCGAGGCCGTCTTCGAAGAGGTCGGCGTGAAGCAGGAGGTGTTCTCCGCGATCGAGAAGATCGTCGCCGACGACGCCATCCTGGCCACGAACACCTCGTCGCTCTCCGTGGCTGAAATCGGCTCGGTGCTGCAGAACCCGGAGCGTCTCGTGGGCTTCCACTTCTTCAACCCCGTCGCGGTCATGCCGCTCATCGAGGTCGTGAAGACGGATGCCACCTCCGACGCCGCTCTGTCGACGGCGTTCGTCGTGGCGAAGGGCCTCGGTAAGAACGCGGTGCTCACCGCGGACGCGCCCGGCTTCGTCGTGAACCGTCTGCTGGCCAAGGTCATGGGCGAGGCGGCCCGGGCAGTCTACGAGGGAACGCCGATCACGGTCGTCGAGAAGGCGTTCGCACCGCTCGGCCTGCCGATGGGTCCGTTCCAGCTGATCGACCTCGTCGGCTGGAAGGTCGCCGCGCACGTGCAGGACACCATGGCGCACGCGTTCCCCGACCGGTTCTTCTCGTCGGAGAACTTCCACGAGCTCGCCGCTCTCCCCGAGGTCGTCGAGAAGGACAAGGGCGGCCGTGTCACCGGCTGGACCAAGGCCGCGCAGAAGGTGCTCGTCACCGGCAAGACGCCCGTCGCGCCCGAGACGATCCTCGCCCGCGTGCAGGACGGCCTCGCGCAGGAGATCAAGATCATGCTCGACGAGGGCGTGGTCCCCGAGGTGCAGGACATCGACCTGTGCCTCATCCTCGGCGCCGGCTGGCCCTTCATCGACGGTGGGGCCTCGCCCTACCTCGACCGCGAGGGGGCGTCGGAGCGCGCCTTCGGCGACACGTTCCACCACCCGCCCATCCGCGGCATCGGAGGCTGAGACTCTCCCTCGCGACGGCGTCGTCCCCTCGGGGGCGGCGCCGTCGTCGTTCGCGCAAGTCGAGCGCCGTCACCAGAACAGGGTGCGCGACGAGGACAGGGCGATTCCGGCCGTTTCGGCCTGTTCTCGGTGCATCGCCCTGTTTTCGTGACGGCGAGGGTGCGCGAGGCGTGCCCGCGGCATGATCACGAGAACAGGCTGTGCGACGAGGGCAGGCCGTTTGCTGCGATCTCAGCCTGTTCTCGTCGGCTCCCCTGTACTGGTGACGGCGGATCGGCGCCGAACAAGCAGAACGGGCCGGGATATCGGCATCCCGGCCCGTTCGCGCTTGCTCACGCGCCTACGGGCGCGACTTCTCCCACTCCTCGATCGTCGGGATCGAGCCGGTGGGCGTCTGGCGGGCCATGGGGATGCGGGTGCCGAGCACCTGGGCCACCACGTCGTGGGCGATCTTCGACGCCGTGAGACCGGCATCCTCGAGGATCTGCTCGCGCGTGGCGTGATCGATGAATTCATCGGGGATGCCGAGCTCGTCGACCGCCGTGTCGACTCCGGCCTCGCGCAGCACCTGACGGACCCGCGTGCCGACACCGCCCACGCGGATGCCGTCCTCGATGGTGATGACCAGACGGTGCTCCCGCGCCAGGTCGACGATCGAGGGCTGCACGGGGATGGCCCAGCGCGGGTCGATCACGGTGGCGCCGATGCCCTGCGCCTTGAGCCGTTCTGCGACCTCGAGGGCCAGGTGCACCATCGGGCCGATGCCGACCAGGAGGACGTCCTCACCCGAACCGCGACTGAGGACGTCGACTCCGTCATGCAGGCGCTCGATCGCCTCGACGTCGTCGTTGACCTTGCCCTTGGGGTAACGCACGACAGTGGGGGCATCCTCGACCGCGGTGGCCTCGCGAAACACCTCGCGCAGACGGGCGGCGTCGCGCGGGGCCGCGATCCGGATACCGGGAACCAGCTGCAGCATCGCCAGGTCCCAGATGCCGTGATGGCTGGGGCCGTCGGGGCCGGTCACACCGGCGCGGTCCAGGACGAAGGTGACGCCGGCCTTGTGCAGCGCGACATCCATCATCACCTGGTCGAACGCGCGGTTCATGAAGGTGGCGTAGATGGCGACGACGGGGTGCAGCCCGCCGAAGGCGAGGCCGGCGGCGGATGCCACGGCGTGCTGTTCGGCGATGCCGACGTCGTACACCCGCTCGGGGAAGCGCTCGGCGAACTTCTGCAGGCCGGTGGGGCGCAGCATCGCAGCCGTCATCGCGATCACGTCATCGCGTTCGGCGCCGACCGTGACGAGCTCCTCCGCGAAGACATCGGTCCACTGCACCCCGCCACCGGAACCGAGTGCTTCGCCCGTGATCGGATCGATCTTGCCCACCGCGTGGAACTGGTCGGCCTCGTCGCTCATGGCCGGCGCGTAGCCGCTGCCCTTGTCGGTGATGGCGTGGACGATGACGGGGGCACCGTACGACTTCGCCAGTTCGAGCGTCTCGATGAGCGACTCGAAGTCGTGCCCGTCGATCGGGCCGAGGTATTTGATGTCGAGGTTGCTGTAGAGCGCTTCGTTGTTGGTGAAGCGCGAGAGGAAGCCGTGGGTGCCTCCACGGACGCCGCGATAGACGGCGCGGGCCGCCGGGCCCAGTCGGCGGAAGAGCGTGTCGGAGCCGCGGTGCAGGGTGCGGTACGCCTCGTTCGTGCGGACACGGTTGAGGTAGCGCGCCATGCCGCCGATGGTGGGGGCGTACGAGCGTCCGTTGTCATTGACGACGATGACGAGGTTGCGGTCGTTGTCGTCGCTGATGTTGTTCAGCGCCTCCCACGTCATGCCGCCGGTGAGGGCACCGTCGCCCACGACGGCGATGACGTGGCGATCGCGGCGGCCGGTGCGGCTGAACGCCCGGGAGACGCCGTCAGCCCAGCTGAGCGAACTGGAGGCGTGCGATGACTCCACCACGTCGTGCTCGCTCTCGGAGCGCTGGGGGTAGCCGGCGAGTCCACCGCGCGAGCGGAGGTTCTCGAAGTCCTGGCGCCCGGTGAGGATCTTGTGCACATAGGACTGGTGTCCGGTGTCGAAGATGATGGGATCCGCGGGCGAGTCGAACACCTTGTGCAGGGCGATCGTGAGCTCGACGACGCCGAGGTTCGGACCCAGGTGCCCGCCGGTGCGGGCGACGTTCTCGACGAGGAAGGATCGGACCTCGGCGGCGAGCTGACGCAGCTCGTCGGGGTTCAGGCTGTCGAGGTCACGGGGGCCGTGGATGCCGGGTAGGAGAGCCATGTGACTCCTCTCGTGCGGGGCGCGCAGGGGTCTGCGCGTCTGTCGATTCTAGTCTCGGGGGGTGCGGAGGGCCCGGCAACGGCTTGCCGATCGCGCTCCGGTAGTGTCCGCCTTCGCGGGCGCAGGGACGACACCGCGAGAGCCGCGGTGTCGCCCCGCTGGTCAGTCCATCCACCCCCGCAGCGTGGTCTGAAGGCGCCAGATCACGTTGTACAGATTCAGCGGGGCTTCGTCGATGGGCCGCCAGGGCTGACCGACGTGAGCGGCCCACTCCGGGATGCGGCCGCAGCAGAGACGGTGACCCGTCAGGCGGAAGACGGCATTGGCGAATGATCTGCGCACAGAGGTGTCCCTTCGTTCGTCGCCGGCCCCGGGCGGGGCTGGCGTGGGCAGATCGTCATCCGTCGAATCTACCCGAGGGGAAAACGAAGGTGCCCCGGGAGCGCGAGGCTCCCGGGGCACCTGACGGGTGTCGCTCAGACGAGCGAGCGCAGCACGTACTGCAGGATGCCGCCGTTGCGGTAGTAGTCGGCCTCACCGGGGGTGTCGATGCGGACCACGGCGTCGAACGTGACGGTCTGCTTGCCCTCGGGCGAGAACTCGCTCGGTTCGGCGGTGACCTTCACCGTCTTGGGCGTGACGCCCTCGTTGAGCTGCTCGATGCCCTCGATCGAGACGATCTCGGTGCCGTCGAGGCCCAGCGACTTCCAGCTCTCGCCCGCGGGGAACTGCAGCGGCACGACGCCCATGCCGATGAGGTTCGACCGGTGGATCCGCTCGAAGCTCTCGGTGATGACGGCCTTGACGCCGAGCAGGTTCGTGCCCTTGGCCGCCCAGTCGCGCGACGAGCCCGAGCCGTACTCCTTGCCGCCGAAGATCACCAGCGGGGTGCCCTGCGCCTGGTAGTTCTGGCTCGCGTCGTAGATGAACGACTGCGGGCCGCCGGGCTGCGTGAAGTCACGGGTGTAGCCGCCCTCGACGACGGCGCCGTCGTTGACCGCCGCCGTCAGCTCGTTCTTCAAGCGGATGTTCGCGAACGTGCCGCGGATCATGACCTCGTGGTTCCCGCGGCGCGAGCCGTAGGAGTTGAAGTCCTTCTGCGCGACGCCGTGCTCGGTCAGGTACTGCGCGGCGGGCGTGCCCGCCTTGATGTTGCCGGCCGGGCTGATGTGGTCGGTCGTCACCGAGTCACCGAGGGTCGCCATGACCCGCGCACCGGTGATGTCGGCGACCGGCGAGGGCTCCATCGACATGCCGTCGAAGTACGGGGCCTTGCGCACGTAGGTGGAGTCGGCATCCCATTCGAAGACGGGGCCGGTGGGCGTGGGCAGGTTCTTCCAGCGCTCGTCGCCCTCGAAGACGGTGGCGTACTGCTGGATGAACTGTTCGCGCGAGATCGACGCGTCGATGATGGTCTGCACCTGGTCGGGCGCGGGCCAGATGTCCTTCAGGAAGACGTCGTCGCCGTTCTGGTCCTTGCCGAGGGCGTCGGTCTCGAAGTCGAAGTTCATCGAGCCGGCGAGGGCGTAGGCAACGACCAGCGGCGGAGAGGCCAGGTAGTTCATCTTCACGTCGGGGCTGATGCGACCCTCGAAGTTGCGGTTACCCGAGAGGACGGCCGTGACGGCGAGGTCGTTCTCGTTGATCGCCTCGGAGACCTCCTCGATGAGGGGGCCCGAGTTGCCGATGCAGATCGTGCAGCCGTAGCCGACGGTGTAGAAGTCGAGACCCTCGAGCGCCTTGTTGAGACCGGACTTCTCGTAGTAGTCGGTGACGACCTTCGAGCCGGGGCCGAGCGTCGTCTTGACCCACGGCTTGCGCTTCAGACCCTTGTCGACGGCGTTCTTGGCGAGCAGACCCGCCGCGATCATGACCGAGGGGTTCGAGGTGTTCGTGCACGAGGTGATGGCCGCGAGTGTGACGGCACCGTTGTCGAGCAGGTACGACTGCCCGTCGGGCGTGGTGACCTTGACGGGGTTCGACGCGTTCGCGGGGTGACCCGACGAGATGAGCACCTCGCTCTCGGTGACCTCCTCGTGCTCCTCACCGGGGACCGAGCCCGGGTCGGATGCCGGGAACGTGCCGTCAACCTCGAGGTCGACGATCGAGTCGGAGACCGACGTGCCGGCGTAGTTGAGGATGTCCTTCTCGAACTGGTTCTTGGCCTCGGAGAGCAGAATGCGGTCCTGGGGACGCTTGGGTCCGGCGATCGAGGGGACGACGGTCCCGAGGTCGAGCTCCATGTACTCGCTGAAGACGAGCTCGCGGGCCGGGTCGTGCCAGAGCTTCTGCTCCTTGGCGTACGCCTCGACGAGGGCGACGGTCTGCTCGTCGCGACCGGTGAGGCGCAGGTAGTCGAGCGTGACGTCGTCGATGGGGAACATCGCCGCGGTCGAGCCGAACTCGGGGCTCATGTTGCCGATGGTGGCGCGGTTGGCGAGCGGTACCGAAGCGACGCCCTCGCCGTAGAACTCGACGAACTTGCCGACCACGCCGTGCTGGCGCAGCATGTCGGTGATCGTCAGCACGACGTCGGTCGCGGTGACGCCCGCGGGGATCTCGCCGCTGAGCTTGAAGCCGACGACGCGTGGGATGAGCATGGAGACGGGCTGGCCGAGCATGGCCGCCTCGGCCTCGATGCCGCCGACGCCCCAGCCGAGCACGCCCAGGCCATTGACCATCGTGGTGTGCGAGTCGGTGCCGACGCAGGTGTCGGGGTAGGCGCGCAGCACGCCGTCGACCGAGCGGTCGTAGATGACCTTGGCCAGGTGCTCGATGTTGACCTGGTGGACGATGCCCGTTCCCGGGGGGACGACCTTGAAGTCGTCGAAGGCCGTCTGGCCCCAGCGGAGGAACTGGTACCGCTCGCCGTTGCGCTCGTACTCGATCTCGACGTTGCGCTCGAGGGCGTTCTCGCTGCCGAAGAGGTCGGCGATGACCGAGTGGTCGATGACCATCTCGGCGGGCGAGAGCGGGTTGATCTTGTTCGGGTCGCCGCCGAGAGCGGTGACGGCCTCGCGCATGGTGGCGAGGTCGACGATGCACGGGACGCCGGTGAAGTCCTGCATCACGACGCGGGCGGGCGTGAACTGGATCTCGGTGTCGGGGTCGGCCGTGGGCACCCACGAGCCGAGCGCCTCGATCTGCTCCTTGGTGACGTTGGCGCCGTCCTCCGTGCGGAGCAGGTTCTCCAGCAGCACCTTCAAGCTGAAGGGGAGCTTCTCGTGACCGGCGACCGTGTCGATCCGGAAGATCTCGTAGTCGGTGCTGCCGACCGTCAGGGTGCTCTTTGCACCGAAGCTGTCAACCGTGGACACGATCGTCTCCTTCGTCGGCGAATGCGCAGGCGTCGGCCCGCATTTCTCCATCTTCCCCGCGCTGCGCAGCCGATTCCAGGAAGGTCGGCCTAACCGATCGGGGGGACGGATTTATCTTGATGTCAAGATAATATCAGGACTCGCGGCGTGGCGAGAGAGATCGGACCACGAGCCACGTCACGGCCAGCATCGGCGCGAAGAGCGGCAGGCCCATGACGATCTTCAGCGTCCCGAGCGCGGTCACGTCGCCCGCGAAGTAGAGCGGGAGCTGAACCGCGAGGCGCGCGGCGAAGAGGGCCGCCCACGCCAGCGAGAGCCACGTGTAGGCGCGCTTTTTGCGCCGGTCGGAGCGCCAGCGCGTCCCCTCGCCCAGCAGGTATCCCGCGGCGAGGCCGATGAGCGGCCATCCGACGAGCGCCGAGACGAGGAACGCCGTGCCGTAGGCGCCGTTGGTGAAGAAGCCCAGCACGAAGTTGTCCTGCCCGCGACCGGTGACGAGGGCCAGGACGGCGGCTCCGACGGTGGCGAGCAGTCCGCCGATCGCGGCGCTCGGGGGCGACTTCGCGATCAGCCGGGCGAGGGTGAAGACCACGGCGAGCCCGACGGAGACGCCGAGGCTCAGCCACAGGTTGCCCTGTCGCGTCTCGGGGTCGATCGTGACGGTGAAGAGGACGACGAACGCCAGCGACGGCAGCACCGACTCCAGGATGCCGCGCCACCCGCCCATCGCGGACCACACCGCCGCTCCCGTACTGGCGTGCGCCGCGGGGTCGAGGCCGGCGCGCCGCGCGGCGTTGCCGAGGGCTGCTCCCATGCTGTCGGCGGCGGACGGTGGCTGCAACGGCACGCGGTCGGAGTCCGACGTCGAGCGCGAGGACTCCTCGCTCATGCGGTCGCGGGGCTCGACGGCATCCGCAGGGGGATCAGGTCGCGCGGCGGCATCGGCGACGTTCCCCGGACGACGACGATCGAGCGGAAGAGGTCTTCGACCGCGGCGGCGGCTTCGACGTCGCTCGTCGCTGCTCCCCCGACCACTCCGCGCAGGAACCAGCGCGGGCCGTCGACGCCGACGAAGCGCGCGAGACGCTTCCCCGCGCCGTCCGCTCCCGCCATGACCGGGACCTCGGCGAGCAGTTCGGGACCCAGGGGGCCTTCGCGCTCCTCGACGCGTCCGCCCTGCTGCTTGACCTGCTGGCGGATCTGCTCGCGCGTCTCCTCCCACAGCCCGCTCGAGCGCGGAGCGGCGAAGGGCTGCACCTGCAGGGTCGAGTCGGCGTAGTCGAGCCCCACGGCGACGATGCGCTTGGTCTGCTCCTCCACCTCGAGACGCAGGTTCAGGCCCTCGCGCGGAAGGATCTTGATACCGCCGAGGTCGATGTAGGGGCGGACGGGGTTCGCTTCGGCTTCGTCGAAGGGTCCCGCGCTGTCGCGGTCGACCGGGGCGCTCTTCGCGGGCGGAGCCAGCTCGGTCCCGGGCTCCGTGGTCTCGGACCCTTCGGGCGTGGGGGTGGTCTGCGACTCGTCGGTCATCGGGTGCTCCCTTGCAGGCTCTGGTATCCGCTCGATCCGAAACCGCCTTCGCCGCGCACGCTCTCGGGGAATTCGTCGACGGGGACGAAGCGCACGGGCGGGACGGGCATCACGATGAGCTGGGCGATGCGGTCTCCGACCGCGATGTCGTAGGCCTCGTCGAGGTCGGTGTTCAGCAGCGCGACCTTGATCTCGCCGCGGTATCCGGCGTCGATCGTTCCGGGCGCGTTGACGATGGTGATGCCGTGCTTGGCGGCCAGACCGCTGCGCGGAACCACGAAGGCGGCGTGGCCCTCGGGAAGGGCTATGCGAACACCGGTGCCCACGAGGGCGCGGCGTCCGGGCTCGAGACGAACCGCCTCGGCGGCGGTCAGGTCGGCGCCGGCGTCGCCGGGGTGGGCGAAGACCGGGGGCTCGGATGCGACAATTGGGACGTCCACCGTTTCGGTCACCCCACGAGGGTAATGCAGAAGAGGGGGTGCGGCATCCGCACCGCAGTCGAGTATCGAGAGCGTCTGAGCCCGTCGCTGTGGGCGCTCGTCGCCGCCGCCGTGTGCGGTCCCATGGCCGCCGTCGTCTTCTCGCCCCTCGATACGACTCTGGCGCTGTTCATCGGCCTCATCGTGTCGGTGGCGATCGTGGTCGGTCTCCTCGCGATCTCACCCGTCGTCGAGGTGCGCGACGGCGAGTTGCGCGCCGGTCGCGCGCACATCCCGGTGGAGTTCCTGGGCGTTCCCGCCGGCGTCGTCGCCGAGGAGGCCCGCACGGCCCGTGGAAGTGGTCTCGACCATCGGGCCTGGCATGTCATCCGGGGCGGGATCGACGGCATCGTCACGATTCCCGTGACCGATCCCGACGACCCGACCCCGTCGTGGGTGGTGTCCACCCGCACGCCGGATCGCCTCGTCGCGGCGATCCAGCGTGCTCAGCTCAGGCTGCGCACTCCAGGCAGATGAAGCCGGGGCCGCTCTCCTCTGCGATCTGAGAGCGGTGCTTCACGAGGAAGCAGTTCATGCAGGTGAACTCGTCCTCCTGCGGGGGCAGGACGACGACATCCAGCTCGATGTCGGAGAGGTCGGCGCCGGGCAGTTCGAAGCCCGAGGGGTTGTCGGCATCCTCGTTGTCGATCGACCCCGACGCCTTGTCGGGCACGCGCTCCTTGAGGGCCTCGATCGACTCGCTGTCGTCCTCGGTCTTGCGCGGTGCGTCGTAATCGGTTGCCATGCGTGCGGGTCTCTACTTCCGGTTTTCGTGGTGCTGTGCCCCATCGGGTGCCCGATCGGGCGGCCATAGTTTGCATGACACGTCTGCGATTAGCAAATGCTCGCGGGCGCGCCTGCGTGTCGGGCGAGACGGGAAACTCGCGGCGCGCCCCGGATATTCCCGGAACCGGGCGACGCGCATGTCAGCATGGGCGCTGACCGCAGATCGGAGGGGTGTTTCGCATGGAACAGCTCAAAGTCATCGGAACCGAAGATGACGTCCTCGTCGTGGCGACGCAATCGGGTGAACGCTTCGCTTTGGCGCTCGACGAGGTGCTGCGCGCCGAGGCTCGCCGCGCGCGCCGGGACCGTGAAGACGACGACCGCGCCCCGCGTCCCAGCCCCCGCGAGATCCAGGCGCACATCCGGGCGGGTCTGTCGGCGCGCGAGGTGGCGACGCTTCTGAACGCCCGCGTCGAGGACGTGGAGCGCTTCGAGGGGCCGGTGCTCGCCGAGCGCGAGCATGTCGTGGCGCAGGCCCTCGCGGTCCCCGTCCTGCTGGGCGGCACCCTCGAGCACGACGCCCCCATCACCTTCGGAGCAGCGGTGCGGGCCAAGCTCGCGGAGGCCGGGGCTTCGGCCGAGCGATGGACCAGCTGGAAGGAGGGCTCCGGCTGGATGGTCAAGCTGGAGTTCACCGCCAACGGGATCGAGCACGACGCGCGGTGGGGCTTCGAGCCGCGCCGCAGCAGCCTCTCCCCGCAGAACGCCGATGCGATCCAGCTGTCCCGCCAGGGATCGCTGCCGGAAGGCCTCATCCCGCGTCTGCGCGCCCTCGACAACGTGGCGAAGGACGACTCCCGCTTCGACAGCGGCGCATTCGGTCCCCGGCGTCTCGACATCGACGACGAACCCGGCGTCGAAGCGACCGGACCGGTGGCCCCGGCGGTTCAGGCGGCCGCCATCAAACGCGCCCCCGACGCCCCGGTGGCCTCGTCCGAGACCGCCGATCTGCTCGAGGCCCTCCGTCGACGCCGCGGACAGCGCGAGCCTCTGCCCGGGACGTCGGATGTCGAGCCCGAGCCGCGGCCCGCGTCGCCGCCGGTCGCCCTCTTCGACGCCGTCGAGCCGGGCTACGTCGAGGACTCCGTCGACGACACCGTCGAACCGGAACGCCCGCAGCCCGACACGGTACGACGCGCCAAGGGTCGCCCGTCGATGCCGTCGTGGGACGAGATCGTCTTCGGCGCACGCACCGACGAGAGCTGAGGGCGCCGGGCCTCAGGCGAAAGCGCCCAGGCGGAGCAGCGGCACCGTGCGCTCCTCGTCGGTGAGGGAGCCGTGCTGGCCGATCATGCGCTGCGGTCGCTTGTCGACCTCGCGGTCGTCGTAATACGCGAAGCGCCCGCGCGCCGCCACGACGACGTCGCCGATGCGCTCGCGCACCTCGTCGTCGACGGGGCCGAAGAGACCGGCCGCGATCGCCTCGTCGCGCGTCAGCACCCACGCCCGCGCGGCCTCGTCGCTCTTCCAGCGCGAGGCCATGGCATCCGCCCGTCCATCGTGGGCGTAGAGATGGAGCATTCGCGGCTCACCGCCGAGCAGGGCGACGTCGTCGAGGAGGGGATCTCCGTCGTGCAGCAGGACGTGCTTGTGAGCGGGCACGTCGACCATGCCGTGATCCGCCGTGACGATGACACCGGTGCGGGGGCCGATCGACTCCGCGAGGCGGCGGGCCGCCGCGTCGACGCGTTCGAGCGCGTCGGTCCACCGGTCGGACTCCCAGCCGTCGCGGTGACCGGCGGTGTCGAGCTCGGGCGCGTACAGGTACGTGATGGACCCCGGATGCCGCGCGGCCAGATCGGCCGCCAGCCGCACGCGCTCGTCGAGGTCGTCGGAGGGGAAGAAGGACGCGCCGCGGAGGGTGGCTTCGGTGAAGCCGGTACCCGTGTAGCTCGTGCGCGACACGACGAAGGCCTCCCGGCCGGCCGCCGCGTGCGTCTCGAACAACGGCGTCCGACGCTGCCACAGACGCGGGTCGAGGCCGTCGGTCTCCCAGCCGTGCAATTGATTCGGCGCCAGGTCGGTCCCGGGGATGCGGACGCGATAGCCCACGATCCCGTGGGCGCCGGGGGCGGTTCCGGTCAGCAGGCTCGTCAGCGCGGCGGCGGTGGTCGACGGGAAGACGGTGCGGGCGACGTCGCGGCGCCCGCCCACCGAACCGAGGAACCGCGCGTGACCGCGTCGCGCCGCGAGGTTATGGGCGCCGAGGCCGTCGATCACGAAGACGATCGCGCTCTGGGCGGGCGCGAACCACTCCGACGAGCCGGACAGTGCGGCGATCGACTGCTCCACCACACCGGTGAGGCTCCGGGAGCGCGGCGGGTCCGCCGGTAGGCTGAGTGACATCGGAGCAAGTCTTCCACACGGCTCCCGACCCCGTCCCGACCGGACGCCCGCCCGACCCGAGGCCGTTGATATGCCCGTTTCCCGTTCTTCCTCGCCCGCGACGGGCTCCCCCGTGACCGAGCGCATCGAAGACGTCGATGTCTCGACCGAGATGCAGGGCTCGTTCCTCGAGTACGCCTACTCGGTCATCTACTCGCGCGCGCTGCCCGACGCCCGCGACGGGCTGAAGCCCGTGCAGCGTCGCATCCTCTACCAGATGGCCGAGATGGGGCTGCGCCCCGACCGCGGCCACGTCAAGAGCGCGCGCGTCGTCGGCGAGGTGATGGGAAAGCTCCACCCGCACGGTGACGCGCCCATCTACGACGCCCTCGTGCGCCTCGCGCAGTACTTCTCGCTGCGCGTCCCCCTGGTCGACGGGCACGGCAACTTCGGCTCGCTCGACGACGGCCCGGCGGCACCCCGCTACACCGAGGCGCGCCTCGCTCCCCCGGCCCTCGCCCTCACCGAGAATCTCGACGAAGACGTCGTCGATTTCATCCCCAACTACGACGGACAGTTCCAGCAGCCCGAGGTGCTCCCGGCGGCCTTCCCCAATCTGCTCGTGAACGGTGCGACGGGCATCGCGGTCGGCATGGCGACCAACATGGCGCCGCACAACCTCATCGAGGTGGTCGCCGCGGCGACCCACCTGCTGCAGAATCCGGATGCCACGGTCGAGGAGCTCATGGAGTTCGTCCCGGGACCCGACCTCCCCTCGGGCGGCATCATCGTCGGTCTCGACGGGATCAAGGACGCCTACACGAACGGCCGCGGCACGTTCCGCACGCGGGCGAAAGCGTCGATCGAGTCGCTGGGGCCGCGCCGCACGGGAATCGTCATCACGGAGCTGCCGTACCTCGTCGGCCCCGAGCGCGTGATCGAGAAGATCAAAGACGCCGTGCAGGCGAAGAAGCTCGCCGGCATCGCCGACGTCACCGACCTGACCGACCGCAACAACGGGCTCCGGCTCGTCATCGGCATCAAGACCGGCTTCGACCCCAAGGCCGTCCTCGAGCAGCTCTACCGGCTCACCCCCCTCGAGGACTCGTTCGGCATCAACAACGTCGCGCTCGTCGACGGGCAACCGCAGACGCTCGGCCTGCGCGACATGCTGCGCGTCTACATCGACCACCGCATCCGCGTCGTCACGCGTCGCAGCGAGTACCGCCTCGCGCGCAAGCGCGAACGCCTGCACCTCGTCGAGGGACTGCTCATCGCGATCCTCGACATCGACGAGGTCATCCAGGTCATCCGCTCCTCCGACGACGGCGAGCAGGCCCGTACCAAGCTGCAGGAGGTCTTCGACCTCTCGCATCCGCAGGCCGAGTACATCCTCGAGCTGCGCCTGCGGCGCCTCACGAAGTTCTCGCGCATCGAACTCGAGGCGGAGCGCGACCAGTTGCACGCCGAGATCGCCCAGCTCGTCGAACTGCTCGGAAGCGAGACGCTCCTGCGCCAGCAGGTCGCGAAGGAACTGGATGCCGCGGCCGAGGCGTACGGAACCCCTCGCCGCACCATGCTGCTCAACGGTGGACCGATGCAGCCCCGATCCGCGCGGGCCGCGGCCGCCGCCGACCTGCAGATCGCCGACGCCCCCTGCCGGGTGTACCTGTCGGCCACCGGGCGCATGGTGCGCGCCGAGCTCGTCGCCGACGCGCCGGGCGGAGGGGTGATCGCTCCGACGCGACGGTCGAAGCACGACGCCGTCCGCTCGGCCGTCGACACCACGACACGCGGTGACATCGGTGCCGTCACCTCGGCCGGCCGCCTCGTGCGGTTCTCCCCCGTCGATCTGCCCTCCGTTCCGGCCAACTCGGTGCACCTCAGCGCGGGCACGAAGGTCGAGCAGTACCTCGCCCTCGCCAAGGGCGAGACCCTCGTCGCCCTCGTCCCCCTCGTCGACGCACCGACGATCGCGCTCGGCACCGCGCAGGGCGTGGTCAAGCGCGTCGCCGCGACCGAGCTCGGCACCAAAGACGAGATCGAGATCATCTCGCTGCGCGACGGCGACGAGGTGGTGGGGGCCGCACCGGCGGGGGACAACGCCGAGCTGGTGTTCGTCGCCAGCGATGCGCAGCTCCTGCGCTTCGATGCCTCCTCCGTACGACCGCAGGGGCGATCCGCAGGCGGGATGGCCGGCATCCGTCTCTCCGACGGCGCGCGCGTGATCGCGTTCGCGGTCGTCGGCGCCTCGGCCTTCGACGCGGTCGTCGTGACGGTCGCGGGATCGTCGTCGGCCCTGCCCGGAACGGACGCCGGGACGGCCAAGGTGTCGGCGTTCACGGAGTTCCCCGCGAAGGGTCGGGCCACGGGCGGCGTGCGCGCGCAACGCCTGCTGCGCGGAGAAGACGCCCTCACCCTGGCCTGGGTCGGGACGGACCCCCGGGCCGTGGGCGCGGACGGCTCCGTCCGGGCGTTGCCGGAGTCCGGAGCCAAGCGCGACGCGTCGGGTCAGCCTCTCGAGGCCGCCGTCGGCGCGATCGGCACCATGGTCCGCTGAGTCGGGCCGGGCGCGGGTCGCCCGTGCCGGCACCGGCGTGCACGATCGCGAGGGTCTCCGAAGAAACGCCGGGTGCGCCGTCGGATCCCCGGCGCGGCGTCCTGGGTGCCCGCCGTTGTGCACGCCTCGCGGGCCGGCGCCCGCTGGTGTGCACACCTCGCGCGTCAGCGCCGCGCCGCCTCGAGAGCCGCGGCCGGCCTCTCACCGGAGGTACCGGGACCGTGGGCTCAGCTCCGCGAGTCGGTCTCGACGCGGGCCGGTACAGCGGGTCGACCCGCCACGGACTCAGACGTCGATGCGTTCCCGCGCCAACCGGTCGCTGGAGTCGATGATGAACTCGCGACGCGGCGCGACGTCGCTGCCCATGAGCAGATCGAACACGGAGGCCGCGGCCTCCATGTCCTGCACGCGCACGCGACGGAGGGTGCGCCCGCCGCGGTCCATGGTGGTCGTGGCGAGCTGGTCGGCATCCATCTCGCCAAGACCCTTGTAGCGCTGCACGGGCTCCTGCCAGCGCTTGTTGGAGCGCTTGAGCTTCGTGAGCAGGGCGTGCAGCTCTTGCTCGCTGTAGGTGTAGATGGTCTCGTTGGGCTTGGTCCCGGGATTCATCACCACGACGCGGTGCAGCGGCGGGACGGCGGCGAAGACCCGCCCCTCTTCGACGAGCGGTCGCATGTAGCGGAAGAACAGCGTCAGCAGCAGGGTGCGGATGTGGGCCCCGTCGACGTCGGCGTCGCTCATCAGGATGATCTTGCCGTAGCGGGCGGCGTCGAGGTCGAAGGAACGGCCGGAGCCCGCACCGATCACCTGGATGATCGAGGCGCACTCGGCGTTGGACAGCATGTCGCTGATCGACGCCTTCTGCGTGTTGAGGATCTTGCCGCGGATCGGCAGCAGCGCCTGGTATTCGCTGTTGCGGGCGAGCTTGGCGGTCCCGAGCGCGGAATCGCCCTCGACGATGAACAGTTCCGAATCGGTGACGTCGTTGGAACGGCAGTCCACCAGTTTGGCCGGCAGCGACGAGGACTCGAGGGCGTTCTTGCGCCGCTGGGTCTCTTTGTGGGTGCGCGCCGAGATGCGCGCCTTCATCTCGGAGACGATCTTCTCGAGCAGCTGCGCGGTCTGCGCCTTGTCGTCGCGCTTGGTCGAGGCGAACAACGCCGCCAGCTCCTTCTGCACGACCGATGCCACGATCTGGCGCACGGCAGGAGTGCCGAGGACCTCTTTGGTCTGGCCTTCGAATTGCGGCTCCGGCAGGCGAACGGTGAGGACCGCGGAGAGTCCGGCGAGGATGTCGTCTTTCTCGATCTTGTCGTTTCCGACCTTGAGCTTGCGCGCGTTCTGTTCGACCTGCGAGCGCAGGACCTTCATCAGACCCTGCTCGAAGCCCTGCTGATGCGTGCCGCCCTTGGGCGTGGCGATGATGTTGACGAACGACCGGACCGTCGTGTCGTACCCGGTCCCCCACCGCACGGCGATATCGACCTCGCACTCGCGCTGCACCTCGGTGGGGATCATCGACCCGCCCGGCTGCAGAACGGGTACGGTCTCGGTGAACGTCCCCGTTCCCGTGAGGCGCCAGGTGTCGGTCACTGCCGCGTCGGTGGCGAGGAAGTCGGCGAACTCGGAGATGCCGCCGTCGAAGCGGTAGCTCGTCTCGACGCGCTCCTCGCCGCGGTCGTCGAGGACGACGATCTCGAGCCCCGGCACGAGGAACGCCGTCTGACGCACGCGCTGGACGAGCTCGTCGTGGCCGAAGGCGGCATCCTTCGTGAAGATCTGCCGATCCGCCCAGTAGCGGATGCGCGTGCCGGTGACGCCCCGGGCGGCCTTGCCGACCACGCGCAGCTCGCTGCTGCGCTCGAAGGGCGTGAAGGGCGCGTCGGGTCTGTCGCCCGCGAACAGGCCGGGCTCGCCGCGATGGAACGACATGGCGTAGGTCTTGCCCGAGCGGTCGACCTCGACGTCGAGGCGCTCGGAGAGGGCGTTGACGACCGACGCGCCCACGCCGTGCAGACCACCGGATGCCGCGTACGAACCGCCGCCGAACTTGCCGCCCGCGTGCAGCTTCGTGAAGACGACCTCGACACCGGTGAGTCCCGTGCGCGGTTCGACGTCGACGGGGATGCCGCGCGCGCGGTCGCGCACCTCGACACTGCCGTCCGCGTGCAGCACGATGTCGATGCGCGTCCCGTGGCCGGCGAGGGCCTCGTCGACGGAGTTGTCGATGATCTCCCACAGGCAGTGCATGAGGCCGCGGGAGTCGGTCGAGCCGATATACATTCCGGGGCGCTTGCGCACGGCTTCGAGGCCCTCGAGGACCTGCAGGTGGTGGGCGGAGTACTCGGACGTCACGGTTTTCAGCGTAATCGGGGCCACCGACATCGCCTGCCAGACACACAGCGGGGTCGGGCCACCGTACGCGCACAGCGAAATGTGATCAAGCCGCGGCATAGGGGAAACATCCGCGTGGTTATATGTGTGGACTCGCCCACGATCACCTGAGGAGGGCACCCGAGATGACCACCACGACCGCACCCGACGCGTCTGTTCTCGACCACCGCCTGACGGCGGCGGATCGCTGCGACTCCTGCGGCGCTCAGGCCTACATCGCCGCCGAGGTGAACGGCAGCGAACTGTTGTTCTGCGCGCACCACGGCCGCAAGTACGAAGAGAAGCTCCGCAGCGTCGCCACCTCCTGGCACGACGAGACGGCGCGCCTCAACGCCGCCGACTGACACACCGTCCGAACGGGCCTCGTGCCGTCTCCCCCGGGAGTCGGTCCGGGGCCCGTTCCGCGTTCCGGCACGGCGATCTCACGCGCACCGGCGGCCGGCCGTCCGACCCCCGCGCGACGGCATGCCTGTCCGACTCGCGCCCGCTCGACCGTCCGGTCAGCTCGAGACGTAGCGGCGCGATACGGCGGGAGACACGCGGAGGGCGATCTCCTCGCCGATCGTGTCGATGAGTTCGGCGAGATCGGTGGCGCTGTTGCGTGATCCCCGTCCGAACACGATGACCTCGTCTCCCGGGGCCGCCCCGGGCCAGGGCGCGACGGACACGGAGACGGGGGTGATCGCCTCGACCCGCCGGGGACCCGCCGGGGTGTCGACGTCGAAGCGCCCCGCGAGGGTGCTCGGCAGCCCGTGCAGACTGCCGACATCGAGGCGGACCCCCGCGGCGTCCACGTCGGTCACCGTCGCCACGAGAGCCGCGATCGGTTCGATCCCCAGTGAGGCCTCGTCGGGGCCGCCGGCGGGGCGGATGCCGTACGAGAACGCCCCCACGCGCACGAGGTCTTCTCGGAACTCCCCGCGGGCGAACCCGGCCGCGCTGGCGGCGAGGTGCGAGAAGCGAGGATCGAGACCGGCGACGCGGGCGGACTCGCGCGCGGCGAGGAACACCGCTCGGGCCTCATCGTCGTCGGCGTCGGATGCCTCGGAGATGTGCGACCAGATGCCCTCGAGCTCCGCGCGCCCCCGCGCGACGAGCGCGGCGGTGTGATCGAGCGCCTCGCCCCACCGTTCGGGACGGATGCCGTTGCGGTGCAGGCCCGTGTCGATCTTGAGGTGGATGCGCGCCACGCCGTCCACGGTCAGGCCGGCGAGGTCGTCGAGCAGGGCCTCGTCGCCGACGCCGAGGTCGAGATCGGCCGCGATGCCGGCGGCGAGGTCATCGGCCCCGCCGATGAGCCAGACGAAGATGCGGGCCTCGGGACCGACCACCGCCCGGACGGCCGCGCCGGTGACGACGTCGAACGCGCCGAACCAGCGCACGCCCTGCGCGAACGCGTGGGCGACGAGGCGTTCGAGTCCATGCGCGTAGGCGTCGTCCTTGACCACCAGCATGTGGGCGGCGGGGGCGACGGCCTCGCGCACGCGGTGGAGGTTGCGGGAGAAGGCGTCGAGGTCGACGCGGTACGAGGCGGTCACGCGATCACTTCGCGTTCGGCACGCGCGCCGACCATGGCGACGATCTCGGCTGCGGTGAGGCCCGTGGCATCCGCCCACTCCTCGAGGGAGGGGTGCCCGTCGGCGGGATCGCCGAAGAACACGACCTCTGCTCCGCGGGTGATCGCCGTGTCGCCGACATCGACGACGCTGACGTCCATCGCCACGCGCCCGACGATCCGATGACGCCGCCCGTCGATCGACACCGTCGCGGCATTGCCGAGGGCGCGCACGACGCCCTGTGCATAGCCCCCGGTGACCAGGGCGACGGTCGTGTCGTGCGGGGCACGGTGCGTGTAGCCGTACGACACCCCCTCCCCGCGCAGCAGCGGCTTGGTGCCGAGAGCGCGCCCGCGCAGCGACATCACCGGGCGCGTGTGCGCCCCCGGGAGGCCGTACAGCGCCACCGGGTCGAGGGCCGCGGCATCCATTCCGAGGTCGGCGAGGACGGATGCCACCCATGCGGCACCGTGGCCCCATGCGTCGGCGGCGAGGGCGTCGGCGCCGTTCGGCGCCAGGGAGAGCGGGGCGTTGGCGCGCAGAGCAGCGGTGGACAGAGCCGCGACGGGAGCGACTCCCCCGGCCCCGGGCGTGCGGGCAGGGAGCGTGGAGGTCACCCCTTTAGACTAACGGGGTCCTTCGTCCCCGACCCCGGAGCGTGCATGCCTAGCCAGGGCTTCTCCCCCGTCACCCGTCTGCGCTACCTCGCCGGACGCGCCCGTCGCATCGACGTCGGATCCGTCGTGGAGCGCGCCAAGGAGGCCTCCGCCCAGCACGGCAAGTCCCTGCCGCTGGTCGTCGCCGACATGCTCTTCCAGGCCGGCGTGAAGAACGTCGGCTTCCAGGACTACATCGACTACGACTTCGCGATCCTCACGCCCGCCGAGCGCGCGACGTACATGACGCACCCGGTCTCGAACCAGATCTCGCAGAAGTACGACCATCCCGACTACCGCGGTCTGTTCCAGGACAAGGTGGAGTTCGACCGGAAGTTCAGCGACTTCCTCCGCCGCGACTGGATGGTGGTGGATGCCGGCAACGCCGACGAGTTGCGCGCCTTCACCGAGCGGCTGGGCACCATCGTCACGAAGGAGCCGGTGGGCCAGGCCGGAACCGGTGTGCACCGCTACCACGCGGCCGAGGTCGAGGACTGGACGCAGTTCCACCGCGGGCTCCTCGAGCGCGGAGAGATCCTCGTCGAAGAGGTCATCCGCCAGCACGACGACCTCGCGGCGGTCTGCCCCGGAACCGTCAACACCACGCGCGTCACGGCGTTCTTCGACGGGGAGAAGACCCACATCCTGGCGATGGCGCAGAAGTTCGGCCGCGGCGCGGTGAGCGACCAGATGACGTTCGGCGGTTTCTACACGATGCTCGACGAGAACGGCCACGCCCTCGGCGCCGGGTACGACTCGCACGGCCACGTGCACGAGCTGCACCCCGACTCGCGCGTGCGCATCGCCGACTTCCAGCTGCCGATGATCGACGAGGTCAAGGCGTTCGTCGACCAGGTCGCCCGTGTCGTGCCGCAGGTGCAGTACGTCGGCTGGGACATCGTCGTCGGACCCGAGGGTCCCGTGCTCGTCGAGGGCAACTGGGGCGCGGGCGTCTACGAGAACAAGCCGAGCGTGACGGGGATCCGTACCGGGCACAAGCCGCGCTACCAGGCAGCCATCGGGTTCTGATCCCGGATGCCGAGAGGCCCGTTCCCCGCGCGGGGGCGGGCCTCACGCGTGCCCGGAGGGCGCTGGGGTCGTCAGGGGTTCCGGTGGCTTCGGTGGCTTCGACGGGCTCAGCCACCTGGGTGGGGAGGACCCTGAGCTCGACGAAGGGTCATGGCACGGCACGACGCCCCTCGGCATCCGGACACAGCAAAGGCCCGCCCCGCGAACGGGACGGGCCTTCCGTGCAACACGTGTCAGCTGTGGCGGACGATACCCAGCGGAGTCGACTCGTGACCCTGACCGAGCGGGTTGTCCTTCAGGATCGCGACGAGTCGCTTCTCACCGGCCTTGTCCATGGTGGAGCCGAGGATGTTACCGCCCAGATCGTTGATGTCGACGACGGCGACGTCGAGGTCGATGCCGAGCAGCGACTTCAGACGGGCCGCAACCTCTCGGGGGCGCTCCGGGCCGAGGACGACGGCCTGGTTGTACGGCGGGATCGTGCCCTTGGTCGGACCGTCGATCGCGCGGGCCTTGTCGCCGGCGATGCGGTAGAAGTCGCCCTTGCGCCCGAACGCTTTGGTCACGGCGGAGACCGCCGCGGCGAACAGGATGCGGGGCGTGCCGCACTCGCGCAGCGCCATCTCCATGGTCTCGGGCATCCCGAGACCGATGCCGTAGGGAGTGCGCGTGACGTACTTCGACAGGAACAGAGCGAGCTTGCGCGGCGTGATCGAGTCGAGCTTGAACGAGCGTCCCTGCGTGATCGCGACGATCTTCTCGGTGACGAACAGCAGGTCGCCCGGCTGAACGGCTTCCTTCGCGTACTCGAGGATGAAGGCGTCGAGGTCGTCGCCCGGCATGACGACCCGCGTGCGGATCGGGATGCGGGCGTACGATGTGCCGTCGACGGTACGGGTGAGCGCCTTGCCGGCGTTGGCCTCCGCGCTCATTCGAGGTAGTCCCGGAGCGACTGCGAGCGGCTGGGGTGACGCAGCTTCGCCATGGTCTTCGACTCGATCTGGCGGATGCGCTCGCGCGTGACGCCGAACGTGTCGCCGATCTGGTCGAGGGTCTTGGGCTGACCGTCGCCCAGGCCGAAGCGCATGCGGATCACGCCCGCCTCGCGCTCGCTCAGCGAGTCGAGGAGCGACTCCAGCTGACGCTGCAGCATGGTGAAGCCGACCGCGTCGGCGGGGACCACGGCCTCGGTGTCCTCGATGAGGTCACCGAATTCGCTGTCGCCGTCTTCACCGAGGGGCGTGTGCAGCGAGATGGGCTCGCGGCCGTACTTCTGCACCTCGATGACCTTCTCGGGGGTCATGTCGAGCTCGCGGCTGAGCTCTTCCGGGGTGGGTTCGCGACCGAGGTCCTGCAGCATCTGACGCTGGACACGTGCAAGCTTGTTGATGACCTCGACCATGTGCACCGGGATGCGGATGGTCCGGGCCTGGTCGGCCATGGCGCGGGTGATCGCCTGACGGATCCACCAGGTGGCGTACGTCGAGAACTTGAAGCCCTTGGTGTAGTCGAACTTCTCGACTGCACGAATCAGACCCAGGTTGCCCTCCTGGATGAGATCCAGGAACTGCATGCCGCGACCTGTGTAGCGCTTGGCGAGCGAGACGACGAGGCGGAGGTTGGCGCCGAGCAGGTGGCTCTTCGCGCGCTGGCCGTCGCGGGCGACCCACTGCAGGTCGAGACCCAGCTGACCGGTCTTCTCGGCGGCCGACATGTTCGACAGCTTCTCTTCGGCGAACAGGCCCGCCTCGATGCGCATCGCGAGCTCGACCTCTTCGGCGGCGTTCAGCAGCGGGACTTTACCGATCTGCTTGAGGTAGTCCTTGACCGGGTCGGCGGTCGCGCCGGTGATCTGCGCCGAGTAGACGGGGACGTCGTCCTCATCGCTCGACGAGATGACGATCGCGCCGGACGGCAGGGCCTCGGCGGGCGCGGCCGGGGTCTCGTCGTCCTCATCGTCGTCGGACTTCTTGGCGCCGGGCTTGGCCGCGTCGTCGGACTCCTCCGCGTCGTCGCTGTCTTCGACGTCGATCTCGACGTCGCCCTCGTCCTCGACGTCCTCTTCGTCTTCGAGGTCGTCGTCCTTCTTCGCCTTGGTCTTGGCCTTGGCGGGCGTCGCCTTGGCCTTGGCGGGGGCCTTCTTGGCGGGAGCCTTCTTCGCGGTCGTCGTCGTCGACGCCGTCACGGTCTCCTCGGAGTTCTCGAGCTCGGTGTCCTTCGCACCCCGGGAGCGGGTCTTGGTTGTCGTGCCTGCCACGTTTCGCCTTTCACCGGGAACGTACGTTGCACGGCCACCGGTCGTTCTCGGACACTAGTAAGACCCTTGTCAAGTACCGAGCCGAGGAGCGTGGCTCCTTGACCGGATGACAACGGGTCAGGTTCTTCATTGTCTCACATCCCCCGACCGGGACTTGACGCGGACCGGGGATCTATGCGTAGACAACGCCCTTCCGGCCATCCGCATTCCCTCCGGACGCCGTACCTTGCGGCATCCGGTGACGGGGTCGCCGCGCGGTCGCCGCGTCTTGGGCGCGTCGCCGTACTCCGCCGGACTCAGCCGAGCTTGCCGCGCCGGTCGTCGTCGCCGGGGCGGGTGGCGAGGAACCGCTCGAGTTCCGCCGCGAGCTCGTCGGCGCTGGGCAGGTCGCCCGTGTGGATGATGGGGGTCGCGTGCGTGGAGCCGGCCATATAGGAGTCGTAGCGCTCCTCCAGCCCCTCGAGCATGCGGGTGAGCTCTTCGCTTCCCTCGACCTGCTCGGCGACCTTGCCGATGAACTCGCGGTTCTCCTCGCGCAGCACCTCTCCGGAGAACACGAGTCCCGTCGCGACGGTGAGGCTGTCCAGAGCGGCCAGGGCGGCGGCCGGGTATTCCGTGTCGCCGAGGTAGTGCGGAACGAGCAGCGCGAAGCCGGCCACTTTGGCGCCGGCCTCCGCGAAGCGGTATTCGAGCAGATGACCCGCCGTGGAGGGGACCTGCGTGTGCGGGCGCCAGACCGAGTGCGCTTCGGCGAGGTCGGGTCGCGTGCCGCTGACCGTGGTGCCGATGGGCCGCGTGTGCGGCACCGGCATGGGGATCGCGTGCACCCACGTGACCGACGACACCTGCATGCCGGCGGAGAGCTCGAGAACGGTCTCGGCGAAGGCCTCCCACAGGAAGTCGGGCTCGTAGCCGGCCAGCAGCAGGAACGGGTGCCCGAGCGAGTCGTGCGCGAGCGAGAGTTCGAGCCGGGCCGGTCGGTAGTCGGTGAGGTGGTCCTCGACGAAGGTGATGACCGGACGCCGCGCGCGGTAGTCGAGCAGCACGTCGTTGTCGAACACGACGACGGGGTTCGGCTCCAGGTCGTCGCGGAAGTACTCGACCAGTCGGGTGACGGCCCCGCCGGCGTCGGTGAACCCCGTGAGGGCGATCACGAGCGGCAGGCCCGACGGCACGGGCGGCGCCGCGGGGGCGCGGTCGTACAGCGGGGCGGAGGAGGGCATGCATCCACTCTACGAGCGCTCCCGGATGCCCGGTCGCGGTGCGTCCCGCTGCTAGCGAACACGCACGAACCTAGGATGGATGTCATGCCGTTCCCCTCCGTGGCGTACACCGACGCCCCCGTCCTCGAATCCGATGCCGACGCGATCCTGCTGATCGTCCCCACCACTGCGGAGGGAGCGTCCGACCCCGATGGCTGGGACGGACTGGGGGCGGCGCTGTCCGCGGTCGGATTCACCGGGGCCGTCGGGTCCTACCAGCGCGTGCACGTGCCCGGTGTCGACAAGCCCGTCGCCGTGGTCGGTGCGGGCTCCGACGCGACCGACGCGTCCGTCCGGGATGCCGCCGGCGTCGGCCTGCGCCAACTCACCGGTTTCGCGCATGTCGCGATCCAGTCGCTGGTGGCGGCGCCGTGGCGTCCGATCGCCGAGGGTGCCGCACTCGGCGGATACCGCTTCGCCGACTACAAGAAGAAGGCCGCGAAGGCGCGAGCCGAGCGCGTGAGTGTGTCGACGAGCGAAGCGCCGGCCGAGACCGACGTCACCGCGGTCGCCGCGATCTCGGGAGCCGTCGCGCTCGTCAAGGACCTCGTGACCACGCCCGCCGAGTGGCTCGGACCCGCGGACTTCGCCGATGCCGCCGTCGCGGCCGTGAAGGATCTGCCTGTCGAGGTCGAGGTGCTCGACGAGGCTGCGCTGCGCCAGGGTGGCTACGGCGGAATCCTCGGCGTCGGCCAGGGTTCGGATCGCCCGCCCCGCATGGTCCGCCTCGAGTACTCGCCCGCCGGGGCCGAGCGCCACGTGGCCCTCGTCGGTAAGGGCATCACCTTCGACACCGGTGGTCTGTCGCTGAAGCCGCCCGCATCCATGGTCGGGATGAAGTACGACATGTGCGGCGCCGCCACGGTCCTCGCCGTGCTGAAGGCCGCCGCCGAGATGGCCCTGCCCGTCAAGGTCAGCGCGTGGCTCTGCATCGCGGACAACATGCCGTCGGGTCGGGCCACCCGCCCCGGAGACGTGCTGCGCACCCTCGACGGCACGACCGTCGAGGTGCTGAACACCGACGCCGAGGGTCGCCTCGTGCTCGCCGACGGTCTCGCCGCGGCGAGCCGCGAGAACCCCGACCTGATCGTCGACGTCGCCACTCTCACCGGAGCGATCACCGTCGCCCTCGGCAACCGCCACACCGGGGTCATGGGAGACGACGCCGCGGTCGCGTCGTACCTCGAAGCGGCGGGTCGCGTCGCGGAGCTGGCGTGGCAGCTGCCGCTGCCCGACCACATGGTCGACGACCTCGACTCCCCCATCGCCGACCTGCAGAACGCGAAGATCGGCGACCCCGCAGGCGGTTCGCTCTTCGCCGGCCTGTTCCTGCGCCACTTCGTGGGCAGGGTGTCTGACGAGGCCGACGCGCCTCGCATCCCGTGGGTGCACCTCGACATCGCGGGGGTCGGTATGAACAAGTCCGCCCCGTTCGGATACACCGACAAGGGCGTGACCGGTGCGACCGTCCGTTCGCTGGTGGAACTGCTCGTCTCGGACGGCGCGCGGTGACCGAGTACACCGCGGACGTCGTCGTCCTCGGTGGCGGCAGCGGCGGATACGCCGCCGCGCTGCGCCTCGCCGAGCTCGGCAAGGATGTCGTCCTGATCGAGAAGGACAAGCTCGGCGGCACCTGCCTGCACCGAGGTTGTATCCCGACGAAGGCCCTGCTGCACGCCGGTGAGGTCGCCGATGCCGCCCGCGGTGCGTCGGACATCGGTGTGGACGTGACGTTCAGCGGAATCGACCCGGCCCGGGTGCGCGCGTATCGCGAGGGGATCGTCGCCAAGAAGTACAAGGGTCTCGAGGGTCTCATCTCGGCCCGCGGCATCCGCGTCGTCTCGGGCGAGGGGACGCTCGAGGCAGGGCCCGCTGTGCGCGTCGGAGACGACCTGTACCGCGGAACGGACGTCATCCTCGCGACGGGTTCGTACAGTCGCAGCCTTCCGGGCCTGGAGATCGGCGGGCGCGTCCTGACCAGCGAGCAGGCTCTCGGTCTCGACGTCATCCCCGAGCGCGTCGTCGTGCTCGGCGGCGGGGTCATCGGCGTCGAGTTCGCCAGCGTGTGGCGCTCGTTCGGCGTCGAGGTCACGATCGTCGAAGCCCTCCCCCACCTCCTCCCCGCCGAGGACGTCTCGTCGAGCAAGGCTCTTGAGCGCGCCTTCCGCAAACGCGGCATCGCCTTCCAGCTGGGCCGGCGATTCACGTCGCTCACCTCGGACGACCGCGGCGTCACGGTGTCCCTCGACGACGGCAGCGAGCTGGTCGCCGACTACGTCCTGGTGGCCGTGGGCCGCGGTCCCGCAACCTCCGGTCTCGGCTTCGAGGAGGCCGGGGTGGTGCTCGAGCGCGGCTTCGTGCAGACCGATTCCCGCCTGCGCACCGCTGCGGCGCACGTGTGGGCCGTGGGCGACATCGTGCCCGGTCTGCAGCTCGCGCATCGCGGCTTCCAGCAGGGCATCTTCGTCGCCGAGGAGATCGCGGGGCTCTCGCCCGTGCTCGTCCCCGACGTCGACGTGCCGCGGGTCGCCTACTCGCACCCCGAGGTGGCGTCGGTCGGACTCACCGAGGCCCAGGCTCAGGATCGTTACGGATCCGAGGCCGTCCGCGCATACGAGTACAACCTGGCCGGTAACGGCCGTAGCGAGATCATCGGGACCTCGGGGATCGTCAAGATCGTGCGTCGTGTCGACGGACCCGTCGTCGGGGCCCACCTCGTGGGCGATCGCGTGGGAGAGCTGATCTCCGAAGCCCAGCTCGCCGTCGGCTGGGAAGCGCATCCCGAAGACATCGCGCCGTTCGTCCACGCGCACCCCACCCAGAGCGAGGCGCTCGGCGAGGCCTTCCTGGCGCTCGCGGGCAAGCCGCTGCACGCACTCTGACCGACAACCGGTCACTAAGCTAGATACCGCATCCGGTACGAAGGAGACATATCCATGAGCACATCCGTCGTCCTCCCCGCTCTCGGCGAGAGCGTCACCGAGGGAACGGTCACCCGCTGGCTGAAGCAGGTCGGTGACACCGTCCAGGAGGACGAGGGGCTGTTGGAGATCTCGACCGACAAGGTCGACACCGAGATCCCCTCCCCCGTCGCGGGCGTGATCGAAGAGATCCTCGTCCAGGAGGACGAGACCGTCGAGGTCGGTGCCGTCCTCGCCAAGATCGGTGATGGCTCCGGCGCCTCGTCCAGCGACGACGCCCCTCAGGCCGCCCCTGCCGAGCAGGAGTCCGCTCCCGCCGAGCAGCAGTCCGCTCCCGCCGCTCCGGCCGAGTCGGCCCCCGCCGAGCAGCCCGCTCCGGCCGCGTCGGCTCCCGCTGCCTCCGGCGACTCCACCGAGGTCGTCCTTCCCGAGCTCGGCGAGAGCGTGACCGAGGGAACCGTCACGCGCTGGCTGAAGGCCGTCGGCGACGACGTCGCGGTCGACGAGCCGCTGCTCGAGATCTCCACCGACAAGGTCGACACCGAGATCCCCTCGCCGGTCGCCGGCACGCTGCAGGAGATCCTCGTCCAGGAGGACGAGACGGTCAACGTCGGAGCCGCCCTCGCCCGCATCGGCAGCGGTGCGGCCGCCCCCGCGCAGGAGGAGGCCCCCGCCGCTCCCGCCGCCGAGGAGAAGCCGGCCGAGCAGCCCGCGCCCGCTGCGGAGGAGAAGCCGGCCGAGCAGCCCGCGCCCGCCGCGGAGGAGAAGCCCGCAGAGCAGCCCGCCGCGGAGAAGCCCGCCGCTCCGGCACCCGCCGCTCCGGCACCCGCCGCTTCGTCGAACGACGACGTCACCTACGTCACCCCCCTGGTGCGTCGCCTGGCGCAGCAGCAGGGCGTCGACCTGACGACGGTCAAGGGCAGCGGCGTCGGCGGTCGCATCCGCAAGGAAGACGTGCTCAAGGCGGCCGAAGCCGCGAAGTCCGCCTCCGCAGCCCCCGCCGCGCAGGCAGCCCCGGCCGCAGCGCCCTCCGCCCCGGTCGAGGTCTCGCCGCTGCGCGGAACGACGCAGAAGATGTCGCGTCTGCGCAAGGTCATCGCCGAGCGTGCCGTCGCGTCGATGCAGGCGACCGCTCAGCTGACCACCGTGGTCGAGGTCGACGTGACCAAGGTCGCGGCGCTGCGGGACCGCTTCAAGGGCGAGTTCCAGCAGAAGACGGGCGACAAGCTGTCGTTCCTCCCCTTCTTCGCGATCGCCGCCATCGAAGCCCTCAAGACGTACCCGATCATCAACTCCACGGTCGAGGGCGACGAGATCGTCTACCCGGCCCAGGAGAACGTCGCGATCGCGGTCGACACCGAGCGTGGCCTCCTCACCCCCGTCGTCAAGGACGCGGGCGAGAAGAACATCGCTCAGCTGGCGCGCGAGATCGCCGACCTGGCCGCTCGCACGCGTGACAACAAGCTGAAGCCGGACGAGCTCGCGGGGGGCACGTTCACGCTGACCAACACCGGTTCGCGCGGCGCGCTCTTCGACACGCCGATCGTGTTCCTGCCCCAGTCCGCGATCCTCGGACTCGGTGCCGTGGTGAAGAAGCCGGGCGTCGTGTCGGTCGACGGTAAGGATGCCATCTCGGTGCGCTCCTACGTCTACCTGGCCCTGTCGTACGATCACCGCATCATCGACGGTGCCGACGCGGCCCGCTTCCTCGGTGCCGTCAAGGCCCGCCTCGAGGCGGCGCAGTTCGAGGGCGACCTCGGCATCTGACACCGCCGACCGCCGGCTCATGATGGCTGGTCCGCGACCGTTTCGACGGCGCGGACCAGCCATTTGTCGTCGTGCCGGACGAGCGTGACGTACTGCGCCCTGTCCGCATCCGCGACGCGGACGACGGCGACACCCCCGAAGTCCTCGAGGAGCGCGATATCGGCGTGCTCGGCATCGGGAAGCAGCGGCTCCCGTGTGAACGTCGACCCCTCGTCGAATGCGCTGCGGCACTCGGGATCGTCTCCGCACCGGGAGATCTCGCCGAAGACGCGTCGTGCGACCTCGACGATGTCGTCGGAGAGCGGAACGCGATCGTCCGCCGGCCAGGGCGACGTGGCCGAGGGTCGGGGAGTGATCGACATGGTCGGCGGCGCGATACGGGACACGTAGGGCGTCGAGGATGCCACCGGCGCGGGTTCTCGCACCTCGGGGAGGAAGACGGATGACACGACGGCGGCGACCGCGAGGACGCCCACCCCGATGACGGCCGCGCGGAAACGAGGCGATGATGCCCATCGCTCGCGGAGGCCCGCCGTGCCGTTCCGTATCGTGCGGAACAAGTCGTCGTCGAGGAGTCCGAGCGGACCGCCCGTCAGCGCGTCGTCGCGATCTTCCGCCCGTTCCTCGATGACCACCGGTGTCAGGGGTCCCAGCACGAGCGGTGCCGGGTCGGCGTGTGCGAAGAGCCGCCTCTCGACGGCATCCCACTCCCGCGGCGGGCGGGTCGCCACCACCTCTCCCGCTCGGTCGATCAGGCCGCGCGTCGTCGGATCGGGGACGAGCACGGCGAGCCGTCGAAGGCCGTCGGCGGTCGACGCGACGACGTCCGGAGCGCCGTGATCTTCGACGACGACGGGTCGCCCCTCCGCCGTCAACCACCACGCGGCTCCCCCGCCTCGGACGGCCGCGCTCCGGCATCCGCGCAGGAGACCGACGGCGGCGGTGACGACCTCGCCGGGGGTCAACGCGGTCGCGCTGGCGCCCCGGCGACGCAGGTAGACGATGAACGGCTCGACGGGGGTCGATGAGAGGGAGGTGCTCATTCCCCGATCGTGCGCCGGCGAGGGAGGTGCGCGCGGGACGGCCGGGGCCGGATGGGGATGACCGCTGCGACGGCGCCCCTGGGGAGGAACCGTTCGCGGCGAAGATAGAATCGTCTTCATGGCCGCTCGCACCACCACGCCCGAGAAGCGTCCGGGCTTCTTCTCGCAGCTCAAAACGCTCTACACCTTCACGCAGAAGGAGTACCGCTGGCTGCCCTTCCTGCTCGCGGGCATCGTCCTGGTGGGCATCGCCCTCGGTGTGCTCGTCGGCTTCCTCATCCCGCCGCTGGCGGTGTGGAGCATCATCCTGTGGGGTGTCACGGGTCTTCTCGCCGGCATCCTGGCCGGGATGATCACGATGACGCGGCTGTCGACGACGGCGATGTACAAGAAGATCGACGGCATGCCCGGCGCCACCGGCCACGTGCTCTCGTCGTCGCTCGGCCGCAACTGGCAGGCCTCCGAGGCCCCGGTCGGCGTGAACCCGCGCACCCAGGAGGCGCTGTACCGCGCGATCGGTCGCGGAGGCGTCGTGCTGATCGGCGAGGGCAACCGCAGCCGCCTCACCCGTCTGGTCGGCGAGGAGCGCTCCCGTGTGCTCCGCGTCGCGGCGGGCGTGCCGGTCACCGTCCTCTACGTCGGTCACGGCGACGACGAGGTGCCGATCGCCAAGCTCGCCTCGACCATCAAGGCGCTGCCCAAGAAGGTCGATCGCGCCACGATGGCCGCCGTCATCAAACGCGTCTCGTCGGTCTCGCAGGGCCTGTCGTCGCTGCCCATCCCGAAGGGCGTCGACCCGACGAAGATGCGCGCTCCGCGCCCGCGCTGATCACACGAGGAAGGCCCCCGCTCAGCGGGGGCCTTCCTCGTCGGCGCGGGGTTGCGTCAGCTGCGGACCAGGACCGTCCCGACCGCCTTGTCGTGCAGACCGCGCTGATCGGCGTCCCACACTACCGCGGGGATGATGACGGCGAGCAGGAGCGTCCGCACGATGGGGCGCCAGAGCCCCACCCAGCCCCCGGATGCCAATTCGAGGCGCATGCCCATCAGCCGGTGCCCGGGACTTCCGCCGATGAGCGGGATGAAGAGGATCTGCACCGCGAAGAAGATGAGGTTCGTCGCGATGGGGTTGGCGAACGGCACGCCCGTCACCGGGTCGGGGGTGGAGAAGAATGCGAAGCCGATCAATCCGGCGCTCGCGACGTCGATCAGGAGGGCCGCGATGCGGCGTCCCGGACGGGCGATGGAGCCGCGACCCTCGCGGGGAAGGCCGAGCCGCTGGCCCGGGTATTCGTTCTCGGCGGGGACGCTCACGGCATCCAGCGTAATCGGGCCGTCGTAACATCCCGGAAACATGCGAGATATGACCGGGACACCGGTTCTGGGTAGGGTCGAGGAGGCTGGCCGAGGCCGGCATGATCCCGAATGTTCTACCTCTGGAGTCTTCATGTTCAAAGATTCGTCCGAGGTGCTGAAGTTCATCCAGGACGAGGACGTCAAGTTCCTCGACATCCGTTTCACGGACCTTCCTGGTGTGCAGCAGCACTTCAACATCCCCGCCTCGACCGTCGACGAGGAGTTCTTCACCGTCGGACAGCTGTTCGATGGCTCGTCGATCCGCGGGTTCGCGAACATCCACGAGTCGGACATGCAGCTGATCCCCGACGTGACGACCGCGTACGTCGACCAGTTCCGCGAGGCGAAGACCCTCGTCATGGTCTTCGACATCTACAACCCGCGCAACGGTGAGATCTACGGCAAGGACCCGCGCCAGGTTGCCAAGAAGGCCGAGAAGTACCTCGCCTCTACCGGCATCGCCGACACCGCGTTCTTCGCCCCCGAGGCCGAGTTCTACATCTTCGACGACGTGCGTTACGAAGTGAAGCAGAACTCGAGCTTCTACTCGGTCGACTCCGAGGAAGGCGCCTGGAACACCGGCCGCGAGGAAGAGGGCGGGAACCTCGCCAACAAGACCCCCTACAAGGGCGGCTACTTCCCCGTCTCCCCCGTCGACAAGACGGCGGACCTCCGCGACGACATCACCCTCAAGCTGATCGAGGCGGGCTTCGCGCTCGAGCGCTCGCACCACGAGGTCGGCACCGGTGGTCAGCAGGAGATCAACTACCGCTTCGACACGATGCTGCACGCGGCCGACGACATCCTGAAGTTCAAGTACATCGTCAAGAACACCTGCGAGCAGTGGGGCAAGGTCGCGACCTTCATGCCCAAGCCGCTCTTCGGTGACAACGGCTCGGGTATGCACACCCACCAGTCGCTGTGGAACGACGGCAAGCCGCTCTTCTACGACGAGACCGGCTACGGCGGACTCTCCGACATCGCCCGCTGGTACATCGGCGGTCTGCTGGCGCACGCGCCCGCCGTGCTCGCCTTCACCAACCCGACCCTCAACAGCTACCACCGCCTGGTGAAGGGCTTCGAGGCGCCGGTCAACCTGGTGTACTCGGCCGGCAACCGCTCCGCCGCCATCCGCATCCCGATCACGGGCACGAACCCCAAGGCCAAGCGCATCGAGTTCCGTGCGCCCGACGCCTCGGGCAACCCGTACCTCGCGTTCGCGGCTCAGCTGATGGCCGGCATCGACGGCATCAAGAACCGCATCGAGCCGCACGAGCCCGTCGACAAGGACCTCTACGAGCTCCCCGCCGAAGAGGCCAAGAACATCCCGCAGGTTCCCAACTCGCTCCTCGACTCGCTCGAGGCCCTGCGCGCCGACCACGAGTTCCTGCTCGCCGGTGGCGTGTTCACGCAGGAGCTCATCGACACCTGGATCGAGTACAAGATCGAGAACGAGATCCAGCCGATCGCCCAGCGTCCGCACCCCTTCGAGTACGAGCTGTACTTCGGGGTCTGATCGCCCGATCTTCACGACGACGCCCGTCCCCGCCGTTTCGCGGGGGCGGGCGCCGTCATTCCTCCCCGGGGACGAGATGGATGCGGTGGCCCGGCACGTCAGCCGGTGGTTCGAGCCGCGCGTTTCTGCTCCTGGAACACCCGGATCGCCTCGTATCGCTCGGCGGAGCGGGCCTGCCGCTTGGCGGCCTCGACCTCGCGCACCTTCGGTGGTGCGCTCGTGACGAGGTCGTCGAGGAGATGCCGGACGGATGCCGTGATCTCGGCGACCGCGCGATCGAAGACGTCCTGATTGGCCCGCGACGGCGTCGTCGTGCCCACGATCTTACGGACGAACTGCAGCGCGGCGTCGTGGCACTCGGCATCCGTCGCCGGGGGCGTGAAGTTCTGCAGGGGAACGATGTTTCGGCACATGCCCGACACGCTAGGCCCCTCGCGCGCGACGCGCGAGGTCACCGCGTGCGGCGAGCGGGGATGTCGGGCCACCGGCGAACGAGACGCCCCGCCAGGCCGACGCCGTAGACGACGAACAGCACGGCCACGGGGCCGCCGATGCCGACCACGAGCACCGCGGGCATGCGGCGTCGGCCGGATCCCACGGCGTCGGTCCACTGCAGGTCACCGGCGGCGATCTGCGCGAGAGTGGAGAGGGCGAACGCGGCGATGATCGCACCCATCACGAGAGCCGTGGCGACCAGGAGCAGCGCCCGCCCGCGCCCGAGGCGCAGCAGGCTCGCGTCGAGGCTGTCGGTCCAGCGCTTCCGAAACGGTGTCACGACGACTCCCCCGCGGCCCGTCGCATGCACTCGTCGGGGACGTACAGGGTCCGGTCGGGGCGGGTGAGGCACGGAGGCGGCGGCATCGCTCCATCGAAGCACGCCTGCGGCGGTCTCCGGCACAGGCCGGTCCCCGAGGCGTCGGCTTGCCGGCATCCGCTTCCCGGCATCCGCACAGGTGCCCTTCCGCCGCGATGTCACGGGGGCACGCCAGGATGGAGGGATGCCGGACTCCCCTTACGCCTCGCGTCCGTGGTCGACCTCGTATGCCGAGGGCGTTCCCTTGGAGATAGACGAGCCCTCGCAGACGCTTCCCGAGATGCTGTCCGCCTCGGTGGCCCGCTACGGGAAGAAGACGGCGCTCGAGTTCTTCGGCGCATCGACCTCCTACGCGGAGCTCGGTCAGCAGGTCGCCCGTGCGGCTGAGGGACTGCGCCGGCTCGGCGTGCGAGCGGGCGACCGAGTGGCCCTCGTGCTGCCGAACTCGCCGCAGCACGTCGTCGCCTTCTACGCCGCGCTGCGGCTCGGGGCCATCGTCATCGAGCACAACCCGCTCTACACGCCCCGCGAGCTGCGGCACCAATTCGAAGACCACGGCGCGCGCTTCGCGATCGTGTGGGACAAGCTGGCCGACACCGTCGCGGAGTTCCCCTCCGACCTGGCGCTCGAGCACGTGGTGAGCGTCGACATCACCGAGGCGCTCCCCCTCGGCAAGAGGCTCGCGCTGCGTCTGCCGGTGGCGAAGGCGCGGGCGGCCCGCGCCCAGCTCACATCCGCGCCCACGTCGAAGCGGCCGGTCGCGTGGAAGAAGCTCCTGACCCACGGCTCGCTCTCGCGCCGGCACGGCGGTCCCGCGCTCGACGACATCGCGCTCCTGCAGTACACCAGCGGCACCACCGGGAGTCCGAAGGGTGCGGTGCTCACGCACGCGAACCTGCGCGCCAACGCGATGCAAGGCCGCGCCTGGGTGCCCGGGCTGCACGACGGCGAGGAGACCTTCTACGGGGTCCTCCCGCTCTTCCACGCCTACGGCCTGACCCTGTGCCTGACGTTCGCGATGAGCATCGGCGCGAAGCTCGTGCTGTTCCCGAAGTACGACCTCGACCTCGTCGCGTCCGCCGCGAAGAAGAGCCCTCCGACCTTCCTCCCGGCCGTGCCGCCCATCTACGACCAGCTCGCCCGCGCGGCGGCACGCGGCACGATCGATCTGAAGAGCGTGCGCTTCGCGATCTCGGGCGCCATGAGTCTGCCCGTGGCCACGGTCGACCGCTGGGAGGCTGCCACCGGCGGGCTGCTCGTCGAGGGCTACGGGATGACCGAGTCGTCGCCGGTCGCGCTCGGCAACCCGATCGGCCCCTCCCGACGCCCCGGCACGGTGGGCGTGCCGTTCCCGAGCACGGAGATCCGGGTGGTCGATCCCGACGACCCGACCGTCGATCTTCCCCTCGGCGAGCCCGGCGAGCTCCTCCTCCGCGGTCCGCAGGTGTTCCAGGGCTATTGGAACCGGCCGTCCGACACCGCGGCCACCCTCCTCGACGGCGGGTGGCTGCGAACCGGAGACATCGCGTCGGTATCCCCCGACGGGTTCGTCACCATCGTCGACCGCTTGAAGGAGATCATCATCACCGGTGGCTTCAACGTCTCGCCGAGCGAGGTCGAAGACGTTCTCACCTCCCACCCCGACATCGCCGGGGCGGCCGTGGTCGCGCTGCCGAAGTCGAGCGGGGGCGAAGACGTCGCCGCGGCGATCGTGCTGCGCGAGGACGTCCAGGTCGAACCCGACGCGATCCGCGACTTCTGCAAGCAGAGGCTCGCGGCGTACAAGGTGCCGCGGCGCGTCGTCATCGTCGACGACCTCCCGCGTTCGCTCATCGGCAAGGTCCAGCGGCGCGAGGTGCGCGAGCGTCTCATGTCCTGAGCACGACGGCAGCAACGGATGCCGACCGCCGGCCGGAACGGCATCCATCGCTGCTGCGCCGGGGGCGGGGCGCTCGATGCCTCGAGCGTTCGGGTGAAGGGACGCCCCGGTCGGGCCGGCCGCCCCGCCGCTGCCGCCGACGGGTGATCAGCCGTAGAAGAGCTTGTCGAAGACCCGCCGGGCCCGTCGCGTCGCGCCGAGGTAATCCTCCTCGACCTGCGTCGCGGAGCGGGGCGCGTACTCGAGGATGCGTCCGATGCCGTCGAGGCGGCCACGGTCCACCGGGAGGATGTCACTGGTCTGACCCGACAGCAGGGTGTTGGCGGATCGCAGGCGGGATGCCAGGTGCCAGGCGGCGGCGAGCTTGTCGCTCGCGTCGCGCTCGACCAGTCCGGCGACGGTCGCCGCTTCGAGGGCTCCGAGCGTCGAGGTCGTGCGCATGTCGGGCACGGCACGCGCATGCTGCAGCTGCAACAACTGCACGAGCCACTCGACGTCGCTCAGCGAGCCCGGACCGAGCTTGAGGTGCCGCGCGGGGTCGGCGCCCTGCGGGAGGCGTTCGTTCTCGACGCGCGCCTTGATGCGGCGGATCTCGCGCAGACCGTTCTGATCGGCTGAGACCGGGTACCGCACCTCGTCGGCGAGCTCTATGAACGCCGCGATCAGCTTGACGCTGCCGGCGACGCCGCGCGCCCGCAGCAGCGCTTGCGCCTCCCACGACAGCGACCACCGACGGTAATACTCCGTGTAGGCCTCGATCGAGCGGGCCAGCGGGCCGCTGCGTCCCTCCGGGCGCAGCTCCGCGTCGAGGTCGAGCGGGAGACGGTGGTCCTCCGACTGCTCGCGCAGCCCCGCGACGATCTTCAGCGCCAGCTGACTCGCTCGTTGCGGATCGACGCCGTTCGCGCGGTAGACGTACATCACGTCGGCATCCGACCCGAAACCGAGCTCGCGTCCGCCGAAGCGCCCCATGGCGATGACGGCGAAGTCGAGGTCGTCGTCCTCGGGCGGCACCACGACGCGACGCACCGCACGCAGGGTCGCCTGTATCGTCACCTCGGTGATCGTGGTGAGGGCGTCGGAGAGCTCCTCGAGCGAAACGGTGCCCAGGACCGCGGCCATCGCCACACGCAGCATCTCCCGACGGCGCAGCGCGCGCACCGAGCGCATCGCATCGTCGATGTTCTGCCAGCGGGTCTGGATGGCGCGCGCCTCGTCTTCGAGGGCTTTGCCCGAGCGCGGGCGCAGGAGAGCGTCGTCGTCGAGCCACGCCACCGACTCCGGGATCCACTCCATCAATTCGCCGATGTATCGCGAACCCGAGAGCACGCGTGTGAGGCTCTCGGCGGCGCCGGCGGAATCGCGGAGCATCCGCAGGAACCACGGCGTGTTGCCCAGCCGCTCGCTGATGCGACGGAAGACCAGCAGGCCGTAGTCGGGGTCGACGCCGTCGGCGAACCACCGGATCATGATCGGCATGAGGTGCCGCTGGATGGTCGCCTTCCGGCTCAGGCCGCTCGTGAGCGCGGCGATGTGCCGGAGTGCTCCGGCGGGGTCGCGGAATCCGATGGCCGCCAAGCGATCGCGCGCCTGTTCGGTCGACAGCGTGCGCTCGCCCTCGGGCAGCGCCGCGACGGCGGAGAGCAGCGGGCGGTAGAACAGGCGCACGTGGATGTCGCGCACCTCGCGCTTGATGCCCTCCCACACCGCCTGCACCCCGGATGCCGACTCGGCCAGCCGCGACGCGCGCGCGAGCACCCGCAGATCGTCGTCCTTCTCGGGCAGCAGCGCCGTGCGACGGAGCCCGCGCAACTGCAGACGGTGCTCGAGCAGACGAAGGAGCCGGTAGTCGCGACCGAAGGCCTCGGCTTCGCTCCGGCCGATGTAGCCCTCGGCCACCAGGGCGTCGAGCGCCTCGAGCGTCCCGCGCTGCCGGATGCGTTCGTCGGTGAGGCCGTGCACGAGCTGCAGCAGCTGCACGGTGAACTCCACATCGCGGATGCCGCCGGGGCCGAGCTTCAGCTGCCGGTTCACCTCCGCGGCGGGGATGTGGTCGGTCACGCGCTCGCGCATGCGCTGCACGCCCTCGACGAAGTTCTCGCGCGCCGCACTGTGCCACACCAGGGGCTGCACCGCGGCGACGTACTCCGCGCCGAGCGAGGCGTCACCCGCGATCGCGCGCGCCTTGAGCAGCGCCTGGAACTCCCAGCTCTTCGCCCAGCGCGCGTAGTACTGCTGGTGCGAGGCGAGACTGCGCACCAGCGCGCCCTGCTTGCCTTCCGGGCGCAGGTTGGGGTCGACCTCCCAGAGCGGCGGTTCGATCTCGGGCCCGGCGATGCCTCGCATCGTCTGCACCGCGAGTCGTGTGCCGATGTCGATCGCACGCGCCTCGCTCACGACCTCCTCGTCCGCCGAGCCGCCCACGAAGATGACGTCGACGTCGCTGACGTAGTTGAGCTCGCGCGCGCCGGTCTTGCCCATGGCGATGATGGCGAACCGGGTCGCCTCGACCTGCGCGCGGGGGAAAGCGCCGGGTCCGGCTCCCGAGACCCGCGAGCGTGCGACGCTCAGCGAGGCTTCGAGCGCTGCACCCGCGAGGTCGGCGAGTGACGACGAGACGACGTCGATCGCCCCCGCCGGGTCGTCCTGACCCAGGTCGTAGGCGGCGATGCGGGCGAGCAGCCGCCGATACCTGACGCGCAGGGAGACCCAGGCGGCATCCGTCGCGTCCGCCGCGAAACCCTCGTCGTCCCCCACGGATGTCAGCAGTTCACTGCGCATCGTGGGCTCGTCGGGCAGGGTGAGGCCGGCGCCCGAGAGGTGCACGAGCTCATCGGGATGCCGAAGGTAGAACTCGGCGAAGCCGTCGGACGCCCCGACGATGTCCCACAGGGCACGCCAGGCGCCGGCGTCGGCGGCCGCGGCGCGAACCGCGGCGACGTCGCGCCGCGCCACCTGGAGGATCGCCCGCAGCGCGCGGTCGGGGTCGGCCACGCGCTGCGCGAGCCGCATGGCATCCGCCCGGTCAACGCCCACCGACTCCTCGAGCTCGCCGAGCAGGGTGTCTGCTTCGGTGAGCTGCGAGAAGCCGGTGCGGGCGAGGGCGGTGAGCGCGGTGGTGCGATCGCCCGAGGTCATCGGCGGTCCGTCAGAGCGCTTCGAGGTTGCTCGCGAGCTCGAACGGCGTCACCTGCGCGCGGTACTGGTTCCACTCGCGACGCTTGTTGAGCAGGACGTACTTGAAAACGGTCTCGCCCAGCGTCTCGGCGACGAGCTCGGACTCCTCGAGGTATTCGAGGGCGTGGTCGAGACTCGACGGGAGCGGTGCGTAGCCGAGGGCACGGCGCTCGGTGTCGCTGAGCGACCACACGTTGTCCTCGGCTTCGGCGGGGAGTTCGTACTCCTCCTCGATGCCCTTGAGGCCGGCCGCGAGCATGAGCGCGTACGACAGGTAGGGGTTCGCCGCTGAGTCGAGGGCGCGGTATTCGACGCGCGTCGACTGGCCCTTGTTCGGCTTGTACAGCGGCACGCGCACGAGCGCCGAGCGGTTGTTGTGGCCCCAGCAGATGAAGCTGGGGGCCTCGTCGCCGCCCCACAGGCGCTTGTACGAGTTGACGAACTGGTTGGTGACCGCCGAGATCTCGTTCGCGTGGCGCAGCAGACCCGCGATGAAGTGACGGCCGACCTTGGACAGCTGGTACTGCGCGCCCTCTTCGTAGAACGCATTCATGTCGCCCTCGAAGAGCGACAGGTGCGTGTGCATGCCGCTGCCGGGCTGCCCGCTGATGGGCTTCGGCATGAAGGTGGCGTAGACGCCCTGTTCGATCGCGACCTCCTTCACCACCGTGCGGAACGTCATGATGTTGTCGGCGGTGGTCAGCGCGTCGGCGTACCGCAGGTCGATCTCGTTCTGACCCGGGCCGCCCTCGTGGTGGCTGAACTCGACCGAGATGCCGAGGTCTTCGAGCATGCGCACCGAGCGTCGACGGAAGTCGTGGGCCGTGCCGCCCGGGACATTGTCGAAGTAGCCGGCCGAGTCGACCGGCTGGGGGCGTCCGTCGGCGCCGAGCTGCGACGACTTCAGCAGGTAGAACTCGATCTCGGGGTGCGTGTAGAACGTGAAGCCCGCGTCGGCCGCCTTGGCGAGGGTGCGCTTGAGCACGTGGCGGGGGTCGGCGACCGCCGGCTGACCGTCGGGCGTGGTGATGTCGCAGAACATGCGCGCCGTCGGGTCGATCTCACCGCGCCACGGCAGGATCTGGAACGTCGTGGGGTCGGGGTGGGCGAGCAGGTCGGACTCGTAGGAGCGGGTGAGGCCCTCGATCGCCGATCCGTCGAAGCCGAGGCCCTCGGTGAAGGCGCCCTCGACCTCGGCGGGCGCGATCGCCACCGACTTGAGCGTGCCGACCACGTCGGTGAACCACAGGCGCACGAACTTGACGCCGCGCTCCTCGATCGTGCGCAGGACGAAATCACGCTGCTTGTCCATCGTCATCCTTCGTTTCGGGGGCCGTCGGTCCGTCGGATCCGAGCCTCAGTCGTTCTCGGCCTCTTCGTCGGCCCACTGCTTGGCGCGCTGCTTCAGCAGCTGCGGCGCGTTCGCCGCCTCTTCGGCGGTGTCGAAGGGACCGGCGCGGTCGATCGCGGGCGACTCGTACCCCTTCTCGACCTGGCCGGTCTCGAGGTTGTACCAGTACTTCTCGTTGTCGTCGCTCACGATGGCTCCTCACGTGGGTCTCGCGGATCGGCGCGGTCCCGCCGGTGCTCTCCCGATCCTACTGATGCCGACCCCGCGGCTGGATAGGCTGAGGGGCATGGCAACGAATGCGTCTCGTGCGGTCGGAGTGGACATCGGCGGAACCGGCATCAAGGCGGGAATCGTCGACCTGGATGCCGGCGAGCTCGTCAGCGACCGGGTGAAGGTCGCCACCCCCGAAGGCGCGGAGCCCGCCGACGTGCTGGCGGCGGTGAGACAGGTCCTCGAAACGCTCGAAGCTCCTGCCGACCTGCCCCTCGGCGTGGCGTTCCCGGCGATCGTGAAAGGCGGGCGCACGCTGTCGGCGGCGAACGTGTCGAAGTCGTGGATCGGATTCGAGGCCGAGAAGTTCTTCGAGCACGGGCTCTCGCGCGACATCCACTTCGCCAACGACGCCGACGTGGCGGGTATCGCCGAGGTGCGGTACGGCGCAGCGAAGGGTGTCGACGGTCTCGTCATCCTCACCACGCTCGGCACCGGCATCGGGTCGGCCATGATCTACGACGGCGTCCTCGTCCCCAACAGCGAGCTCGGTCACCTCCAGCGCGCCGGGCACAAGAAGGATGCCGAGCACTTCGCCGCCTACTCCGCGATGGAGCGCGAGGAACTGTCGTGGGACAAGTGGGCCAAGCGCCTGCAGTGGTACTACGACTACGTCGAGTTCCTCTTCAGCCCCGACCTCATCGTCGTCGGCGGCGGCGTGTCGAAGCACTCCGAGAACTTCCTGCCGCTGCTGAAGCTGCGGGCGCCGATCGTCCCGGCGAAGCACCGCAACAACGCCGGCATCATCGGTGCCGCCTCCCTCGCCGTGCCGGTTCCCGAGGCGCTGCCCGCCGTCAAGTGAGGCGCCGGGCGGGTGGCATCCTGTCGCTCGTCGGACTCGGGGTCGCGACTCTGACGGGCTGCGCGTCCACCGCTAACGCCGCTCCGTCGGAGACGGGGTCGATCGTGACCGAGCACGGGTGGTGGAGCGACGCAGCCCCTCTCGTCGAGGAGACGGAGCGGCCGAGCCCTGAGGTCGACGAGGCGCCGGGCGACTTCGTGGACGCCGTCCGCGCGGCGTTGTCGGATTCGAGTCGGTTGCGCGCGTCCTCGGATGACGCGCTCGCGGAGGCCGGGGAGGAATTCTGCTTCCTCGCGGCGGAGGTCGATGACAGGCCGCCGCTTCCGGAGGTCGTCGGCGGCATGCGCGTCGAAGCCGATGACGCTGTCGTGATCGCGAGCGCAGCACGGAGCATCCTCTGCCCCTCCGACTGAGACGGCACTCAGCCGGCTCACAGGCTCGGTAGGGTTGCACGCGTGAAGCGTTCCCTCGTCCCGGCCGGCATGGCGCTGAATCTCGCCGGGTCGGCCCTGCCCCGCGGCGGCGACGATGCCCTCACCATCATCGAGGTCGCGTCCGTGTCGCTGTGCGGGTGAGTCGGCGGCGGCTTCTGGTCGCCCTGGTCGTCGTCGCGGCCGTCGTCTCCGCCGGCGTCGAGTACACGGAAACGGTGGCCGCCCCTCGGTATCGCCTGGCCACGCGCGCGGCCGATCCCGATGGTTTCCTCGACGCGGTGCGCGCGGCCGCCCCGCACGGAGGAGTGGTGGCGATGTCGAGAGATGAGGACGTCCTCGCCGGGGCCTGGCAGTACTGCGTGGATCACACGGACCTGAACCCGGGCGAGCCGATCGTCATCACCGTCGGAGGTCGGCTGCTGACGGACGGCGAAGAGATCGGTGCCGTCGTGCGGGCCGCCCGCACATCGCTCTGTTGAGCCCGCTCACGGAGCCGCGTCGCGGACGCTGACGGCATTGCGCCACACCACGGGCGCCCAGTGGCCGCCCTCGCAGGGCACCTCGAGCATGACGACGCGGTCGTTGCCCCCGGTCGCCCAGGCCGCCTCGCGCGTCGAAGCCCGGTTGGGCCAGGTGACCCACGCCCACACCGGGCGCTTCTGCGCGTACCACTCGATGGGACGGACGCCCCAGGTCTCGGGCTGCAGCGTGCAGGGGGCGATGGATGCCAGCACCCGCGCGACCATCTCGTCGCTGACTCTCGTCGACCCCATGCACCGGACCCCTTCCCCGGCCGTGATCGATTCTAGAACATATGTCCGACACTCGACCGGGTGAGGATGCGCGGTGCCTCACCCGAGGAGCAGATGCACGCGGTTCCGGAGAACGTCCACCGCCTCCTCCCGCGTGCGCCCGGTGCTCGGACCCTGCAGCAGCTCGGCCGCGATCTCGACGAGGATCGCGGTGCCGAGGAAGAGGTCGGCAGCACCGATCGTCCGCGTGTCGCCGTCGGCGGTCGCCGTTGTCTGCAGCGCTGCAGTCGGTGTTCCGAAGCGCGCGCGGACGAGCGCGCGTTCCTCCGGCGATGCGTCCCAGAACGGTCGGCCGGTCGCATCCGCACGGTCGATGAGGTTGATCAGGAAATCGCGGGCATCGCGCTGGGTCACGACTCCTCTTCGGAGCGTGGAGGCGGACAGATCCCTCGTGCGACTACTGGTTTCGTCCGTCGCGGGTGGTGGCATCCGGAGTCCGAGAGCGCGGCTTCGACTCGATCGGGACCGGGATGCGAATGGGCCGGCCTGTACGCCGGGTTCTGTCCGGGGGTCCCGGGGGACCCCGTGGACGGTCATCTCTCTCGGCGACACGTTGCCGTGCCGCTCCAGCGGCCTACCCGGGGACTCGGCGAGCCGCGTCGTCATCCCCTGTCTGGCCTTGCTCCGGACGAGGTTTACCTCGCGGGTCGTGTCACCACGACCCCGGTGGTCTCTTACACCACCCTTTCACCCTTACCCCGGTCCTGACGGACCGCGGCGGTCTGCTCTCTGTGGCACTGTCTCGCGGATTGCTCCGGGTGGGCGTTACCCACCGTCCTGCCCTGTGGAGCCCGGACGTTCCTCGGCACGGGAGAACCCGTGACGCGACCGTCCAGCCGACCCATTCGCAGGGTCGAGTCTACGCGGGCCGCTCAGCCCTTCTCGGCCGTCTCGCCGATCCGCAGGTCGAGGGGGAAGTCGATGGGGAACGTCCCGAACAGCAGACGGCCCGCGGATGCCGCGGACTCCCGCACCGCATCCGCGACGGCGTCGGCGTGTTCGAGCGGGGTGTGCACGACGATCTCGTCGTGCAGGAAGAACGCCAGGTGGGGCACCCGCGCGAACACCGGACACGAGGCGGGCGCCGCGTGGGCGGCATCCACCGCGGGGAGGACGGCGAGACGCGCGCGCAGGTCGGCGAGCCACGCGAGGGCCCACTCGGCGGCCGTGCCCTGCACGATGAAGTTGCGGGTGAAGCGGCCCCGGTCGCGAGCGGATCGACGCGCGCGGCTCTCGTCGACTCCGGATGCCGCGGCGTCGCTCGCGCGCGACTGCAGGTGCTGCCACGCCTCTCCCGCGGCGGGTGAGGTGCGCCCGAGCCACGTGCGGACCACTCCCCCGTTCTCACCCGTGCGCGCGGCGTCGTCGACGAGCTGCATCGCCCGCGGGAAGGTGCGGCGCAGACGCGGGAGCAGGCGCCCGCTCTCCCCGGTGGTGGCGCCGTACATCGCGCCCAGCATGGCGAGCTTCGCCTCGGCGCGGCTGGCGACGGCCCCGCGTTCGACGATGCCGGCGTAGAGGTCGCGACCGGATGCCGCTTCCGCCAGCGCCGTGTCACGCGCCATCGCCGCGAGCACCCGCGGTTCGAGCTGGGCCACGTCGGCGGTGACGAGGGTCCAGCCCGGATCGGCGCGGACGGCGGTGCGGAGCGAGCGCGGGATCTGCAGCGCTCCGCCGCCCGACGACGCCCATCGGCCCGTCACGACTCCGGCGGGAACGTACACGGGGCGGAAGCGGTCGTCGTGCACCCACTCCTGCATCCAGGCCCACCCGTTGGCCGTGTACAGGCGCATGAGCTTCTTGTAGGCGATCAGCGGGGCGACGACGGGGTGGTCGTGCTCGGCGAGCTCCCACCGGCTCGTGGAGGTCACCTGGAGCCCCGCCCGGTGCAGGGAGCGCAGCAGGCGAGGCTGCGAGTCCAGGGAGGCCGTCGGATCCTCGAGAGCGGCCCGGACGATCGCCGCGGTGCGCTCGATGCGCTCCGGCAGACCTCCGCCGCGACGCGAGCCGAGCTCGCGTTCGAGCATCTCCTCGTGCGCGCGCCGGCTCCACGGCACACCGGCCGCGTGGAGTTCGACGGCGATCAATCCGCCGGCCGATTCGGCGGCGCACAGCAGGCGCAGGGCGCCGGGGGCCGCCGCCGAGTCGATGGCGGCGAGCTGCCGTCGAAACTCGGCGACAGCGTCGTCGAGCGAGTCGGGCAGGACGGTCGAGGGATCGCCGAGGTCGAAGAGCGTGTCGCCCGCCGCGGGCGCGGCGCTGCCGGCATCCCACTCCCGATGGGAACGGAGTCCGTGATCGTCGACCACGCCCTCGGCGTCGCGCAGGATGCCGTGCACCAGTCGCAGATCCCAGGCGCGGGCCAGACGCACCCCCGCCGACAGCAGAGCGGGATACGTGCTCGCCGTATCGGCCCACACCCACCGGACGTCTCCGCGCTCTTCACGATCGGAAACGGCTTCGGCGAGCCGGTCGGCGGGGACGTCGGTGGGGGCTGCGTCGACGTCGAGCGACTGGAGGGCGAAGCGGCCGGGGCCGGTGCGCCCGACGACGACCGTGTCAGACGGCACGGGCGCCGGGAGGGGTCATCGCGATTCTTCGGTGCGGACGAGGATCGCGCCGCACTCGGGGCAGAACACGACCTCGTCGGTCTGTGCCCGGCGGACCGTGGCCAGGTCGCTCGGCGGCAGCACCATGCGGCAGGCCTCGCAGGCGCCGGCGCGCAGCAGACCCGCACCGTTGCCGCGGGAGGCGAGACGCTCGTAGAGCCCCAGCAGGTCGGCGGGGACGGACGCGGCCACGGCGTCACGATCGCGGCGCGCACCGTCGAGGCGCGTCGTCGCGTCGGACACGGTGGTCTTGGCCTCGGCGCTGAGCTGCGCGCCCTGCGCGTTGGTGTCGGCGATCAGCGCCTCTTGCTCGGCGACCGCGGCGTCGGCGGCCTCGAGGCGCTCCATGAGCGCGATCTCCATGTCTTCGAGGTCGCCCTTGCGGCGCTTCAACGACACGAGCTCGTTCTCGAAGCCCTGCGCCTGCTTGGGGTTGGACGAGGCGGCGAGACGCTCGGTGTCGCGTGCGATGCGGGCGTCGACGACGGCGACGTCGGATTCGAGGCGCTTCAGTTCGGCGGTGATGTCGTCGCGCACGTTGGCCCGGGTACCGAGCTCTTGCGCGAGCGTCGCCCGCTGGGCGATGAGCTCGCGCACGCGCTCGGCCTGCGGCGGGTTCGCCGCGACGCGCTCATCACGACGGATGCGGGCGTCGAGGTCGGCGAGATCGAGCAGTTTGCGCTGGTCGGCGGGATCGGCATTCACGCATGCAACGCTACCCCGGGGGTCGGACATCGGCGGTACGCGCCGACAGCGCGGCCCGCGCGCGCCCGGCGCCGAGATCACACCTTCGGCGCGAGATCACTGCGTGCGGCCGCGCTCTTCGGTGCGACCTCGCGCCGGACGTGTCATCTCGCGCGCGTCGGCCGGCGATCGAAGGGGCGGGTGCGCACGCGGCGGGGGCCCGCGGCTAGACTCGGGGCATCCCGGGCCTTTAGCTCAGCTGGTAGAGCGCCACGTTTACACCGTGGATGTCGTCGGTTCGATCCCGGCAGGGCCCACCACCTCCGCGGTGCCGTACACCGTCCGCTCACGTCGCGCATCATGGAGCGATGGAGCACCGCACCCCCATCGACCTCGACTCGTGGCCGCGTCGGCAGCACTTCGATCACTACCTGCACGCGTCGCCGTGCACGTACGCGCTGACCGTCGAGGTCGACGTCACCGACTTCGTCGCGGCCGTGCGGGCGTCGGAGCGTCGCACGTACGTCGCGCAGATCTGGGCCCTCTCGGCGATCGTCGATCGGCATCCCGAGTTCCGCCTCAGCCTCGACGAGACGGGCGCGCCGGCCGTGTGGGATCGCGTGCACCCGGCCTTCACGGTCTTCCACGCCGTGAGCGAGACCTTCTCGTGCCTCTGGGTTCCCTTCGACCCGGACTTCCCCGCGTTCCACGATGCCGCCGTGCGCACGATCGCCGAGCACGCGGCATCCGAGGAGTTCTTCCCGCAGGGCGAACCGCCGCGCAACACCTTCGACGTCTCGAGCCTGCCGTGGACGGACTTCACCGGCTTCACGCTGAACATCCAGAAGGGCTGGGCGCATCTCGCGCCGATCGTCACGCTCGGCCGGTACGTCGACCGCGACGGCCGCGTGCTGCTGCCCGTCGCCCTGCAGATCCACCACGCCGCGGCCGACGGCTTCCACGCCGCCCGCTTCGTGAACGAACTGCGCGAGCTTCTGGCCGACGGTTCGTGGGTGACGGCCCCCGCGGCCGCCGAGCGCTAATTCAGGATGTTCACGCTCCGCGCGATCACCAGCGCCAGCAGGATGAACCCCGACACCGCCTGCACCATCATGAACAGCTTCGCCCGACTCGACAGCGGCATGACGTCGGTGGGGCTGAAGGCCATGGCGTTGGATGCCGAGAAGTACAGGTAGTCGACGTACCCGGGCGCCCAGTCCTCGACGTCGGACGAGCGTCGCCGCACTTCGCTGACGGCGTCGCGGTCGCTGTCCTGCGGGAACTGGAAATCGGCGGCCGGGAGCTCGTCTCGGGGGTCCCGACGGCGGGCGATCGGCCCGCCCCGGTCCATCTCCCAGTAGACGACGGCGTAGCCGATCACGTTGATCGCCCACACCTGTGCGGCGCCGAGCAGCGTTCCGGCCCCGTCGCCCTGTCCTTGCAACAGCTGGTGGACGAGCAGCACCAGCGCCACCTGGTTCGCGAGCAGCAGCACGGCGGTGAACGCCAGCGCGAAGCCGCGCCCCCATCGCGACTCGCGCGTGAGTCGCGATGGATTCGTCACCACCATGGGGACGGCGCACAGCACGCCGGCGCCCACGACGACGTACCTCAGGATGCCGGCGGCCTCCGTGGGCAGGAAGGCGTACAGTCCCGCCCCCACGGCGAGGGCGATCAGCACCGGCCAGCGGTGCTCGGGCCGCGTGCGGAACGCGGAGGGATCCTGCGGGCTCACGCGCTCAGGCTAGACCCGTCCCGCCCTCGGTCCCGGGCTCGGACGTCCTTCATCGCTTCTCCACAGCCGGGACGGGACTCCTCGACGTCGAAGGGTCGTGACGGTCGGAGCAGGACCGCGGGCTCCCCGCGCACCCGATGGCGCGCCGACTCGCTAGGCTGGACGCTGGTTGATTGTGCGGAGCGAACAAGGGTTGCCGCACTCGTATGGCGATTCTCTGGCATGACCTGCCAGACGACGAAAGGTCTTCCGTGACTGTTCACGACCAGGATCCGTATTCGCAGGGGCCGCAGGACAGCGACCCGGAAGAGACCGGGGAGTGGCAGGAATCCCTGCGACAGCTGGTCCAGGCGAAGGGTCCGGCTCGCGCTCGCGAGATCATGCTGAGCCTGCTCAAGGGCTCGAAGGAACTGCACCTCAACGTGCCGATGGTTCCGACCACCGATTACATCAACACGATCGCTCAGAAGAACGAGCCCGAGTTCCCGGGCGATGAAGAGCTCGAGCGTCGTTACCGCAAGTGGATCCGCTGGAACGCGGCGGTCACCGTGCACCGCGCGCAGCGTCCCGGCATCGGCGTCGGCGGCCACATCTCGACCTACGCGTCGTCGGCGGCCCTGTACGAAGTGGGCTTCAACCACTTCTTCCGCGGCCTCGACGACCCGTCCGGTGGCGACCAGATCTTCATCCAGGGCCACGCCTCGCCCGGCGCGTACGCGCGCGCCTTCCTCGAGGGTCGCCTGACGGAGGCGCAGCTCGACGGCTTCCGTCAGGAGAAGTCGGCGGCGCCGAACGGCATCCCCTCCTACCCCCACCCCCGTCTCATGCCGGAGTTCTGGCAGTTCCCGACGGTGTCGATGGGTCTCGGTCCGATCAACGCCATCTACCAGGCGATGTCGAACAAGTACCTCGCCAACCGCGGCATCAAGGACGTCGGCGGCTCGCAGGTGTGGGCCTACCTCGGCGACGGCGAGATGGACGAGGTCGAGAGCCGCGGCCAGCTGCAGGTCGCGGCGAACGAGGGCCTCGACAACCTCAACTTCATCATCAACTGCAACCTGCAGCGCCTCGACGGCCCCGTCCGCGGCAACGGCAAGATCATCCAGGAGCTCGAGAGCTTCTTCCGCGGCGCCGGCTGGAACGTCATCAAGGTCGTCTGGGGTCGCGAGTGGGACGACCTGCTCGCCCGCGACACCGAGGGCGCCCTGCTCAACCTCATGAACACCACGCCCGACGGCGACTACCAGACCTACAAGGCCGAGAACGGCGCGTACGTCCGCGAGAACTTCTTCGGTCGCGACCCTCGTGCGCTCGAACTCGTCAAGGACTACACCGACGAGCAGGTCTGGGGCCTCAAGCGCGGCGGCCACGACTACCGCAAGGTCTACGCGGCGTTCAAGGCGGCGGCCGAGCACAAGGGACAGCCCACCGTCATCCTCGCCAAGACCATCAAGGGCTACGGCCTCGGTCCCCACTTCGAGGGCCGCAACGCCACGCACCAGATGAAGAAGCTGACGCTGGACGACCTCAAGTCGTTCCGCGACGCCATGGACATCCCCGTCACCGACGCGCAGCTCGAAGAGAACCCCTACCAGCCGCCGTACTACAACCCCGGTGAGAAGGACGAGACCATCCAGTACATGCTGGAGCGTCGTCGCTCGCTCGGCGGCTTCCTGCCCGAGCGTCGCACGACCCACGTGGGTCTGGAACTGCCCGGGGATGCCGCGTACGCGCTGCCCAAGAAGGGCTCCGGCACCCAGGACGTGGCGACCACGATGGCGTTCGTGCGTCTGCTGAAGGACCTGCTGCGCGTCAAGGGCTTCGGCCACCGCATCGTGCCGATCATCCCCGACGAGGCGCGCACGTTCGGTATGGACGCGTACTTCCCGACGGCGAAGATCTACAACCCCAAGGGCCAGCACTACACCTCCGTCGACCGCGAGCTGCTGCTGGCGTACAAGGAGAGCCCCGAGGGCCAGATCATCCACGTCGGCATCAACGAGGCGGGCGCCCTCGCGGCGTTCACCGCGGCCGGCACGGCGTACGCGACCCACGGCGAGCCGCTCATCCCGGTCTACGTCTTCTACTCGATGTTCGGCTTCCAGCGCACGGGCGACGCCCAGTGGGCCGCGGGCGACCAGATGGCGCGCGGCTTCATCATCGGCGCCACCGCCGGCCGCACCACGCTGACGGGTGAGGGTCTGCAGCACGCCGACGGTCACTCGCAGCTGCTGGCCTCGACCAACCCCGCCACCGTGTCGTACGACCCGGCCTACGGCTACGAGATCGCCCACATCGTGCGCAGCGGTATCGAGCGCATGTACGGCGGCGAGCACTCCGACCCGAACGTCATGTACTACATGACGGTCTACAACGAGCCGTACGTGCAGCCCGCCGAGCCCGAGGGCGTCGACGTGGACGGCATCGTCCGCGGCATCCACCACATCTCCACCGGTGAGGGCGACGGTCCCCGCACCCAGCTGCTCGCGTCGGGCGTCGGTGTGCCGTGGGCCCTCGAGGCGCAGCGTCTGCTGAAGGACGACTGGGGTGTGAAGGCCGATGTGTGGTCGGTGACCTCGTGGTCGGAGCTGCGTCGCGACGGTCTCGCCGCGGACGAGCACAACTTCCTGCACCCCGATGAGGAGCCCCGCGTGGCCTACCTCACCGACAAGCTGAAGGAGGCCGAGGGTCCCGTCGTGGCCGTCAGCGACTGGATGCACGCGGTGCAGGACCAGATCCGCCAGTGGGTTCCGCAGAACTACTGGACGCTCGGCGCCGACGGTTTCGGCTTCTCCGACACGCGTGCCGCGGCCCGTCGCTTCTTCAAGATCGACGGCCCCTCGCTCGCCGTGCGCGCCCTGCAGGCCCTGGCCGAAGAGGGCAAGGTCGACCGCGCCGTCGTCGGTCAGGCGATCGAGAAGTACCGCCTGCACGACGTCAACGCCGGCACCAGCGGCAACGCGGGCGGCGAGGCCTGAGTCCGGTGACGGACTCCACCGTCGGACCCGGTTCCCCCCGCACCGCGGGCGGGGCCGGGTCCGACCGGTCTTCGGCGGGCGACGCCGCGGTCGAGAAGGCCGAGACCCTCGCGTGGCTGCGGCGCATCTCCGGCGATCTCGCCACCGCGACGATCCAGCGCCTCGAAGAGACGCTCCCGTGGTACGCCGAGATGCCCCCCGCGCGGCGATCGGCGGTGGGGCTGGTCGCGCAGGCCGGCATCACCTCGTTCCTGCAGTGGTTCGAGGAACCGGCATCCACCCCCGCGATCGCGGCCGACATCTTCGCCGCGGCCCCGCGCGAACTGCTGCGCAGTGTGAGCCTGACGCAGACGCTGCAGCTGGTACGCGTGACCGTCGAGGTCATGGAGGAACGCGTCGCCGGGCGGAGCGAGAAGGTGCGCGAGGCGATGCTGTCGTATTCGCGCGAGGTCGCTTTCGCCGCCGCCGACGTCTATGCCCGGGCGGCCGAGGCCCGGGGCCTGTGGGACGCGCGTCTCGAGGCGCTCGTGGTGGACTCGATCCTCACGGGCGAGGCCGACGACGAACTCCCCAGCCGCATCGCCGCCCTCGGGTGGCACGGTCATGGCGAGGTCGCGGTGCTCGTGGGCACCACTCCCCCGCAGCTCGACGTCGATCAGGTGCGGCGCACGGCGCGCAAGCTCGGCGTGGATGTGCTCATCGGCGTGCAGGGGTCGAGGCTCGTGCTGGTGGTCGGCCGTGCGGATCTGCCCGCACGCTCGAGCGGAGAGGACACCGCTGAACTGCCCTTCCCCGAGATCGCGAAGCGCCTCGAGCCCGGCTTCGGGTCGGGGCACCTCGTGCTGGGCCCGGCCGTTCCGGCTCTGGTCGACGCAGGACAGAGCGCCCGCGCCGCTCTGGCGGGTTTCGCCGTCGCCCGGGCATGGCGCCACGCCCCGCGTCCGGTCGAGGCCGACGACCTGCTCCCGGAGCGAGCCCTCGCGGGAGACGCGGTGGCCAAGCAGACCCTCGTCGACCGCGTCTACCGCCCCCTGCAGGCGCACAGCGCCGATCTCGTCGCGACCCTGTGGAGCTACCTCGACAACGGCCGGTCGCTCGAGGCGACAGCCCGCGAGCTCTACGTGCACCCCAACACGGTGCGCTATCGCCTGAAGCGCGTCTCCGAGGTGATCGGCTGGGATGCCACGGGCCCCCGCGAGGCGCTGATCCTGCAGACGGCGCTCATCCTGGGCTCGATCGGCACGGATGCCACCCGCCGGCGCGGTCTCGCCAGTCGGCGACCGCTCGCGTCCCGTTGACGCGCCCCTCGGCTTCCTCTCGTCGAGTGTCCCCGACACGCCGTTCCGAGCACCGGCGGGCGGCGTGTCGTGGACACTCGACGGAGGGGTGGCGGCCGTGCTGATGCACGGCGCGCACAAAGACACGCCGCATATCTGTGCCGATATCTCCATAAGCACCGGCCCGATCCTTGGCAGGATGGGACGGTGATCATCGCCGTCTTCCCCGGACAGGGCTCGCAGACCCCTGGGTTCCTCTCGCCGTGGCTCGAGATCGACGAGGCGCGTGAGCGCCTCGCCGCCTTCTCCGATCAGGCCGGAGTCGACCTCATCGCCGCCGGTACCGAATGGGATGCCGACCGGATCCGCGACACCGCGGTCGCCCAGCCGCTCATCGTCGCCGCGTCCCTGCTGTCGTGGGCGGCACTGAACGAGCGCACGGGCACACCCGTCGCCGGTGTCGCGGGGCACTCCGTCGGTGAGATCGCCGCTCTGGCGGCATCCGGGGTCCTGAGCGACGCGGACGCGCTGCGCCTGGTCGGTCTGCGCGGCCGCGCGATGGCCGAGGCGGCCTCCGCGGTCGACACCGGAATGAGCGCCGTCGTCGGCGGAGACGAACAGGCCGTTCTCGAACGCCTCGCGGCGCTGGACCTCACCCCCGCCAACTACAACGGCGGCGGGCAGATCGTCGCCGCCGGGGAGCTGCCGGCCCTGGCCGAGCTCACCGCGGAGGCTCCCCGCGGTGCGCGGGTCATCCCGCTGCAGGTCGCCGGTGCCTTCCACACCCGCTTCATGGAGCCCGCGGTCGAGACGCTGCGATCCGCCGCGGCCGACGTCGAGGTCGCCGACCCGAACTTGACGCTGTGGACCAACTCCGATGGCTCCGTCGTCTCCGACGGCCGCCGCGCGCTCGACCTCGTCGTCGCGCAGGTGGCCTCGCCCGTCCGCTGGGATCGTTGCATGGCCTCGTTCGCGGAGCGCGGCGTCACCGGCATCATCGAACTCTCGCCCGCGGGGGCGCTCACCGGGCTCGCGAAGCGCGCCCTGCGCGGCACCCCGACCGTGGCGGTCAAGACCCCCGACGACCTCGACGCGGCCGTCTCACTGCTGAAGGAAGACCAGGCATGAGCACCCCCACCCTCCGCCAGACCCAGGGCGCGGCCCACACCCGCATCTACTCGTACGGCGCGGCCCGCGGCGAGAACTTCGTCCCCAACGACGACCTCGTGGGTCCCATCGACTCGAGCGACGAGTGGATCCGCCAGCGCACCGGCATCGTCACGCGCGTCCGCGCCAACAAAGAGACGGATGCCATCGACCTGGCCGCCGAGGCCGCACGCGAAGCCGTGGAGAAGTCCGGCGTCTCCCCCGCCGACATCGACGCCGTGATCGTCGCCACCATCAGCAACCCGAAGCAGACGCCCTCGGCCTCCGCGATCGTCGCCGACCGGATCGGCGCGAACCCCGCCGCCGCCTACGACGTCAACGCCGCGTGCGCGGGCTTCGCCTACGGCGTCGGCCAGGCCGACGCTCTCGTGCGCGCGGGTCTCGCGACGCACGTCGTCGTCGTGGGAGCCGAGAAGCTCAGCGACATCGTCGACCCCACCGACCGCAGCATCTCGTTCCTCCTCGGCGACGGCGCGGGCGCCGTGGTCGTCGGACCGAGCGACACCCCCGGCATCGGCCCGACCGTCTGGGGGTCCGACGGCTCGAAGGCGGATGCCGTGGGCATGAACGCCACGCTCAACGAGTTCCGCGACGGCACGGCGCCGTGGCCCACCCTCCGCCAGGAGGGCCCCACGGTCTTCCGCTGGGCCGTGTGGGAGATGGTGAAGGTCGCGCGTCAGGCGATCGAGGCCGCGGGCATCGAGCCCGGCGACCTCGCGGCGTTCGTGCCGCACCAGGCCAACATGCGCATCATCGACGAGTTCGCCAAGCAGCTGGGCCTGCCCGAGACCGTCGTCATCGGCCGCGACATCGAGACTACGGGCAACACCTCCGCGGCATCCATCCCGCTCGCCACCCACCGTCTGCTCGAGGAGCACCCCGAGCTCAGCGGCGGTCTCGCGCTGCAGATCGGCTTCGGCGCCGGGCTCGTGTTCGGCGCGCAGGTCGTCGTGCTTCCCTGACGCGAGAGCGTCGAACCCTAGACTGATCGGGGCCTGTCAGGCCCGCCCCCAAGAAACAGGAGACATCATGGCATTCACCAACGACGAGGTTCTCGCCGGCCTTGCCGAGCTCATCACCGACGAGACCGGTATCTCGGCCGACGAGGTCGCCCTCGAGAAGTCGTTCACCGACGACCTCGACATCGACTCCATCTCGATGATGACGATCGTCGTCAACGCCGAGGAGAAGTTCGGCGTCACCATCCCCGACGACGAGGTCAAGAACCTCAAGACCGTCGGCGACGCCGTGACGTTCATCACGTCGAACCAGTCCTGACACCTCCCGGTGGGGGCTTCGGCCCCCACCGGTCACGACCTGTCGGCCGCACCAAGGATCTCTCGCTCATGAGCACACCCCGCATCGTCGTCACCGGCATCGGAGCCACCTCGCCCATCGGCGGAACGGCACCCGAGAGCTGGTCCGCCCTGCTCGCCGGAACCTCCGGCGCCCGATCCCTCGAGCACGAATGGGTCGAGCAGTACAACCTGCCCGTCACCTTCGCCGCCGAGGCGCTCGTGCGTCCCGAGACCGTGCTCGAGCGACCCGTCGCCAAGCGGCTCGACCCCTCGTCGCAGCTCGCCATGGTCGCGGCCAAGGAAGCATGGGAAGACGCCGGCAGCCCCGACATCGACCCCGACCGTCTCGGCGTCGACTTCGCCACCGGCATCGGCGGTGTCTGGACGCTGCTCGACGCCTGGGACACCCTGCGCGAGAAGGGCCCGCGTCGCGTCATGCCGATGACGGTACCCATGCTCATGCCCAACGCCGCGGCGGGCAACCTTTCGCTGCACTTCAACGCGCGCGCCTTCGCACGCACGGTCGCGTCCGCCTGCGCCTCGAGCACGGAGTCGATCGTCAACGCCGTGCAGCACATCCGCGACGGCCTCGCCGATGTGGTGATCGCGGGCGGGACCGAATCGGCCATCCACCCGATCACGATCGCCTCGTTCGCGTCGATGCAGGCGCTGTCCAAGCGCAACGACTCCCCCGAGACCGCCTCGCGCCCGGCGAGCATCGACCGCGACGGCTTCGTCATGGGCGAGGGCGCCGGCGTCCTCATCCTCGAGACAGAGGAGCACGCCAAGGCCCGCGGCGCCAAGATCTACGCCTCGATCGTGGGCGGCGGCGTGACCGCGGACTCGTACCACATCACCGCCAACGACCCCGAGGGCCACGGAGCCGCCCGCGCGGTGCACATGGCGCTGGAGATGGCCGGAGCGTCGGTCGACGACGTGACCCACATCAACGCGCACGCCACCTCGACGCCCGTCGGCGACCCGAACGAGTACAAGGCACTGCGCTCCGTCTTCGGCGACCGCGTCGACGAGATCCCCGTCTCGGCGACCAAGGCCTCCACCGGCCACCTGCTCGGTGGCACGGGTGCCCTCGAGGCGATCTTCACCGTGCTGGCTCTGCAGAACCGCGTCGCGCCGCCGACGATCAACCTCACCGAGCAGGACCCCGAGGTCCCGTTCGCCCTCTCCGGCTCTCCCGTCGAGCTGGGGGCGGGCGACCAGCTCGCCATCAGCAACTCGTTCGGCTTCGGCGGGCACAACGCCGTCGTCGCGATCGCCTCGGTCTGACCGCAGAAGAACGCCCCCTGGCATCCCCCCGACTGCGATCGGGGATGCCAGGGGGCGTTCTTTTTCATCCGGGTGGGGATACGCGGTCCCGGTGCCGGGTATGGACACCGGCCTCCGGTAGTGGCGCCTCCCCGCCCGGGGGTCTCAGCCGACCTTGTGCAGCCAGACGATCTGCTGATCGTCGCCCGCGTGGCGGAACGGCTCGAGCTCTTCGTCCCACGCGGAGCCGAGGGCGACGTCGAGTTCGCGCTGCAACTCGAAGGGATCGCCCGCGGCGACCTCCATGGCGTAGCGCACGCGGTCCTCGCCGATGACGACGTTGCCCGAGGCGTCGGTCTGCGCGTAGTGGATGCCGAGCCCCGGCGTGTGCATCCAGCGACCGCCGTCGCTGCGCGGCGTGGGGTCTTCACTCACCTCGAAGCGCAGGTGCTCCCATCCGCGGATCGCGCTCGCGAGCGCCGCGCCGGAGCCGACCGGGCCCTCCCAGTAGAACTCCGCGCGGCGGCTGCCCATCAGCACGGGCTGGTCGGCCCAGTCGAAGTTGACGGCACGGCCGAGAGCGCGTCCTACCGCCCACTCGAGATGGGGGCACAACGCGCGGGGCGCGGAGTGGATCAGGATCACTCCGCGCGAAGACGTGATCGCCATGGTCTCTCCTTCGTCAGGTACGTCTTCCCCTACGACCTGTGATGGAGCACGGCGGCTGTTCGTTTGTCCCGGCAATTATCGCCCGTGCATAACGAAATCACAACACTGTGATTCAGCCGCCCGTCACGGAGGCGCTGTCAGGCGAACCAGAGTGCCCAGTACAACGCGAAGTTGCGGTTGCCGTAGGCCGAGCAGGCGTCGCCCGTGCCCCACCGCGCGGCGAGGGCCGCCGGGTTCGGCTGGTAGGGCGTGTAGTTGTACAGCGCCGCGGTGGCGCGGTTCGTGATCGTCACGTCGGTGCCGCCGCAGGCCGGGTCGGGCGAGTAGGCGATGTAGTGCGTTCCGGGCTGGCGCATGAAGCCCGAGGCGCTGTACGACTTCAGATCGGTCGTTCCCTGGGCGACCTGCTCGGCGAAGCCGGCCGCGCCCGGGTCGCACGCGGCGTCGTCGGGGCAGCGCGCCCCCATCGCGGCCCCCAGCTGCTCGGCGCGGGGGGCGCGGGCCGAGCGACCGGCGACGAGGCTCTGCTCCTTCTGCAGGGTCACCAGGATGACCTTCGCCGAGATACCGCACGCGCGCTGCACGCGGTCGATCACCTGCGCGGCGGATAGCTCTCCCCCTTCCCACCCGTCGCAGACCGTCTCGCCCGTGGCATCCGAGACGATCGGTTCACGCGCGGGGAAGTCCACGCGCAGATCGGCGAGGCACGTGTCGCCCGTGCACGCGCCCACCTGGTCGTCGAGGAACGCCTGGATCTGATCGGCGGTCAGTGCGTCACCGTCGTAGAAGTCGTCGTCGCCGATCAGGGTGCCGGGGTCGAAGGACGCCAGGTCGACCGCGTCGCGTCGGGTCTCGGCGTTCCACGCGGCGTTCCACGCCCGCGTGAGCGACACCAGCGGCACGAGGGCGACCACGATCAGAGCGACGAGCACGACGGCCGTGACGCCGACGGTGATCCGGCGACGGCGGAGCACGCGCGCGCGGGCCGCGGAAGGCCGTCGCCTGCGTCTCTTCGCCACCCCTCGATCGTGCCGCACCGCGCTGACCGCTCGCTGCACGCACGGGGATGGCGTGGCGAGGCGGTCAGCGCGGTGAGGGGTGCTGAGCGATCCCGACTCAGCTGCCGGACGGAGCCGACGGCGTGGGAGCCGAGCCCTCTGCGGGCGGTGCGGGCGGGGTGGGCGCGCTGCCGTCGGTGGGAGGGGTGGGAGCGGATCCCTCGGCGGGAGGAGCGGGCGGCGTCAGGGCGGAGCCGTCGGTCGGCGGGGCGGGCTTCTCTCCGCCGGCCTCGGGGCCGTGGGCTCCGGGAACGTTCGCGCCCGAGCCGTCGCCGGGGCCGCATTCACCGGGGCCGGTGCCGTCGGGAGCGGCGGGGCCGGCGGGCGCGGTACCGTCGGTCGGAGCCGGTGCGGGCGTGGGCGCGGTGCCCTCGGCGGGGGCTCCGCTCGGCGTGGAGCCCGGCGTGGGAGCGGTGCCGGGGCCGGTCGCGCCCCCGTCGGCGCTCGGAGCCGAGGTCGCCGCGGTGAGCGTCGCTCCCCCGGTCTGCGCGGCCAGGGCGGCGCTGCCGCCGGTGAGCCCCGCCGCCACGATCACGGCCCCCGCGATGAGGGCGGGTCGCCGCCAGGAGCGGCGGCGCTGCTCGGTGGTCTCCTCCAGACGCGGGAGCGGCTGGGTGGGGTATTCGTCGTCGTTCATGATGTCCTCCTGCGCCGGTGGCTGTCACCGGCTCTGAGACCAGACTTCGAGCCGGGACTGAAGCGAACCTGAAGCCGGTGCCCGAGAGGCGAGCGCATACGCAAGCCATATCTCGCGTTCAGGGGGCGGCCCTATCGTCACTCGGATGTCCGCTACCGCCCGTGTGCTCGTCCTCGACGACGACGAGACGATCCGCGTGTCCGTGCAGACCGCGCTGCGGGCGGAGGGCTTCGTCACCGAGGCCGCCCCCGACGGGAGCGACCTGAGCGCCCGCCTCGATCGATTCCGTCCCGACCTCGTCATCCTGGACTGGATGATGCCGGGACCGAGCGGCATCCGGTTGCTGCCCCTCGTCCGCGCGACGGGCGACATCCCGGTGATCATGCTGACCGCGCGCGATGAGGTCGACGACCGTCTGCGCGGCTTCGCGGAGGGCGCCGACGACTACGTCGTCAAGCCGTTCACGATGGCCGAGCTCGTCGCGCGCGCCGGTGTCGTGCTCCGTCGGCGCGGGCGCCTTCCGCAGACCATCGCGGTCGGCGACCTGCTGGTGGATCCCGATGCCGCGACCGCCCACCGCGCGGGAGCGCCGCTCGAACTGACGGCGACGGAGTTCCGCCTGCTGCAGCTGTTCGCGGAGAGTCGCGGACGCACGCTGTCGAAGGCGCAGATCCTCACCCAGGTGTGGGGCTACGACGATTACGACCCCAACCTCGTCGAGGTGCACCTCAGCGCCCTGCGTCGCAAGATGGAGCAGCACGGGCCCCGGCTGATCCACACCGTGCGCGGGTTGGGCTACCGCTTGAGCGCGGCCGCGTGAGCTCCGCGGTCCTGCGCTCGGGGTCGCTGCGACGTCGCACGATCGTCGCCGTCGTGGCTCTCGTTGCGCTGCTGCTCGTGGTGCTGGCGGTCGTGGTGGACCTGGCGCTCGGCGCGCGACTGCGCGGACAGATCGAAGAGCGCCTACGTGATCGCGCCGCCGCCACAGCGTCGCTGGTCGGCATCGTCGACGACTCCGACCTGGCGGAGCGTCTGTCGGACCAGGGCCTCGCCGTCCGCATCGACTCCGCCGGGGGCGGGTCGGTGGTGGCGGGCCCGAGCCCCGAGCAGCTGCGCGAGGCGCCGGGCGGGCCGGCAGGACCGGGGGGCGGGGCGCCCGGAGAGCGTTCGGTACCGCAGCCCACGCCCTCCAGCGGCGTGGATGTCGTGGCATCCGAGGTGTCGGGCGACGATCAACTGATCACCCTGCGCTCGACGCTCAGCGACGGATCGACTTTAACCCTCACCGCTTCGGCCGTCGGTGTCGGCGAGACCCTGGGGCAAGTGCGATGGATCATGGCCGTGTCGTCGATCGGGGTGCTCGTCCTCGCGGCGGGCGCCGTGACACTCGTCGTCCGGCGGAGCCTGCGCCCCCTCGACCGGGTCTCGGAGGTCGCCCGAGCGATCGGCGCGGGCGAACGGGAGCGGAGACTGCACCCGACGCGCACCGACACCGAGATCGGTCGAGTGGCGACGGCGCTCGACGACATGCTCGACGATGTCGTGGGCGCGGAGAAGACGGCCCGCGAGGCCGAGCAGCGGCTGCGGGCGTTCCTCTCGGATGCCGCTCACGAGCTGCGCACGCCCGTCGCCGGCATCCGGGCGGCCGCCGACACCCTCGTGCGTGCCGACCTGGACGGGCCCGAACGCGAGATGCTCGCCGCGCACGTGGCACGGGAGGCCACGCGCGCGTCGCGCCTCGTCGACGACCTGCTGACGATGGCGCGAGTGGATCGTGGACTCGATCTGCAACGCGTCGACATCGATCTGCGCACGCTCGTGGATGCCGAAGCGCGTCGCATGCCGCTGGTGCACCCCTCGGTGCGGCTGCGAACGGCCGTCCCCGACCAGCCGGTCCGGACGACCGTGGATGTCGATCGCATCGCCCAGGTCGTGGCGAACCTGATCGAGAACGCCGCCCGTGCGACGGGCGGGACCGGGGAGATCGAACTCGCCCTGCGGATGGACGACCGACGCGCCGTGATCTCGGTGACCGACGACGGCCCGGGGGTGCCCGCCGCCGACCGGGAGCGGATCTTCGACCGGCTGGTGCGCCTGGATGCCGCGCGGGCCTCGGCCGCGGGCGTCGGACTGGGATTGCCGATCGCCCGCGGGATCGCCCGCGCGCACGGCGGCGACGTCCAGTACGTCGCGTTGCCGACGGGGGCGCGTTTCGAAGTCGAGCTGCCGTTCACCGTCGCCTGAACGCGGCGCGATCAGCGCGCCGCGCGTGAGGCGAGACGATGAGCGCGCGCCGGGCGCGGGCGCCGTCCGCCCGGCGGGCGGAGCGTGAACGGCGCCCGCGCCGTCAGCCCGGGGCGGGGATGCGTCAGTTCGCCGTGCGACCCACCGGGCGGCGGGGCGGGGCGGGCGGCGGGGCGATTCCCGCGGCCGTGAGTGTGAGACCGTCGGCGCCGCTGGCGTCGTGCATCATCTGATCGATGAGCTCGCGGTCGATCGCGGGCTCCCGACCGCCGTAGAACTGCATGACCAACGCGTTCGAGGCGTGGATCCACAGGCTCGCCTGGCGCACGCCCTCGTTGACGGGCAGCTGGAGCATGAACCCCTCATTGCGTCGCAACTTGTTCATGACGACGATGCGGAGGTGAGCGAGGATGCGGTCGTCGATGTCGAACGATGCGCGGTCTCGGTAGATAAGTCTTCCCACGACAGGTCCTTTTCTGGCGCGCCGAAACGTACCGGTAGAGCAAGGGCGGGACCACGCCGGGAAGCGAGGCAATGCGGGAGTTCCAGTATTCCACTCCGCACGCCGTGGGGATACTCCGCGAGCGATATATCGCTCACCGGGTGTGTCGCGCCTCGGGGGCCGTTCTAGAGGTCGCGGCGAATGCCCAGGCTGTCCGACGACAGGGTCGCTAAGTTGGGTCACGATCTGCGATCATCCGACCCACGAGAGAGAAACCCGTGAGCCATCACCGCACCTCCCCCGACCAGGAGGGCCGATCTTCGAGCCCCCTCTTCTCGAGAGGGGGTGAGATCTGATGCTGGCTGCGGCCCTGACGCTTCTGTTGGGGATCATCGTGACCCTGGCGATCATCGTCGCCTGCGGATTCTTCGTCGCGCAGGAATTCGCCTACATGTCCGTCGACCGGGCGCGGCTGACCGCGCGGGCCGAGAAGGGCGACGCGCAAGCGAAACGTGTTCTCGCGATCACCAAGCGCACGTCGTTCATGCTGTCGGGTGCCCAGCTCGGCATCACGGTGACCGGACTGCTCATCGGGTACGTCGCCGAGCCGCTGATCGGCGAGTCGATCGGCACGCTGCTGGGCGGCGTCGGCGTCGACCCGGCCGTGTCCGTGCTGATCGGAACCGTCGGCGCGCTGCTGCTCGCGACCGTGGTCACCATGATCTTCGGCGAGCTCTACCCGAAGAACCTGGCGATCGCGAACCCCGAGCCGCTCGCGCGCGCCCTCGCCGTGCCGACGCGCATCTACCTGCTGCTCTTCGGCTGGCTCATCACGGTGTTCGACGTCGCGGCCAACGCGCTTCTGCGCCTCCTGCGCATCGAGCCCCTCGAGGACGTCGACGAGAGCGCCACGGCGCGAGACCTCGAAGCGATCATCGAGGAGTCGCGCCAGAGCGGCGACCTGCCCGACGACCTGTCGATGATCATCGACCGCATCCTCGACTTCCCCCAGCGCGACGTCGAGCATGCGATGGTGCCGCGATCGCAGGTGGGATCGGTGACGCCCGAGACCACCGTCGGCGAGGTGCGCGCTCTCATGGCCACCGGCCACACGCGCTACCCCGTGATCGGCGCGGAGGACTCCCCCGTCGGCGTGGTCGAGCTCATCGACATCCTCCGAGAGGATTCCGCGGATGCCGCGCCGGTGGCATCCGTCATGCGGTCGGCGGTCGTCATCCCGACATCGATGCTGCTCCCGGTGGCCCTGGAGCGCATGCGGCAGACGCGCAACGAGTTGGCGTGCGTCGTGGACGAGTACGGCAACTTCGACGGCATCCTGACCATCGAGGACCTGACCGAAGAGGTCATCGGCGAGCTCTCGGACGAGCACGACGCCGAGGTGGCCGAGGTGTCCGCTGTCGGCGACGACGCGTGGAGCGTACCGGGCGACCTGCACCTCGACGAGCTCGAGAGGCTCATCGGTCACGACCTCGCCCACAGCGACGTCGAGACCGTCGCGGGTCTCGTGATCGAAACGCACGGCGACCTCCCGCCCGTCGGCGGGGTCGTACGGATCGACCTGCCCGAGCGGGCGTCCGAGACCGTGCAGGGACTCGATTACGAGCGCTGGCTCGCGGTCGAGGTCGTCGAGGTCGACCGTCACGTGCCGTCGCAGTTGCGCGTGCAGCTGCACGAGGTGGATCGGGATGCCGCCGCCGTCGACGGCCCGGCCCACGGCGAGGAGGTGGCCCGATGAACGGCTGGACCGTCGCGCTCATCACGGCCGCGCTCATCATCGCGAGCGCCTTCTTCGTCATCGTCGAGTTCGCCCTCCTCGCGGCCCGTCGTCACCGGCTCGAGGAGGAGGCCGCCACGAGCGCGTCCGCCCGCGCGGCCCTGCGCGGGGTCAACGAGCTCACCGTCATGCTCGCGTTCGCGCAGCTCGGCATCACCGCCTGCACGTTCCTGCTCGGAGCGATCACGAAGCCCGCGATCGACTACGCGCTGGCCCCGGTGTTCGAGGCGTGGGGTCTCCCCTACGTCCTGGCCGACATCATCGCGTTCATGCTCGCGCTGATCGTGGTGACGTTCCTGCACCTGGTCATCGGCGAGATGGCGCCGAAGTCGTGGGCGATCGCGCACCCCGAGACCGCGGCGAAGGCCACCGGCATCCTGGCCCGTGCGCTCACCTGGCCGCTGCGTCCGTTCCTGCTGTGGATCAACCACATCGCGAACCGCCTGGTGAAGGCCTCGGGCGTCGAGCCCGTAGACAAGGCCGCGGCGGGTGGGCAGGACGCCGACACGATCCGCGAACTGGTCGCGCACTCGCGTCAGGCGGGCACGCTCGAGCAGCAATACTCCGAACCCATCGCCCAGGCGATCGCGCTCGGCACGCTCACCGTGGGCGACATCGTGCGCACCGACCGCTCCCCCACGGCCGTTGCGATGGACGCCACGGTCGCCGACGTCCAGGCCGTCGCGGCGTCGTCCACGCACCTGCGCATCCTGGTGGGCTCGGGTGCGGCGTCTCGCGTGATCCACGTGCGCGACACGCTTGCCATCGATCCGTCGACGCCGGCGCGCGACATCGCCCGCGATCCGCTGCTGCTCGAGCCCTCGGCATCCGCCTACGACGCCCTCGCCCGCATGCGCCGCGGACGGGTGCAGCTCGCGACCGTGGTCGAGGGCGAGAGGCTCGTCGGCGTCGTCACGCTCGACGACCTGCTGCGCGAGATCCTGCCCGGGCCGGGCGAGCCCGAGGTCGTCGCCGCGGGATGACTCGGTTCGGGGCGGATCCTTCCGTTCAGGGCGAGAATCGCGCGCCCCGAGGCGAGGATTCCGCCCCGAACCGGTCGGGTGATGCCGGAGCGCGAGAGTCAGGTCGGGCTGTCAAGCCGTCCGGAGGGATGAGGAACGCGGCGTACCGTCGCCCGCATTCACCCCCTCATCTCTTCGGAGGACATCCATGAGCAAGACCTGGTTCATCACCGGTGCATCCAAGGGCTTCGGCCGCGAATGGGCCGAGGCGGCGCTGGAGCGCGGCGACAACGTCGCCGGAACGGCCCGCAACCTCGACGACGTGCAGGAGCTCGTCGACTCCCACCCCGACACGTTCCTGCCCCTGCAGCTCGACGTCACCGACCGCTCGGCGGACATCGACGCCGTGCGGAAGGCGCACGAGAAGTTCGGCGTACTCGACGTGGTCGTCAACAACGCCGGCTTCGGGCATTTCGGCATGGTCGAGGAGCTCACCGAAGACGAGGTGCGCGCTCAGCTCGAGACGAACTTCTTCGGCGCGCTGTGGGTCACTCAAGCGGCTCTTCCGATCATGCGGGAGCAGGGCTCGGGCCACATCATCCAGGTCTCGAGCATCGGCGGCATCAGCGCGTTCCCGACCGTCGGCGCCTACCACGCGTCGAAGTGGGCGCTCGAGGGACTGTCGCAGTCGCTCTCGCAAGAGGTCGCGGGCTTCGGCATCCATGTCACCCTCATCGAGCCCGGCGGGTACTCCACGGACTGGTCGGGTCCGTCGGCCAAGCGCAGCGACGAGATCGACGCGTACTCCGCCGTGCGCGAGGAGGCGGCCAAGCGTCCGTCGGCCAACGACCCCGGTAAGCCCGAAGCCACACGCTCCGCGATCCTGAAGGTGGTGGATGCCGAGAACCCGCCGCTGCGCATCTTCTTCGGCAAGGCGCCCCTCGGCATCGCCGAGCGCGACTACGAGTCGCGTCTGCAGACGTGGCGCGAATGGCAGCCGGTGTCCGAAGAGGCGCACGGCTCGTAATCGCGAGTCCGGCGCCTTCCGGGGCGCCGTCCGTGCAGTGGGGCGTCCGGTGACCGCCCCTCGCACGGGATGCGCCCCGGTACACGTGAACCGCCCCGCGGGCGCCCGAGCAGGCACCCGTGGGGCGATCTCGCGCCGCTCTACTTCGCCACCACCACCACCCTCAACGGAGCGCTCGTGGTCGCTCCTCCGGCGTTCGCGAACTCGATGGTGTAGGTGTACGTGCCGACCGCGCGGCCGGTGACGGGAACGACCACTTTCTGCGCGGCCGGGGTCGCCGCGGTGAGCGCGCCCGACGCGATCTCGACGTCGTTCTCGAGCAGGCGGTACGAGGTCGCGTTCGTGCCCCACCAGAGGTTCGCCGTCAGGGAGTACGCGCCGTCGCGGTCGCTGTTGTCGGAGGAGAGCACGGGCGCTCCCGGGGCGGCATCCGTCACCTTCACCGTGAGCGGTTTGGTCGCCGTCGTCCCCTTCGAGTTCACCAGCTCACCCGTGAACTGATAGGTGCCGTTGCCGAGCCCGGCGATGTCGACGACGCTCTTCTGCGCATTCGGCGTCGCCATCGTCAGGGGCATTGTCGCGACCAGTTCCCCGTCGCGGTACAGCTTGAACAGCGAGCCGTTCGAGCCCCACCACAGGTTCATCGTGAGCTGGAAGGTGCCGTCCTTCAGGCCGGTGTCCCAGCCGTCGTTCGACGAGAGCACGCCCGTGCCCGGGGCGGCGGTGGCCCCGTCGTTCGACGGGACCTCGGGCAGGGTGATCGTCGACGTCGCGGCCGAGCGGTCTCCCTCGCCGACGGCGTTGACGGCCGCCACCTCGAAGGCGTGCGCCGAACCCGGCGCGAGGTCGGACAGCGTGCAAGTGGTCTCGGCCACCTCGCACACCGGCTCGGTGGCGCCGGCCTCGTAGACCCGGTAGCCCGACAGCGCCGCGCCGATCTGCGCCGGCGCCTCCCACGCGACAGTGATCGAGGTGTCGGATGCCGCGGTGGCGGTGACCTTCTGCGGTGCCGTCGCGCGGGTGGTGTCCCTCACGGCGAGCCACGAGATGACGGGCTTCTCGCTGCCCGCGCCCTCGTTGGTGATCACGTAGTCGACCGTCGCCGCCTCGGTCAGGGTGAATGTCAGATCGCCCGTCAGCGGTCCGCTCACCCCGGTCAGTGGCACATTGCCCTTGGCGAGCTCGGTCCCGCCGACCGACACGGTGTGATTCATCGTGCGGTTCAGACCCCACCACTCGGTGAACCCGCCGGTCAGCGTGTATTGCCCCGCGGGCAGCGGGAGGCGGTAGGTGAGTCGCGTGGTGTCCTGGTATAGCCCGGTCGAGAACTTGTCGGTGATGTCGGTCGAGCCCTTCACCTTCATGCCGTCGGCGACGTATCCCCACTCGCCCGCCGAGGTCGAGACCTGATCGACTTCGTCATTGCGCAGCGTCGGTACGGCCTTCTGGACCGCGGTGAATTGCGGCGACGGCGTCGTGCCGGTTCCGGAGTCGATGTAGTAGACGAGCCCCGAGGGGATCACCTCATAGGCGGCGACCACCTTCTGACCGCCCTCGGTGAAGCGCCCGGTCAACACCAGCTTCTGCAGGTCGGTGCGCTTCTGGGCGGCCGAGTCGGCATCCCAGGTCACGGCCATGTCGGCCCCGTCGACCGGGACCGTTGCGGGCAGTTCGTCGTCGGCCTTCAGCGTGCCGACCACGCCGAGATCGCGCGGAAGCGCCTGCACGTAGACGAGGGCGAGGCGGGCGTTGTAACCCGACGTCCCCGTGGTGCCGAACTCCATGCGCACGACACCGTCCGCCGCGAGGGTGATGCGCTGGGCGACCGGCGTGGCCGCGCCGTTCGAGACCGCGGACTGCGTGGTCTCGGCTGCGCCCGGAGCCCGCACCTTGCTGTAGACGTTGGTCGTCAGCCCCGCCCGCGGAGCCTGCACGGCGACCACGTTGTAGGAGCCGGCGGGCAGGGTGAGGCTGTAGACGATCGGCTTGTTGAAGTCGGCGCCGAGGTACGACGAGCCCCAATCGGTCGGTGAACCCGCCGCGACGGTCGTCGCGGTGGTCGCGTAGCCCCAGGTCGCCGCGGAGCTGGTGCCGTCCCACTTCTGGTCGGCGCTGTCGTTGCGCAGGTCGGGGAACGCCGCTTTCGCCGTGGCGAACACCGAGCCGGCGGCCGCGCCCGACGAACCGGAGTCGATCAAGTACGTCAGATCGGCCGGCAGGGTCAGCACCGACGCGGTGATGCGCTGGTACACGCCGGCGGCGGTCTTCTCCGACGTGCGTCCGGTGGCCGTGAACGAGCTCAGCTCGGCGGCGGAGCCCGCAGCGCTCACCGAACCCGCGGTCCAGGTGATCGCGGCATCCGTGCCCTCGACCGACACCGTCGCGGGGAGGGTGCGAGCGGGGAGGGTCATCGAGAGCGTGCCGACGTCTTTCACGTCGTCGCTGACGTCGCGCGGGGTGAGCTGATCGACGGCGACGGCCAGACGCGCCTCCAGAGCGCGGGCGCCCTCGGCGTCGAGTCCGTACGCTCCCGGATCGGCGACCGCGTCGCGAGCGGCGTCGCGCGCCGACTGAAGCCGCGCCCACGAGTCGACGCTGTACTCGTCTTCGTCGAGGGCGCGTGCCGTGTCCACGCGCGCGGCCAGAGCCGAGGTGTCGACCTTGCTCGCGTCGGCGTTCGCGGTCACGACCCCCACCGCGTCGACGTTCAGCGCGTCGGCGTTCGCGGTGCGGATCTCGACCGTGTGGGTGCCGTTGCGGAGCCCCCGCAGCATGTACGCGGTGCGTTCGCTGCCCGCGGCCAGCGTCGGTGCGGCGGCGACGAGCTGCTCGCCGTCGACGATCACGTCGAGGGTCGGAGCTCCGGAGTTGGTGCCGACGATGTCGAGACCGGTCCCCGCGAACGTGTACGCCATGGTCGCACCCTGTCGGGTGCTCTTCGAGGCGGTGCGCTGCCACTCGTACATGCCCTGGCCGTTGACATGGCTCCACCCGTCGTCGAAACGCAGGACGGATGCCGAGGTGTCGCTCCAGCTGGTCTGGTGCATGCCGTCGATGATCTGGGTGTAGTACGGCGTGTACCCGGGCACCGTCTCGACGGTGAGGTTGTCGAAGCGCACAAAGCTGAAGCTCGATCCGAGCTGGATGCGTCCGGTCGCCTGGGGGGCGGCATCCGTGTACGAGGCCACTTCGACCCCATTGATCTGCGCGGTGTAGACCTCTCCCGCCACCTTCAGGGCGATGCGGTTCCACACGCCCGAGCCGGTGCGGAAGTCGACGCCCGCCGTCGTCGAGGTGTTGCCGGTGGCGATCACCGTGCCGTAGCGCTGCAGGGCCCACGCCCCGGTGGGCTCGACGCGCAGCTCGGCGGCCGAGACCGCCTGGCCGTTCGCCGTGCCGCCCTGCTCGCGCGCGCCGATGGTGGCGTACTGAGCCCCGTCGGCCTCGAACATCACGTCGGCGCCGACCACGTAGTTCGCCCACCGCGCGTCGCCGATGGTCGTCTTGGGGTCACCGCCGTTCCATGCGCCGCCGGCCATGCCCGAATCGATCTGCTGGCGCAGCACGCGCCCGTGCGCGGCGTCGGAGGTCGCGACGGATTCGAAGGCGCCGTTCGTGTCGTTGGTGTAGCGCGGGGTCGCACCCTGGTCTTCGGCCTGCACGCTCGGGGTGCCCGACGATTTGTCGGCCGCTCCCCTGCTGGAGAGGTAGCCCTCGCCGCTGTCGACGAGGGTGCGCGTGTCAGGGTCGTAGCCCTGCACGTCGCCCGTGCCGCGGTAGTCGAAGTCGTCGGCGTACAGGTAGCCGTCGTCGACCACACCGTTGACGTCGCCGGTCGAATCGGTATCGAGCACGTCGCGGCCGCCGTCGGTGGCGGTGTACTCCGTCGTCGCGGGGGCGGTGCGTCCGAAGCCCTCGCGCGGCGCGATCTCGCCATCGCGTGTCTCGGCGTGATCGAGCGTCGTGGCCGTCACCGTCGACCACGGCTTCACGGTGACGGTGTAGCTCCCGTCAGCGGCGGGCGCCATCTCGGCGAGGGGGCGGACGTAGTTGGCATCCGCCGCCTGCCCGGCGTCGGCCGCGCGCGTCTCCCACACCTCCAGCGTCCTGTCGTCGCCCAGGGGCATCCCGTCGACGGCGACGCGGTAGGTCTTGGTGAACGAGCTGTCGTTGACGATGACGGTGGAGAAGTCCGCACCGTCGGGGTCGGCGAGGGTCGTGTACGACGCCCCGCCCGAACGGGCGCCGCTCGGCGGGTTGCCCGTGCCGAGCTCACTGCCCGAGGCCTGCGGGATCGCGCGCCAGATGCCCGCGGTGTTGTCGTCGTTCTCCCACCCGAGCGTGGCGAACTGCGTGAACTGCTCGAGCACCGCAAGGCCGCCGTCGTACGAGATCCAGCCCGACCAGGGTTCACGGGCGTTCACGAGCTCCTTCGAGGAGTACTGGAAGCCGTCGTAGAACGACCCGATCGCCGGCTGGAAGATGTTGAGCGTGCGGCGCGACGCCGAGAAGCCGGTGGTGACCCAGTTGCCCATCTCGAGCGCGCTGCCGGGGCCGCCCATCGAGGTGCCCACCCCGCCCTGCTCGTTGCTGTTGGTGTTGTTCGGGCGGTCGGCGGAGTTCGAGAACGTCGACTGGCCCTCGGAGTTCCACACCTCACGATCGAGCTGCTCGGCGATCTTCTTCATGTTGCCGTTGCGGTCGTCGGCGCTGCTGTAGTGGAAGCCGACGATATCGACGGCGTCACGCAACGAGGAGTCGCTGCCGGTCATCGCATCGCCCAGGGCGACCGGCGGGGTGCCGACGGTGTCGCCGGCGATCGTACGGATCGAGGTGTACAGCTCGCGCTCGGTCGGCGAGGCGAAGCCGTTGTTCGGGTCGCCCGCGGTGGCGCCCTCGTAGCCCTTCGTGTCGTTCCGCAGCCACCCGGAGAAGTCCTTATAGAGCTGCAGGTCGGGGTTCGAGGTCTCGTTCGCGTCGGGGTTGATCGAGTCGATCATGTAGCCGAACTGCCGGTAGGCAGCCAGGGTGGTGTTCTTGAACCAGACGTACTGGTCCTGGTGGTTCGTCACCCACGTCGGGCGGTTCCAGCGGAGGATGCTGACGTGCACCGGACCGTGCGCGACGGTCTTCGCATCGGCGGCGAGCTGGAATCCGGGCTCGCGGAGCACGTTGGGGTACTCGTCGCGCGAGCGCATGGTCGAGGCGTTCGCTCCGGTCGAGGTGTTGCGGTCGTTGCCCATCTCGATTTTTACGGTGTTCATGATCGGATGGTCGCCACCGAAGAGCGTCTCGATGAGTTCCCAGTACTTCTCGGGGTGCTGCGACTTGTAGTCCAGCAGCAGGGCGCTCGTCGAGTTCGCGCTGAGCACCCCGAAGCCTTTGAAGGTCAGACCGTTGACGTTCTTCGCCGCCGCGGCGACGTCGCTGCCGCGCACCGTCACGGTGACGGGATCGGCGCCGGCCGCCTGTGCCGCGGTCGGAACGAGAAGGGCGCCGATCATCGTCGCCGTGACGAGTGCGGCCGCCGCCGCAGTGCGGACCGTAGGACGGGGATGAGGTCGAACCGGGGGGATCGGTGCCGTGACCATGGGGAGTCTCCTTCGACGGGGGCGCAGCGTCGGTCCGTTCCGATCGCCGCAGGGCACGCCCGTGTGCCCGCCCACATCGTCGGTCACCAGGTATGTCGCGCGGAAGCAAAACGAACACGTTCGATCACTCTTGAATCGATACGTACATCGCCCTACGCTGGCCGATCATGAGCGCAGGTTCTCCGCCCTTCGGACTGTCGCGCCGTGAACGCATCCTCGACGAGCTTCGCCGCACCGGATCCGTGAGGGTCGCCGACCTCGCCCGCGATCTCGGCGTCGCCGAGCTGACCATCCGGCGCGACATCGGCCAACTCGCCGACCGTGGACTGCTGACCCGGGTGCACGGCGGAGCGACGCTGCGCAGCCGGCTCGACACCAGCGTTCCCGCCGAGGCTCGGACGTCGGCGCCCATCCGCTTTCGGGTCGGAATGGTCACCCCGTCGCTCACGTACTACTGGCCGCACATCATCGTCGGCGCCCGCGCCGCCGCCACCGAGCTCGGTGTGCAGCTCGTGCTGCGCGGCGCCAGCTACTCGGTCGCCGATCAGCGGCGGCAGATCGCCTCGCTCGTCGACTCGGGGAGCCTCCACGGCCTGATCGTCGCCCCCGAGACCACCGGCGCCGACGGGCGGGCTTTCCTGCACTGGCTCGAGTCGCTCCCGCTCCCCGTCGTGCTCGCCGAACGCCGGGCGGCATCCGCCCTCGCCCTCACGAAGCTCGAATGGGTCACGACGGATCACGTCTTCGGCGGGTCGCTCGCGGCCGATCACCTCGCGACGCGCGGACACACCCGCGTGGGGATCCTCACCTCGGCGGGATCGCCCACCTCGTCGCAGCTGCGGCGCGGATGGGAACGCTCGCTCGCCGAACTCGGGCTCGACTGCCCCGTCGACGTCGACGCCTCGCTCGACGCCCTCGACGGCACCGCCCGCGAGGCGGTCGTGGCCGACCTGCTCGCCCAGTGCCGCGCCACCGGCACCACAGCGCTGCTCGTGCACTCCGACCCGCAGGCGGTGCTCGTGCAGCAGTACGCGCGCGACCACGGCTGGCACGTTCCCCAAGACCTCGCGATACTCGCCTACGACGACGAGGTCGCGGAGAGCGCCGAACCGCCGATCACGGCCCTGCGCCCCTCGAAGCAGCACGTCGGACGTCTCGCTGTCGAGACCATGGTCGGACGCCTGAGCGAGGGAGCGAGCCGGCCGGTCCAGCGGACGTACGTCCTCCCCGTGCTGCACACGCGCGAGTCGACCTGAGCGATCGGCGCTCGTCTCGCCACGTGCGCCTCGACGGACGCTCCATCGAACGCCGTCGCGCCGCGGGTGGGTCAGCGCACGTAAGCGTCGACGAGAAAAGACCCCCGGATGCCGCGGAACGCCTCGACCAATCGATCGAGCGCCGCGCGGTTCCAGCTCGCTAGCTGCAGATCGTGGGGGCCGAGTGGCTCGAGCCTCCCGGTGCGCAGCCGCACGACTTCCCACCCCGCCCCGCGGAGCGCGCGGTCCTTGCGCCGATCGGCGTCTTCGCGACGACCGACGTGCTCGAGGCCGTGCCTGCCGATCGAGTCGTACTCGACGGCGATGCGCAGCTCGGGGAAGACGAAGTCGGGCCACACCTCCAGGTGATCGAAGAACGGCCGCGCCACGCGGACCGCGTTCAGCTCCTCGCTCAGGTTCAGCCGCTCGCGCAGGTCAGCGCGCACCCGCCCTTCGACGGCGGAGGCGGGCTTCGGAGCGCACACCGAGACGAACGCCTCCCCCACGGTCACGTCGGGCGTCTTGCCGCACAGACGCTGCGGGCGCGGGGCGCGTCGCGCCCGCAGGACCGCGTTGGCGGACACCGCGGGCTTCGTGACGTCATCGCGCAGGGGCAGCGCCACGGCGCGGGTGGGGTTCGCCCGCTCGCTGCAGTCGGGGCACCACGCGCTGCGACGGCGCTCCCGCCCTGGGCGGAGGCGCTGCTCGGCCGGGGTGGCGGCGAACCGGTGTCCGGCGTCGCACTGCCAGAGCAGCAGGACGTCGGCGGCGGGAGGGACCTGGCTCAGCGCGATCCCGTCGTTGAGATCGGGATGATACTGCCGCACGAGAGCCGGGAACGCGGCCCAGGCCGCGCGGTACGCCCCCAGGGGGTAGGGCACCTCGAGCCCCTTCGACCACTGCCTGCGGGCCCACCACGCTTGCACTCTCTCCGGCACGCGCCCGACGGTAGCGCCGACCTCCGACACCGACGGAAGAGCCGCGGAATCGCCGGCGCGCGGGAGCCGGCTCCCCCGCGGGACGGAGGCGAGGCCGGGTGTAGGCGCCTAGTGTCGAGTGATGACGAGTCCCCCGCGCCGATCCGTCCCGCTGTCGATGTGGCTGTGCACCGCCGCGGTGATCGCCTTCGCCGCGGTCGCGCTGTTCGACACCGACGGGCTGTGGCGGTGGAACATCATGGCTCTCGGGCTCGCCCTGGTGATCGCCGGTGGCGTGCGGCTCGGTGTCGAGCTCCTTCGCGCGCACGCCCCGGAGGGGCCGGACCCGCGTGAGCCCCGAGGGGAGGAGTAGGGCGGGTGGGACTTGAACCCACGATCGTCGGGTTATGAGCCCGCTGCCTTGACCAGCTTGGCCACCGCCCCCAGCGGAAATGAGCCTACCGGCATCCGGATGCCGATCTCGAAAGCGGTCGCGGCCGGCGCCCTCCGTGACGCGCGCGGCTAGCGCCGAGAGCCCACCGGCGTCAGGCGGGGGATCCAGCACCGCACGTCGCGCGCGTAGGAGAGGTAGTCGGCGCCGAAGGCGCGGGCCAGGTCGGACTCCTCGTGGGGGCGGATCGCGTAGTTCCAGACGAGCGAGCCCGCGAGAGCGTAGACGACCACCATCCACGATGACATCAGCAGTCCGACCCCCACGCCCTGCGCGATGCCCGCGAGCGCCATCGGGTTGCGGACGAAACGGTACGGCCCCGCCACCACCAGACGGTTCGGCATGGCGGAGGGCAGGGGCGTGCCGTCCCCCTTGACGGTCATGGCCGCCGCCGACCACAGCCCGAGGGCGCTGGCGGCGACCACGACCGCGACCCCCGTGATGACCACGCCGTGGGGCAGCGGCAGCACGAGCCGCCACCGCTCCTCGAGGAAACGGATGACGAGGGGGAACACGACGAGGAAGAGTCCCCAGAACACGACGATCTGCGTGGCCGTCGCGATGACGTGGGCCAGGGGCGTCGCGCGCGAGCGAGCCGGTCGGAAGGCGAACGGACCGACCAGCAGCAGCGAGGTCGGGATGCGGCCGAAGACGAGCAGCAGCCACGCGCCCACGGAGGCGACGCTCGCCGCGATCATGAGGATCACCCCCACCCCGGCGAGGGTCGTCAACGTCGCGTACAGCGCGAGGAGGGCCGTCACCACCAGGGTCCAGGCGGTCGCCGCTCCCGCTGCCACCCGTGACGCCCGGCCCGGCAGCACGGCGGCCAGGGCGGACGACACGACGAACAGCGGGATGTCGACCACGGCCACAACGACCGGGTCGAGCCCGCCGAGGGTCGCTTCACGGACGAAGGGCACGGTGAACACCGACACCCACCAGGCGGCGCCGGCCACCGCCTGCAGCGCGAAGTACGTGCGACCGGCCAGGCGTGCGGTCGGCGAACGCAACGACACCGCCGGATCCCGTCGCCTCGTCAGTGCACGCGCGGTGCGGCGGGCTTGCCGTCGGCGGTGATCTGCGGGTGGTGCTTCGTCAGCTGGATGACGCCCCAGGTGGCGATCGCCCCCGCGATGACGAACCCGATGAGCGCCCAGGCGGGGGCCGTGGAGGCCTCGCCGAGGACGAGCAGGCCGATGAGCACGGCGACGATGGGGTCGATGACGGTCAGTCCCGCGATCACCAGGTCGGGCGGACCGACCGAGTAGGCCGTCTGCACGAAGTACGCGCCGACCGCGACCGCGGCGAGCAGCGCCACGAGGCAGAGAAGCGTCAGCCACTCGAAGTTGCCGGCCTGGGCGCGGCTGATGACGACCTTCGCGAGCGTCGCGACGAACCCGTAGATCACGCCCGCGGCCATGATGTAGAACAGCGCCTGCGCGCGACGACGAATGAGCACCCAGAACACGCCGAACACGATGACGACCACGGCGAGGATGCCGAGGATGATCAGCAGTTCGCGCTCGGTGATGACGTGCTCGGTGGCGAAGAACGCGGCGATCGTCACGAAGATGAAGATGCCGCCGACGCACAGCGCGATTGCGAACAGCGACTGCTTGGTCGGCTTGTGGCGCGACACGCGCGCATTCAGCACGGTCGTGATGACCAGGGCGATCGCGCCGAGGGGCTGCACGAGGATGAGCGGCGCCACCGAGAGCGCGGAGAGCTGGCAGACGATCGCGAGGCCCAGCATGAGCGTGCCCGCCACCCACGACGGGCGCGTCAGCAACGAGGCGAGCTGCGAGCGCGAGAGCCCCCCGGTGGTCTTGCCCGACAGGCGCTCCACCTTCTGCACCCCGCGGTGCTGGTACTGCGCCCCGAACGACATGAACACCGCACCCAGCAGGGCGAGCGGGATGCCGAGCAGGATGCGCGGATCGCGGAACACGCCGACGAGCTGGTCGATTCCGTCGCTGAGGGTTGCATCGAGCGGGATCACCCCTCGACGATAGCCGTCCGCCCGCTGGATAGGCTGGTGACGTGGCCGTACTCCCGATCCGCATCATGGGCGATCCCGTGTTGCACGCTCCCGCCTCCCGCGTCGACGAGATCACCGACGAGGTGCGTCAGCTCGTCGCCGACATGTTCGAGACGATGGATGCCGCCCCCGGCGTCGGCCTCGCCGCCCCCCAGGTGGGCGTGGGTCTGCGGATCTTCACGTACACGTACGAGGACGACGAGGGTCTCCCGTGGCGCGGCGTCGTGATCAACCCGGAGCTGTGGATCCGTCCGCTCGAGCCGGGCTACCCCGACCCCGACGACGAGAGCGAAGGGTGCCTGTCGTTCCCCGGCGAGCGTTTCCCGCTCCGCCGGTCGGAGGCCGCTGTGCTCACGGGCACCGACCTCGACGGCCACGCGGTGCGCATCGAGGTGTCGGGGTGGCGCGCACGCATCCTGCAGCACGAATTCGATCACCTCGACGGCATCCTGTACATCGACCGTCTCGATGACGAGGACGCGCGCGTGGTCGCCAAGATCGCGAAGAAGCGCAAGTGGGGGAAGCCGGGCGCCTCGTGGATGCCGGGCGTCGACGACATCGACGCCTGACCGTCCCCGCCGGTCCCGGCATCCGGGGGACGCGATCCGGACCATACGAGCGGCCGACCGACGGCCTCGTCTGCTGTCGTGCGCCCGGGACCGCCCCGCACCTCACCCGCCGAAGGCGTGCAGCCCGAGGTCCTCACTGAGGAGCTCGCTCGCCACGTGTCCTCGCACACTCGTGCCCTGAGCGTCCAGCGGCGGGCTGATGATCGCGGCTCCCAGACCGCCGCGTGCGGCGAGGACGATCCCGCCCGACACGCTCGACTTGGCCGGGACACCGACCGCCCGCATCCATCGTCCCGATCCGTCGTACATCCCGCACGTCGCCATCACCGACACGACGTCTCGAGCGACGCGCGCGGGGATCACGCGGTCTCCCGTGCGCGGGTTGACGCCGCCTCCCGCCAGCGTCGCGCCCATGATGGCGAGGGTCTCGGCATCCACCAGCGTCGCGCACGCCCGCGCGTAGACGGCGACGGCGTCGTCGGCCGACGCGTCGAGCACGCCTTCCGCGCGCAGGAGGTGGGCGAGGGCGTGATTGCGGTCACCCCGCAGGTGCTCATCGTGGGCGACCTCGTCGTCGACGTCGAGCTCGCGGCCGGCGAATGCCGCCAGCCCGGCCGCGATCCGCTGCATCCGCCCCTCCGGGCCCGTGCCGTCGACGAGGGATGCCGTGAGCAGCGCACCCGCATTGACCATCGGGTTCGGCGGACGACCCGTGCCGGTCTCGAGCGTGATGGCGTCGAAGGACTCCCCCGTCGGTTCGATGCCGACGCGCTCCAGGGCACCGCCATCGGTGTCGAGCAGCGCGAGAGCGAACAGGAACGGCTTGACCGCCGACTGCACGCTGACGCGAACACCGGCCTCGGCACTGCCGCGGACGCTGCCGTCCGGCAGGGCCAGGGCGATGGCGCACAGGTCGGGGTCGGCGGCGGCGAGAGCCGGGATGCTGTCGTCGACCCGACCATCGCGGTGGGGGCGCAGGCGCGTGCGCAGCGCCTCGACGTCGTAACGGGAGGGGTCGGCAGGAGACGGCGATGCGGGAGGGGTCACTCCCCCACCCTCGCAGCCCTCTCCGGCGCAGGCGCGGGCGATTGCGCTTTCCGGCGGTCAGTAGAGGCCGCGCGCCGCCAGTTCGCCGCGCAGGATCGGGGTCAGGCGCTCGGCGAAAGCCGGCGTCACGTGCGTGTCGTCGTAGCGCACGGGGGTGTCGCCGGCGAAAGCGGGACAGACCCCCTGCCAGCAGGTGAAGGGCAGCGCGCTGATCGCGGCGTCGCCGGTCGACGCCGCCTGCTTCTCGCTCGCCTCCTCCATGGCGGTCCAGACGTCGTCGACGGCGGACAGGCACGATGCCGGTCCCATGATGGGCGAGAAGCACCGGCCGAGGTCGGCGCCGTGCGGCGGAGGCGCCAGATACACGGTGCGTCCCGGCGGAGCCCAGCCGGCGACCTCCCGGGCGGTGGAGGATGCCAGTTCGCCCGCGTTCAGGTCCCGACCGTCGATCGTGCGCGCGAGGGTGAACGCGTTCGACACCACGAGCAGATCCGCGGGGTCGGACGCCACCATCGCCGCCACGTCGCTCTTGCGTGCGCCGCAGCCGGCCGTGACCGCGGGGTCACGGCTCTCGATCAGGACGTCGGTGAAACGGCATCCGTACATGCCGACGGTCGTCACCCGCCAGGCGCCGCCGCTCTCGTCGGCCAGACGCGCGAACGCGGGCGCGTAGGCCATCGCGCTGGAGTCGCCCACGAGGTAGAGGTGGTGCGCGGCGCCGGGATCGCCCCACGTGCAGCCGCGGAGATCGGGGGCACGATCGGGGGTGAAGCAGTCGTGCGCAAGGTTGGCGGCCGACGAGTCGCGCATGGCGTCGTCGAGCGACGGATGCAGGGTGGGCCAGGTGCTCGCCGTCGTCGCGGCCGCGAGGTCGCTCTGCAGCGTGGCGAGCGCGTCTCCGGCCACGGCGTCGACCTCGGCCGGGGCCGGCGCGGCGACGGGCATGCCCGGAAGGGTGGGGGCGCCGTAGGTCGCGAAGACGGCGAGGAGGGTCGCGCCGGCGCCGATGACGAGGGTGGCGAGGGCCATTCCGACGCGCGGGGCGAAACGAGAGCGCCACGACGCCCATGCCTCGGCGGTGGACGGGACCGTGGTCGGGGCGCCGGTCGCGGGCGAGGAGGTCGCGGCGGGGGTGCGTACGGGCGAGGCGGTCGCACGACCCGGCTCGGCGGGGGCGGCCGGGGGCGCTTGCGCCGCGGGGGCGGAGCGCTCGGCGGAGGCGGTTTCCTCGGACGCGGGAAGAGCGGCCTCGACCTCGGCGCGGGCGGCGGGTCGCGCGCCCGGGTAGTACCGCTGACCGGGCACCCAGCCCGCGGGACGCGACGCGAGGGCGCCGACACGGGCCTGAGGCGCGGCGGCCGCCGGAGGCGCGGCGGTCGTGGGTCGCGCGGCGGGGGTGGTGCGCGCGGCCGGGGTGGTGCGCGCGGCGGTCGTGGGTCGCGCGGCGGGGGTGGTGCGCGCCGAGGCCGGGGCCTCGAGGGCGACGTGTCGACCGCGCGGCCACGGCAGGCGATGCAGTGGTTGCTCGACGCCCAGAAAGGTCGCGACCGAGAGGACGACGATCGCGAGAGCGGTGATCGCGAGGGCCGCCGGCCCCGGCGTCAGCACCACGCCGGCGAAGACGATGACCGGGAGGTGCCAGAGGTAAAGCGAGTACGACATGTCGCCGAGGGCGACGGAGAGGGGATTGGTCAACACGAAGAGATGGCGGTGACGCGGGTCGCCGGCCACTCCGCCCGCGATCACCAGAGCAGCACCGGCTACGGGCAGCGCCGCCCAGGGCGCGGGGAAGGGAGCGGCGGGGTCCACCACGAAGAACGCCGCGACGATGACCGCCACACCGGTCCAGGCCCCTGCCCCGCCGATCGGGGCCGGGACGCGGGAGAGCGGGCCGGCGCTCGCGGCGAGCACCGCACCCACGGCGAGTTCCCCCACCCGCGTGACGGTCGAGAAGTACGCCAACGAGGGGTCGCCCGGCGTCAGCATCACGGCGGCGGCACCGGATGCCACCACGACCGCGAGCGCGAGGACCGCGATCGTCGCGCGGGCGATGCGTCCGCGACGGGCAGCTGCGGGCAGGAGCGCCACCGCCAGCAGCACCAGGAGGGGCCAGACGAGGGAGAACTGCTCTTCGACCGAGAGCGACCAGAAGTGCTGCAGGGGTGAGACGTCGCCGGTGGCGAAGTAGTCGCGGCCCTCGAGCCCGAAGCGCCAGTTCGACACCAGGCCCACCGCGGCCAGGGCGTCGCCGAGGGTGCGATCGACCCGGGTGGCGGAGAAGAGCGCGGATGCCACGGCCACGACCCCGCCGATGACGAGCAGAGCCGCGGGGAGCAGGCGTTTCACCCGCCGCGCGAAGAAGGCTGCCAGGCGAACGGTCCCCTCGGCGCGCAGATCGGCGAGAAGGATGCCGGTCACGAGGAACCCCGACAAGACGAAGAACACGTCCACACCGACGAACCCTCCGCGCGGCCACCCCGTGAGATGCGTCGCGACGACGGCGAGAACGGCCACCGCTCGAAGCCCCTGGAGGTCGCGGCGCACGCGCGGGGCACCAGCGGTCACGGGAGTCCCTTCCGACCGGTGGGAAGCGGCCGGGAAGAGCATAGTGGAAGCGCTCCCATATGAACGCCACCGGTGTCCTCATTACGCAGCACGGAGCCTGACCACGTGCAAGCCCCAGATTCCCCCGTGCGGTGGTGCTTCGATCAGCGCATGTGGCAGATCGCCGGGCTCCCCGCCCACCCTCTCCTGGTCCATGCCGTCGTGGTGCTCATCCCCCTCGCCGCCCTCATGCTGGTCGTGGGAAGCGTGTGGCCGGCGGCGCGCCGACGGCTCGGCATGCTGACCCCGATCGTCGCGCTCGTCGCCCTCGTCTTCGTACCGTTGGCGAAGGAGGCCGGAGAGGCGCTGGAGCGGCAGGTGCCGGAATCCGCCGTGCTCGAACGGCACACCGAGCTCGGCGACCAGCTCCTGCCGTGGGCGATCGGGCTCTTCGTCGTCGCCGCCGGGCAGTGGCTGTGGTTCCGACTGCGGGCACGACGCACCGACGACGCGGCGCGCACGACCAGACCCGGGGCGCGCGTGGCCACGATCGTCATCGCGGTGGTCGCGGTGCTGGTCGCCGGAGCGACCACTTACTCGGTCGTGCAAGTGGGCGACAGCGGGGCGCGAGCGGTGTGGTCGAGCGACAGCGGCGGCAACTGATCGGCCCGTCATTATGCGCGCCCCCCGCGCCCGCCGCTACCCCTGCCGTGCGAGCGGCGGAGGCCCGTAGCGTTCGGATCGGTGGATGTCGCCCGACGCCCGCCCGCTGCTCGCCCTCGCGGCACCCCCTGTGAAGGAACCGATGAGCCACGCTCCCGACCTGACGATGCCCCACGCCGGTGACATCCTCGGCGGGCGCTACGTGCTCGCCGAGCGCATCGGCGCCGGAGGGATGGGACGGGTGTTCCGCGCCCGCGACGAGGTGCTCCGCCGTGACGTCGCGATCAAGATCTTCTTCACCGACCGCACCGACGAGGCCGAGTCCTTGCGTCGGATGGCGGAGGCGCGCGCACCGGCCGCCCTCGATCACCCGGCGCTCGTGACGCTCTACGACGCCCGCCTCGACACCGACGATCACGTCTACCTCGTGATGGAGCTCATCAACGGTCCGTCGCTCCAGCGGCGTATCGAACAGGGGGTGCTCGCCCCCGCCGAGGTCGCCGGCATCATGGCCGACCTCGCCGCAGCCCTCGCCGTCGTCCACGAGGCGGGGATCGTGCACCGCGACGTCAAGCCCTCGAACGTCTTGTTGCGACCCCTGCGGGGAAGCGACCGCGCCGTCGAAGCCGTGCTGGCCGACTTCGGCGTCGCCCACCTCGTGGATGCCACGCGGCTGACGACACCCGGGACGGTCATCGGCACCGCTGCGTACCTCGCCCCCGAGCAGGTGCGCGGTGAGGCGCCGCAGCCTGCCTCGGACGTCTACGCGCTCGGCCTTCTGGCGATCGAGGCCCTGACCCGCCTTCACCCGTTCGGCGGCGGATCCGTGCAGGAGACCCTGCTGGCGCGGCTCGCGCGGCAACCCGACGTTCCCTCGACGCTCGGCTACGAGTGGAGATCCCTGCTGTCGGCGATGACCGCCCACGATCCGTCGGCCCGCCCCCGTGCGTCCGCGGTGGCCGAGCGAGCGGCGGCGCTCGCGGTCGGGCAGCAGGCGATCGCGGCCGACACGGGTCCCATGACCGTGGCGACGGGCACCACATGGGCCGAGCTCGGCCTGCCCGATCCGACGCCGGATGACGATTCCCCCACCGCGCGGGTGACGGCCCCCGTTCCGGCGGTGGCTGCCAGCCGGCCCGCCGGGCCGGTGGCAGCTCCTGCATTCCTCGACGAAGCATCCTCCACGGCGAGGTCGGCCGCGCTGAACGAAGATCACCCCTCGCCTGTGGCATCCGACCCGGCAGAGCGAGAGACGGTTCCCGCTGCGGCGCGCTCACGCCGACGCCGGTGGGCGTGGGCCGGGGTCGGGACGGCCGCCGCCGTCGTGGTCGGGGGCCACCTCGTCGCGTTCTCGTTCGCGGGAGCGGGCGGCTTCCCCGCCACCGGGGGCGTCCCCTCCCCCGCGCCCTCGATCGTGGCCGAGACCCCGGAGTCGACTCCCTCGGCACCGGTCTCCGACACGCTCGTCGATCCGGTCGTGAACACCGACCAGCGAACGACCGAGACGTCACCCGCCGATCAGACTCCCGTCGAGGTCGTGCCGCTCGAGCCCGCGCCCGCCGACCCGCCCGTGTCGGACCCGGGAACGGACCCCGGTCCGGGGTCAGGAGCCGAGCCGGGGAGGGATGCCGGCGGGGGGCCCGGATCGGGCCGAGGCAACGCGAACGGCGCAGATAACGGGAACGGGAACGGGAACGCCAACGGCTCAGGCAACGGAAACGGCGCGGGCGTCGGCAACGCGAACGGCGGCCCCGGGAAGCGGTGATGCGACGGTCGTGCGGATCGGCGCGGCGGGTCTTGCGTGTCAACGGTCGTGACGCCGGACGCGGCAGCATGATGCGCTACCGGCATGAGTGATCCCGACCGTCTCCCCGTCCCCGACCCCGCCGCGCAGAAGACCGACCGCGACGACACCTCCATCGTCCCCGACATGGACGCCGACCCCGTCGAGGAAGAGGCCCGACGCACTGAAGGCCTCGACGACCGGGCCTGACCCGCCGATCTCGCTCTGGCGCGTATGCCTGCTCCGCGGCGCGAAGCCGCCTCCCCCGTTCACGGCCTTGGCATCCGGAGCGGGCCGGCCGCAACCCCTCGCGTGCGGGCGCGGATCGCGCTTCACTGTGCGCGGGGGGAAGAATGTCGCCGAGGAGAGCCGCGATCGTCGTCGCCGTCGTTGCACTGCCTGTGGTGGTGGCATCCCTCGTCTCGCTCCCCTCGGGCGGCGTCGTCAGCCTGGTGTCGGCCCTCGGGCTCGCCGCGGGCCTGACGGGCGTCGGCGTCGCGTTGGTCTGGGCGACCCGCTCGTCGTGGGAGCCGGAGCCCGCCGCCTCCCCGCGCACCCCCGACCGCGCCGCGGCGCACCGCCGCGCACGCCGTCTGCTGCGGGTGCAGGGGTGGGTCGGTGTGGCCGGAGGGCTCGGCATCCTGGTGCTCTCGCATGGGATGGATGACGGCGAACGCGCGACGGTGCGCCTCGGCGCTCTGGGGGTCGGCCTGCTGATCCTCGGCGCCGTGAGCATCGTCATCGCGCGCGCGACGGGGCGGGGTCGGAAAGAAGAGGATGCCGCACCCGACGACGGTCCGCTCCCCTCGGGGTGGATCCTCGTCTCGCGGCGAGATCGCGGCTCCCTGCTCCTCTTCGCCGTTCCCGCCCTCGTCGCCGGGGTGTGGGGCGTGTGGCAGTTCGTGCCGCTCGTGCTGCTGTCCGTTCGCGAGGCGCCGGCGGGGATCCTCGTCGCCCTCGGGGTCGGCGTGGTGGCCGCCGTCGCGGGCGGCGTCGCGTGGGCGCGGCGCCAGGTCCCCGACGTCTGGGTCGACGTCGAGGCGGGACGCGCGCGGGTCGGGTCGCGGGTCGTCGCGGGGAGCGAGCTGACCTCGGCGCGCCTGAGCGCCACCGCGATGATCATCGGCGGGACGCGATCGCTGTTCCTCATCCTGGAGGGGCCGGAGAAGCTCCGCGTCCCTCTGCTGCTGCGTCGCCACGGCGCGCTCGCGATGACTCCGATGCAGCGACGAGCCGCGCTCGCCCTGGTGGACGCCGCGGCGATCGAGCTGCCCCGCGCGAAGGAAGATCCGACGGGGAAGTTCTCGCGGACGCTGTTCCCCACGCACCTCGACGCCGCGCAGGCGCGCGACCTCGTCGCGCATCCGCCGCGTTCCGACGAAGACCTGCCCGTCGCCGTCGGGTGAGACGACGAAGGCCCGACGCGGACGTCGGGCCTTCTGTGGCTCCCCGGCTTGGACTCGAACCAAGAACCTATCGGTTAACAGCCGATTGCTCTGCCAATTGAGCTACCGAGGATCATGCTCACCTCGCGGCGGGCAACCCCACGATACTAACAGCACGCGGGGGCGGCGGAAAAATCAGCGGGCCGAAATCCGTCGCTCGGGCGTGCCGTCGGGTGTCCACTGCAGCGTCTGGTCGCCGTGTCCCAGGGCGACGGCGTGGCCGGCGTGCAGCACGAGCACGTCGGCGTCCAGATCGCGCGGGGCATCCGCGTCGTTCGTGACGATGAGCGAGGCCATCCCCCGCTCGTCGCGGCGGCGGATGATCGACGCGCGCGCGGCGGCGCGCACCTCGACGTCGAGGTTGGCGTAGAGGTCGTCGGCCACGAAGAGGCGCGGCTCGAGAACGAGGGCGCGCGCGAGGGCGACGCGTTGGCGCATGCCGGCGCTCAGTTCGTAGGGGTACTTGGGCGCGGTGCCCAGCGGCAGTTCCATCTCATCGAGCAGCGTCGCCACGCGCACCGCCAGCGCCCGGGTGTTGACCCGGCGGTCGCGGCTGGTGATGGGCTCGGCGATGACATCCTGCACGGTGAGGCGGGAGGGCAATCCGGCACCGGCTCCCTGCGGCAGGTAGCCGGTGTGGAAGGTCCACTCACGACGGGCACGACCGGGACGCCGTGCCGAGATGCCGTGCACGCGCGCGTCTCCGCCGACGACCGTGAGGCCGTCGTCGGGGTGACCGGCCAGCAGTGACACGAGCGAGGTCTTCCCCGCCCCGGTCGCCCCGCGCACCACGAGCGTGCGCCCGGCGGGCAGGGTGAGGGTGATGCCGTCGATCACGCGCACGCCGCTGCGCGCGAGCGAGAGGTCGTCGGTGCGGAGGGCGACGTCGGTGTCGAGTGACCGGGGCATGCCCTCCATCCTCGCCGAGGATCCGCCTCCCCGTCGCGGGGCTTCCTCGCGACACGCCGGTGCGGTAGCGCGCGTCGGTCTCAGCCGGCGACGAGACGCTGGCGATCGGCATCCAGTTCGCGCAGGCGCAGGCGGAGGCGGCGCCCCTCCTCGGACTCCGCGGGAACACGCTGGATCCCGCGCAGCAGCTCGTCCTTCTCGCGCTGCAGTTCGCGCACGAGCAGGCCGCGCGCGAGGTCGTTCGCCGACGCCACCGCGCCCTCCTCGGTGCGCGCCGGGAACTCGGCCGTCAGCAGCTCGGCGGCGAGCGAACGGAACGGCTCGCGCACCGCCTCGACGGCCGTGACGGCCCAGCCCGGTTGCGACAGATCGGTGGATGCCAAAGAGCTGCGGACCGCTTCAAGAGCGGGGTGGCCGAACGGCGTCTGCAGCGCACGCAGGAACAGGTCGGGATCGATCCGGTGCCCGTACTGCAGGAACGCCATCATGGCCCCGCGTTCGAGCGCGACGTCGCGGGTGTGCGGGAGCGAAGCCATCGTGACCGACACGGCGACCGGGGCGGGCGCGGCGGTGCGCTGCGCGTCGCGCTTCTCGGCGCGGTCGGCGCCGCGGGCGGCGCGTTCGACGGCGGCCTGCACCTCGGGGATGTCGAGTCCGAGTCGGCGCGCCAGCACGCGGACGTAACCCGGCCGCAGCGCGGGGTCGCGGATGTCGGCCACGATGGGCGCCGCCGCGTGGAGGGCACCGGCGCGCCCCTCGACGCTGGAGAGGTTGAAGTCCTTGAGACGCTGGTCAATGACGAACTCGAACATGGGGGCCTTGGTCTCCATGAGCGAGCGGACGGCGCCGTCGCCGCGCTGGAGGCGCAGGTCGCACGGGTCGAGGCCCTCGGGAGCCACGGCGACGTACGTCTGGGCCGCGAATCGCTTCTCGTCGGCGAAGGCGCGCAGCGCCGCCTTCTGCCCCGCGGCATCCGGATCGAAGGTGAACACGACCTCGCCGGAGCTGCTGTCATCGCCCATCACGCGGCGGAGCACGGTGATGTGGTCGCTGCCGAAGGCCGTGCCGCACGAGGCGATGGCGGTGGTCACGCCCGCGAGGTGGCAGGCCATGACGTCGGTGTAGCCCTCGACGACCACCACGCGGTGCGATCGCGAGATGTCGCGCTTGGCCAGGTCGAGCCCGTAGAGCACCTGGGTCTTCTTGTAGAGCGGGGTCTCGGGGGTATTGAGGTACTTCGGGCCCTGGTCGTCGTCGTAGAGCTTGCGCGCCCCGAAGCCGATCACCTGGCCGGTGATGTCGCGGATGGGCCACACCAGGCGCCCGCGGAACCGGTCGTAGACCCCGCGCTGCCCTTGGGAGATGAGCCCGGCCTGCAGCAGCTCGTCGCGCGTGAACTTCTGCGCATTCAGGTGGTCGAGCAGATGCGACCAGCCCTTGGGTGCGTATCCGACACCGAAGTGCGCCGCCGCCCCCGCGTCGAACCCACGATCGCCGAGGAAACGGCGGCCGGTCTCGGCCTCGGGGGTCATCAGCTGCGCGCGGAAGTACTCCGCCGCGGCCGCGTTCGCGGCGTACAGGCGCGATCGCCCCGACGTCTCGGGGGCCGCTCCCCCGTCTTCGTAGTGCAGGGTGTAGCCGACACGGGCCGCCATGCGCTCGACCGCCTCGGTGAACGAGACGTGGTCCATCGCGCGCAGGAACGAGTAGACGTCACCCGATTCGCCGCAGCCGAAGCAGTGGTAGTAGCCGACCTGCGGCCGCACGTTGAAGCTCGGGCTGCGCTCGTCGTGGAAGGGGCACAGTCCCTTCATCGACCCGACGCCGGCGGGCTTGAGCGCGACCCGTTCGCCGATCACGTCGGCGATGTTCACCCGCGCTTTGACCTCGTCGACGTCGGCCTGACGGATGCGTCCGGCCATCAGGCATCCGCTCCGCGCGACGCCCGCGCGCCGGGGGCCCAGACACCGAGCTCGGCGGCGTCGACCTCGCCCACGAGACGCCCATGCCACGAGATAGCCAGCTGGTCGGTGAGGCTCGCGACCTGGTCGACGACGACGCGGCGGCGCGCGGCGTCGTCGGCCGCGGCGGCGAAGTCGGGGGCGTGCAGGGCGTCGAGCGCACCGGGGTTCTCCCACAGCGCGGAGGCCAGACGCTTGAGCACGTGGCGCTGTTCGCGGTACAGCACCTTGCGGCCGTCGATCGAGACGACGGTCGCGCCGATGATGCCCTTCAGCACCGCCATCTCGACCTCGACCTCGGCCGGGACGATGACATGCGCGCGGTAGCGGGTGAGCTCGTCGGCGGGGTACGCCTCGCGCGTGGCCGCGGTGGCCGCGCGGGCGAACCGACCGATCAGGTCGGAGGTGAGGTTCTTCAGTCGCGCGAGCGCGGGCCGGGTGCCGTCGAAGGAGTGGATCCACTCCGGCATGGCCATGAGCCGCTCGAGCCCTGCGGCCAGGTCGTCGCGCACGAAGTCGTACCCGACCCAGCGCTGGATGGCGTCGAGGAGCCCCTCGCGACCGACCCGTGAGGCCAGTCGCGCAGGATCGACGTAGCGGTTGACGACGGCGTCCTCGAAGTCGTGCACCGAATAGGCGATGTCGTCGGAGAGGTCCATGACCTCGGCTTCGATGCAGCGCTGTCGCGCCGGGGCGCCCCCGCGCATCCAGTGGAACACCGGCTCGTCGTCGGGGTAGACGCCGAACTTCAGCCGACCGCCCGGGTCGGGCACCGGCTCGTCGACCGTCCACGGGTACTTGCACGTGGCGTCCAGACTGGCGCGGGTGAGGTTCAGACCGAACGGTTCGCCGTCGGCGCCGAACACCTTGGGCTCGAGGCGCGTGAGGATCCGCAGGGTCTGCGCGTTGCCCTCGAACCCGCCGATGTCGTCGGCCCATTCGTTGAGCGCCCGCTCGCCGTTGTGCCCGAAGGGCGGGTGACCGAGATCGTGGCTGAGGCACGCGGTGTCGACAACGTCGGGCGACAGCTGCAGCGCGGTCGCGAGCTCGCGGCCCACCTGAGCGACCTCGAGCGAGTGCGTGAGGCGGTTGCGGGCGAAATCGGCGGGGCTCGCGGGGCTCAGCACCTGCGTCTTGGCGGCGAGGCGGCGCAGAGCGGCCGAGTGCAGCACGCGGGCGCGATCGCGCGCGAAGTCGTCGCGCTGCGAGCGGTGCCGTTCGACGTGGAAACGGCCGGCGTCGTCATCGTCGTAGCCGGCCGGACGGGCGGCCGTGGCCGACGCCTCAACCACCACTGTGGTGCAGCTCCGCATCGGCGAGGGCGCGGCCGGCGTCGTGGCCGATCTCGCGGGAGTCGAGCCAGCCGTCGGGAAGGGCCGGGCGCTTGGGAGTGCCGGCGCGACCGCGCTGCCCCTCCGCCGCCGCGCCCGGGTAGGGCGCGTCGAGCTCCATCGTGGCCAGCAGCTCGTCGATCTCCTCGAGCGTCGACGCGGTCGCAAGGCTCGCACGAAGCTCGCCGCCGACGGGGTAGCCCTTGAAGTACCAGGCGACGTGCTTGCGGATGTCGCGGCATCCGCGGCCCTCGTCGTCGAAGAACTCCACGAGCAGCTCGGCGTGGCGGCGGAAGGCCTTCGCCACGAATCCGAGCGTGGCGTCGACGGGCTCTCCGTGCGCGGCACCGGGGCCGCCGAGGGCGCGGGCGAGGTCGCCGAACAACCACGGGCGACCGAGGCAGCCGCGACCGACGACGACGCCGTCGCAGCCGGTCTCGTCCATCATGCGCACGGCGTCGTCGGCCGACCAGATGTCGCCGTTTCCCAGGACCGGCACGCTCGTGACGGTCTCTTTCAGCTTGGTGATCGCCGCCCAGTCGGCGTGGCCCGAGTAGAACTCGCTCGCGGTGCGGGCGTGCAGGGCGATGGATGCCACCCCCGCCCCTTCGGCGATGCGACCGGCCTCGAGATAGGTGAGGTGGTCGGCGTCGATGCCCTTGCGCATCTTCACCGTCAGCGGCTTGTCGCCCGCGGCCGCGACCGCGCGCTCGACGATCTCGCGGAACAGCGAGGTCTTCCAGGGCAGCGCGGCTCCCCCGCCGCGACGGGTGACCTTCGGGACGGGGCAGCCGAAGTTCAGGTCGATGTGATCGGCGTGGTTTTCGTCGACGATCATGCGCACCGCCGCCTCCACCGTGGCGGGGTCGACGCCGTAGAGCTGGATCGAGCGCGGCGTCTCGGACTCGTGATGCCGGATGAGCCGCATCGTGGTGTCGTTGCGCTCCACGAGGGCGCGCGTCGTGATCATCTCGCTCACGTAGAGCCCGGCACCGTATTCGCGACACAGGCGACGGAACGCCGTGTTCGTGATGCCGGCCATGGGGGCGAGCACGACGGGGGCGTCGAGTTCGATGTTGCCGATGCGGAGCGTCCGCGCCGGGGCCAGTGCCGTGTTCACCATGTCATTCTCCCAGACGTGCGCTCATGACGGTGCCCGCCCCCGACGGATGCGGGGACGGGCACCGGGTGGGGAGGAGTCTCACGCGTCGGCGGTCTCCGCGACCTCACGACGCTCGCCCCACACCTGACGGGCGATCTGCGAGAAGGCCTCGACCGGCTGTGCACCGCTCACGCCGTACTTGCCGTCGATCACGAAGAAGGGAACGCCCGTGATGCCGAACTGGCGGGCCTGCTCCTGGTCGGCGCGCACGGCGGCGCGGTAGCGCTGCGAGGAGAGGGCCTCGCGGACCTCGGCCTCGTCGAGACCGACCTCGACCGCGAGGGCGACGAGGTCGTCGTCGCGACCCACGTGCTTGCCCTCGAGGAAGTACGCCGACATGAGCAGTTCCGCGAGCTCCAGCTGCTTGCCGTTCTCCTTCGCGAAGTGCAGCAGCTCGTGCGCCTTCACGGTGTTGGTGTGCTGCAGGATGTCGAAGCGGTACGCGAGCCCAGCGTCGGCCGCGACACCCGTGACGCGGTCGAGCATCTCGCGGGCCTGCTCGGCGGAGATGCCCGTGTGCTGCGAGAGGTAGTCGATCTCGCCGCCGTGGAAGTCCTCGGGGGTGTCGGGCGACAGCTCGAACGAGTGGTACTCGATCTCGACGACCGGGGCGTCGTCGTCCGCGGCCGTGGCCGCCAGGCCGTTCTCGAGGTTCCGCTTGCCGATGTAGCACCAGGGGCAGGCGATGTCGCTCCACACGTCGATCTTGATGGCATCCGTCATATCGCGTGCAACGGCGCGACTCGTCGGTCTATTCCCCGCGCGGCATCCTTCTCCCGGATCCCTCGCCGTTCATCACCGGCGGGTCATCGCTCCGGCACCGCCGGCCCCGTGTAGTCCGCGAGCAGCGGAGGAGGCAGCGGACCCTTGATGCGCCGACCCGAGCGGCTCTCCTCCCACGCATGGGCCAGGATCCCGACGGAGCGCGCGAGGACGAAGAGTCCGCGCGCGAGCTCCGGCTCGACCCCGAGCTCGCCGTACACGATCGCCGAGATGCCGTCGATGTTCATCGGCACTCCGCGCGAGGCGAGCGCCCGTTCGATCGCGAGGCCGGCACGCAGATGGTCGCCGACGACGTCTCCCGACGCCGCGGCCTGCTCGACCAGCGCGAGCAGCGGATCGCGGCGCGGGTCGACGGGGTGGAAGCGATGCCCGAAGCCCGGCACGAACGCGCCGCGCGCGCGGTGCTGCGCGATCTCGTCGGTGGCGAGGTCGTCCCAGTTCCCGGCGCCCTCGCGGTGCGCGTCCACCATGCGGCCGAGCATCGCGACGCACTGCTGGCCGGCGCCGCCGTGGGTGTCGCCGAGCACGTTGATGCCGTTCGCCATCGCCGAGTTGATGCCGACGCCGCACGTGGCCGCCATGCGTGCGCTCGCGATCGACGGCGCCTGCGGTCCGTGATCGACACTGGCGACCAGGGTCGCCTCGAGGAGGTGCCGGCGCGCCGGCGCGAGGTCGCCACCGGTCACGAGCAGCCAGATCGTGTCGACGAAGCCCGTCGTGCCGATGAGGTCCTGCACCGGGCGACCGCGGAAGGCGATCTCCCCGGGCTGGATGCGGGTGATGGCGGTCGCCCACCAGGCGGTGACGGGGGCGAGCTGGTCGTCGGTCATACGGCGCCTTCCTCGTGCAGGGCGGCGATGTCGTCGGCGGAGTAGCCGAGCGCCGCCAGGATCTCGTCGGTGTGCTCGCCGAGCACGGGGGGCGGGGTGCGCGGGGTGGAGGGAGCCCCGTCGATGCGGATGCCGTTGCCGAGCACCCGCAACGGATCACCACCGCCGCCCGGGAACGGCAGTTCGTGCACGAGCCCGCGATCGCGGATCTGCGGGCTCGCGAGCATCTGGTCCACGCGCAGGACCGCCGCGGCCGGGACCCCGGCCGAGCTCAGGAGGTCCTCCCACTCGGCCGCGGGCCGGGCCGCGAGGGCGCGTTCCAGCTCGGCCGTGAGGGCCGCCCGGTGGGTCTTGCGACTCTCGCGTTCGGCGAACCGCGGGTCGGTGCTGAGCTCCGCCCGATCGACGAGCGCGCACAGCGTCTCGAACTGCTCCTGCTTGTTCGCGGCGATGTTGAGCAGCCCGTCGCCGGTGGCGAAGGCGCCCGAGGGTGCCGCGGTGCCGTTGTCGTTGCCGAGCGGTCGCGGCTCGTGACCGTCGACGAGCAGGTTCGACACCACCCAGCCCATCGCGGTCACGGCGGTCTCGAGCATCGACACGTCGATGACGCTGCCGACCCCCGTTCGGGCCCGCCCGGCGAGGGCGCTCGACACGGCGAAGGCCGCGGCGAGCCCGCCGATGGTGTCGGCGAGGGGGAAGCCGGCGCGCAGCGGGCCGGTCTCCTCGGTCCCCGTGACGCTCATCATCCCCGAGTAGCCCTGGATGATCTGGTCGTAGGCCGGCTTCGTCCGCATCGGTCCGGTCTGGCCGAATCCGGAGATCTGGCACAGGATGAGGCGGGAGTTGAGGGCCTGCAGCTGCTCCCAGCCGAACCCGAGCCGCTCGAGCACCCCCGGCCGGAAGTTCTCCACGAGCACGTCGGCGGTCGCGACCAGCCGGCGCAGCGCCTGCGCGCCGCCCTCGGTCTTGAGATCGAGCGTGATCGACCGTTTCTGCGCGTTCTGGGCGAGGAAGGAGATGCCCAGGTGGCGCGCGTTCAGCTCGGCCGAGGTGCCGAGCCGTCGGGCCAGGTCGCCGCCGTGCGGGGTCTCGACCTTGATGACGTCGGCGCCCATCAGCGCGAGCTGGTACGCGGCATAGGGGCCCGCGAGCACGTTCGTCAGATCGAGGACCGTCACTCCGGCCAGCGGCCCGGGCGTCCCGGCATCCGTGTCGGTCATACCGCGGCCTTCGAACGGCGGGCCGAGCGGACGCGGGTGAAGACGACCCCGACGATCGCGACCGCGAGCACCGCATAGAGGGTGATCGAGATGGGGCTCGACACCAGGATGCCGGCATCCCCCTCGCTGACGGCCATCGCACGGCGGTACTCGGTCTCGGCGAGCGGTCCGAGGATGATCGCGATCAGCATCGGCGCGACGGGCAGCCCGTACCGGCGCATGAGGAAGCCGAGCAGGCCCACCACGAGCACGAGCACGAGGTCGAGGATCTTGCTGCTGGTGGCGTAGACGCCCAGCATCGCGAAGACCGTGATGCCGGCGTAGAGGTAGTGACGCGGCACCTTCAGCAGCTTCGCCCACAACGGCGCGAACGGGAGGTTGAGGATGAGCAGCACGACCATGCCGACGAAGAAGCTCGCCAGCAGAGCCCACACGAGGTCGGGCGCGCGGTCGAACAGCAGGGGCCCCGGCTGCAGTCCGTACTGCCGGAAGGCCGCGAGCAGGATCGCCGCGGTGGCCGAGGTCGGAAGGCCCAGCGCGAGCAGGGCGCCCATCGCCGTTCCGGCGGTGGCGTTGCCGGCCGCCTCGGGACCGGCGACACCCTGGATCGCTCCGCGTCCGAACATCGGCTTCTTGCGGCGACCGTCGAGCTTGCGCTCGGCGCCGTACGACAGGAACGTGGGCACCTCGGAGCCGCCGACGGGGATGATGCCGAACGGGATGCCGATCGCCGTGCCGCGCAGCCACGCGGGAAGCGCCTGCCGCAGCTCGCGGAACGACAGCCAGAGCCGGCCGGTCGAGGGCAGCAGCTTCGTCTCGTCGGGCGTGCCGCGTCGTGCGGCGACGCTGAACACCTCGCCCAGCGCCAGGAGCCCGACCGTGATCACGACGATGTCGATGCCGTCGAACAGTTCCGGCAGGCCGAAGGTGAAGCGCGAGGTGCCGGAGGCGCCGTCGATGCCGACGACCGAGATCGCCAGGCCGATCACCAGGGCCGCGAGACCGCGCACCACCGACTCGGTCACCACGGCGGAGATCGCCACGAACGCGAACACGGCGAGCGCGAGGTACTCGGCGGGGCCGAAGAGGGTCGCCAGCTCCGCCAGTCGCGGCGCGAAGAACACCACGAGGATGGATGCCACGATCCCGCCGATGAAGGCACCGATCGCCGAGGTGGCGAGCGCCTGCGCGGCGCGGCCGCTCTTGGCCATGCGGTGACCCTCGATCGAGCCCGCGATCGCGGTGCTGTTGCCGGGGGTGTTCATGAGGATGCCGGCGATCGAGTCGCCGAAGAGACCGCCGAAGAGCACGCCGGCGAACATGATGAACGCGCCGATGGGGTCGAGCGAGAAGGTGACGGGCAGCAGCAGCGCGACGGCCATCGCCGAGCCGAGGCCCGGCAGCACGCCGACCGCGGTCCCCAGAACGGCGCCGATGAGCACCCACAGCATGTTGATGGGGGTGAGGACGACGGCGAAGCCCTCCCCCAGGTTGACGAGCGCATCCATCAGAAGAGTCCCTCCAGGATTCCGGGCGGAAGATTGAGTCCGAGGCCGCCCGAGAAGGCGATCTGCACGAGGGCGGAGATCGCCAGCGACAGGAAGATGTCGAAGACCGGCCGGCGGCTGCCGAGCGCGCGCGCGATCCCCCAGAACAGGAACGCTCCCGAGAGCAGCCACCCGAGCGGGGTGAGCGCCGCGATGAAGACGACGACCGTCCCGACGGCGCCCAGCATGGCCCAGAGGTTGCTGCGGGGCCGCACGGCGGGCGCTTCGGGTTCGCGGCCCTCCACGGCGGCGAGGAGCGCCTCGTCGTCGACGTCGGCGTCATCGTCGGTGGCGCCGGCGTCGGCCACGTCGACCGGTTCGGGCCGGCGCAGGATGTCGACCGCGAGCAGCACCGCGAGCACGATCACGGCGACCGCGATGATCGTCGGGAACAGCTGCGGGCCCGGGGGTGCGGTGTTGGCCGGCACGGTCATCGTGATCGTTCCGATGATGAGCGCGACGCCGATGGCGAGCATCACCGCCGGGACGACGAGTCCGGAGCGGCGGCGCCAGAACCCGTCGGAGGTGCGGACGCGGTGGGTCCGCGGGATGGTGGGGATGACGCCGCTCACAGGCCCAGCTCCTCGATGATGGCGTTCACACGCGCTTGGTCCTGCTCGATGAAGTCGGCGAATTCGGAGCCGGTCAGCAGTGCGTCGCGCCAGCGGTTGCGCTCCATCACCTCGGTCCACTCGGGGGTCGCGGCCATCTCCTCGACGATCGCGACGAGCTCGTCGCGCTGCGCGTCGGTGATGCCGGGGGGTGCCACGAGTCCTCGCCAGTTCGGCAGGTTCACGTCGACGCCCTGCTCGATGAAGGTGGGGATGTCGATGCCGGGCACCGGCTCCTCGGCCGAGACGGCGAGGGCCCGGAGGCGTCCGGCCTCGATCTGATCGCTGAAGTCGTTGTAGCCGCTGACGCCGACCGCCACCGTGTTCGACAGCAGGGCGGTCAGTACTTCGCCGCCGCCGGCGTACGAGACGTAGTTGATCGCTCCGGGGTCGATGCCGGCGGCCTGCGCCGTCAGACCGGTGAGCAGATGGTCGGTGCCGCCGATGCCGCCGCCGCCGACGGCCTGGCCGTGCGGGTCGGCGCGCCAGGCCCGGATGAAGTCGTCGAGGTTCTGGAAGGGCGAGTTCGCGGGCACGATGAAGACGATGTAGTCCTCGGCGAGCCGGGCGATGGGGGTCGTGTCGCCCAGGGTCGCCTCCGATCCGTTGACCGTGATCGCGCCTTCCATGACCGTGCCGGTCATCATGAGGTTCGTCGGATCGTCGCCGAGCTGTGTGAATTGGCCGAGACCGATCGTGCCGCCGGCTCCGGGGACGTTCACCACCTGCACGTTGTTCACGACCGAGGTCGAGCGCAGGACCTGCTGCGACTCGCGGGAGGCGAGGTCCCACCCCCCGCCGGGTGCGGCCGGGGCCATGATGGTCAGCTTGGCGCGGGGGTCCACTCCGGCGGTCGAGCCGCTGGCATTCACTGCGGCCACGCCGACGAGCGCCGCGGTGGCGGCGATCCCGAGGGCGTTCCACAGGACGCGTCTGGTTCTCACGTCGTCACTCCTTCGTGAAGATGTCAGGTGTCCATCTAGTGGACTCAGGTGTCCACCAGACGGTACACTCGGGACCGAGCAGGTGCAACCGGCGCACCGCGGAGGGGAGCGACCGTGTCCACCGTGACCGAGGCATCCGAGCGTTCTGCTTCCGAGGGAGGGGGCGTGCGCGCCGTCACCCGCGCGTTCGAGGTGCTGCAGTGCTTCACCGCGGCCCGGCCCGTGCTCTCGCTCGCCGAGATCGTCCGCGAAAGCGGGCTCCCGCGCACCACGGTGCTGCGCCTGATCGACACCCTCGTCGGCGAGCGGATGCTGCGGCACGCCGCCGACGGACGCATCACGGTGGGGGCGCGCCTGATCCGTCTGGCGGCGTTCGCCGAGGCCGCGTGGGCCGTCCCCGACGAGACCGCCGACCGCATGACGCGGCTCGCCCAGGAGACCGGCGAGACCGCGAGCCTCTACGCGCGCAGCGGCCTGCGGCGCGTAGCCGTCGGGCAGTCGCCCAGCCCCTACTCGCTCCGCCACGTCGTCCAGGTCGGCGACGAGATGCCGCTCGTGCTCGGAGCCGCCTCGACGCTCCTCGTGGCGGCGAGCGGGCCGGACGCCGCCGACCACGTCCTCGCGGCGCTTCCCGCGGCCGAGCGGTCCGCCGTCGACGTCGACTCCTTCCGCGCCGCGGTCCACGACGCCCGTCGCGACGGGTACGCCGTCTCGCACGGCGCACGGGAGCCGGGGAACAGCGGCGTCGCGGTCATCGTGCGCGAGGGCGACGAGCGCCGACCGGCGGTCGTGCTCGGGCTCGGCGGACCCACCGCGCGCTTCACCGAGGAACGGGTGCCCGTGTTCCTCGACGCGTTGACGGCGGCGGCCGCCGACATCCGGCGCACCGGCCTGCCCGCCGCCCTGGACTGACCCCCTTCCCGATCGAGAGGACCGCCCGATGACGAGCACGATCCCCGACAGCACCGTCTACCCGCCTCCGGGCGCCTACGCCGCCGCGACCGTCGGCGATGCGATGGAGCGCTTCGGGGTCGCCCGCGGCGTCTCCCCCCTGTGGGAGGGGGCGGTCGTGTCCGGACCCGCGGCCACGCTCCTCACCCGCCCCGGTGACAACAAGGGCGTGCACGCGGCGTTCGAGCAGATCCGCGCGGGCGAGGTCCTCGTCGTCGACGGCGGGGCGGATGAGACGCGCGCGCTCATCGGCGAACTCGTCGCCGAGAAGGCCAAGGCGCTGGGCGTCGCCGGCATCGTGCTCGACGGGGCCGCCCGCGATGCGGTCGAGCTCCGCGAGGTGGGGGTGCCGGTCTTCGCCCGCGCGGTGACGCCCGCGGGGCCGTGGAAGACCGGCCCCTACCGCCTCGGCGGCGTCGTCACCGTGGGCGGGGTCCCCGTGGCGCCGGGCGATTGGGTCGTCGGCGATGCCGACGGGGTCACGATTGTCCCTCGCGAGCGCATCGCCGAGGTCATGTCCGCCGCCGACGCCCTGGTGCGCGCAGAGGCCGACCGCCGCAGCGCCAACCGCGCCCTGGTGCCGCGTGTCTGAGGTGGCAACCGCCCGCCCGCTCATCTGGATCCCCCGCGAGGTGCACCCCGACGCGATCGGCGAGCTCGAGACGTGGGCGGAGGTGCGCCGGGGCTGGGGGGAGGATGCCGCGACCGAGGCCGACATCGCGCCGCTTGCACAGGGCGTGCTCCTGCGCACCGCCCGGATGGATGCCGGACAGCTGAGCCGGATGCCACGGCTGCGCATCGTCGCGCGGCACGGCGTCGGCACCGACACCGTGGACACCGCCTTCGCCCGGGAGCACGGCATCCGGGTCACGACGACACCCGAAGCGAACGTGCTCTCGGTCGCCGAGCACGCGATCGCCCTGCTCATGGCCGTGCGGCGCGGTATCGGGGCCGCGGCCGCAGGTACCGCCGACCGTGATGCCCTGGTCGGGGCCGAACTGAGCGGCTCGACGCTCGGGCTCATCGGCTACGGCCGGATCGCACGCCGCGTCGCGCGGATCGCCCAGGGAGGCTTCGGCATGCGCATCCTCGCGTTCGATCCCGCCGTGCCCGACGACGTCGTCCGCGCCGACGGCTCCGACCCACGTGCCCTCGACGAACTGCTCGCCGAGTCCGACGCGGTCAGCGTGCACGTCCCCCTCGTCCCCGCGACGCGAGGGCTGCTCGGCGCCGCGCAGTTCCGGCGCATGCGCTCTCACGCGGTCGTGGTGAACACTTCTCGCGGCGGGGTCGTCGACGAGGACGCCCTCGCCACCGCGCTCGACGCCGGGGAGGTGGGCGGAGCGGGCCTCGACGTCTCCGAAGTCGAGCCGATGCCCGCCGACCACCCGCTGCGCGATCGGGCGAACGTGGTGGTCACCCCTCACATCGGCGGGCAGACGCGCGAGGCGATGCGTCGCGTGGCCATGGAGGCCGCCGCCTCCCTTCGGGCCGAGCTGGCGCCGTAAGCGGTCACGCCGTCGGCGCGTCGACCGCACCGCCGAAGCGGCGATCGCGCGAGAGGTAGAGCCCGATGGCATCCCACAGGTGCGTGCGGCGGAAGTCGGGCCAGAGCGTGTCGAGGAACACCATCTCGGCGTACGCGGACTCCCACAGCAGAAAGTTCGAGGTGCGCTGCTCGCCACTGGAGCGCACGAACAGATCCACGTCGGGCATGTCGGGCTGGTAGAGGTTCTTGCGAATGAGCTTCTCGGTCACGGCCGACGGCTTGAGCTTCCCGGCCGCGATGTCGTCGCCGATCCGGCGCATGGCATCCACGATCTCCACACGCCCGCCGTAGTTGACGCACATGGTCAGCGTCAGAGTCGAGTTGCCCTCGGTGAGTCGTTCGGCGTGCTGCAGCTCCTTGATGACCGAGCCCCACAGGCGCGGCTTACGACCCGACCAGCGGATGCGCACGCCCCACTCGTTCAGCTGATCGCGGCGACGGTGCAGGACCTCGCGGTTGAAGCCCATGAGGAAGCGCACCTCATCGGGAGAACGCGACCAGTTCTCGGTCGAGAAGGCGTACACCGACAGGTGCTTCACACCGGCCTGGATGGCTCCCGCGACCACGTCGAGCAGCGCGGCCTCTCCCGCGCGGTGACCCTCGACGCGCGTGAGCCCCTGGCGGTTGGCCCAGCGGCCGTTGCCGTCCATGACGATCGCGACATGCTCGGGCACGGCCCCCTTGGGGTAGCTGGGCGGGTACTCGCCCGTCCAGTCGAGGGGGCGGTACGGCACGGCGTCGCGGTGCGTGAACGGCTTCGGTGTCATCGATGCGACTCCAGGTGCGAGAGGGAACGGATGCCGCGCTCCAGGTGGAACTGCGCGTACGCGGCCACGAGGCCCGAGGCGGCGGCCACCGTGCGGCCGGGGGCGGTGTCGATGGTCTCCCACTCCCCCGCCATGAGCGCGCGGAGCATGTCGACGGTGTCGCGCGCGACGCGCGGCGAGCCCGCGGGCGCGCACGTCGAGCAGACGACGCCGCCGAGCTGGGCGAGGAAGTAATCGTGGTCGCCGATCGTGCCGCAGCGCGCGCACTCCGTGAGCCCCGGCGCCCAGCCCGAGAGGGCCATGGCGCGCAGGAGGTACGAGTCGAGCACGCTCCGCTCGGAATGCTCACCGCGCGCCAGGGAACGCAGTCCACCGACCAGCAGCAGATACTGCTGGGGCGTCGCCTCGGCCTCATTGAGACGATCGGCGGTCTCGACCATGGCGCTGGCCGTGGTGTACACGTCGTAGTTCGCCACGATCTCGGCTCCGTACGAGCCGAGCGACTCGGCCTGCTGCACGATGTCGAGGTTGCGGCCCTTGAACAGCTGCACGTCGGCGACCATGAAGGGCTCGAGGCGCGAGCCGAACTTCGACGACGTCCGCCGCACGCCCTTCGCGACCGCGCGGATCTTTCCGTTGCGGCGGCTGAGGAGGGTGAGGATGCGGTCCGCCTCCCCGAGCTTGTGGGTACGCAGGACCACGACTTCGTCGCGGTAGGTGGGCACAGTTCATTATCCGTCCGCGCACCCGTGAGCGGCCTGCGCGACGCGCCTCCCCCACCCGCCCAGGCACGGGCCGGAGAATGGATGCCGTGGACTCCCCGACCTTCGTCATCCCCCTGTGGGCCGACCTGACCGCCGTCGCGCTCGGCGGCGTCCAGGGAGCCCTCTTCGCCTCGGGGTTCCAGGGCCAGCGCCGGCTCGATCTGCTCGGGGTGGCGATCATCGGCATCCTGCTCGGGATGGGCGGGGGTCTCATCCGCGACCTGCTGCTGGGTCTCACGCCGGCCACGCTGCAGAGCAACTGGTACCTCATCACCGCGACGCTCGCCTCGATCGTGGGCATGCTGCTGTCGGGGATCTTCCAGCGACTCAACCGCGCGATCGTGATGCTCGACGCCGTCGTGATCGGCCTCTTCGGCGCCTTCGGCACCTCGAAGGCGCTGGCCCTGGGGATGCCCGCGGTACCCGCCATCTTCGTGGGGGTGCTGGCCGCGGCCGGCGGCAGCGTGCTCCGCGACGTGCTGATGGGCCTGCCGGTGGCGATCATGCACGTGGGCTCGCTCTACGCCGTGGCGGCGGGCGGCGGATGCGTCGTGTTGGCCACGACCGCCGCCTTCGGCGTGCCGCTGCCGATCGCCGCGGTGATCGGTGTGGTGGTGACGACCGTCATCCGCGTGCTCGCCGTGCTGTTCGACCTCTCGCTGCCCGAGCAGCGCAAGCTCTACCGCCGCAAGGTCGCGGTCGAGACCACCGGCATCCCCATCATCCGCACCGACGAGTGACCGCGCGAGTCGCCGCGATTCGTCGCCTCGGGCGCGGCGGCGACGAATCCCGGCGACTCACGCGTCGAGGACGACCTCGTCGCCGACGCGGATCGTTCCGCCCGCCGCGACGGGGAGCAACAGGATGCCGAGGGTCGGCTCGTCCTGGCCGAACTCGCCGGTCAGCACGCGGAGCAGGCGCGCGTCGCGCACGCCGGTGTCGGGGTTCGCGGTGATCGCCGCGCACCGCTCGATCGGCTTCTGCACCTCGAACTCCACCTCGCCGATCCGCACGCGACCGCGCCACGCGAGCTCTTCCCACGGGGCAGCGCCCGAGACGACGATGTTCGAGCGGAACCGGCGGTCGTCGACGGGCGCCGGCACCGCGGCATCCAGGTCGGACACCGAGGGCGCTCCATGCAGCGAGACGTATCCGCGGGGCCGGTCCTGGAAGCGTGCCGTCACCCCGTCTCCGAGCAGTCCCAGGGGCAGGATGCCGTCGGCCTCGAGCAGCTTCGCATCGCTCGTCGAGCGCAGGTAGGCCGTGACCGCCTCGCTGAGCCGCGCACGGCCCTCGTCGCTCAGATCGGCGGTGACGTCGATGTCGTCGACGCGCAGTCGCAGCGTCCGCGCCTCATCGTCGAAGGTGAGCTCCACGCGCGCCAGCGTGGGGAACGACATGAGCGCGAGTCCGCGGCTCTTCGGGAAGGTGGCATCCGCCGGCTCGAGGGCATCGGCGAAGCGGAAAACGAGCGAGCGATCGCCCTGCACGCGACCGTCGTCCTGGACGACGAGACTGTCGCGCTTCTCGGGCGTGAAGCCCTTGACGGGGTAGCGGTAGAGGGCGTCGACGCGGATCACATCGCTCATCCTCGCATCCACGCCCTCCACCGCCGTCACCACCGCGCGAGCACCTCGCCGTGCGGCAGCAGGATCCACCCGTCGGGGTGCGCGGCCCACTCCCGCCACGCGTCCGAGATGCGCTGCAGGGTCGCCTCATCCGCGAGGCCCAGTCGCCTGGCGTGCCCCGCGAACGCCGAGGCGAGTACACGGTCGGCCCACATGCCGCCCCACCAGGCGCGCTTCTCCGGCGTGTCGAACACCCACACGCTCGCGCTCGCCTCGACGCGCGAGAACCCGGCTTCGCGCGCCCACGCCTTCAGCACGCGCCCCGCGTCGGGTTCTCCCGATGACCCGCGGTGCACGCCGTGGTAGATGTCGAGCCATTCGTCGAGGGCGGGGATGAGCGGATGCCAGATCACCCCGCCGTAGTCGACGTCGCGCACCGCCACCAGGCCGTCGGGTCCCGCGACGCGGCGGAACTCCCGCAGGGCGTCGACGGGCCGTTCGAGATGCTGGAGCACCTGATGGGCGTGGACGATGTCGAACGAGGCGTCGGGCACGTCGAGGGCGTAGGCGTCGCCGGTGCGGAACGTCACGTTCGTGCGCTCGCCGGCGGCGGCGCGGGCGATCTCGACGACGTCGGAGGCGGCATCCACCCCGACGACCTCTCCCGGGAAGACCCGGTCGGCGAGGTCGACGGTGATGGTGCCGGGGCCGGCGCCCACATCGAGGATGCGGGTGCCGGCCGACAGCGAAGACACCAGGTACGCCGCCGAGTCGACGACGGTGCGCGCGGCGTGGGAACGCAGCACGCTCTCGTGGTGTCCGTGGGCGTAGGCCACGGCCGGAGGCTCCGGTCGGGTCAGACGCCCGCGAGGGCGACGGTGGCCTGACGCGTGCGGATCGCGCGGTTGACGCCCGACACGATCGCCTTCAGCGACGCCGTCGAGATGTCGCCGTCGATCCCCACGCCCCACAGGCGCTGGTCGTCGACCTGCAGCTCGACGTAGGCCGCGGCCTGCGCGTCGCCGCCGGAGCTGAGGGCGTGCTCGACGTAGTCGTACAGGGTCACGTCGAACCCCTGCGAACGGACGATCTCGAGGAACGCGGCGACCGGACCGTTGCCCACGGCCGAGGCCGGGTGCGTGGTGTCGCCGTCGCGCAGCGAGACGTCGAGGTGCACATCGCCCGACATGTCGCTCGAGGAGCGGGTCGACAGCAGCTCGAAGCGGCCCCAGCGCTGGTCGTCGTCGGTCGCGGGCAGGTACTCGTCGGTGAAGATGTCCCAGATCTGGGCGCTCGAGACCTCGCCGCCCTCGGCGTCGGTGCGCGCCTGCACGACGCCCGAGAACTCGATCTGGAGCTTGCGCGGCAGGTCGATCGCGTGGTCGGCCTTCAGCAGGTAGGCGACGCCGCCCTTGCCCGACTGCGAGTTGACGCGGATGACGGCCTCGTACGAGCGGCCCAGGTCCTTCGGATCGATCGGCAGGTACGGCACCGCCCACTCGATCTCGTCGATCGTCTTGCCCTCGGCCGTCGCGCGGGCCTCCATCGCCTCGAAGCCCTTCTTGATGGCATCCTGATGCGAACCGCTGAACGCGGTGAAGACCAGGTCGCCGGCCCAGGGGCTGCGCTCGGGGACGGGCAGCTGGTTGCAGTACTCGACGGTGCGCTTGACCTGGTCGATGTCGCTGAAGTCGATCTGCGGGTCGATGCCCTGCGTCAGCAGGTTGATGCCCAGGGCCACCAGGTCGACGTTGCCGGTGCGCTCGCCGTTGCCGAACAGGCACCCCTCGATGCGGTCGGCGCCGGCCATGTAGCCCAGCTCGGCGGCGGCCACCGCCGTGCCGCGATCGTTGTGGGGGTGCAGCGACAGGATGACGTTCTCGCGGTGGTTGAGGTTCCGCGACATCCACTCGATGGAATCGGCGTAGACGTTGGGCGTGGCCATCTCGACGGTGGCGGGGAGGTTCAGGATGACCTTGCGCTCGGCCGTCGGCTGGAAGACCTCGAGCACCTCGTTGCAGATGCGCAGCGCGAAGGCGAGCTCGGTGCCCGTGTAGCTCTCGGGCGAGTACTCGTAATAGACCTCGGTCTGCGGGATCGTCGCCTCGTACTTCTTGCACAGGCGCGCGCCCTCGAGCGCGATGTCGACGATGCCCTGCTCATCGGTGCGGAACACGACCTCGCGCTGCAGCACGCTCGTGGAGTTGTACAGGTGCACGATGGCCTGCTTCGCGCCGGCGATCGCCTCGTACGTGCGGGCGATGAGGTGCTCGCGCGCCTGCGTCAGCACCTGGATCGTGACGTCGTCGGGGATGAGTTCTTCTTCGATCAGCTGGCGTACGAAGTCGAAGTCGGTCTGGCTGGCGCTCGGGAAACCGACCTCGATCTCCTTGTAGCCCATCTTCACCAGCAGGTCGAACATGACCCGCTTGCGCTCGGGGCTCATCGGATCGATCAGGGCCTGGTTGCCGTCGCGCAGATCCACGGCGCACCAGCGCGGTGCGACCTCGATGCGCTTGCTCGGCCACGTGCGGTCGGGCAGGTCGACCCGGATCTGCTCGTGGAAGGGACGGTACTTGTGCACCGGAGCGGACGTGGGCTTCTGGGTGTTCTTCATGATGTGTCGCTTCTTTAGATTCGTTCGGTGGGGCCGACGACGATCTCCGCGACGAGGAAGGCCCTTAGAACGAGGACTCGTCGCGGCAGCTAAGAAGAAGAAGGCCACCGAAGCGCATGGAGCGATCGTAGCAGCCCCGCACCGCGGCCCCCGCCGCGTCCGCGTCGCGAGCCGCCGACGTCAGGCCGCGGGCGCTGCCCACTCGCGCGCCAGCACGGCGTACACGAGCAGGTCGCCCCAGCGCCCCTTGAACCATTCCTTCTCGACGAAATGCGCCTCCCGGCGCATGCCGAGGCGTTCGGCGAGTGCGACCGAGCGGGCGTTGTCGGGATCGATCCGGGCCTCCACCCGCCGCAGACCGTAGACGACGAAGGCGGTGTCGATGAGAGCGCGCACCGCGGCGGTGGCGAGCCCCCGGCCGGATGCCCCCGGGCTCACGACCCAGCCGATCTCGGCGGATCCCGCGTCCGTGTCGAGGTGGAACAGCACGAGGTCGCCGATGACGGCGCCCTCGCTCTCGATGACCAGGACGACACCGCCGCGCTCGCCCTCCAGGCTCGTCCCGCCGAACAGATGCCCGATGCGGCGCCGGATGTCGTCGGGCGATTGGGGGTCGAACGGGAGGAACCGGCACACCTCGGCGTCGCCGCGGTAGCCGGCCATGGCCTCGAGATCGCGCTCCTCGAAAGGGCGCAGGCGCACGCGCTCCCCCGTCACTTCGAGGGTCTCGGGCGCGGGCGGCAGGGCGAACGGCGACGTGCTCACGGCAGGAGGGCGACCTTGCCGCCGGGGTGCCCGGTCATCACGAAGCGCACGGCCTCGACCGCCTCGGCGAGCGGGTACGTGCGGGCGAGGGGAACCTCCAGGGCCCCGGATGCCGCGAGCTCCAGCACCCGAGCGCGGGCGATGTCACGGAAACGGGCGCTCTCCGGGCGGGCTCCGGCGATCCACAGGAAGCCGTCGGCCTTCGCGCGATCGGGCGAGACGATGGTGACGATGCGGTCGCGGTCCGAGACCAGCTCGAGCGAGACGTCGATGGCCTCGTCGGTCCCCGCCGCGTCCCAGGCGGCGACGATCGCCGCTCCGTCGGCCGCGGCTTCGACGCGCTCGCGCAGCCCGTCGCCGTAGGCCACCGGGATCCCGCCGTAGCGACGAACGCGCTCGGCCGAGTCGTCGGCATCCGCCCCGACCGTGCCGATCACGCGGACGCCGAGTTCGCGCGCCTGCTGGAGCAGGCTCACCCCGACGGCGCCGGAGGCGGCGTGCAGCAGCACCGTCTCGCCCTCGACGACCCGGGTGACCTGGATCATCTCGGCCGCCGTGGTTCCGGCGAGCAGCAGGTTGGCCGCCTCGGGATGCGAGAGGGCCGCAGGCTTCGCGAAGACGTCGCGGGCGGGCACGGTGAGGTCGGTCGCGTAGGCGCCCTGCACCCGGAACGCCACGACCTCGTCGCCGACCGCGAGCTCTCCCGAGCCGCCGACCGCGCCATCGCCGACCGCGGTGATCTCACCCGACAGCTCGTACCCGATCGGCACCGGGAACGTCGCGCCGGGGCGCTGCGTCGCGACGTGCTTCGCGTCGGCGGGGTTGATGCCGGCCGCGCGCACGCGGATCGTCACCTCGCCCGGTCCGGGGGCGGCGACGTCGACCTCGTCGTAGCTCCACGTCTCGATGGGCCCCGGAGCCGGAGCCGTCCACCTCTTCGCCATGCCTGCACCTTTCGTTGCGACCGCGCGTTCGGCACGGTCGGGGGCCGAGCGGGTGTCGCGCGGTCTCCGGGGCTCAGAAGCCGAGGCGTCCGAGCTGCTTCGGGTCGCGCTGCCATTCTTTCGCCACCCGCACGTGCAGCGACAGATAGACGCGGCCGCCCACGAGCGGCTCGATGCCCGCGCGTGCTCGCGCGCCCACATCGGCCAGGCGCGAGCCCTTCTTGCCGATGATGATGGCCTTCTGACTGTCGCGCTCGACGACGATGTTCGCGTACACGTCGGTCAGGTCGCTGTCCTCGCGCGGCGCGACGTCGTCGACCGTCACGGCGATCGAGTGCGGGAGCTCGTCGCGCACGCCGTGCAGGGCCGCCTCGCGGATGATCTCGGCGATGCGGTCTTCGAGCGTCTCGTCGGTCACCACGTCGTCGGCGTACAGCGCGGGGCCCTCGGGCATGAGGGCGAGCAGCTCGTCGCTCAGCACGTCGAGCTGATCGTTGGTCACCGCCGACAGCGGGATGACCGCCGCCCAGTCCTCGCGAAGTGCATCGACCTCGACGAGACGCTCGGTGATCTGATCGCGGGTCGCGGCGTCGGTCTTGGTCACGAGGGCGACCTTCTTCGCGCGCGGGTAGCCCGACAGCGACTCCGCGATGCGGCGATCTCCGGGACCGACCTTCTCGGTCGCCGGTGCGCAGAAGGCGATGACGTCGACGTCGCCGAGCACCTGCTCGACGAGGTCGTTCAGGCGCTGACCGAGCAGGGTGCGCGGGCGGTGGATGCCGGGGGTGTCCACGACCACGAGCTGACCGCCGGGGCGGTTGACGATGCCGCGGATCGCGCGGCGCGTCGTCTGCGGCTTCTCACTGGTGATGGCGACCTTCTCGCCCACGAGCGCATTGGTCAGAGTGGATTTGCCGACGTTGGGTCGCCCCACGAAGGTCACGAACCCGGAGCGGGTGTCGGTCATCTGTCGTTCCTTTCACGCGCCGACAGCTCTGCGTCGGCGTCGTCGTCGGCGGAGACCTCGCTGCGCTCGACGATCACGGTGGCGATGCCCCGGTTCCGGCCGCGCGACGCGCCTCCGGTCATCACGAGGCCGGAGTGCTCGGCGGTGGCGCCGGGCTGAGGAATGCGGCCGAGCGCCTTGCCGAGCAGGCCGCCGATCGAGTCGACGTCCTCGTCGTCGAGCTCGAGACCGAACAGGTCGCCGACCTCGTCGAGCCCGAGGCGCGCGTTGATGCGGTAGCGGCCCTCGCCGAGCTCGACGATCTCGGTGTTGGGAGCGTCGTATTCGTCGGCGATCTCTCCCACCAGCTCCTCGATGAGGTCTTCGAGGGTCACGAGACCCGCGACGCCGCCGTACTCGTCGACGACCAGGCAGACGTGGACGGCATCTTTCTTCATCTGCTGCAGCAGCGTCTCGGCCTTCATCGACTCGGGGACGAAGACGGCCGGCCGGGCGATGCGGCGGATGGGGGCGTCGCGCCAGCCGGCCTCGTCGCGGAAGCCGAACTGCACGAGATCCTTCAGGTACAGCACGCCCACGACGTCGTCGGCGTCGTCATCGGCGAGGGGCACCCGGGAGACGCCCTTCTCGAGGAACAGCGCGAGGGCCTCGCGGGAGGTGGCCGCGGCATCCACACTGACCATGTCGGTGCGCGGCACCATGACCTCGCGGACGTAGCGATCGGTGAAGTCGAAGACCGAGTGGATCAGCTCGCGATCGTCTTCCTCGATCAACTCGTTCTCGGCCGCCTCGTCGATGATGCTGAGCAGCTGCTCCTCCGACGCGAACGAGGTGGAGTGCGACACCCCCGGCGTCACGCGGTTGCCGACGGCGACGAGACCATGCGCGAGCGGGCCGAGCAGGATGCGCATGCCCCGGATGACGGGGGCGACGCCGCGCAGCAGACCGCGCGCGTGCTGGCGACCGACGGTGCGCGGACTCGCCCCCACCGCGACGAACGAGATGCCCGTCATGAGCACGGCCGCGGCGATCACGGCCCACCAGATGTCGTCGAAGATCAGCATGAACGCGGCGGCGACGAGCACGGCGGCGGTCGTCTCGGCGAGCACGCGGATGAACACCACCGCGGTGTTGTGCGCGCTCGTGTCGTCGGCGATCCGCCGGAGCGATCGGGCGTTGCGGCCTGAGGCGCCGAGCTCGAGGAGGTCGGTGCGCGAGGTGACGCCGAGCGCCGCCTCGGAGGCCGCCATCAGGCCGCCGAACGCAACGAGGAGGAAGGCGGCGACGAGGAGGAGCGCTTCGGTCATGCCCGACGCTGGCGCTCGACGGCCTGGAACCCGGTGATCAGCTCCCGCTGGAGCCCGAACATCTCGCGCTCCTCGTCGGGTTCGGCGTGATCGAATCCGAGGAGGTGCAGCAACCCGTGCGTGGTGAGGAGGATGAGTTCGTCCTGCGTCGAGTGCTTCGCGGCGACCGCCTGCGTCTCGGCCACGGCGGGGCACAGCACGATGTCGCCCAGCAGCCCCGCGGGGGTGGGGGCGTCTTCGGAGCCGGGACGCAGCTCGTCCATCGGGAAGCTCAGCACATCGGTGGGGCCGGGCTCGTCCATCCACTGCACGTGGAGCGACTCCATGGCCCCCTCGTCGACGAGCACGATCGCCACGTCGGCGTCGGCGCTGACGTGCAGCTCCGCCAGGTTGTACTCCATCAGGCGCAGCAGGACCTGCTCGTCGACCTCGTGGCCGGATTCGTTGTTGATCTCGATCGTCATGAGCGGTTTCGTCTCGGGAGGTGATCGCGGGGACCGGCGGCACCGGGGCCGCGTCGCTCCGCACGGTTGGCGAACTCGGAGGCCTCGTCGCGTTCGCGACGCGCGGCCAGGCGCTTCTCGTCGTACTCGCTGTACGCGTCGACGATACGGCCGACCAGGGAGTGACGCACGACGTCGTCGCTGGTCAGGCGCGAGAAGTGGATGTCGTCGATGTCGCCGAGCACGCGGGTGACCAGACGCAGACCCGAGGCGCCCTGCGGGAGGTCGACCTGCGTGATGTCGCCGGTGACCACCATGCGGGTGCCGAAGCCGAGGCGCGTGAGGAACATCTTCATCTGCTCGGGCGTGGTGTTCTGCGCCTCGTCGAGCACGACGAACGAGTCGTTCAGCGTGCGACCGCGCATGTACGCCAGCGGAGCGACCTCGATCGTGCCCGTCGCCATGAGCTTGGGCACGATGTCGGGGTCCATCATCTCGTTGAGCGCGTCGTACAGCGGGCGCAGGTACGGGTCGATCTTGTCGGTCAGTGTTCCGGGGAGGAACCCGAGGCGCTCGCCCGCCTCGACGGCGGGTCGGGTCAGGATGATGCGGTTGACCTCTTTGCGTTGAAGCGCCTGCACGGCCTTGGCCATCGCGAGGTAGGTCTTGCCCGTACCGGCGGGGCCGATGCCGAACACGATCGTGTTCTCGTCGATCGCGTCGACGTACTCCTTCTGGCCGGCCGTCTTGGGGCGGATCACCTTTCCGCGCGACGACAGGATCGCCTCGCCCATCACCTCGGACGGGCGAGGCCCGCCATCGGTGCGGAGCATGCGGTTGGAACTCGTCACGTCGGCCGGGTCGAGGCCGTGGCCGGAGCGGGTCATGGCGACCAGCTCGTCGACCAGGCCGCGAGCGGCCCGCACCGCCGCGGGAGAGCCCGACAGCGTGATCTCGTTGCCGCGCACGTGCACGTCGACGTCGGGATGCTCCTTCTCGACGACGCGCAGGAGACGGTCCTGCGGACCGAGCAGCTGCACCATGGCCACGCCGTCGACGGCGATCTGCTCGGAGACGGTCTCTTCGGGGGAATCAGCCACCCAGGCTCTTTTCGTTCAGGCCGCCCGCGAGAACGTGGGCGTGCACATGGAAGACGGTCTGTCCGGCACCCTCGCCGGTGTTGAAGATCAGACGGAAATCGCCGTCGGCGTGCTCGGCGGCGACGCTGTTCGCGAGACCGATCACCTCGGTCAGCAGCTCCGGGTCGCCGGCCGCGAGCTCGACGACGTTGCGATACTGCTGCGTCTTGGCGATGACGAGCAGGTGCACCGGCGCCTGAGGGGCGATGTCGCGGATCGCGAAGGCGTTCTCGGTCTCGGCCACGATCTCGGCAGGGATCTCGCCCTGCAGGATGCGCGTGAAGATCGACGGTTCGCTCATGGCATCCAGTCTAGTGAGGGCCTCCGACACCGGGGCTCGGCCGTTTCGCCGACGCCCTCTCGGCGCTCACCGACCCGGATCGGGGCGGATCCGGCCGCTCGGGGCGGAGAATCGACGCCCCGATCTGCCGTATCCGCGCCGGATGCGAGAAGCGCCCGGCACGGCCCGGCTCACCAGCGCCCGTGCGCCGCCGACAGCACCGAGATGGCCGCGGCCCCGGCGGTGGAGGTCCGCAGCACGGTGTCGCCCAGCCGCACGAGGCGGGCGCCGGCGTCTTCGAGCGCCGACAGCTCCTCCGGGGCGATCCCGCCCTCCGGGCCCACCACGAGCACCACGTCGCGACCGTCCGATGCCTCCGCGGCCACCTCGGTGAGGCGGACGGATGCCGTCGGCTCGAGCACGAGGACGACAGAGGCACCGGCACGGGCGACGAGGTCGGCCGTCCGGGCCACGCCCTCGACCTCGGGCACCCACGCGCGGTGCGCCTGCTTCGCAGCCTCGCGGACGATCGTCCGCCAGCGCGCGAGCCCCTTGTCGGCCTTGGCATCCCAGCGCGAGACGCTGCGCGCCGCCTGCCACGGGACGATCTCATCGACGCCGAGCTCGGTCGCCGCCTGGACGGCCAGCTCGTCGCGGTCGCCTTTCGCCAATGCCTGCACGAGCACGAACCGCGGGACCGACGCCGCGACCTCCTCGCGGCCCGTGACCCGCACGTCGACCTGCTTGGGGCCGAGAGCGGTCACGACTCCCGAGAGCCACACGCCGCGTCCGTCGCCGAGCGTGACCGCCTCGTCGACCCGCACGCGCCGCACGCTCGCGGCGTGATGCGCCTCCGACCCGGTGAGGGTCACGGCATCCCCCGGCTGTGCGTCGGTGGCGTCGTCGGTGACGAAGTGCAGCGCCATGCTCAGTGGCGGAAGCGATCGCGGAATTTGCTGAACATGCCCTGCTGGTGCTCGGCCAGGCGGGGCCCCGGATCCTTGGTGCGCTTGGCGAACTCCTCGATGAGAGCCCGCTCCTTGTGGTCGAGGCGCGTGGGGGTCACCACGTGCACACCGACCTTCAGGTCACCGCGCTGGCTGCCCCGCAGGGGCGTGATGCCGCGGCCCTTGATCGTCAGCACGTCGCCCGACTGCACGCCCGGGCGCACCTCGAGGTCGACGGAGCCGTCGAGCGACTCGATCGTCGTGGTGGCGCCGAGGATGGCGTCGGGCATCGACACCTCGAGGGTGGCGACGAGGTCGTCACCCTCGCGACTGAATGCGTCGTGCGCCTCCACGGTGATCTCCAGGTACAGGTCGCCGTTGGGGCCTCCGGCCGGGCCCACCTCGCCCGAGCCGGGGAGCTGCAGGCGCAGGCCCGACTCGACGCCCGCGGGGATGTCGACCGACACCGTGCGGCGCGCGCGCACCCGGCCCTGACCCTGGCAGGTGCCGCAGGGGTAGGGGATGGTCGTGCCGTGACCGTGGCACACGGTGCAGGGCTGGCTGGTGACGACGTTGCCGAGGAGGCTCCGCACGGTGCGCTGCACGTGACCGGAACCGTGGCAGATGTCGCAGGTGACCTCGCTGGTACCGGGCTGCGTGCACGCTCCCTGGCACGTCTCGCAGAGGACCGCCGTGTCGACCTCGAGGTCGCGGTGCGTACCGAAGACGACGTCGCCGAGCTGCAGCGTGACGCGCACGAGGGCGTCCTGGCCGCGCTCCCGGCGTGACCGCGGTCGCGGGCCGCGGCCTCCGCCGCCGCCCTGCGCGCCGCCGAAGAACGTCTCGAAGATGTCGCTGAAACCGCCGAACCCGGCCGCTCCCCCGCCCCCGAACGGGCTCTGGTCGCCGCCCATGTCGTAGCGGCGGCGCTGCTCGGGATCGCTCAGCACGTCGTAGGCGTGTGTCACGAGTTTGAACTTCTCGGACGCGTCCTCGCCGGGATTCACATCGGGGTGCAGCTGGCGCGCGAGACGCCGGTAGGCCTTCTTGATGTCTTCCGGGCTGGCGTCGCGTTCGACGCCCAGGACCTCGTAGTGGTCAGCCACAATCGCCTTCCTGCCCGCTCGCGCGGGGTCGTTCTCGTGGGGAGTGCTCGCGGCGCGAGACGTCAGCGCGAGCTGTCGTCGTCTTCGAGCATCCGGGTCAGATAGTGCGCGACGGCGCGGACCGCCGCGAGGTTGGAGGAGTAGTCCATGCGGGTCGGCCCGAGCAGACCCACGCGGGCCCCGCCGGTGGAGCCGTCGTACCGGCTCGCGAGCACGGAGGCCTCGACGAGGCCGAAAGGCTCGTTCTCGCGCCCGATACTCGCCGACAGTCCCTTCTCGTCGGCGACCATCTCGCTCATCAGGCGCAGCAGGGTCACCTGCTCCTCGATCGCTTCGAGGAGCGGGTAGATACTGCCGCGGAAGTCCTGCTCGCGCTTGGCGAGGGTCGCGGCGCCGGCCATGACGAGACGGTCCTGACGGAAGGCCTCGAGCTCCTCCCCGACCACGCGCAGGACCGCGTCGGCGATCGCGTCGAGCACGACCCCGGGGCGCGGGCCGGCAGTGAGGGCCTCGAAGACGCGCTGGGAGCTCTCGGCGACGCTGTGTCCGACGAGCACCGCGCCCACGCGCGCGCGCAGCAGGGCGATGTCGCTCTCGCCGGGCTCGGCGGGCACGAGCGCGATGCGCTGCGACACCCGACCGGTGTCGGTGACCAGGATGACGAGAACCCGGGGCCCGCCGAGGGCGACGAGTTCGACGTGCGTGACGTTGGCGCGAGCGAACGAGGGGTACTGCACGATCGCGACCTGGCCGGTCAGCTGCGTCAGCGCCCGTACCGTGCGTGCGAGGAGGTCGTCGAGGTCGCCCGCCTCATCGAGGAAGGAGGTGATGGCGCTGCGCTGCGCGCTCGACAGCGGGCGGAGCTCGGCGAGGTGGTCGACGAAGACGCGGTAGCCCTTGTCGGTCGGGACGCGTCCCGACGACGTGTGCGGCGCGACGATGAGGTCTTCGTCCTCGAGAAGGGCCATGTCGTTGCGGATGGTCGCCGCCGACACCCCGAAGGCATGGCGGTCGACGATGGCCTTGCTGCCGACGGGCTCGCGCGTGTCGACGTAGTCCTGGACGATCGCGCGCAAGACCTGGAGGCCGCGTTCCGACACCATGGCTGCTCCTCCCGTTTGGCACTCGACTCGACTGAGTGCCAATTCTACGACGATCGCCCCGCCCGTGCGTCGAGCGGCTCGCGGAGGTCGGCGGCGTCGCTGTCAGGCGGCGCGGCGTGCGTGTGAACGCCGCTCCGAGCGGCGGACCCCCGGACAGGGCGTTTACGCCTCGCCGGGCGTTTGCACGAAGCACCGACGCGCCAACGGGCCGCGGGCATCGTCACGCCCGACGATTCAGCCCGTGGGCAGCAGAGGCGTCCCCGGGTCAGGCCGTCAGCGCGCGCACCACGGCATCCGCCAGCAAGCGTCCGCGACGGGTCAGCACGATGCGCCCGCGCACGGCATCCGGGCCCTCGATGAGCCCGTCGGCGATGAGGGATGCCACGGCCTTGCGCCCCTCGCCGAGGATCTCCGACACCGCGAGCCCTTCGCGGATGCGGCTGCGCAGGAGCACCGACTCGAGCCGACGCGCCGTCTCGTCGGGACGCTCTCGCGCCGCGGCGGGCGATTCGGCGGCGGCGAGCCGCTGGGCGTACGCGGCGGGATGCTTCACGTTCCACCAGCGCAGCCCCGCGACATGGCTGTGCGCGCCCGGACCGAAGCCCCACCAGTCGGTGCCGCGCCAGTACGCGAGGTTGTGGCGCGAACGGTGCGCGACGCCCCGCGACCAGTTCGACACCTCGTACCAGTCGTAGCCCGCGGCGGCGAGCAGATCGTCGGCGAGCTCGTACATGTCGGCCTGCAGGTCGTCGTCCGGCGTCGCGACGGCGCCGGAGCGGATCTGCCGCGCGAGCTTCGTCCCGTCCTCGACGATGAGCGCGTACGCCGACACGTGGTCGGGTTCGAGAGCGGTCGCCGCCTCGAGCGAGGCGCGCCAGTCGTCGAGCGACTCCCCCGGCGCGCCGTAGATCAGGTCGACGGAGACGTCGAGACCGGCGCGGCGCGCGGCCGCGACCGCGGTGGCGACGTTCAGCGGATCGTGGGTGCGGTCGAGCGCCGCGAGCACGTGGGGCCGGGCCGACTGCATGCCGATCGACAGGCGCGTCACCCCGGCGGCGGCGAGGGTGTCGGCGACCGCGTCGTCCACGGTGTCGGGGTTCGCCTCCACGGTCACCTCGGCGCCCTCCGCGATACCGAACTCGTCGCGGACCGCGTCGAGCATGCGGGCGAGGTCACCCGGCGGCAGCAGCGTCGGCGTCCCTCCCCCGAAGAACACCGTGGATGCCGCGCGCCGACCGCCCGCGGCATCCATCACTGCGCCCGCCAGGCGCACCTCGGTGGCCAGGGTGTCGGCGAAGTCGTCCTGCCGCGCTCCGCGGAGCTCGCTCGCCGTGTAGGTGTTGAAGTCGCAGTAGCCGCAGCGCACACGGCAGAACGGCACGTGCAGGTAGACGCTGAAATCGGCGCCGGGATCGATGACGAGGTCGTCGGGGAGGCGTCCGTCGACCGGCGCGGGGTCTCCGAGCGGGAGGGGCCCGCCCATCAGGAGGAGTACAGCGGCGAGATCGCGCGCAGGTAGCGCGCGAACAACGCCTTGCGCCGACGCCGGACGCGGCTGGTGAAGAGGCGGTACGACGGGGCGGTGGGCCGATCGAAGGCGCGTACGACGAACCAGACCTCGTCGTTCTCGCGCCACTCGAGGCTGAAGAGCTCCTCGCCGCTCACGATCGAGTGCCCCACGGTGCCCAGGATGAAGCCGACACGACGAGGCTCCTCGAAGACCGAGATGACGCGCAGCTCGGCGTCGGCGCGGTGTCCGTCGACCTTGCCGTGCAGGCGCACGCCGGTGCCGGGGCGGACGAACGGCGTGCCGTCCGCGGCGAAGCGCTGCTCTGCTTCGAGCCGGCTCGGCGCGACGGGCGCGCCCTCGGCGTCGAAGCCGACGCCCGCGTAGCCCTCCCCGGATGCCGGGCGCACGTCGGTGATGCTGAGTTCCTCGCCGCGCAACGGCGCCCACGACAGCAGCAGCTCGCTCGCGGCGGCGAAACGCTCCTCGCCGCTGCCGATGCGCCAGGCGTCTTCGGCGGGCACGGAGTGCTCCGGCGGATACTGCATGAGGTCGGGCGCCTGGGTGGCGCCGACCGCCGCGTAGTCGACCGTGTCATCGGTGAAGTTCTGCCTGCGCATGATCCACCCCTCTCGGTTGCGTGCGTTCTACTTCTTGGCCTCGACGTCGCCGGAGAGCGCGGCGATGAACGCCTCCTGGGGGACCTCGACGCGACCGACCATCTTCATGCGCTTCTTGCCCTCCTTCTGCTTCTCGAGGAGCTTGCGCTTACGGGTGATGTCACCGCCGTAGCACTTGGCGAGGACGTCCTTGCGGATCGCGCGGATCGTCTCGCGCGCGATGATGCGCGCACCGATCGCGGCCTGGATGGGCACTTCGAACTGCTGGCGCGGGATGAGCTTGCGCAGCCGCTCGGCCATCATCGTGCCGTAGCTGTAGGCCTTCTCGCGGTGCACGATCGAACTGAACGCGTCGACCTTGTCGCCCTGCAGGAGGATGTCGACCTTCACCAGGTCGGCGGTCTGCTGTCCGGCCGGTTCGTAGTCGAGGCTCGCGTAGCCCTGCGTCCGCGACTTCAGGTGGTCGAAGAAGTCGAAGACGATCTCGCCGAGCGGCATGTTGTAGCGCAGCTCGACCCGGTCTTCGCTGAGGTAGTCCATGCCGAGAAGCGTGCCGCGGCGTGACTGGCACAGCTCCATGACGGTACCGACGTAGTCCTTCGGGAGCAGGATGCCGACCTTGACGATCGGCTCCGAGACCGAGGCCACGCGGCCGTCGGGGTATTCGCTCGGGTTCGTGACCGACACGGTCTCGCCGGTGTCGGTGGTGACCTCGTAGGTCACCGACGGAGCGGTGGTGATCAGATCGAGACCGAACTCGCGTGAGAGGCGCTCGGTGATGATCTCGAGGTGCAGCAGGCCGAGGAAGCCGCAACGGAACCCGAAGCCGAGCGCGACGGAGGTCTCGGGCTCGTACTGCAGCGAGGCGTCGGAGAGCTTGAGCTTGTCGAGGGCCTCGCGCAGCTCGGCGTAATCGCTGCCGTCGATCGGGTAGATACCCGAGAAGACCATGGGCTTCGGGTCGGTGTACCCCGCGAGAGCCTCGGTGGCGGGTTTGCGGTGCGTCGTGATCGTGTCGCCGACCTTCGACTGGCGCACGTCCTTCACGCCGGTGATGAGGTAGCCGACCTCGCCGACGCCGAGCCCCTGGGTGGGGATCGGCTCGGGGCTGGAGACGCCGATCTCGAGCGCCTCGTGGGTCGCGCCGGTCGACATCATCTGCAGACGCTCGCGCGGCTGCAGTGCCCCGTCGATCATGCGGACGTAGGTCACCACGCCGCGATAGGCGTCGTAGACCGAGTCGAAGATCATCGCGCGCGCGGGCGCGTCCGCCACGCCGACGGGAGCGGGGATCTTCTCGACGATGAGGTCGAGCAGCTCCTCGACGCCCATCCCCGTCTTGCCGCTGACGCGCAGCACGTCGGCGGGGTCGCCGCCGATGAGACCCGCCAGCTCGGCCGCGTACTTGTCGGGGTCGGCGGCGGGGAGGTCGATCTTGTTCAGCACCGGGATGATCGTCAGATCGTTCTCGAGCGCCAGGTAGAGGTTGGCGAGGGTCTGCGCCTCGATGCCTTGAGCGGCGTCGACGAGCAGGATCGCGCCCTCGCACGCGGCCAGCGAACGGCTCACCTCGTAGGTGAAGTCGACGTGACCGGGGGTGTCGATCATGTTGAGGGCGAACGTGCCGTCTGCCGTGGACCACGGCATCCGGACCGCTTGCGACTTGATGGTGATGCCGCGCTCGCGCTCGATGTCCATGCGGTCGAGGTACTGCGCGCGCATGTCGCGGTCGGCGACGACGCCGGTGATCTGCAGCATGCGGTCGGCCAACGTCGACTTGCCGTGGTCGATGTGGGCGATGATGCAGAAGTTGCGAATCTGCGCCGGCGGGGTGGCGGACGGCTCGAGGGGCTTCAGGGCGCGCGGTGACATGTTCCGTCGATTCTACGGTGGCGCGCCGACATCGCCGTCCGCGGACGCTCAGGCTGCGCCTCGACGGCGCTTCTAAGGTGGATGCCATGGCGGTCCAGGTCGTGCTCGTGCACGGCATCCGCACGTCGGCGACCATGTGGCGCGCGCAGGTCGCCCACCTCGAGCAGCGCGGCACCCCGGTGACCGCCGTCGACCTGCCCGGGCACGGCACGCGTCGGGGCGAGGAGTTCACCCTCGACGAGGCCTTCGCGACCATCGATCGGGCGGTCCGGGATGCCGCGACCCGCGGTCCCGTGCTGCTCGTGGGCCATTCGATGGGCGGTCTGCTCTCGATCGAATATGTCGGGCGCGAAGACCCGCCGCCGGTCGCGGCGTTCATCGCGGCGTCCTGCACCTCGATCCCGCGCGGGGTGGGGCTCGCCGCCTATCGGTTCCTCGCGCGTCGATTCGACAGCCTGCCCGACCGCGGCCTGGGTCTGACCAACCGGGTGCTCGATCGCACGCTCCCGCCCGAGACGCGGCCGGACTTCGGTGCCGGCGGCTACGCGTTCGACGCGCAGGACTCCGCTCTCGCGTCGCTGTCGGTGCTCGACCTGCTCGCGGCGCTGCGGCGCATCGAGGTGCCGCTGTGGTTCGTGAACGGGCAGTGGGACCAGCTCCGCGTGAACGAGAAGCTCTTCACGTCGATCGCGAAGGATGCCGAGCTGATCGTGGTCCCGCGCACGACCCACCTCGTCACGGCGATGCGGCCCCGCGTGTTCAACGCGCTGCTCGAGGTGGCGCTCACCACGGTCGAGACCTCGACCTGTTAGACTCGTCTCTTGGCTTGCGTGTGGGGTTTTTCCCGACCTCCACGACCGCCGGTACAGCGCCCCTCTACCGCTCGACCGGCACTTCCAACACTCACTCAAACGAAAGACCGTCGACGTGGCGAACATCAAGTCGCAGATCAAGCGCAACAAGACCAACGAGAAGGCGCGCGAGCGCAACAAGGCCGTCAAGAGCGAGCTGAAGACGCACGTGCGTCGCACCCGCGAGGCCGTTCTGGCCGGTGACAAGGAAGCCGCCGAGAAGGCGCTCGTCCTCGCCGGCAAGAAGCTCGACAAGGCCGTGAGCAAGGGTGTCATCCACCAGAACCAGGCCGCGAACCGCAAGTCGGCCATCGCGAAGCAGGTCAACGCTCTCTGAGCCGCAGCCGTTTCGACAGCCCGTCCCGCTTCAGCGGGGCGGGCTTCGTCGTTCCCGGAGCGAGAGGTTCGGTCCAGCGCATCCGGGGGTCTCGTCGCGTCCGGGATGTCCGCGGCATGTTCAGGCCTGGGCGTACGCCATCTCCTCCTCGCGGCGGAGGCACCCGCGCACCGGCGTTCGTAGCGTGGATGCCGGGAGGTGCAGCATGCAGAGCGAACGAGCGGCGAAGGTCTTCGGCGACCGGGAGGATCCACGGTCCCGGCTCGTGCAGTTGTTCAGCGGTGAGATGCCGGCGGGTGGGCAGCCTCCGGAACCGGCGCTCCGGTGGGCGCGGGCGGTGTCCTCACCGGATGACGATGAGGTGGTCGTGGTTCGCGACCTGCGGCGAGCGGAGCCGCGACTCACGCTCCGGGCGGCGACGTTCCTGGCGCGCCACATCGCGCGGGCGTGATCGGGTGCCGACGCGGCTCGCACTCGAGGACAGGGGATCGTTCCGTGACAGGGGCATCCCGGCCGGATCGGACCTGTCTCCGAACGATGCGCTGTCGTCGCCCGTACCTGAGGCGCTTGCTCACGGGGGCCCCGACGCCGGGCGCCGCCTCAGTCGCCGTACGGCGCGCGCGTGGCGATGACGGTGATCATCCGCTCGAGCGCGAACACGGGCTCGCGCGAGGCGCCCTTGACCTCGGCATCGGCGCGCGCCGTGGCGTGGATCGCCATGCCGAGGGTGTTGCCGGTCCAGCCGACGAGGTCGCGGCGCGCGCGGTCGACCTGCCAGTCCTTCATGCCGAGGCGCTGCGCGGTGGCCGACGACGACTCGCGCGTCCCCGCGACCCGCGCCATGGTGCGCAGCTTCATCGCAACAGCGGCGACGAGCGGCACGGGGTCGGCTCCGGATGCCAGGGCGTGCCGCAGCGCGAGCAGCGCCGGGCCGTACTGCCCGGCGATGGCCGTGTCGGCGACGGTGAACGCCGAGGTCTCGACGCGCCCGCCGTAGTAGCGCTCGACGATGCGCTCGTCGATGTCGCCCGGCACATCGGCGATGAGCTGCTGGCATGCGGCGGCGAGCTCGGTGAGGTCATCGGCGAAAGCGGACACGAGCGAGCGGAGCGCGACGGGGGCGATACGCTTCTGGGCCGCCTTGAACTCGCCGACCGCGAAGTCGAAGCGATCGGAGTCGCGCTTGACGGCGGGGCAGGCGATCTCGATGCCGCTCCCCTGACCCGCGCGGATGCCGTCGAGGAGCTTCTTCCCGCGGACGCTCGCGCCGGTGTGGCGCAGGACGACCGTGGCGCCCTCCTGCGTCTGCGACAGGTACGACACGGCCTCGGTGAGGAACGTGTCGCTGCACTTCTCGACCCCGCTGACGCGGACGAGGCGCGGCTCGCCGAAGAGCGACGGTGACGTGACGGAGAGCAGGGTGCCGGCGGCGTAGTCGTCGGCACGGATGTCGGTGACCTCGAGGCTGGGGTCTTCGCTCTTCAGGAGGGAGCGGATGCCGGCGATGGCACGCTCGGCGCAGACCTCTTCGGGGCCGGAGACCAGCACGATGGGCGCCGGCTGCGGGGCACGCCAGGACACCTGCGGGATGGCCGATTTGGCCTTGGCGGGCGCTGCGCGTCGAGGGGCCGGGGTCACTCCCCCAGCCTACCGATGCCCTCGGACACCGTGGTCGGTCGGCGTCTCAGCGCGTGGCGGCCCGGGTCGAGCGCCGAACGGGCGCCGGTCCGGTCATGCCTCGCGCTGGCGCCACAGCGCGAGTCGTCCTTCATCGTCATGCCAGACGGCGAGGATCCCGCCGGTGTCCGTCCGTGCCGCGATCGTGCCCTCCTTCTGCAGGATGTCGAGCAGACGCGCGGTCGGGTGTCCGTAGGTGTTGTGGGCTCCGACGCCGATGAGCCCGACGGCGGCGTGCAACCGGTGGTAGAGCTCGCCGTCCTGGTCGGCACTACCGTGGTGGGACACCTTCACGATCTCCACCCGCGGCAGCTCGATGCGGCGCAGCAACGCCGCCTGCGGCTCGGCGCCGAGGTCGCCGAGCAGAACGGTACGCGGGAAGTTCTCGCCGGCGACGTCGATCGCGACGCTCGCGGCGTTTCCCGGCTCCATTCCGGGCAGGGGGCCGAGCGCCTGCCACCGCGTGTCGCCCACCTCGCCCGTCATCCCCATCGTGGCGGCGAGGAGCCGCGCCCCACCGGCAGAGAAGCGGTCGAGCAGCTTCTGATCGGTCGACTCTCCCAGGGGGCCGTGGAGCACCAGCGAGGTTCGGCCCACGACCGCTGCCGACCCGCCCACGTGGTCCTTGTCGAAATGCGTCAGCACGACCAGGTCGAGGCGCGCGATGCCGAGGGTCTGCAGGCAGTCCGCGAGCGGTTGCGGGTCCGGCCCCGTGTCGACGAGGGCGACCGCTGCACCGGACCGCCACAGCGTGGCATCGCCCTGCCCGACGTCGCACATGGCCACCTGCCATGCCACCGGGACGGTGAGCGGCCCGGCCACGGAGCGCACGGTTCCCGTGGCGCCGGCCACCCCCACCAGGACCGCGACCATCGCCGTCGCAACGGCGGTCAGGCGCGGCACCCGCTGAGGGCGGACGATCGCCATGATGATCGCGGCACCGACGACGGCCAGAAGCGCAGCACCCGTGGTCCCGTCCGGCCACGGCAGGTTCTGCGCGGGCACACCGGCGGTCGTGTGCGCGACCGCGGCGATCCAGGCGGCGGGGATCCACGCCAGCACCGTCAGACCATCGCGCAACCAGGGGATGGGGGCGATGCATGCGAGCGCCCCCGCGATCGTCGCCGGCGCCGCGGCCGGATCGGCGAGTATGTTCGCCACCACCCCGAGCAGCGGAACGTGGGGGTCGATCAGCACGATCAGCGGGCCGCACACGACCTGAGCCGACGAGGGCACCGCCAGCGCCAGAGCGAGGGGTGCCGGCATCCATTGCCCGAGACCGTCGGCGAGCGGGCGCGCCAACACGAGCAGGGCCGCGGTCGCCGCGGCCGACAGGGCGAAGCCGAGCGATCGGCACAGCCACGGGTCGGCGATCAGCAGCGCGGTCGTCGCCCCCGCCAGCACGGCGATTCCGACGGCCGATCGCCCCAGGGCGACCGCCAGCAGCGCGATCGCACTCATCACCGCTGCTCGGACGACGCTGGGCTCGGGTGTGACCAGGATGACGAACGCGGCCAGGACGGTGAGCGCGCCGACCACCCGGATGCCGCGGCCGACCCCGCACAGGGAGAGGAGACCGAACGCGGACCCCACGACCAAGGCGCAGTTCGCACCCGACACCGCCGTCAGGTGCGACAGGGAGGCGGCGTTCATGGCGGTCTCGGTGGCGCTGTCGAGGCTGGAGGTGTCTCCGACGGCCAGTCCCGGGATGAGGCCCGCCCCCGGTTGCGGCAGGCCGCGAGTCGAGTCGACCAGCCCGTCTCGCAGCTGTTCGAATGTCGCCCAGAGACCTTCGGGCGCAGCCGCCCGCTCGACCTCGGTCACCCGCAGCGCCAGGATCGCGCGGTCGGCGGGATCAGTGGGGATACCCGTTCCCGCGACGACGAGCTCGCTGCCGGGCCCGAGTGCAGCGGCGTCGTCCAGGGTCTCGGAGTCGAGGCCGATCCGGGCCGGGATCAGCCCGCGCACCGCGGTGTCGCCCGCAGCGACGAGGGAGACCGTCGCATCCGCCCACGCCCCGCCCTGGGAACTGCGGGCGAGATGTCCCGTCACGGTCGCCGTGACGCGCAGATGCCGCCCGCCCTCCACCTGCAGATGCGCGACGGCCTCGCGCGTGGGGACGAGGGACGCCACCGTGCCGGCCGAGGCGCCCGCGCAGCCCAGCGCGACAGCGGCGACGACCAGGATCGGATGCCGCACCCGGGTGAGGAGCGCCACCGCTCCGGCCGCGGCCGCCGCAAGGCCCGCCGCGAGAAGGCCGGGATCGGTCAGGACGGTCGCCGCGGCGGCCGCCGCCCACGTGCCCCCCGCCACAGCGACCGGCCGCAGGGACCGCCGCAGCAGTGCCCGCCTCACGTTCACACGTGCACCAGGTCGCGGATGGCGGCCAGCATCTTGTCGCCGATGCCCGGCACCGACAGAAGGTCGTCGACGCTGGTGAACCGTCCGTTCTCCGTCCGCCAGGCGATGATGCGGTCGGCCATCGCGGGCCCCACCCGCGGCAGGGTGTCGAGCTGCTCGGCCGTCGCCGTGTTGAGGTCGATGAGGGTGTTCGCGCCCCCCGCGGTCGCCGGCGCGCTCGTCTCCGGAGCGGCACCCGCCACCGGAACGACGATCTGCTCCCCGTCGGTCACCGTGCGGGCGAGATTGACGCCGTCGCGGTCCGCGTCGTCGGCGAACCCGCCGGCCAGCGCGACGGCGTCAGCCACCCGGCCACCGGCATCGAGCCGATAGAGCCCCGCCCGGCGGACGGCACCGGCGACATGGACGTACATGCCGGACGGGACGGGCACGATCGCGCTGCGCGACGGCGACGGGCCGGGCGTGACGGTCTCGGCCCCGGTCGCTGCGCGGAACATCCCGATCCCGATGGTGATGGCGAAGGCCGCCAACACGAGCACGATGACCGCACCGACGCCGAGCTTCCGGCGCGCACCGGACGAGTCGGCATCCGGGGTCTGCACGGGACGGGCGGTCATACGCTCACGGTAGGCAGGAGCACCGTTCCCGAGTGGGCACGCCGACGGCATCCGTGGACGAGCCCGCCATCTCGCCCCGTGGGGAGGAACCGCCTGAGGCGGAGTTCCCCGACGGCGTCGCCGCTACCGCATCGACGCCGGCCCGCTCACCCGCTCACGAAGCGCCACGGCTCATGCCCCCACCCCGAGAACACCGGATGCCACGCCCCAACGCTCCGGGGAGCGTCAGGACGTGGCATCCGGAGGCGACGATCACTTCGTCGAGAAGCTGACCACCTTCGGCGGGCGCACGACCGCGCGAACAATCTCGCGGTCGCCCAGGGCGCGCAGCACCTTCTCGTCGGCGCGGGCGAGCTTCTCCAGCTCGTCGGCGCCGATCTTGGCCGAGACCTGCAGCGTGCCGCGCACCTTGCCGTCGATCTGCACGACGGCGGTGACGGTGTCTTCGACCAGCAGCGTCGGGTCGGCCTGGCGCCAGGTGACGAGGCCGACGAATCCCTCGTAGCCGAGCGTCTGCCACATCTCCTCCGCGGTGTGCGGGGCGAACAGGTCGAGGGTCATGGCGATGACCTCGGCGGCCTCGCGCACGGCGGGGTCGCTCGCCCCGGCGGACCCGTCGACCGCCTTGCGGGTGGCGTTGACCAGTTCCATGAGGCGTGCGACGACGACGTTGAACTTCGTCTGCTCGATGAGGTTCGGCGCCTCGGCCAGCAGGCGGTGGGTCACGCGGCGCAGCGACGCGTCTCCCTCGGCCCAGACGACGTCCGTCTCGCTGTCGACGTCGTGCGCGATGCGCAGGGCGCGGGCGAGGAATTTCGCCGCACCGGTGGTCGAGACGTCGTTCCAGTCCTTGTCGTCCTCGACCGGGCCGGCGAAGGCGAGCGCGACGCGCAGCGCGTCGGCGCCGTGGGCGTCGAGCTCTTCCTGGAACAGCACCAGGTTGCCCTTGCTCTTGGACATCTTCGCGCCGTCGAGGATGACCATGCCCTGGTTGATGAGGCTCGAGAAGGGCTCGGTGAACTCCACCAGGCCCATGTCGAACAGCGCCTTGGTGATGAAACGCGCGTACAGCAGGTGCAGGATCGCGTGCTCGACGCCACCGATGTAGAAGTCGACCGGACCCCACTTCGACGCCTCGCGGGTCGGGAACGCCTCGGTCTCGTTGTTCGGCGACAGGAAGCGCAGGTAGTACCAAGAGCTGTCGACGAAGGTGTCCATCGTGTCGGGGTCGCGCAGCAGCGTCTGCCCCGTCTCGGGGTCGGTGACCTGCACCCACTCGGTCGCCGCCCCCAGGGGCGAGGTGCCCTTGGGCTTGAGGTCGAGACCCTCGACCGAGGGCAGGCGCACCGGCAGCTGGTCGGCGGGCACCGGGGTGATCGAGCCGTCCTCGCCGTGCAGCATCGGGATCGGCGTGCCCCAGTAACGCTGGCGCGAGATCAGCCAGTCGCGCAGGCGGTACGTCTTGGCCGCGCGGCCGACGCCCTTCGCCTCGAGCTCCTCGATCATGCGGGCGATCGCGTTGCGCTTGCTCAGCCCGTTCAGCGAACCCGAGTTCATCATGCGACCGTCACCGGTCAGCGCGACCCCGGTCTTGACCGGATCGAGGTCATCGACGTCGCCGAGCGGATCGATCGGCACGCCGTCGGCATCCAGCTCGATGACCGGGATCGCCCCGGTGACGGGCGCGTTGGTGTCGACGACCACCTTGACGGGCAGGTCGAAGGCGCGCGCGAAGTCGAGGTCGCGCTGGTCGTGCGCGGGCACGGCCATGACCGCTCCGTGGCCGTAGTCGGCCAGCACGTAGTCGGCGGCCCAGATCGGCAGCTTCTCGCCGTTGACCGGGTTGACGGCGTAGTGCCCCAGGAACACGCCCGTCTTGGGCCGGTCGGTCGACTGACGCTCGATGTCGGTCGCGCGCTGCACCTGCTCCAGATAGGCGCGGAACGTCTCCTGCACCCCCTGATCAGCGGATGCCGCGAGCTCGGCCGCGAGATCGGACTCCGGCGCCACGACGAAGAACGTCGCGCCGTGCAGCGTGTCGGGGCGCGTGGAGAAGACCGTGATCTTGTCGGCGCGCCCCTCGATCTCGAACTCGATGTCGGCACCGACCGAGCGACCGATCCAGTTGCGCTGCATCTGGATGACCTTGCTCGGCCAGAAGCCCTCGAGCTGGTTCAGGTCGTCGAGCAAACGGTCGGCGTAGTCGGTGATGCGCAGGAACCACTGCGTCAGCTTCTTCTTCACCACGACGGCGCCGCTGCGCTCGCTCGTGCCGTCGGGCAGCACCTGCTCGTTGGCGAGCACGGTCTGATCCACCGGGTCCCAGTTGACCAGGGCGTCCTTGCGGTAGGCCAGGCCCTTCTCGTACAACTTCTGGAACAGCCACTGGTTCCAGCGGTAGTACTCGGGGTCGCTCGTGTGCAGCACCCGGCTCCAGTCGAACGAGACGCCGTAGTCCTTCAGGCTCGCCTTCTGCTGGTCGATGTTCGCGTACGTCCACTCGACGGGGTCGGCGCCGCGCTTGATCGCGGCGTTCTCGGCCGGCAAGCCGAAGGAGTCCCACCCGATGGGGTTGAGCACGTTGTAGCCGCGGTGGCGCCAGAAGCGCGCCACGATGTCGGAGTAGAGGTAGTTCTCGGCGTGACCCATGTGAAGGTCGCCCGAGGGGTAGGGGAACATCGCGAGCACGTACTTGCGCGGGCGCGTGTCGTCGTCGCCACCGGCGCGGAAGGGGTCTTTCTCGGCCCAAGCCTGCTGCCACTTCGCCTGGATGGCGTGGGTGTCGAAGCCCCCCTCGCGGGGGTCTGCTGCGGAATTCTGAGACACGGGTGAAGCCAATCGTGAAGGTCGGGAGGCCACGAGGGCCGGCTCCCAGGCTATCGGAGTCCCGGTCACCACCCGGGCGGGACGTCGACCCCGAGCGCGGCGAGCGGACTGCGGGCCTTGAGCCCCACTTCGGCCACCTCGGATGCCGCGACCGAACGCCACGTGATGCCGCCGCCGGCGCCGACCCAGGCGGCATCCGGTTCCACCACGACGCTGCGGATGACCATGGCGAGGTCGGCGGAGCCGTCGTCGCCGACCCAGCCGAAGGCGCCGGAGTACACACCGCGGGGCGCTCCCTCGAGCCCGGCCAGGATGTCCATCGCCGACTGCTTGGGGGCGCCCGTCATGCTCCCGGCCGGGAAGGTCGCGGACAGCAGCTCCCCAATCGTCGTCCCGGGCAGCAACCTCCCCGACACTTCGCTCACGAGCTGGTGCACGCTCGGGTAGGTCTCCACCTCGAGGAGGCGATCGACGCCGACCGTCGACGGCTCGCACACGCGCGACAGGTCGTTGCGCATCAGGTCGACGATCATGACGTTCTCGGCGCGCTCCTTGACATCCGTCCGCAGCTCCTCGGCCAGCGCCCGGTCGGTCTCGGCATCGGCGGCGCGGCGCCGCGTGCCCTTGATCGGGTGCGTGTGCACGTCTCCGTCGCGCACGGTGAGGAAGCGCTCGGGTGACACGCTCGCGAGGGCGGTCCCGCCCTGCCGCAGGAATCCCGCGTGATGCGACCCCGACGCCCGGCGCAGACGGCGGAACACGTCGAGCGCATCGACCGCTCCCGGCACGGTGAACCGGGTGGTGAGGCACAGCTGGTACGCGTCGCCCTCGCGGATCCGCTCGCGGCACGCGTGGATGAGTTCGGCGTACCGGTCGGGCGAGACACGCGCGGATGCCACGCCCCGGGCCGGCGCGTCCGGAACGGGGTCGGCGGGGGGAACGGAGACGAGGCGCTCCGCCGCCGCCGCGTCGCCGAAGACGAAGAGGCGGCGGGAAGCGTGGTCGAACGCGAGGAACGCGTCCACGCGCAGCCACGCCCCGTCGCCCTCGTACGTGCGCCAGCCGACCCATCCCCCGCGGAAGGCGCCGGCCCCGTCATCGTCGGGTGCGCTCGCCCGCGCCGCATCGACGCCGGAGGGGCCGACCTCCCCCGCCGGGCTCCCCGCCCCCATCCAGCTCCATCCCGTCTCGGCATCGACTCCGGCGTCGAGCCAGAACGCGTGAGCGGCCGTGGCGAAGACGTGGAGGAACACCGCTTCGGGGTCGATCCATGCGTGCCGGGTGAATGGAGAGGCGGAGTGGGGCACGCTCCCAGGCTAGGCGTGCCCGGCGGCTCTAGGCTGAGGGAGGTGAACGAGATCCTCACGTGGCTGCTCGACGTCGTCCAGAACGTCGACCCCGTGTTGCGCACGGTCATCGCCGGTCTGGCGGTCATGCTCGAGACGAGCGTGCTGGTCGGCCTCATCGTCCCCGGCGACACGATGGTCATCGTCGCCGGCACGGCTGTCGCCTCTCCGCTGGAGGGCGTCGTGCTGGCCGCCGCGATCGTGGTGGGGGCGCTCATCGGCGAGAGCTTCGGTTTCTGGCTCGGGCGGTACTTCGGCCCGCGCATCCGTGCGTCGCGCCTGGGGCAGAAGCTGGGCGAGCGCAACTGGGACCGCGCCGACCGCTACCTGCGCAGGCGCGGGGGGCCGGCCATCTTCCTCTCGAGATTCCTCCCCGTGCTGCACTCCCTCGTCCCCCTCACGGTGGGGATGAGCGGGTACAGCTACCGCCGGTTCCTCGCGTGGACCACGCCCGCGTGCGTCGTGTGGGCGAGCCTCTACGTCACGGTCGCCGCGGGGGCGGCGGGCACCTACCGCGAGCTCAGCGACCGCATCCATTACGCCGGTTACGTCTTCGTCGGCATCCTCGTCGTCTTCCTCGTGCTGGTCTTCGTGGGCAAGAAGGTCATCGAACGGATGGAACGTCGTCACCTGACCGATGACGGGCACGTCCTGGAATCCGCGGACGGCGACGTGAAAGACTGAGGCGGATGCCTCGCAATCCTCGCGCCAAAGTGCTCTGGTTCGCCCGACTGGAGCGTCGCTTCCACCGCTGGCGCGAACGACGCGCACGCGCCCGCGGCCTCCGTCCCGCCGTCACCGGCTTCCCCGGCTACGGCACCGAGGAATGGGTGCGCGTCCTGGGCCGCGTCCTGATCGCCCCGCCGACCAAGCGCACCTCCACGGGTGAACTCGAGAGCCTCCGCGGGTGGCGCAGCTTCGCGGCCGTTCCGGTGGGCTTCGCGCACGTCACCGTCGTGATCGACGGGGTGACGCACCAGGTCGCCGCCGATCGCGGGGGTGTCATCGACGCGAAGCTCCCCGCCGCGCTCAAGCCCGGCTGGCAGACGGTCACGATGTCGGTCGAGGGCAGCACCCCGGCGGAGGTCCGCGTCTTCATCGTGGGCTCCGACGTGCGCTTCGGCGTGGTCAGCGACATCGACGACACCGTCATGGTGACGGCTCTCCCCCGCCCCCTCCTGGCGGCGTGGAACTCCTTCGTCGTCGACGAGCACGCGCGACAGCCCGTCCCCGGCATGGCGGTCATGCTCGAGCGTCTCACCCGCGAGCACCCGGGTACGCCCGTGGTGTACCTCTCGACGGGCGCGTGGAACGTCGCCCCGACGCTCACCCGGTTCATGCGCCGTCACCTGTTCCCGGCGGGTTCGTTCCTGCTGACGGACTGGGGTCCGACGCACGATCGCTGGTTCCGCAGCGGCCGCGACCACAAGGAGCTCAACCTGCGCCGCCTCGCCGCCGAGTTCCCGCACGTGAAGTGGCTGCTGGTCGGAGACGACGGCCAGCACGACGACGCCATCTACACCGGCTTCGCCATCGAGCACCCGCAGAACGTCAAGGCCGTCGCGATCCGCCGCCTCCTGCCCGCCGAGGCCGTGCTCGCCGGTGGTCGCACCGTCGTCGACGATCACTCCGCGGCCGAGGTGCCGTGGGTCACCGGCTCCGACGGGGCCGCCCTGCTCGACCGCCTGGAGGACGTCGGGGTCATCTCCCGCGACGCCTGATCCCGGATGCCACGGCGCCCCGCGCCGTGCGGAACCTCGAGGAGTCGCGCAGCCGCGGCGGGTCCCGGAGGTGATCGGCGATCCGGTGGTGTGCCGAGAACCCGCACGTCGCGAGACCGTCGGATGCGCGCGGCTCTGCGCTCCGCCGAGAGCGCGGGAAGGGTGACGGTCGCGCCGATGTCGGAGGGTCCGCGTACGGTGGAGTTATGTGCGGTCGATTCGTCGTGGCCAATGTCGCCAGTGAACTCGTGGGGGTGCTGCGCGTCGACGTCGAGGCCGACGACCTGCCTCAGCCGTCGTACAACATCGCTCCCACCTCGCCGGTGGCCATCGTGCTCGACTCGCTCAAGAGCGAGCCGCCGGTGCGCCGCCTCGAAGTGGCCCGCTGGGGTCTCGTGCCGGGCTGGGCGAAAGACCTGAAAATCGGCGCGCGGGCCTTCAACGCCCGCAGCGAAGAGGTCGAAGACAAGCCGATGTTCCGCAACGCGCTCATCAAGCGGCGCGCGATCATCCCGGCATCCGGGTACTACGAGTGGAAGACCACCGAGGCGGGCAAGACGCCGCACTACATCCACCCCGCCGACGGGTCGCCGCTGTTCTTCGCGGGACTCTACGAGTGGTGGAAAGACCCCGCCCGCGCCGAGGACGATCCGGCGCGATGGGTGCTGAGCTGCACGATCCTCACGCGCGACTCCATCGGCCGCCTCGGCTCGATCCACGACCGCATGCCGCTGTTCATGGACCCCGATGTCGCCGATGCGTGGCTCGACCCGACCACCGAGAACGTCGGCGACATCCTCGACGCCGCGATCGATGCGGCCCCCGACGTGGCCGAGACGCTCGACGACCACGTCGTGTCGTCGGCGGTCGGCAACGTGCGCAACGACTCCCCCGAGCTCATCGCCCCCGTCGAATGACCGTGACCATCGACACCGACGCGGTCCTCGCCCGCGACGAATGGACGCCGCTGGCCTCCGCCCACGCTGAGCGGGCGGACGCGATGACCGCCGCGCACCGCGCGCGCGCGAGCCGCGGCGAGAAGCACCCCGTCGAGGACTTCCTGTTCACGTACTACTCGTACAAGCCCGCCATCCTGCGGCGGTGGCATCCGGGACCGGGCGTGATCCTGCGAGACGCGACCGAACGCAGCTCCTGGCGCTGGTACCGCGCCGACGGCGACGACGTGCGCGTGGATGCCGCCGGCTTCCGCGCCGACAGGGGCTCGATGTACCGCGGGATCGTGAACCTCCTGCGCGCGACGCGCGATCGCGCCCCGCAGTTCGGGTGCTTCGGTCTGCACGAGTGGGCGATGGCCTACCGTGCCGACGAGGTGCGCCACGCCGTTCCGCTGCGGTTGGGCCGTGCCGGCACCGACGCGGTGGTCGACGCGCATGACCTCACGTGCACCCACTTCGACGCGTTCCGATTCTTCACCCCCGACGCCGTGCCGCTCAACCGCCGTACGCTGCGGCGCGACGATCAGGTGGAGTGGGAGCAGCCGGGCTGCCTGCACGCCGGCATGGACGTCTACAAATGGGCGGTCAAGCTCGGCCCTCTCGTCCCCGGCTCCGTGCTCCTCGACGCGTTCGCACTCGCCCGCGACATCCGCACCCTCGACATGGAAGCGTCGCCGTACGACCTCACCGACTGGGGCTACGACGCGGTGGCCATCGAAACGCCGAAGGGCAAAGCCGCGTACGTCGCGCGACAGCGCGCGCTCAGCGCCCGTGGTCAGGAGCTTCGACAGCGACTGCTGGCTGCCGTGACGTCGTCCGACGACACGCCCGGCGGCGTCGATTTTTCTCGTCTGCGATCCGTGTTGTAAGCTCATGGAGTTGCCTCAAACGGGGCGGAAAACAAAAATACGGGCCTGTGGCGCAGCTGGTAGCGCACCTGCATGGCATGCAGGGGGTCAGGGGTTCGAGTCCCCTCAGGTCCACCCGGTAGAGAAAGCCCCCGCTTCGGCGGGGGCTTTCTTGGTTGCGGCGGCGTTCCCGCCAGCCGCCCTCTCCCTGCCGCCTAGCTTCCCGGGACGCCTCGGGAATCGGGGCGATCCGGATCCCGGCATCCGATCTCGATGCCTGAACGGATGCCGATCCGGGGCCTTTCGGAGGGCACGTCGGCTCGCCCGCTCCGGCCACACGAAAACGCCCCCTGCCGATCGGCAGAGGGCGATGTTCGCGGCGTGGTCACTCGGACGCGGTCGCGGGGGTGGGCAGCTCGATCGGGATGACCGGGCAGTCCTTCCACAGACGCTCGAGACCGTAGTAGACGCGCTCCTCCTCGTGGAACACGTGCACGACCAGATCACCGAAGTCGAGGAGGACCCAGCGGGACTCCTGGCGGCCCTCGCGGCGCAGGCGCTTGTGGCCGGCCTCGAGCAGCTTCTCTTCGATTTCGTCGGCGATCGCCGCGACGTTGCGCTCGTTGCGGCCGGTGACGAGCAGGAACACGTCGACCAGCGGAAGGGGCTCGGACACGTCGAGGGCGACGATGTCGTCGCCGCTCTTGGAGTCGGCGGCGAGAGCGGCGATCTGCGCCATCTCCCGCCCGTTGTCGGTGGCTGTCATCGGAAGACTCCTGTCGTGAAGGCGAGCACGAGAGTGACGGCCACCGCCAGCGCGAGGGCGCCGGTCGTGATGATGAGGCCGACGAGGAGCTTGCTCCCCTTCTCGGGCGCCGGGGGGCGAATGATCTCGCCGGGTTGCTTGACGGTGCTGATCGCGGCGCTGGCGGCGATCGGCGTGGGGGACGAGGCGGGCGGGAGCTCGCCGTCGAGGAGCACCGCGTCGGCGTCACGGCCGTCGGTGGTGCCGGGTGCGTGGCCGACGGATCCGAGCCCCTCGGGGAGCGCGAAGGTGCCGGTGATCATGATCTCGCCCGTGCCGTTGATGGGGCCGACCAGCGGCACGCCGGTCGGGGTCTGCGACAGGATCAGTGCGTTCGGGGTCGAGACGGCGCCCGTGGCGCCGGTGTTGCGCGAGATGAGCTGATCGAACGACGCCGGCAGGCTGATGTCGGGCGTCTGCCCGTCGAGCAGGTCGGAGCCCAGTGCCGGATTGACCACCGACGGCGCGGGCGCTTCCTCGGTGGTCGCGACCGGGCTCTCGTCCGTCTCGGAGGCGGCGGGACGGAAGATCGCGGGAGGCGCGGTCTCCTCGGCGACCGGGGCCTGCGGGGCGGCCTGGCGGGGCTGCGCGGGCTCGAGGTCGGAACTGATGATCGGAACGGCCGCCGTGCGGATCTTCTCCTGCGCGCGCGCCTGGCGTCGGGTCAGACCCGACACGCCGAACTCGGCGCCCGCGTCGGCGAAGGGCGAGTCGAAGACGGCGGGCCGCAGGGCGGGGGTGGCCGGTTCTTCGGCGGGTGCCGGGACGGAGGCCTCCTCCTCGGCGGGGGCCTCCTCGACCGGCGTGTTCTCGACGGAGGGCTCCTGGGCGGGCGTGCCCACGGCGTTGTCGTCCACGACGTCACCCGCGGAATCGGCGGTCGACTCGTCGCCCGCGGAGCCGTTGGCCGCCTCGTCGCCCGCGGCGGCGGGCACTGCGTCGATGACCTCGGCGGGTGCGGAGGTCTCGGCATCCGGAGCCTGTTCGCCCTCGGGCTGCGGCGGGATGATCGGGGTCGCGCCGGTTTGACGCAGCTCGCGCAGCTGACGACGGGTCAGGGCGGGCGTCTCTGGGGTCTCGGAAGAGCTCATGCCTTACTCCGGTAGAGGTGATGCTTCGCGATGTACTGCACGACGCCGTCGGGCACGAGGTACCACACCGGGTGTCCTCGGCGCACACGCGCGCGGCAGTCTGTGGACGAGATCGACAACGCCGGGATCTCCAGCTGGCTCACGTTCTCGGAGGGGAGTCCCTCCGTGGTGAGCACATGACCCGGACGCGAGACGGCGACGAAATGCGCCAGGTCCCACAGCTCCTGGTGATTGCGCCAGCTGAGGATCTGCGCGACCGCGTCGGCTCCGGTGATGAAGAAGAGCTCGGCGCCGGGGCGTTGCTCCTGCAGGTCGCGCAAGGTGTCGATCGTATAGGTGGGGCCCGCGCGATCGATGTCGACGCGGCTCACGGTGAACTGCGGATTGGATGCCGTCGCGATCACCGTCATGAGATAGCGATGCTCGCTCTCGGTGACGTCGTCTTTCTGCCAGGGACGACCCGTGGGTACGAAGACGACCTCGTCGAGGTCGAACGATTGCGCGACCTCACTGGCCGCGACGAGGTGACCGTGATGGATGGGATCGAACGTCCCACCCATGACCCCGATACGAGGGGCGCGCGTCACCGACATACGGTGGCCCTCAGTGGCCGTGGGCCTCGGGCGTGGGCGTGCCGTGCTTCTGCGTGTAGGCCGCGGCCTTGTGCGCGTGACGGTTGGACACGTTGCGGTACGACAGCGTGACCAGGCTCAACGAGACGAAGACGACGAAGGCCACCACGCCGTACCAGAAGGTCGAGGCCTGGACGTTGCCCCCGTGGTGGGCGCCCTCTTCAGCGGCCTGGGCGAGAAGTGACACGAAAGTCATCAGTGCTCCGTTCGAAAGATCCGCGCATCGCAACGCGCGTTGCCATTTTAGGCGGTCAGGCGCGCACCTGGCCGTCGCCGCGCCCGAGCCACTTGGTGCTCGTCAGCTCGGCGAGACCCATGGGTCCGCGGGCGTGCAGTTTCTGGGTGGAGATGCCGACCTCGGCGCCGAAGCCGAACTCGCCTCCGTCGGTGAAACGCGTGGATGCGTTCACGAGCACCACGGCGGAGTCGACCTCCGCCAGGAACCGGTCGGCGGCGGCCTGGTCGGCCGTGACGATGGACTCCGTGTGCTGGGTCGAATAGCGACGGATGTGCGCGAGAGCCTCGTCGAGGTCGTCGACCACGCGCACCGCGAGGTCGAGCGTCCCGTACTCGCGCGCCCAGTCGTCGTCGGTGGCGGCCACGACTCGGTCGTCGTGCGCGCGGGTGGCGTCGTCGCCGTGCACGGTCACCCCGGCGTCGGAGAGGGATGCCAGCAGCTCGGGCAGCAGACGGTCGGCGGCGTCGCGATGCACGAGGACCGTCTCGACGGCGTTGCACACGCTCGGCCGCTGCACCTTGGCGTTCAGGACGATGTCGCGCGCCCAGTCGTCACGCGCCGTGGCGTCGAGGAAGACGTGCACCACGCCCGCGCCGGTCTCGATCACGGGGACGGTGGACTCGGTCACCACGGTCTCGATGAGCGAAGCGCTCCCCCGCGGCACGAGGACGTCGACGAGACCGCGAGCATTCATGAGCGCGCGCGCACCGTCTCGCCCGAAGTCGTCGACACTCTGGATCGCCTCGGGGTCGACGCCCTGGGCGCTCAGTGCATCGCGCATGACCCGGACGAGCGTGGCGTTGCTGCTCTGCGCCGCTGAACCGCCCCGCAGGACGACGGCGTTGCCCGAGCGCAGCGCGAGCGACGCGATGTCGACGGTCACGTTCGGGCGCGCCTCGTAGATCGAGCCGACGACGCCGAACGGCACGGCGACCTTCTGCAGCGCGAGACCGTTGGGGAGCGTGCGCGTGTCGAGCACGCGACCCACCGGGTCGGGGAGCTCGGCGACCGCGCGGACGGCGGCGGCCAGCGCCGCGACGCGCCCCGCGTCGAGGCGCAGACGGTCGAGCAGCGACTCGCCGATGGCATCCGTCCGACCGCGCTCGAGATCGTCGGCGTTGGCCGCGACGATCTCGGCGGAGGCCTCGTCGATGGCGTCCGCGACGGCGACGAGCAGCGCGCTCTTGCGCGCCGAGTCGAGCAGCGCGATCTCGCGCGCGGCGTCTTTGGCCAGACGCAGGCGCTCGTCGACGGAGGCGGCGATCACGGTCATGGGCTCAGTGTACCGGCGCGCTCACGGCGCCCACGGGGCCCGTGGCCAGGGTGACGGGATCGGGGTTCGGAGCGAACCAGGTGCCCACCGCGTCTCCCGCGAGGGCGGATGCCACGAGGTCGGCGCTCGTGACGAGCACACCGACGCCGGCGGTCGACGCGAGCTTCGCCGCGGACGCCTTCGTGGCCGCTCCCCCGGTGCCGACACCGTTGACGACCCCGGCACCGAACTCGAAGTCGGAGAGATCGTCGCCCCAGGCCACATCGGTGATCGGGCGGGCGCCCGGCTCGCTCGGCGGGCGGGTGAAGAGGGTTTCGATGTCGCTCAGCAGCACCAGGGCGTCGGCACCGATGAGCTGGGCCACGAGGGCTGCGAGCCGATCGTTGTCGCCGAAGCGGATCTCGTGGGTGGCGACGGTGTCGTTCTCGTTGACGATGGGCAGGATGCCGAGACCGAGCAGCCGCTCCATGGCACGCCGAGCGTTGGAGCGGTGCGTGGCGTTCTCGAGGTCGCCGGCGGTCAGCAGCACCTGCCCGGCCAGCAGTCCGAACCGGTCGAGCGAGGTCTGGTAGCGCCACATGAGCACGTTCTGGCCCACGGCGGCGGCCGCCTGCTGCGTCGCGAGGTCGTTCGGCCGCCCCTCCAGGTCGAGCAGGGGCAGGGCGGTGGCGATCGCGCCCGACGACACGAGGACCACCTCGGTGCCGCTTCCGTGGGCGCGGGACAGCGCGTCGACGATCGTGTCGATGCGGTGAGCGCCGTCGCCGCTGATCGACGACGACCCGACCTTGACCACGACGCGGGATGCGCCGGGGATATCGGCGCGGGTCGTCGCGGTCACCGCTCCTCGTCCTCGGACGTCAGGGCGGACGAGTCGCCGTCGGGCGAGATCCCCGCGGCACGCGCCGCACGGCGCTCGGCCTCGAGCTCGGCGCGGGCGTCGGCCTTGGCATCCATGCGCTCGTGATACTGCTCGCGACGCTCCGAGGAGGTGCGGCGGTTGTTCTGCACCAGGCGGGGGTCGGTTCCGCGCGGCGCGGTCATGAGCTCCGCGGCGGAGGTGAGCGTGGGCTCCCAGTCGAAGACGATGCCGTCGCCGGGCCCGATGACGACCGTCGCACCGGCGACCGCGCCGGCGCGGAAGAGACCGTCTTCGACGCCCAGACGGGCGAGGCGGTCGGCGAGATAACCCACCGCCTCCTCGTTCTGGAAGTCGGTCTGCTGCACCCACTTGACCGGCTTGTCGCCGAGGATGCGGTAAAGGGGGCCGTACGTGCCGCCCTCCACCTTGATCTCGAAGTCCTTCTCCGCGCCCTTGGGACGGATGACGACCCGCTCGGCGGGAGCGTCGTCGATGGTGGCGAGGCGGTGCTGCTCCACGATGTCGCCGAGGGCGAACGTGAGCTCGCGCAGACCCGCGCGGCTGACGGTGGAGATCTCGAAGACCCGGAAGCCGCGCGCCTCGATGTCGGGACGGACGAAGTCCGCGAGCTCGTGCGCCTCGGGCACGTCGATCTTGTTGAGCACGACGATCTGCGGGCGCTCGAGCAGCGGCACCTGACCCTCGGGCACCGGGTAGGCAGCGAGCTCCGCGAGGATGATGTCGAGGTCGCTCAGCGGATCGCGGCCCGGGTCGAGCGTCGCGCAGTCGAGCACGTGGACCAGCGCCGTGCACCTCTCGACGTGACGCAGGAACTCGAGCCCCAGACCCTTGCCCTCGCTCGCGCCCTCGATGAGGCCGGGTACGTCGGCGATCGTGTACCGCGCATCGCCCGCCTGCACCACGCCCAGGTTGGGGTGGAGGGTGGTGAAGGGATAGTCGGCGATCTTGGGCCGCGCGGCGGAGACCGCGGCGATGAGGCTCGACTTGCCGGCGGACGGGAAGCCGACCAGCGCCACGTCGGCCACGGTCTTCAGCTCGAGGACGACATCGCCCTCCCAGCCGGGGGTGCCGAGCAGGGCGAAGCCGGGGGCCTTTCGCTTCGGCGAGGCCAGGGCCGCATTGCCGAGACCGCCCAGGCCGCCGGGCGCGGCGACGAAGCGCATGCCGGGGGTGAGCATGTCGACCAGCACGTTGCCGTCGGGGTCTTTCACCACGGTGCCGAGCGGGACGGGGAGTTCCTGGTCCTCGCCCAAGGCGCCCGAGCGGTGATCGCCCATACCGAAACCGCCGTTGCCCGCGGAGCGGTGCGGCGAGTGGTGGTACGACAGCAGGGTCGTCACCTGCGGGTCGGCGACGAGCACGACGTCGCCGCCGCTGCCGCCGTTCCCGCCGTCGGGACCGGCCAGCGGCTTGAACTTCTCACGGCGCACCGAGACGCAGCCGTTGCCGCCCTTGCCCGCACGCAGGTGCAGGGTCACGCGGTCGACGAAGGTGACCATGGCGGGTCCTTCCGGGTGGGCGGCGGCGGGGCCGACGCGGCGGAGACGGGGATGCCGTCGGTGCAGGCGGGGTTCGGGTCAGCCGTGCACGGGAAAAAAGACGAGGGGGCGGGCAGTGCCCACCCCCTCGGAAGCGCCGGAGCGCTGAGGATTACTCCGCAGCAGCGACGATGTTGACGACCTTGCGGCCGCCCTTGTTGCCGAACTCGACCGCACCGGCGGCCAGAGCGAACAGTGTGTCGTCGCCACCACGACCGACGTTGGCGCCGGGGTGGAAGTGCGTGCCGCGCTGGCGGACGAGGATCTCGCCGGCGTTGACGGCCTGGCCGCCGAAGCGCTTCACGCCGAGGCGCTGTGCGTTGGAGTCACGACCATTGCGGGTGGAGCTTGCGCCCTTTTTGTGTGCCATCTCTGCGTCTCCTGGCTCTTACTTGATGCCGGTGATCTTGACGCGCGTGAGGTCCTGACGGTGGCCCTGGCGCTTCTTGTAGCCGGTCTTGTTCTTGAACTTCTGGATCACGATCTTCGGACCGCGCTCCTCGCCGAGCACCTCGGCCGTGACCGAGACCTTCGCGAGCTTGTCGGCGTCGGTCGTGACCGCGTCGCCGTCGACGAACAGGACGGCGGGCAGCTGGATGCTCTCGCCGACCTTCGCCTTCTGGCGGTCGAGCACGACGACCGTGCCGACCTGGACCTTCTCCTGGCGGCCGCCGGCGCGCACAACTGCGTAAACCACTTCACACCTGTTTTCGTTCGGGAGCGCACGGCTCCGGTTGTCTGATGACGTCGGGAGGGTCTGACGACCCAAGTCTCGGTGCGATCCGGCCGACGAAAGTCAGCGGGGTCACGCTCCGATGAGAGCGGACGCGACGCACCAAGGGTCAAGTTTAGCTCACCCGGGAGGATCCGGCAAAAGCATCCGCCCCGCGTGTCGACCGTAGGATCGCGGGATGGCGATCCTCATCGACGACCCGCAGTGGCCCGCGCACGGACGGCTGTGGGCGCACCTGGTGAGCGACAGCGACCTCGACGAGCTGCACGCCTTCGCCGCCGCCGCCGGCATCCCTCCGCGCGCCTTCGATCTCGACCACTACGACGTGCCCGATGAGCGGCACGCCGACCTCGTCGCCGCGGGTGCCCAGCACGTGGGCGGCAAGGAGCTCGTGCGCCGCCTGCGCGCCTCGGGGCTGCGCATCACCGCGCGCGAGCGGCGTCGCCCCCACGAGTGAGGTGCCGGACGCGCCCTCCGCAGACGAGCGGGAGTGACACGTCCGACACCTCGATGACGGATGCCGGGAGCTCAGGCGTCGGCGGGCGGCTGCGCGTTCACCGGGGTGCCGGTGAGGGCGGCCGTGGTCACGCGCCGACGTGAACGACCCTGTCCCGGGGCCTTGGGCTCGGGAAGCGCCTCGAGCACGGACTCGAGGAGAGCGTCCTTCTCGGTGCGGGGGGCCTTGGGCTCGCGCTTCTTGCGCGGACGCTTCTCGCGCGCCGGTGCCGCGGGGGCCTCGGACTCCGACTTGGCCTCGAGAACGGCCTCCACCGAGGCGACGACCGCGGCTTCGACGACCGCCGGGTCGTCGATGGTGGGCTTCACGGTGGATGCCGCGATCTGCGCGAGCGCGGACTTCACCCCCTCGGTGATGACGTGCGTTCCGCCCGCCTGCGCGGCGGCTGCCCCGGTGTTGCCGCCGTTGCCGCCGTTCTGCGGCGAGCCGTTTCCGTTGCCGCCGTTCTGGCCGTTGCCGTTCTGTCCGTTTCCGCCGCGACCGCGTCGGTTCGACGAACCGCCGTTGCCGTTACCGCCGCCGTTGCCGCCCGCCGATCCCGTGGCGCGATGGCGCACCACGGGATCGTGGTGCACGATGACGCCACGGCCGGCGCACACTTCGCACGCCTCGCTGAAGGTCTCGAGCAGGCCGAGGCCGAGCTTCTTGCGCGTCATCTGCACCAGGCCGAGCGAGGTGACCTCGGCGACCTGGTGCTTCGTGCGGTCACGGCTCAGGCACTCGATGAGGCGTCGGAGCACGAGGTCGCGGTTGGACTCCAGGACCATGTCGATGAAGTCGACGACGATGATGCCGCCGATGTCGCGCAGGCGGAGCTGACGGACGATCTCCTCGGCGGCCTCGAGGTTGTTCTTGGTGACGGTCTCTTCGAGATTGCCGCCCGAACCGACGAACTTGCCGGTGTTGACGTCGACGACCGTCATCGCCTCCGTGCGGTCGATGACGAGCGAACCGCCCGAGGGCAGCCACACCTTGCGGTCGAGAGCCTTCTCGATCTGCTCCGTGACGCGGAACGCGTCGAACGGGTCCTGCTCGCCCTCGTACTTCTCGACCCGCTCGAGCAGGTCGGGGGCGACGCCCTGGAGGTACGACGAGATCGTCTGCAGCGCCTCGTCGCCCTGGATGAGCATGCGCGTGAAGTCCTCGTTGAAGACGTCGCGCACGATCTTGACGAGCAGATCGGGCTCGGAGTGCAGCAGGGCCGGGGCCTGGATCGTCTTGACCTGGCTCGACACGTGCTCCCACTGCGAGGTGAGGCGCTGCACGTCGAGGGTGAGCTGCTCCTCGGTGGCGCCTTCGGCGGCGGTGCGCACGATCACGCCCGAGGACTCGGGGAGCACCTCCTTCAGGATCTTCTTCAGACGGGCGCGCTCGGTGTCGGGGAGCTTCCGCGAGATGCCGTTCATCGTGCCGTTCGGCACGTAGACCAGGTAGCGGCCGGGCAGCGAGATCTGGCTCGTCAGGCGCGCACCCTTGTGGCCCACGGGATCCTTCGTGACCTGCACGAGCACGCGGTCGCCCGACTTGAGCGCCAGCTCGATGCGGCGGGGCTGGTTGTTGGTCTCGACGCCATCCCAGTCGACCTCGCCGGAGTAAAGCACCGCGTTGCGGCCACGGCCGATGTCGACGAACGCCGCCTCCATGCTCGGGAGCACGTTCTGCACGCGACCGAGGTAGACGTTGCCGATGAGCGAGGCGTCCTGGTTGCGGGCGACGTAGTGCTCGACGAGCACGTTGTCCTCGAGCACGGCGATCTGGATGCGACCCGCCTTCGAGCGCACGACCATGACGCGGTCGACGGCCTCGCGGCGGGCGAGGAACTCCGCCTCGGTCACCACGGGCCGGCGGCGGCCGGCCTCGCGTCCGTCGCGGCGACGCTGCTTCTTGGCCTCGAGACGCGTGGAGCCCTTGATGCGCTGCGGCTCGGTGATGACCTCGACCGCGCGCTGGCGGACGGGGGCGGGGGGAGCCTCAGGGGCGTCATCGGCGGCGCCGGTGCCCGCTCCCCCACGGCGGCGGTTGCGTCGACGGGCGTTGGACGAACCGCGCTCGGCGGGACCCTCATCGTCGCGGTCGTCGCGATCCCACGACTCCTCGCGGACGGGCAGCGGCGGGAGCGCGGGAGCGTAGAAGTGCAGAGCGGTCGAGACGGCCGACACGAAGTTCTCGGGCAGAAGGCCGAGCGACACCGCCGTCGGGCGCGCGGGCTTCTCGGTCTCGGCGGGCTTCTCCGGCTCCACCGCGACGGCCTCTTCGGCCTTCGCGAGCTTCTCGGGGGCGGGCTCCGCGGCGGCGGGCTTCTCGGGGGCGGGCTCCGCGGCGGCGGGCTCCTCGAGGGCGGCAGTCGCCTCGGCGGTCGAAGAGGTGCCGCTCCGCTCGACGAGCGCGTCGGCGGGGGCGTCGGAGTCGCCGCCGATGGGGGCGTCGTCTGCCGAGACGGCGGACGGGTCGACCGGAGCCTCCGCGTCGGCCTCGCCCTCGGGCTGCTCGCCCGTGGCGGCGTCGCCCGTGGCGGCGTCGCCCGTGGCGGTGTCGCCCTCGAGCACGGCCGGCGCCCGGGTGTCCTCGGCGGCGGCATGCGCGGCATCCTGGACCGCAGCCTCTTCCTCGTCGACACCGGAGGTCGCGGCAGGCGTGGTGTCGGCGGGGTCGGACGTGGCGACCGCCTCGGTCTCGCGGGTCTCGGTCTCGGGGTTCTCGATCGGCGCCTGCTCGGCGGGGGTCTGATCGTCGGTCACTTCGGCCATTCGGGGTTCTCCCTGGCGGGCGACACCGCGCGTCGCCCGACGAAATCTCATGCAGCGCCGCACCCGGCGGGGCTGCGAACTCACTCGGTCTGCAGCAGGCCTGCGGCTCGTGCTGCGAAGGGCGGTCATCGCCCGAAGTCTTCTGGGTGATGTTCCTGCGGCGCGGCCGCGGTCACATCAGCTTTCATTATCGCACGGACCGGCGAAACAGCCAGCGGACGGTCCCGTCGAGCGGCCCGATCGACGGCGACGGGCGACACGCGGCGGCATCCGCCCCTCCCGTGGCGCGTCTCCCGGCGTTCGCTCGACGCCGAGAGGCCCACAGCGGGCCGATATGCCGACGGTGGCAGAATCGCCCCATGAGCGAAAGCGTCACCCCCCGTCGTCCGATCGGCGTCGCGATCTGGTTGATCCTCGCGGGCGCGGTCGGATGGTGGGCGGCGTTCTCGCTCACCATGGAACGCTTCCATCAGCTCATGAACCCGGGGGCCGCCGCCTCGTGCGACTTCAGCGTCCTCGTGCAGTGCTCGACCAATCTGCAATCGTCGCAGGGCAGCGTCTTCGGTTTCCCCAACCCGATCATCGGCCTCGCCGCGTGGATCGCGCCGATCGTGGTCGGAATGGCGCTGCTGGCGGGTGCCCGGTTCGCCCGGTGGTTCTGGGTGCTGTTCTGGCTCGGGTTCGTCTTCGCCATCGGCTTCGTCGTCTGGCTCATCGCGCAGAGCCTCTTCGTCCTCGCGACCCTCTGCCCGTGGTGCATGGTCACGTGGTCGGTGGTCATCCCGTCGTTCTTCGTGGTGACGTTGCACGTGCTGCGCGAGGGCGTGATCCCGGGCGCGCCGAAGGTGCGGGAGCTCGCCGACCGACTGATGGTGTGGGTGCCCCTCATGAGCTTCGCGTGCTACGTCGTCGTCGCCGTGCTGGCGCAGGTGCGCCTGGACGTGCTGTCGCAGCTCTGACGCGAGCGCGGTAGCGTTCGGGACATGGATGCCGTGAACCCCCTGGTGCCCGCGACGAGCGACCTCGTGTGGTCGGGTGGCGCCGTCGTCGCGCTGGGGCTCGCGATCTGGGGGCTGGTCAGTCTCTCGCGCACGGCCGACTCGGCGTCGTCACTGGCGGTGGCACTGTGGGCGGCGCTCATTCTGCTGGTGCCCGTGCTGGGTCCGGTGGCCTGGCTCACGGCGGGTCGCCGGAGCGCGGTGAGTCGTCCGCGCGTCTGAAACGCGGGGCCCGAGCGCACCCGGCGGCACAGAGTCCCGGGGGGCGGTGGCGTCGACAGGCTCAGCCACCCGGGTCGCGAGCGGAGGTCCCTGACCCCGTCGAAGGGGCCGGGAACCGCCGAGGCTGTGGCGTTGACAGGCTCAGCCACCTCACGCCGCGAAAGGCCGGCGGTGCGTCACGACAGGCCCGCGGGAGCGACGAAGGCCGCCACCCTCTCGGGCGACGGCCTTCTCGGCATTCAAACTCAGGCGAACCAGATCGCGAGCTCGCGCTCCGCGGATTCGACGCTGTCGCTGCCGTGCACGAGGTTCTGCTGCACCTTGAGGCCCCAGTCGCGGCCGAAGTCGCCGCGGATGGTGCCGGGGGCGGCGGTGGTGGGGTCGGTCGTGCCGGCGAGGGAGCGGAATCCCTCGATGACGCGGTTGCCCGCGAGGCGGATCGCGACCGAGGGGCCCGACATCATGAACTCGAGCAGCGGCTCGTAGAAGGGCTTGCCCTCGTGCTCGGCGTAGTGCCGGGCGAGGGTCTCACGGTCGGGCTCGACCAGGCGGATGTCGACGAGGGCGTAGCCCTTCGCCTCGATGCGGGCGAGGATCGCGCCGGTCAGGCCGCGAGCCACGCCATCGGGCTTGACCAGGACGAGGGTCTCTTCGGTGGCCATGGGTCATTCTCCGTTCGAGAGGTCGGGGTCGGCGGCCCGCCGCGCGTTCGCACGATCGAGGGCCGCTCCCTTGATCGTCGCATACGCCCACATGCCGCCGAAAATGAGAGCGACCACGGCGAGGGCCGGAACCAGGAACCCCCCGAGCAGGAGGAGCACCTGCAGCCCCCACCCGGCGAACAGCGCCCAGCGGTGCCGCAACGAGCCCGAGACCGCGACCATGGCGACGGCGAGGACGACACCGCCGACGATCCCCCACCACGGCTCGATGCCGAACGGAAGCACCTTGAGGCCGTAGACCACGAGACCGCCGAGGAAGACGATGATCGACTCGAAGCCGAGGACCACCGCGCCGAGGGACTCCTGCGCGCCGCGCTGACGACGGGGCCGCGGGGCACGCGGTTCGCGCGGGCTCATCCCTGCCACCCGGCCTTCCAGTCCTCGAGTTCCGACAGGCGCAGAGCCTCTCCCGCGAGAACGACGGACCCGGCGATCACGACAGCCCGTCGGTCCGACTCGACGGCCCAGGAGCGCGCCGCGTCGGCGGCGTCCTCGAGCGTCGGGTGCACCGTCACCGGCAGGCCGGCGGCCTCGGCGACATCGGCGATCGCATCGGGATCGGTCGCGCGGTCGCTGTCGGGCGCGGTGGCGAAGACCCGGGCGACGGCCGGGGCGAGCGTCGTCATGATGCCCGCGGCATCCTTCCCCTCCAGGATGCCGACCACGGCGCCCCACTCGTCGATGTCGAACGACTCTTTCAACGCCGCGACCAGGGCGCGGGCGCCGTGCGGGTTGTGGGCGGCGTCGACGAACACGGTCGGCGCGGTTCCGAGGAGCTGCAGGCGGCCCGGCGAGGTCGCGTTGCCGAGGCCGTCGGCCACGACGTCGGCGTTGAGCGGTTGCTCTCCCCCGCCGATGAGCGACTCGACCGCGGCGACGGCGAGGGCGGCGTTGGCGCCCTGGTGGGCCCCGTAGAGCGGGAGGTACACCTCGCGGTAGCTCCCGGCCACGCCGCGAATCGACACCTGCTGCCCGCCGACGGCCAGGGTCTGGTCTTCGAGGGCGAAGCCGTCGCCCGCCACGGAGACGGTGGCGCCCTCCTTCTCGGCGCGCGCGCGGATGGCCCGCAGCGCCTCGGGCGGTTGGGCGGCCGTGACGACCGCCGCACCGGGCTTGATGATCCCGGCCTTGACGGTCGCGATCTCGGCGATCGTCGACCCGAGGCGGTCCGCGTGGTCGATGTCGATCGGGGTGAACACCGCCACGTCTCCGTCGGCGGTGTTGGTGGAATCCCACTCGCCGCCCATGCCGACCTCGAGCACGAGCACATCGATCGGGGCGTCCGCCGCCACGACGAAGGCGAGCACGGTGAGGAGCTCGAAGAAGGTCAGCGGAGCGTCGTCGGATGCCGAGAGCTCGGCATCCACCATGTCGACGAACGGCTGGATCTCGTCCCACGCGTCGGCGATCGCGGCATCCGCCACGGGTTCTCCGTCGATGAGGATGCGCTCGGTGAAGCGCTCGAGGTGGGGGCTGGTGAACAGGCCCGTCCGCAGGCCCATCGCGCGCAGCAGGCTCTCGATCATGCGGCTGGTCGAGGTCTTGCCGTTCGTGCCGGTCACGTGGATGACGCGGTAGGTGCGCTGGGGGTCGGCGAGCAGCTCGAGCACGCGGCGCGTGCGCTCGACACGCGGCTGCACCCACTGCTCGCCCTGTCGCTGCAGGAGGGCGCTGTAGACGGCGTCGGCGCGGGTGCGGTCGCTCATGCGGACGCTCCGATCCGCGCGACGGCGACCGTGACGGCACCGACGTTCGCGTAGGTGTTCGCGGCGATCTGCGTCTCGTACTCGGCGGGCAGGGCGGAGCCGTGCTCGATGAGCCGGCCCTCGGGTCCCGCCAGCACGACGGCCTCGGCGAGCGTCTCGGATGCCACGCCCGCGGCGTCGAACGCCTGTGCCACCGCCTGCGCGTCCGCGTCCTCGACGAAGGTGAGCGAGAGGAAGATGCGGTCGCTCACGTCGAAGCCGGCGGCCTTGCGGGTGTCCTGGATGCCGCGGATCATGTCGCGCGCCAGGCCCTCGGCCTCGAGCTCGGGGGTGGTGACGGTGTCGAGCAGCACGAAACCACCGCCGGCGAGGACCGCGAGCGCCTCGCCCTCCGGCCGGCCCGCCGTCTCGACGACCAGGTCGTACTCGGCGGGCTCGAGCGGGATGCCGCCGGCGACGACCTGTCCGTCGACCTCGCTCCAGTCGCCCTCGCGGGCGGCCTTGATCGCCTGCTGCACCTGCTTGCCCAGGCGCGGCCCCGCGGCCCGCGCGTTGACCGACAGGCGGTGCGTGATCCCGTACTCGGCGGCGGTGCCGTCCTGCAGCGCGACCTGCTCGACGCTCTTCACGTTGAGCTCCTCGCGCAGGATGTCGTCGAATTGCGCGAGGCCCGCGGCATCCGGGGTCACCACCGTCAGACGCGGAAGCGGCAGGCGCACGCGCTTGCCCTCCTTCTTGCGCAGGGCGTTGGCGACGCTGGAGACCTCGCGGACGGTGTCCATCGCGGTGCGGATGTCTTCCGCCGCGGGGAACGCCGAGGCGTCGGGCCAGTCGGTCAGGTGCACGCTGCGCCCGCCGGTGAGCCCCTGCCACACGCGCTCCGACACGAGCGGGATGAGCGGGGCGGCGACGCGGGTGAGCGTCTCGAGCACGGTGTAGAGCGTGTCGAAGGCCTCGCGGCTCGTCGGGTCGTCGGTCACGCCGACCCAGAAGCGGTCGCGCGAGCGGCGGATGTACCAGTTCGTCAGCACCTCGGCGAAGTCGCGCAGGCGCTCGGCCGCGGTCGTGGAGTCGAGGCCCTCGAGATCGGCCGCGACGTTCGTCACGAGGTCGCCGGTGAGCGCGAGGATGTACCGGTCGAGCACGTCGGTCGAGTCGGTGCGCCACTCGGCGGTGTACCCCTCAGTGCCTGACGCATTCGCGTAGGTCGCGAAGAAGTACCACGCGTTCCACAGCGGCAGCAGGAACTCGCGCACGCCCGAGCGGATCCCCTCCTCGGTCACGACGAGGTTCCCCCCGCGCAGCACGCTCGACGACATGAGGAACCACCGCATGGCATCCGAGCCGTCGCGGTCGAAGACCTCGCGGACGTCGGGGTAGTTGCGCAGCGACTTCGACATCTTCTGCCCGTCGTTGCCGAGCACGATGCCGTGGCACGACACGCCCGTGTAGGCCGGGCGGTCGAAGAGCGCGGTCGACAGGACGTGCATGACGTAGAACCAGCCGCGGGTCTGTCCGATGTACTCGACGATGAAGTCGGCGGGGGCATGCTCGTCGAACCACTCGTGGTTCTCGAACGGGTAGTGCACCTGCGCGAACGGCATCGAACCCGAGTCGAACCAGACGTCGAGGACGTCTTCGATGCGGCGCATCGTCGACTCACCCGTCGGGTCGTCGGGGTTCGGGCGCGTCAGATCGTCGATGTAGGGACGGTGAAGATCCACCTCGCCGTCGGCGTTGCGCGGGAGGCGGCCGAAGTCGGCCTCCATGTCGGCGAGCGAGCCGTACACGTCGACGCGCGGGTGGTTCGGGTCGTCGCTCTTCCACACCGGGATCGGCGAACCCCAGTAGCGGTTGCGGCTGATCGACCAGTCGCGCGCACCCTCGAGCCACTTGCCGAACTGCCCCTCCTTGACGTTCTCGGGCACCCAGGTGATCTGCTGGTTGTTCGCCAGCAGATCGTCCTTGATGTCGGTCACGCGCACGAACCAGCTCGACACGGCCTTGTAGATCAGGGGGTTCCGGCAGCGCCAGCAGTGCGGGTACGAGTGCTCGTACGACGCCTCGCGCAGCAGGCGGCCGGCCTGCGTGAGCAAGCGGATGAGGGGCCGGTTGGCCTCCATCCAGAGCTCCCCCGCGACGTCGGTGACCGCCGAGAGGAACCGGCCGCCGTCGTCGAGCGAGATGATGGTCGGCAGGCCCGCGGCATCCGCGAGACGCTTGTCGTCCTCACCGTAGGCAGGAGCCTGGTGCACGATGCCGGTGCCGTCGGAGACGGTGACGTAGTCGTCGACGAGGATCTTCCACGCGTTCTGCGTCCCCCACGTCTCGGCGTCGGCGTAGTAGTCGAAGAGGCGGTCGTACGACACGCCCTCGAGCTCCGCGCCCAGGATCGTGGTCTGCACGGCCGCGCGGGCGGCATCCGGGCTCTCGTAGCCCAGGTCTTTGGCGTAGTTCGGCAGCAGGTCCTCGGCCAGCAGGTAGCGGTGCGCGACCGCTTCGAAGGCTTCGTCGGCCGTGCCGTCGGGAGCCCGGTGCACGTCGGCGGCGCCGTGGGGTCCGCCCTCGACGACCGCGTACCGGATGCCGGGACCCACCGCGAGCGCGAGGTTCGTCGGCAGCGTCCACGGCGTCGTCGTCCACGCCAGGGCGCGCACACCCGTGAGGCCCAGGGCCTCGGCCTTGGCACCGACGAGCGGGAACGTCACGGTGACCGAGGGATCCTGACGCATCTTGTACACGTCGTCGTCCATGCGCAGCTCGTGCGTCGACAGCGGCGTCTCGTCGCGCCAGCAGTACGGCAGAACGCGGTAGCCCTCGTACGCGAGGCCCTTGTCGTGCAGGGTCTTGAAGGCCCAGAGGACGCTCTCCATGTAGGTCGTGTCGAGCGTCTTGTAGCCGCGCTCGAAGTCGACCCAGCGGGCCTGGCGGGTGACGTAGTCCTGCCATTCGCGCGTGTACTCGAGCACCGAGTCGCGGGCCTTGGCGTTGAAGGTCGCCACGCCCATCGCCTCGATCTCGTCCTTCTCGGTGATGCCGAGCTGCTTCATCGCCTCGAGCTCGGCGGGCAGGCCGTGGGTGTCCCACCCGAAGACGCGGTCGACCTTCTTGCCGCGCATGGTCTGGAAGCGCGGGAAGACGTCCTTCGCGTAGCCGGTGAGTAGGTGACCGTAGTGCGGCAGGCCGTTCGCGAACGGCGGGCCGTCGTAGAACACCCACTCCTCGGCGCCCTCGCGGTTCGCGATCGACGCACGGAAGGTGTCGTCGCTCTGCCAGAACGCGAGCGTGTCCTGTTCGATGGTCGGGAAGCGGGGGCTGGGGACGACGGATGCCGTCTCCGCGGCGCTGAGGTCAGCGGCGGGGCCGAAGGATGAGGGGCGAGGGTAGGTCATGTCTCTCCGCGGGTCGAGGTCTGCTCGCCGGGACGATCCTGTGGGGACCGCGGTACCACCCTGCATTGCGCCCCGCGACGGAGCGCCACTCTCACTGCGGCTGTGACGGGCCTGCCCCGCGCGGTTCTAGTCCGGGCCTGGACCCGTTTCTTCCACGAGCTCCCCGGTGATGGCCGGATCGACGCCGTTCCCCCCATTCTACGCGAGCCGGGCGTCTTAAGCGGCGGTTGTCAGGACGTACCGGACGCCCTTCAGGTCGAGTGTCCACGACACGCCGCACGGCACGGAGCGAAGCGGCGTGTCGTGGACGCTCGACGCTCGACGCTCGACGGAGGCGGGCCCGGGCGCGGCGTGCGGGAGGGCGTGCGGCCGCGGGGCGGGCGCGCGGGAAGGGAAGCGGCTGCGGGGGCCGGCGACCCGGAGCGGGCTCAGGATGCCGCGGGGCCCAGGCCGGCGGCGGCGAGCAGCTCGCGCGTGAAGGGGTGCCCGGGGTCGGCGAAGACGCACGAGACGGCGCCCGAGTCGACCACTCGACCGTCCTTCATCACGATGACGTCGTCGGCGATCGCGGCGACCACGTCGAGGTCGTGCGTGATGAACACCATCGCGAGGTCGCGCTCGGCCTGCAGCGCGAGGAGGCGGTCGAGGATGCGCGCCCGCACCGAGGCGTCGAGGGCCGACACGGGCTCGTCGAGCACGAGAAGATCGGGCGACACCGCCAGGGCGCGAGCGATCGCCACGCGCTGCCGCTGCCCGCCGGAAAGCTGCGCGGGACGACGGCGCACGAACCCCGGGGAGAGCCCGACCTCGTCCAGCAGCGCGGCGACGGCGGCGCGGCGCCCCCTGCGCGGCACCCCTCCGGCGGCGACGGCCTCGGTCAGGGTTCGTCCGACCGTCCATCGCGGGTCGAGCGCGCCCCACGGATTCTGCTGCACCAGCTGCACGCGCGTGCGCGCGGCGCCGACGGCGACCCGCGATGACCAGGGACGGGCGTCGAAGCGCAGCGACCCGGCATCCGGATCCGTCACCCCCACGATCATGCGGGCGAGGGTCGTCTTGCCCGAGCCCGACTCCCCCACCACCGCGAGGGTGCGCCCGCGGCGCACCGCGAGCGAGACGCCGTCGACCGCCACGCGATCGTCGAAACGCTTGACGAGGCCCTCGGCGCTCACCAGGGGCTCGTCGGTGCGCGGGGCCCGGCCGAGCGGCTCGTGCGAGACCGCCGCCACGAGCGCTCGCGTGTGCGGATCGCGAGGGGATGCCAGCACCTCGGCCGTCGCACCGGTCTCGATGACGCGTCCCTCGTGCATGACGACGATGCGATCGGCGACCCGGGCGACCGCACCGAGATCGTGGCTGATGAACACGACCGCCACGCCGTCGTCGGCGATGCGGCGGAGCAGGCCCAGCACGCGGGCCTGCACGGTGGCATCCAGTGCCGTCGTGGGTTCGTCGGCGACCAGCACCGCGGGGTGCGCCGCCAGCGCGGAGGCGATGAGCGCGCGCTGACGAAGGCCCCCCGACAGCTCGTGCGGGTAGTGCCGCGCACGCTCGTCGGGCTCCGGCATCGCCACGCGCTCGAGGCTGTCGCGCACCCGGGTGGCGAGAGCGGCACCGCGCACCGCGGGCTCGTGGATGCGGACCGGCTCGGCGACCTCGGCACCGATGCGGCGCAGAGGATCGAGCGAGACGAGGGCGTCCTGCGACACCAGTGCGATGCGACGACCGCGGAGCCCTCTCCACTGCCTCTCGCCGAAGCCGCGCGCGTCGACGCCGTCGATCTCGAGCTCGTCGGCCGTGCTTCGCAGGTTCGTCGGTGTGAGCCCCAGCAGCGCCCGGGCGCTCACCGATTTGCCGGTGCCCGACTCGCCGACGATCGCGACGCATTCCCCCGGAGCGACGTCGAGGTCGAGACCGCTGACGATCGCGCCCGACGGACCGTCGATGCGCAAGCCCCGCACCCGCACGCCGCTCATGCGCCCCGCTCCTCGACCCGTGCGCGGAGGATGCGGCCGATGACGCTGACGCTCACCACGGTCGCGGTGATCGCCACCCCCGGGAACAGCGCCACCCACGGGGCCTGCAGCAGGAGGTTGCGCCCCGCGGAGAGCATGAGGCCCCACTCCGGCGTCGGCTCGGTGGGACCGAGTCCCAGGAAGCTGAGCCCCGCGGCGGCGAGGATGCTCGTCCCGATCCCGATGGTCGCGAGCACGCTGACGGCACCGAGCACCCCCGGCAGCACGTGGCGCACGTGCACCACCGGGGCGGGAACGCCGATGAGGCGCGCCGCTTCGACGTGCTCCGCCGCCGCGAGCGAGCGCGTCTGCGCGCGCGCGAGTCGCACGTACACCGGAACCGCCGCGATCGTCACCGCGATCGCGACGTTGACCGCGCCGGGACCGAGTACCGCCACCACGAGCAGCGCCACGAGGAACTCGGGGAAGGCCAGCAGCACGTCGACCACACGCATCGTGGCCGCGTCGACGAAGCGCGGCGCCACGGCCGACAGCGAGCCCGCCACGACGCCGACCGCGAGCGCCAGGGTGGTGGCGAGCAGGCCGATGCCGACCGAGCGCCCCGCCCCGTGCACGACGCGCGAGTAGACGTCGCGGCCGCTCTGATCGGTGCCGAACCAGTGCGCCGCGCTGGGCGGCTGCAGCGCGGAGCGCACGTCGGTGAGCAGCGGGTCATGGGTCGCCAGCAGCGTCGGCGCGACGGCGGCGAGGGCGATGGCCGCGAGCACGACGCCCGCTGCGCCCAGCGCCGCCGTTCGTCCGGCGCGGCTCGTCGCGCGACCGCTCACGACGGCACCGCCGTCCGCGTGCGCAGAGCAGGTCCCGCGGAACGCAGCCGCGGGTCGATGAGGGGCACGACGAGGTCGACGATCGTGTTGACCACGACGAAGACGAGCGCGCTGAGCAGGATCACCCCGGTGATCACGGGCAGGTCGCGGTCGGTGATGGCGGTGAGCGTCACGCGGCCGATGCCCGGTCGGGCGAATACGGTCTCGACCAGCACCGCCCCGCCCAGCAGGGATCCGACGAGGTAGGCGGCGAGGGTGAGTCCCCCGACGCCCGCGTGCCGCAGCGTGTGGTGCACGCTCTCGCGCACCGCCCCGGCGCCGCGGGCCCGCACGGTCAGCAGGAACGGTTCGCGCTCGGCCGCCTCGACGCCGTCGCGCAGCACCTGCGACAGCAGGGCCGCGACGGGCAGGGCCAGCGTCACCGCGGGGAGCACGATCGCGGCGCCGTCCCGCGCCCCCGACACCGGGAACCACCCCAGCTGGAACGAGAACACGCTGAGCAGCACGAGCCCCGTCCAGAACACCGGCGACGACAGCACCACGAGCTCGATTCCGGATGCCACGGCCCGGCCCGTCCGCCCGCGCACGAGCAGAGCGGATGCCAGGGCCAGCACCAGCGCGATCACCAGGGCGAGCGCCGAGAGCTGCAGCGTCGGCCCGAGCTGCCGGCCGATCACCTCGGTCACGGGCAGGCGCAGCTGGTACGACTCGCCCAGGTCGCCGCGGGCGAGGCGACCGAGGAACGCCGCATATTGCTCGAGCACCGGGCGGTCGAGGCCGAGATCGCTGCGCATCGCCGCCTTGACCGCATCGCTCACCTGCGCCTGCGGCCCGAGCATCACCTCGACGGGATCGCCCGGGATGACGCGGAAGGCCACGAACGCCAGGGTCGCCGCCCCCCACAGGACCAGGACGACGGATGCCACGAGCCCGCCGACGCGCGTGAGGATCGCGCGCGGGCGAGAGCGTGGCATCCGGTATCCGTCGTCGCAGGGGCGCTCAGCCGACCGTGGCGGTGGCGAAGAGCGGACGACCGTAGAGGTCGAAGCTCAGCCCGGTGACGTCGGGGCTCACGGCGCTGATCAGCGTGGGGCTGTACAGGGGCACGATCGCGGCGTGCTCGGCGTTCCACTGTTGCACCTGGGCGTACACGTCGTTGCGCGCGGCCGTGTCGGTGGTCGAGGCGCCCTGCTCGAGGAGGGCGTCGATCGCCGGGTCGCTCACCTGCGAGGCGTTCTGGAACCCGTCGGTCGCGAGGTGGCTGCGCAGCAGGTCGGGGTCGACGCCGGAGAAGCCCCAGTCGGTGACGTCGTAGGTCTTCGGGCCGTACTGCTCGTTGTACGCGCCCGGCTCGAGCACCTCGCGCTGCAGGTCGAAGCCCACGGCCTTCAGGTCGCTCTGCACGGCGTTGGCCAGCGCGGCGCGGTCATCGGGCACGGGGGTCCAGGCGATCCAGCGGGCCGTGAGGCGCTGGCCGTCCTTGGTGCGGATGCCGTCGGCATCCCGTCCGGTCCAGCCGGCCTCGTCGAGCAGGGCGTTCGCGGCGGCCGGATCGAAGGGCCACGAGTTCTCGAGGCTCGCGTCGTAGCCGGGGGTGGTGGCGCCGAGGATGCTCCACGCGCGAGGGTACTGGCCGAAGAAGATCTCGCTCACGGCGGTGTCGACGTCGATCGCACGGGTGAACGCCTGGCGCACCTTCTGATCGGCGAAGACACCGTACTTCTCGTTGAGGAAGAGCGAGTAGGGCAGGCCCGGGTAGGCGATCGACTGGACGGTGTCGTCGGCCGGCACCTGCGACACGAGGTTCGGCGGCAGGTTGGTCACGACGTCCGCCTGGCCGCTGGAGAGCGCCCCCACGCGCACCGAGGCCTCGGGGAGGATGTCGACGCGAAGCGTCTTGAAGGTCGGCGCGCCGGCGCCGTCGGGACCCCAGGTGTAGTCGTCGTTGCGGGTGTAGACGATGTCCTGGTCGGGCGTGTACTCGGTCAGCTCGAAGGGGCCCGTGCCGACGGTGATGTCGGGACCGCCCGCGGCGAGCTGGTCGGCCTGGGTCTCGAGCACCTTCGGGGAGTAGAAGCCGAGGAGCGCCGTGCTCGCGGCCTGCAGGAACGGCGCGTACGGCTGCGTGAACCGCACGCGCACGGTGTGCTCGTCGACGACGTCGGTGCCCGCGTACAGCTCGCCGCCGAGCATGCTCGCGGCCTGGGCGGAGGCGGTGTCGGGGTCGACGATGCGGTCGAAGTTCGCCTTGACCGCGGCCGCGTCGAAGGGCGTGCCGTCGTGGAAGGTCACGTCGTCGCGCAGGCGGAAGAGGTAGCTCGCGCCGCCGTCCTCGATGTCCCACGACTCGGCGAGCCAGGGCGAGAACGATCCGTCGGCCTCTTGGAACACGAGCGAGTCGAGCACGGCCCGCTGCACCATTGCGGTGACGTCGAGCTGGCTGGTCTGCGGGTCCATCTTGCCGGCCGAGAGGTTCGCGCCCTCGATGGCCCAGACGATCTCGCCGTCACCGGATGCCGCCGGGTCGGACCCGGCGCAGGCGGAGAGGGACAGAGCGGCGACCGCGCCGACGGCCACGGCCGAGAGGACGCGGCGGGAAAGCTGAGAGGGCATGACGAAACCTCGAGGTATCGGGTGGGGAACCCCCAGCCTACCGGTGTTCCTGGACCGGGTGCGGAAAGTGGCGGCTGCGGCGCCGCGCGATCTGCCCGTGCGGGGCGATCGGCCGTTGTGCGGTCGTCTGCCCTGGGTCAGTGATCGGCCTCCGATCAGTCGCCTCCCCGCCACCGCACTTACCCGGAGCAGATCACTGAGCCTGCAGAGGCACCGAGCTTCGACCCCGGCCCACGTCAGCGATCCGGCCGGGGTCAGTGATCGGCGCCCGATCAGTCGCCTCCTTGCCACGGCACCCGCCTCAGGGCAGATAACTGACCCTGCGACGGCACCGGGCCTCGACCCTCGCCAGGACGGCGCCCACCACTCTCCCGGTCGGCCGTGCGTCAGGCCTTGTGCAGACCTTGCGCGATGGCGTGCATGATCCGCTCCTGCACGTCCTCCCACTGGTGCATGACCTGGGCGTACCCGACTCGGATGACGTGATAGCCCATCAGCATGAGCTGCGCGTCGTGATCGATGTCGGAAGTCCGTTGTGCGCCGACGTGATGCGCGCCATCGATCTGAACCACGAGACGCTCGCCGATCAGCACATCGACGCGGTGACCCGCGATCCAGATCTGCAGGCGGACGGGGAGATGCAACCACCGCAGCCGAACGATGAAGATGGTCTCGAGCCCGGAGTCGGCCCACGGTGACGACTCGTGAGCGAGGCGCCGCGCCGCTCCCGTCCACGGCAGCCGCCGCAAAACCTCCACGTCGATGAGTCGCTGGTTGAGCGCCGAGTCCCACACCGTTCGCGCCCGTTCGTAGGGCTGACACGCTGCGACCGTCATGAGCACGTTCTCCACCCCGTCTTCGAGGGCGTCAGGATGCCTCGGGACGACCGGTCGCTGCCAATGGACGACGGCTGCGGGCCCACGCACCCGACCCGACCCGCGGTACGCGACATGCGGGAGCTCGGGCGACTCTGCGATCCAGAGCTTCAGACGCCGAGCCGCGGTGACGCAAGACAGCACGACGCCCGTACGGGCCGCTGCGACGAGAAGCGGATCCGCACCCGGAACGGCCACCCAGTTGCGTTGCACGCGGAAGAGCAGTCCCTTCTCCACCGCGCGGGCCAGGTGATGCTTGCTGTGTCCCTCGTCGAGGAGCCGTGTCGAGCGGGCGACGCCGCCGAGCAGCGCCACACGATCGGCGATTCGAAGAACCGGCGGAGGGTGCATACCGTCCATCGTGTCCGCTCGCGGAGAGCCACCGGGGCCGATGGGACGATCCGTGGAACCACGAAGCCCTCGGGAGGAAGGGTCGCCGAGCGACTGTCGAACCCGATCTCCCGTCCACTCCGCAGGCATTGACACTGTCCGCCCTCTCCTATCACCGCTCCCCGTTCGCAATCCGCCTCCGCTCAGTCACCGAACCTCGAACACGACTGACGCTGGGCAGATCGCGAACGCTAGGGCGGCGGCGGGAGCGCCCTGGCCCTGTCTCGTTCACGGCCAGCTCCCGCCACACCCTCCGCAGACCCACGTGCCGCCCGCGACCCCGGTATCCTGGACCCCACACCCATCAGGCACGCTCACACAGTGCCGCCCATATCGCTCGAGGAGTACCCCATGGCTGCCACCATTCCCGACAAGCCCGCGCTGGAAGGCCTCGAGCAGAAGTGGGACGCCGCGTGGAACGAGCGCGGCACGTACGTTTTCGACCGTCTGCGCGCCGCAGAGGCCGGCCGTCAGGGCGTGTACTCGGTCGACACCCCGCCGCCGACGGCATCCGGAAGCCTTCACATCGGCCACGTGTTCTCGTTCACGCACACCGACGTGAAGGTGCGCTTCGAGCGCATGCGCGGCAAGACGGTGTTCTACCCGATGGGCTGGGACGACAACGGCCTGCCGACCGAGCGCCGCGTGCAGAACTACTACGGCGTGCGCTGCGACCCCTCGCTCCCCTACGATGCCGACTTCACCCCGCCGTTCGCGGGCGGCGACAACAAGAGCAGCAAGGCCGCCGACCAGGTGCCCATCAGCCGCCGCAACTTCATCGAGCTGTGCGAGCAGCTCACCATCGAAGACGAGAAGCAGTTCGAGGAGCTGTTCCGCGAGCTGGGCCTCAGCGTCGACTGGACCCAGACCTACCGCACGATCTCGGACGACTCGATCCGCACGAGCCAGCTGGCGTTCCTGCGCAACATCGAGCGCGGCGAGGCCTACCAGGCGCTCGCCCCCACGCTGTGGGACGTGGACTTCCGCTCCGCGATCGCCCAGGCCGAGCTCGAGGACCGCGACCAGCCCGCCGCCTACCACCGCGTCGGCTTCGCCAAGACCGACGGCTCGGGCGACGTGTTCATCGAGACCACCCGTCCCGAGCTGCTGCCGGCGTGCGTGGCACTCGTGGCGAACCCGGATGACGAGCGCTACCAGCCGCTGTTCGGCACCACGGTGCGCACCCCGCTGTTCGACGTCGAGGTGCCCGTGCTCGCGCACCCCCTCGCGCAGAAGGACAAGGGATCGGGCATCGCCATGATCTGCACCTTCGGCGACGTGACCGACATCATCTGGTGGCGCGAGCTCGACCTGCCGAACCGCACGATCATCGGCAAGGACGGTCGCATCGTCGCCGAGGCCCCCGATGTGATCGTGACGGATGCCGCGAAGGCGGCGTACGCGGAACTCGCGGGCAAGACGGTGTTCAGCGCCAAGAAGCGCATCGTCGAGCTCCTGCAGGAGTCCGGCGCCATGGAGGGCGCCCCCAAGCCCTTCACCCACCCCGTGAAGTTCTTCGAGAAGGGCGACCGCCCGCTGGAGATCGTGTCGACGCGCCAGTGGTACATCCGCAACGGCGCTCGGGATGCCGAGCTGCGCGAGCGTTTGGTGGCCCTCGGCCGCGAGATGTCGTGGCATCCGGACTTCATGCGCGTGCGCTTCGAGAACTGGACCAACGGCCTCACCGGCGACTGGCTCGTGTCGCGCCAGCGGTTCTTCGGCGTGCCGATCCCCGTCTGGTACGGCCTCGACGAGAACGGCGAGCGGGACTACTCGCGCGTACTCACGCCCGACCTCGCCTCGCTCCCCGTCGACCCGACGACCGACGTGCCCCCGGGCTACACGGTGGATCAGCGGGGCGTCGCCGGCGGCTTCGACGCCGAGCGCGACATCCTCGACACGTGGGCGACGTCCTCGCTCACCCCGCAGCTCGCCGGTGGCTGGCAGCGCGACGAGGAGCTGTGGAACCTCGTCTCGCCGTTCGACCTGCGCCCGCAGGGTCAGGACATCATCCGCACCTGGCTCTTCTCCACGATGCTGCGCAGCGCGCTCGAGGACGACCGGAGCCCCTGGTCGGATGCCGCGATCTCGGGCTTCATCGTCGACCCCGACCGCAAGAAGATGTCGAAGTCGAAGGGCAATGTCGTGACGCCCGCCGACATCCTCACGCAGCACGGCTCCGACGCCGTGCGCTACTGGTCGGCGTCGAGCCGCCTCGGCACCGACGCGGCGTTCGACCCGCAGAACCCCACGCAGGTGAAGATCGGTCGGCGCCTCGCGATCAAGCTGTTGAACGCGGCCAAGTTCGTGCTGTCGTTCCCCGTCCCTGAGGGGGCCCAGGTCACGCACGCGCTCGACGCGTCGATGCTGGCGACCCTGGATGCCGTCGTGCGCGACGCCACCGCCGCGTTCGAGGCGTACGACCACGCACGCGCGCTGGAGATCACGGAGTCGTTCTTCTGGACGTTCTGCGACGACTACCTCGAGCTCGTCAAGGAGCGCGCCTACGACCAGACCGACGTGGGTCAGGCCTCGGCGGCCCTCGCGTTGCGAACGGCCCTGTCGACGCTCGTGCGCCTGTTCGCCCCCGTGCTCTCGTTCGCGTCCGAAGAGGTGTGGTCGTGGTTCGAAGAGGGATCGGTGCACACCGCCTCCTGGCCCGAGCCGCTCGGCATCGAGGGTGACCCCGCGGTGCTGACCGCGGTGAGCGCCGCGCTCATCGGCATCCGTCGCGCCAAGACCGAGGCCAAGGCCTCGCAGAAGACGCCGGTCACCTCGCTGATCGTGTCGGGTCCGAACGTCGCGGCCCTGCGTCTCGCCGAGGGCGACCTGCGCGCGGTCGGGCGCATCGAGACGATCTCGTTCGCCGAGGCCAACACCACCACCGTCAACGACATCGTGTTCGCACCCCAGGAGGCCTGATGCAGCTCGGAACCCGCTGGACCGCCCGTGAGCAGCCGCCGAAGGCCGTTCCCGAGGCGTTGCACGCCCAGATCGCCGCGGTCGAGGCCACGCTCAACCCCGATGGTCTGAGCGCCCCCGCGCCGCGGTGGACGCTGACCTTCCTCGAAGGACGCCCCGTGGCCGAGCTCGACACGGGGGTCATCGTCTCGCAGGAGGCCTCGGGCGAGGTCGTCGTGCGGTACGACGACGACGCCGAGTTCGCCTGAGCCGTCGTCGCCGGCGAGAGCCCGCCGCCGCCTCCGGGCGGACGGCGGGCTCTCTCGTTCGACAGCGAGAGGTCCCGGTCCCTTCCTCTGGCTCAGGACCCTCCGCCCCGGCTGGCTGAGCGCGTCGATGCCGTCGCCGCGGAGGAGCCGCGGCCGTGACCGCGGACGGCACGCCGCCTAGGCTGGACCGATGACGGATGCCCCCAATCCCCTCCTCGCGCCGCCCTCGCTCCCCTACGATCTGCCGCCGTACGGCAGCATCCGCGTCGAGCACTACCTGCCCGCGTTCCAGGCCGGCTTCGCCGCACAGCGCGACGAGATCGACACGATCACCGCGCAGTCCGATGCGCCGACCTTCGAGAACACGCTCGTCGCGCTCGAGCGCAGCGGCGAACTGCTCGGTCGTGTGAGCCGCACGTTCTACACCGTCACCGGTGCTGACGGCACCGCGGAGATCCAGGCCGTCGAAGAGGAGCTCGCTCCGCTCATGTCGGCACACCGCGACGCCATCCAGCTCGATTCCGCGCTGTTCGCCCGCATCGCCGCCGTGCACGCGCAGCTCGACGACCTCGATCTCGACGCCGAGAGCCGCTACCTCGTCGAGCGGTACCACCGCGAGATGTCGCTCGCGGGCGCCGGCCTCGACGACGCCGAGAAGCAGCGCTTGACCGAGCTCAATCAGAGACTCTCGGTGCTCACCAACACCTTCGAGAAGAACCTCCTCGCCGACACGAACGACCTCGCCGTGGCGTTCGACACCGCCGCCGAACTCGACGGACTCAGCGACGGCGAGCTGTCCGCCGCCGCTCAGGCAGCGACCAGCCGCGGACTCGACGGCCGCTACGTCGTCACCCTCACCCTGTACACGGGGCACCCGCTTCTCGCCTCTCTGACGGATCGTGAGAGCCGCCGCCGCCTGCTCGAGGCGTCGCGCTCCCGCGCCGCGCGCGGCAACGACAACGACAACCGCGGGGTCCTCCGCGAGATCGTGCGTCTGCGCGCCGAGCGCGCCGCCGTTCTCGGCTACCCCTCGCACGCGGCGGCCGTCCTGGCGGATCAGACGGCGGGATCTCCGGATGCCGCGCGCGACCTGCTGCGACGGCTCGCCGCCCCCGCAGCGGCCAACGCCCGCTGCGAGCAGGACGCCCTGCAGGAGATCGCGGATGCCGACGGCATCCGGATCGAAGCCCACGACTGGGCGTTCTACACCGAGAAGGTGCGCGCCGAACGGTACGACCTCGATCGCGCGGCCCTCCGGCCGTGGTTCGAGGCCGAGCGCGTGCTGCGCGACGGCGTGTTCTTCGCCGCCGAGCAGCTCTACGGCATCCGCATGACCGAACGCCACGACCTGCAGGGGTACCACCCCGACGTGCGCGTGTTCGAGGTGCACAACGCCGACGGCAGCGAGCTCGGGCTGTTCCTGCTCGACCTGTACACGCGCGACACCAAGCGCGGGGGCGCGTGGATGAACTCGATCGTGACACAGTCCCGGCTCCGCGGCACGGCCCCGGTGGTGGTCAACAACCTCAACGTCAACAAGCCCGCTCCCGGAACCCCGACGCTGCTGACGCTCGACGAGGTCACCACCCTCTTCCACGAGTTCGGCCACGCCCTGCACGGGCTCTTCGCGACGGTGACCTATCCGCACTTCGGCGGCACGGCCGTCTACCGCGACTTCGTCGAGTTCCCCAGCCAGGTGAACGAGATGTGGATCCTCTGGCCCGAGATCCTCACGAATTACGCCCGCCACATCGACACCGACGAGCCGCTCCCCGCCGATGTCGTCGAGCGACTGCACGCCTCCGAGGCGTTCAACCAGGGCTTCGCAACCAGCGAGTACCTCGCGGCCTCCTGGATCGACCAGGCGTGGCACGGCCTCTCGGTCGACCAGGCCTCGGCGGGCATTGACGTGGCGGAGTTCGAGGCGCGAGCCCTCGCCGACATCGGCCTCGACAACCCCGCCGTTCCCACCCGCTACGCCTCGACGTACTTCGCGCACGTGTTCTCGGGCGGGTACAGCGCCGGGTACTACTCCTACATCTGGAGCGAGGTGCTCGACGCCGACACCGTGGAGTGGTTCCGCGAGAACGGCGGACTCACGCGCGCGAACGGCGACCGCTTCCGCCGGAGGCTGCTGGGGGTCGGTGGGTCCGGCGATCCCCTCGCCGCCTACCGCGATTTCCGGGGTCGGGATGCCGAGATCCAGCCGCTTCTCGAGCGGCGCGGTCTCGCCGACTGAGGTCGGTGCGCGCGGCCGCTCCCGGCGTCCGGGGACGCCGCGTCAGAGCGCGTACTTGAACCCGATGTGCGAGTCGACGAAGCCGAGACGCGTGTAGAACCGGTGGGCATCCACGCGCGCCGCGTCGGAAGTCAGTTGCACGAGGCTCGCGCCGGTCGCCGGTGCGGCCACGTGCATCACCCACTGCATCACGGCCGTGCCGATGCCCGCCGAGCGTTCCGTCGAGGCCACGCGCACGGCTTCCACCAGCAGGCGGGTGGCGCCGCGTCGGGCCATGCCGGGGATGACGGTGAGCTGCAGGGTGCCGACGAGACGGCCCTCCGCATCGTCGACGACGAGGAGGTCGTTCAGCGGAGCCTCGAGCACGCTTCGCAGCGCCGCCGCATAGGCCGTGCCGTCGGAATCGTCACCGCGATCGCCGCGCGCCGCACTGATCGGATCATCCGCGAGAAGGACCATCAGCCCGGACAGGTCGGCCGGAACGGCCCGGCGCAGCTGCACCTCCCCGGCTCGACTCGACAGGGCGACGGGGACAGCAAGAGCGGACAGCATCCCTCCATCCTGCCCGCCTCGGAACCTCTTTGGCCTCGGGGTGCAGGACGGTGCTCGGCGTCCGTCGGGTGGGCGCGCCGGCCGCGCGCTCCTCGGCCCGGCCGCCGGAGGGCGTCCGCGCACCGGTGCACCGCGGACGCGGGAGCGGAGGACCTCAGCGCCAGCCGAGCACGTCGCGGACGAACTGCTGCGAGGCGGGCGCTCCGTCGTTCGCGATGCCGCGTAGGGCCTCTCGCGTCACCAGGAGTCCCGCGGGCGCGTACTGCGCCTCGACGCGGTCGAGGGTAGCGGTGAGGAGGTGCGCCGCGTCGTTCGTCGTGGTCCAGCCGACCAGGGTCGGGTGCGAGAACGCCACGAGCTCCGCCCCTTCGTCGTGAGCGCGGGCGCTCGCGACGACGACCGTGGGGGTGGCGCGTCGGCGGAGCCCGGGTAGGAAGGCGAGCGGGGTGTGCTGCAGCGCGGCATCCAAGATCCCCGACGACCATGTCGGGGAGGGATCCCCGATGCGCACGTCCTGCGCGATCCACTCCGACCCCCGCGCCGACAGGGCCCGCGACATGCGGTCGTCGCCGACGTCGAACCGCTCGGCACGCAGGGCGTCGACGAGAGTCGACAGCGCAGCCCCCGGATCGTCTCGCACGACCAGCCGCGCCCCGCGCGTCACTCCCCCGACGGCGAGAGGGCTCACCCGCAGCCGCTCACCGCGCCCGTGGAACACGAGCGGAGTGGTCAGGCGCTGCGGCGCTTCTGCGCCAGCACGATCGTCGGCTGGGCTCCGTCTTCGACGGCCGCGCGGGTGATGACGACCTTCGCGATGTCGTCGGCCGAGGGCACGTCGAACATGATGGGGCCGAGCACGTCCTCGAGGATCGCGCGCAGACCGCGCGCACCCGTCTTGCGGGCCACCGCCAGATCGGCGATCGCGCGCAGCGCGTCGTCGTCGAACTCGAGCTGCACGCCGTCGAGCTCGAACATGCGCTGGTACTGCTTGACGAGGGCGTTGCGGGGCGCGGTGAGGATCTCCATCAGCGCGTCCTGATCCAGCGGCGAGACGGATGCCACGACGGGCAGACGACCGATGAACTCGGGGATCAGACCGAACTTGTGCAGGTCTTCGGGCAGCGCCTCGCTGAAGAGATCGGGCGCGTCCTCCTTACGCTGCAGCGGAGCGCCGAAGCCGACGCCGTGCTTGCCGACGCGAGCGGAGATGATCTCCTCGAGCCCCGCGAAGGCACCGGCCACGATGAACAGCACGTTCGTCGTGTCGATCTGGATGAACTCCTGATGCGGGTGCTTGCGGCCCCCCTGCGGCGGAACCGAGGCGACGGTTCCCTCGAGGATCTTCAGGAGCGCCTGCTGCACGCCCTCACCCGACACGTCGCGCGTGATCGAGGGGTTCTCGGCCTTGCGGGCGATCTTGTCGACCTCGTCGATGTAGATGATGCCCTGCTCGGCGCGCTTGACGTCGAAGTCGGCGGCCTGGAGGAGCTTGAGGAGGATGTTCTCGACGTCTTCACCGACGTAGCCGGCCTCGGTGAGGGCCGTGGCATCCGCCACCGCGAACGGCACGTTGAGGCGCTTCGCGAGCGTCTGGGCGAGATAGGTCTTGCCGCAGCCCGTGGGGCCCAGCAGCAGGATGTTGCTCTTGGCGATGTCGATCTCTTCGGCGCGCGCCTCGGCGGGCTGCAGCGTGCCGTGCGCGCGGACGCGCTTGTAGTGGTTGTAGACGGCGACGGCCAGGGCGCGCTTGGCGGGCTCCTGACCGACGACGTACTCCTCGAGGAAGGAGAAGATCTCGCGCGGCTTGGGCAGGTCGAATTCGGCGACCTCGCCGGCCGAGGACTCGGCCATGCGCTCTTCGATGATCTCGTTGCAGAGCTCCACGCACTCGTCGCAGATGTACACGCCGGGACCGGCGATCAGCTGTTGCACCTGCTTCTGGCTCTTGCCGCAGAAGGAGCACTTGAACAGGTCGGCGCTCTCACCGATGCGTGCCATGCCGGTTCCTCCCGTCACCCGGCCCCCGCCGGTGTGTACCCGAGCCTAACCCGAGCCCGCGACATCCGAGGGCATTTGCGCGCCCGGCGGTGTCGTGATCGCCGACGGCGGACCCTCCCTCCCCCGCGCGATTCGCCGGGATCTGTCGCTCCCGCATCGCCGGGGGCGACGAAATCCGGCGACTCACGCGGGGCTCACCGCGCACGACGAAGCCCCGCAGACCGAAACGGGTCTGCGGGGCTTCGTTGTGTCGCGAGCGTGTCAGGCGGTGAGGGCCGCGGGCTGACGCTTGCGGGTCGTGAGCACCTGGTCGACGATGCCGTACTCCATCGCCTCGGCGGCGGAGAGGATCTTGTCGCGGTCGATGTCCTTGTTGACCTTCGAGACGTCCTGACCGGTGTGGCGGGCCATCGTCTCTTCGAGCCAGGTGCGCATGCGGAGGATCTCCTGCGCCTGGATCTCGATGTCGGACGCCTGCCCGTGACCGGCCTCGCCCATGGCGGGCTGGTGGATCAGGATGCGGGCGTTCGGCAGGGCCAGACGCTTGCCGGGCGCGCCGGCGGCCAGGAGCACGGATGCCGCGGACGCGGCCTGACCGAGAACCACGGTCTGGATCTGCGGCGAGACGTACTGCATCGTGTCGTAGATCGCCGTCATGGCCGTGAACGAGCCGCCGGGCGAGTTGATGTACATGATGATGTCGCGGTCGGGGTCCTGCGACTCGAGCACGAGCAGCTGGGCCATGACGTCGTCGGCCGAGGCGTCGTCGACCTGGACGCCCAGGAAGATGACGCGGTCCTCGAACAGCTTGTTGTAGGGGTCCTGGCGCTTGTAGCCGTAGGCCGTGCGCTCCTCGAACTGAGGAAGGACGTAGCGGCTCGAGGGCATGTGGGCCGCTGCGCCGCCGAAGGTGGGGATGTTCATGTCGGTGTCCTTTTCCTCTCGACTCAGGCCGCGGTTCCGCCGCCGCCGGTGACGTCGGTGGCGTGCTCGCGCATGTGGTCGACGAAGCCGTACTCGAGGGCCTCTTGAGCGGTGAACCAGCGGTCGCGGTCACCGTCGGCGTTGATCTGCTCGACGCTCTTGCCGGTCTGGTTCGCGGTGATCTCGGCGAGGCGGCGCTTCATGTCGAGGATGAGCTGCGCCTGCGTCTGGATGTCGCTCGACGTGCCGCCGAAGCCGCCGTGGGGCTGGTGCAGCAGCACGCGCGCGTTGGGCGTGATGTAGCGCTTGCCCTTGGTGCCGCTGGTCAGCAGCAGCTGGCCCATCGACGCCGCCATGCCGATGCCGACGGTGACGATGTCGTTCGGCACGAACTGCATCGTGTCGTAGATCGCCATGCCGGCCGTGATCGAGCCGCCGGGCGAGTTGATGTAGAGGTAGATGTCCTTCTGCGGGTCCTCTGCCGCGAGCAGCAGGATCTTGGCGCAGATCTCGTTCGCGTTCTCGTCGCGCACCTCCGAACCGAGCCAGATGATGCGGTCCTTCAGCAGCCTGTCGAAGACGCTCGTTGCCATAAGGGGTTCGGGCATGTGTGCTCCTCTTCCGGTGATCTGCAACGAATCTACCGGCGGGTCCGTGGGCGGGATGCCGTGTTCGCCGCGGGCGGATCAGCGCGGATCGTCGGCGATTTCTCGCGCGTATCCGGTCACGGAACGGGTATAGCGCGGCAGGTGCGGCGCGAGGGCCTGGAGAGCGACGGATGCCGCCTGCTCCGGCTCCCCGCTCGACACCAGCGCGAGGGCGTAGAAGGCGGCAGCCGCGTCGTGCAGCTCCCCGCGCGGCTCGCGCTCATACTCCGCCCGGAGCATCCCGAGCGCCTCCTCCGTCTTGCCGAGGTTGCGGATGGTGCTGGCGAGCTGAATCGTCGCGCGGGTGCGGCGCTCGTCGTCGAGGCCGATCTCGAGCGCGCGACGGTACAACACCTCGGCCTCGTCCTCGACGCCCGCCGAGTCGCGTGCTCCTGCCCGCTCGAAGAGCGCCACGGCATCGTCGTCGGGTCGCTCGGCGGCGAGCTCGTCGATCCGCGAGATCACCTCGGTGGGGCTGAGCGCATCATCGGCCCAGACGGCATCCACTCTGCTCTGCCAGTCGTCCATGTGTCGCATCCATCTCTCGTCAGGCATGTTGAGTGTCCAGGACGCGCCGCCGACCGTCGGTACGCGCGGCGTGTTCTGGACACTCAACAGGGGTCGGTGACCCGGATGTCGAGCGTCTGGACACGACGCGCGAGCGGTGCGCTGGAGGGCGTGTCGGGGACGCTCACCGGAATCCGGGAACGAAGAAGGGGGCGGATGCCGTGACATCCACCCCCTCCGTCATGACTTACTCGCCGTCGGCGGCGTCGGCCTTCTTCTTGGCCGGGGCGCGCTTCTTGGCGGGAGCCTTCGCGGGGGCCTCCTCAGCGGCGGCCTCCTCGGCGGGAGCCGCGTCAGCGTCGGCCTTCTTCTTCGCGGGGGCACGCTTCTTGGCCGGAGCCTTCGCGGGGGCCTCCTCAGCGGCGGCCTCCTCGGCCGGCCCCTCGTCCGCGACGTCGTCACCCTCGACGGGCTCTTCGCCCTCGACGGCGACGAAACCGGTCAGGTCGACGGGCTTGCCGTCGGTGTCGACGACGGTGACCTTGCCGAGCGCGATCGCGAGGGCCTTGTTGCGGGCCACCTCGCCGACGAGCGCGGGGAGCTGGTTGCCCTGCTGCAGCGCGTTGACGAAGTCCTGCGGCGCCATGTTGTACTGCGCAGCCGACTGGATGAGGTACTGCGTCAGCTCGTCCTGCGACACCTGGACGTTGGCGTCCTCGGCGATCTTGTCGAGCACCATCTGCGTGCGGAACTGCTTCTCGCTCGCCTCGGTGACCTCGGCGCGGTGCTCGTCGTCTTCGAGGCGGTTCTCGCCCTCGAGGTGGTTGTGCACCTCGTCCTCGATGAGCTGCGGGGGCACGGGGATCTCGACGGCCTCGAGGAGGGCGTCGATGAACTTGTCGCGCGCGGCCGAACCCTGCGTGAACACGGCCTGCTGCGACACGCGCTCGCTGAGCGACTCGCGGAGCTCGGCGATGGTGTCGAACTCGGACGCCATCTGGGCGAAGTCGTCGTCGGCGTCGGGGAGCTCGCGCTCCTTGACGGCCTTGATGGTGACGGCGACCTCGGCCTCTTCGCCGGCGTGCTCGCCACCGACGAGCTTCGAGCGGAAGGTGGTCTGCTCGTCGGCGGTGAGCGACTCGATCGCCTCGTCGATGCCCTCGAGCAGCTCGCCGGAGCCGATCTCGTACGACACGCCCTCGGCGCGGTCGATCTCGTTGCCGTCGATCGTGGCGACGAGGTCGAGCTCGACGAAGTCGCCGCTGGTGGCCGGACGGTCGACGGTGACGAGCGTGCCGAAGCGGGCGCGCAGGCGGTCGAGCTCGGCGTCGATGCCGGCCTCGTCGGCGAATGCCGCGTCGACGGTCACCGTGATGGTGTCGTACGCGGGCAGCTCGAACTCGGGGCGCACGTCGACCTCGACATCGACGACGAGGTCGCCGGAGAAGTCCTTCAGCTCGGGGAGCTCGACGATCTCGGCGCTCGGGCGGCCGATGACGCGGAGGTCCTGCGCCTCGACGGCCTGACGGTAGAACCCGTCGAGACCCTCGTTGACGGCGTGCTCGATGACGGCGCCGCGGCCCATGCGCTGGTCGATGATCGGCGCGGGGACCTTGCCCTTGCGGAAGCCGGGGATCTGCACGTCGCGGGCGATGTGCTCGTAGGCGTGGGCGATGCTCGGCTTGAGCTCGTCGGGCGAGACCGTGATGTGGAGCTTGACCCGGGTGGGGCTGAGCTGCTCGACGGTGCTGTTGACCATGCGGTGTGTTCTCCTCGTGTGGCCCGCGCGCACGCGGGGGCCGTGTGGGCCTGTGGTCTGTGGGGCCGTTGCGTCGGGGCGACAGGATTTGAACCTGCGGCCTCCCGCTCCCAAAGCGGGCGCTCTACCAAGCTGAGCTACGCCCCGGGGCGACGCGCGCGAACGCGTTCGACGAAACGACCTCGGAAAGTCTAGTCGATCGACCTGGGACCGCCGGTTTTCTCGCGGTGCGGGGCGAAATCGGCATCCGAGTCGACCGGGTGCGTTCGCGACCGCCTGCGCCGTGTCGTACAGTAGACGAGTCCGACTCCGCGGCTCGTCATGAGCGGCGGAATTCGGGGCTGTAGCTTAGTGGTAAAGCCTCTGTCTTCCAAACAGATGATGCGAGTTCGATTCTCGTCAGCCCCTCCACTCCCCCGTCGTTGCGACGATCACGGCTCCTTCCGATCAGCGCCCGGTATCGGCATCCATCCGTTCCACCGCGCGCCCGGCCACGACCGCGGCGACGAGAAGCCACACGACCGCCCACGCGCAGCCGGCCATCGCGGTCCACACAGCCGCGTCCTCGCCCACGACGATCGCCGCGGCTCCCGCCGCGATGAGACCGGCCCCGGACACGGCCATCGGCACGACGGCCGCGGTGTGACCGACCCGCCACGCCTCGTCGCTGCGCATCGTGGAGGTCGTGCGGATGCCCATCCAGAGGTTGCGGGTCAGCGTGCCGCGGGAGGACCGGTAGGCCAGCCACGCGATGAGCGCCCCGGCGATCAGCAGAGGGACGGCGGTGCTGAGGGCGATGATCACGGGACCTCTCCCTCGGCACCGGGGGCACGGCGGGCCAGGACGCGGCGGAACGACGCGGGCAGTTCGACGTTGCGACCGGCCCCCGTGAAGAACGGCGCCACCTGCTCGGGGCGGTATCCGGCGATCCCGCAGCCCACCTCGGTGAGGAGGAAGCGCAGTTCCGGGTGGTCGGCAGCGAACGCGACGAATCGGCGCGCCTGCTCCTCGAAGACGGTCGGCCCCGACATCGTGTCGATCGCGTAGGACCGACCCTGCAGCCCCTCGCCCTGTCCCCACACGGCCCCGAAACGATCGAGGGCGAACCGGGCCGCTCCCCCGCCGTGCGCGCCGGCCGCGTTCGACCCGAAGACGAAGACCTCACCGGGCTCGAGAGTGGTGATGGTCATCGCCCCACCCTATGCACGCCTCGCTCGCGACGCCCACCCATCGCGGGTGGCGGACGGCGAGCGAAACAGCGGGCCGCGCTCACTGCGCACCGCGTCCCGAGCACCGACGGTCCCGCGTGATGGATCAGACGTGTTGCGCGTGGGCGTGGCGCGCCGTGTGCCTGAGGTAGGTCTCCGCATTGCGGACGATCCCCTCGCGCTCCGCCGCCGTGAGCTCGCGGCGCACCTTCGCCGGAACACCCGCCACCAGCGACCCCGGCGGCACGATCGTCCCCTCGAGCACCACCGCGCCCCCGGCCACGAGCGATCCCGCGCCGATGTGCGCACCCGAGAGCACCACGCTGCCCATGCCGATGAGCGATCCGTCGTCGATCCTGCATCCGTGCACGACCGCGTTGTGGCCGACCGATACGTCGGCGCCGATGACGACCCCGTGGCCGGAATCGACGTGCACGGAGACGTTGTCCTGCAGGTTGCTGCGGGGCCCGACCACGATCGGGGCGCTGTCGGCGCGAAGGACGGCGTTGTACCAGACGCTCGCCCCCTCGGAGAGGGTCACCGCACCCACGACACGGGCCCCGGATGCCACGAACGCACTGCCGTGCAGGGAGGGCGTCGCGCCGTCGAGGGTCAGGACGGAGGCATCGGGGGCGATCGTCATGGGCCGAGGCTAGCCGTCGCGGGGCACTACTGACGACTACCGAGGGACGAGCGGAACGGTACCCGGCGACCCAGAACCGGTAGTGGCAGCCGGCCGGAGCCCTCGTAGGTTCGGAGCCACCTCAGTCGCAGCCGCTCTTGGAGTCGTCATGTCATCGTCGACAGCACCCGCCCCCGCCCCCACCCCCACCGCCCGACCCGTCCGACGGCACCGGCGCACCACCGCCATCCTCGCAATCGCCGTCGGTGCCGCCCTGCTGTCGGCAGGCGGTGGGACGTATGCCTACTGGTCGACCCAGACCGCGCTCACCGCTGGCCCCGTCAGCGCGGGTGATCTCAACCTCTCGCTCGGCACGGGCACGTGGAGCCTGAAGGGCGTGCTGGGCTCGGCGCAATCGGTGAGCAACCTGACCACCGTCAAGATCGTCCCCGGAGACGTCCTCACCCTGACCCAGCCCTTGGACGTGACGCTGGTGGGCACCACCATCGCCGCGGACCTCAAGGCCGAGGTGGGGTCGACGTTCACATCGGGAGCCCTGGGCAGCAACCTCGACGTGGTCCTCACGGTGAGCAGCTACGGCACGGCGACCGGCACGAACACCTACCGCCTCACCTCGGCCAACAGCGGCGCCGCCACGGCGACCCTCACCATCACCTTCAAGCCCGGGACGACGGGCCGTGCCGGAGCCACCCAGAGCGTCAACCTCAACGACATCGCCTTCACGCTCACGCAGGCGTCCAGCTGACCCGGTGCCTCGATGTCGACGCGTGATGCGTCCCCCCGCGGACGACTGCGCGCAGCGGCGGTGCTCGCGGCGGCCCTGGTGCTCGGTACCGGCACCGCTGCCGCCCAGGCTTCCTGGCGCGCTCAGGCATCGCTGACGGCGGGACCCGTGGCATCCGGGTCGTTCGACCTCGCCACCCAGTGGATCGGGGACTGGTCGACGTGGACGCCGCTGTACCCCGACCGCTCCAGCGACACCCCCCTGCTGCGAGTCACCGAGACCCGCGCCGGCGGAACGACGCTGCGCTGGCGTCTGACGCCCACCGTCACCGCCCCGGCGTACGTCACGACGCGGGTCTACCTCGGCTCGTGCGGAAGCGCGACGGTCATCGCCTCGGGTACGTCCTATGCACCGGCCGGCGGCTTCAGCCCGGGACAGTCGGTCGACCTGTGCGTGCGCGCCACCCTTGCGGCGGATGCCCCCGCCTCCCTCCAGGGCACGGCGCTCACGCCGACCGTCGTCGTCACCGCCGACCAGGTCGTGCAGTGACGACGCGGCGTCGACACGCGCGGGCCACGGTCGCGGTGACCGCGCTGATCCTGGCCCTGGCGGGCGCCAGCCCGGCATCCGCCGCGTGGCAGGTGAGCGCGCCCGTCCCGCTGCCCGCCCTGAATGCGGGCGCACTCGGTGCGCCGACGCTGCTGTCGTGCGCGCCGACGACCGTCAACGGGCTCGCCGCCGCGCGCCTCACCTGGGCGCGGGTGACGGGGGCGAAGGAGTACTCCGTGATCGCCACCAACGTGCGGACGGGTCAGCCCCCCGAGCTCGCGCGCGTGCAGGATTCCACCGTGACCGGAGAGACGTTCTCTGTCACCGTGCAGGGCGGACTGCTCGGCGGCGTGGTGACCCTGCTGACCGGCAATCCCACCGTCGCCGCCGTGTCGATCAACGGCCTCTGGCGGTCGTCGCCCAGCGCTGCGCAGACCGTCGTCCCCGGGAACGGCCTCGGTTTCGTCCTCGGGGGTGCGACGTGTCCGTGAACGTCGGCCTCCGGCGCGATCGCCGTTCCGCCCCGCCCTCCCCCGGACGCATGGCGCGGGCGCGCGGCATCCTGTCGACGGTCCTCCTGATCGCCGTCTCGGCGTTCGCCCTCCTGACCGTCGTCGTGCCCGCCGTCCTCGGCGCGCAGACCTACACGGTGCTCACCGGCAGCATGAATCCCGGGATGCCGCCGGGGAGCCTCATCGCGGTGCGCCCGACGCCGTTCGACGCCGTACGCGTGGGCGATGTCGTGACCTACCAGATCCGGTCGGGCGAGCCGGCCGTGGTGACGCATCGCGTCGTGGGGACGATCTCGAGCACGAGCGGGGACCGACTTCTCATCACCCGTGGTGACGCGAACGACCTCGACGACCCTCCCGTGCAACGCGAACAGCTCCGCGGCACGGTCGTGCTCGCGCTCCCGCTGCTCGGCTACCCTTCGGCCGTCTTCGGCGGCCAGGAGCGCGGGGCAGCGATCGCCGTCGTCGGCGTCGCGGTGATCGCGTGGGGCGCGGTGATTTTCGCTCTCGACCTGCGTCGTCCTCGACGCCGCTCGCGCACCCCGATGGTGGTTGTCGCGGCGATCCTGGCCGCGTCGTGCTCGGTGGCGGTCCCGGCGCCCGCGAGGGCGGACACCGTCGGCTCCTCTCCAGCGCGGCTCCTCGTGAGCGACGACGGCGAGCACTTCGTCGCCGACGGCTCCATCCGCCTCTTCGCACCGGATGGACCGCTCGTCCCCGGGACGAGCAGCGTCGCCACTCTCTGGATCCGCAACGGCAGTGCCGACCCCGCTCGCGCGGGACTGCGGCTCGAGACCACCGACGACGGCGACCCTGCCAGCCGAGCGCTGGCGGACGCCCTGCGGTTGGTCGTGGCGTCGGTCCCGGTGCCGCCCGGCGGCGCGTGGGTGAGCGAGATCATTCCGGCGGGGCGCACGGTGCGCCTCGACATGGCACTGCGTCTCGACGCGGAGGCGCAGAACGACTCCCGCCGGGGACGGGCCACGGTGACCCCGGTGGTGCAGCTGACCCAGGCGACCGCGGGTGCGGTGCTCCCCGGGCGGCCGACCTCCGCAGAGCTCCCCCGGACGGGTGCGCCCGCGGCTCCGGTCGGGCTCGTCATCGTGGCTACCGCCGCCCTGATAGCCGGCGCCGCGGCAGGACGTCGGAGAGGAGCGGAGGGAAGGTAAGGATTGCCTCCTCACCGGGGATTTAGCCGAGCCTCATCTTGCTTGCGGAATGCTCGGGCGTGAGTAGCGTTGCACCCATCAGACTTCGTTCACTGCGACAAGGAGCAGACATGAGCACCGTTCAGACCCCCGCCGCCACCACCGTCGACCCCACGATGGCCGCCGGCACGGCCCAGTTCCTCTCCCCCGTCGTGATCGGCCTCGAGGCCCTCGTCGTCAACGGCAAGCAGGCGCACTGGCACGTGCGCGGCTCGAACTTCATCGGCGTGCACGAGCTGCTCGACACCGTGGTCGCCCACGCGCAGGACTGGGCCGACCTCGCGGCCGAGCGCATCGTGGCCCTGGGCCTGCCGATCGACTCGCGCCTGTCCACCGTCGCCGCCAAGGCGAAGGCGACCGAGGTGCCTGCCGGCTTCGCGCAGTCGGATGTCGTGATCCGTGCGGTGATCGCCGACATCGACGCAGTTCTCGTCGACATCGAGGCCGCCATCGAGGGCCTCGACGAGATCGACATGTCGAGCCAGGACGTCGCGATCGAGATCAAGCGCGGCCTCGACAAGGACCGCTGGTTCCTCTTCGCGCACCTCGCCGCGTAAGACGTCGACGAAGGGGGCGGTGCGTGAGCACCGCCCCCTTCGTCATGCCCGGGCGCCCTCGGTCATCCGGGCGGTCCCGGAGATGCCGGACCGTCGCGCGACGCGGGAGAAGCCGTCAGACGCCGTGGGTCACCCGGCCGGCCACCAGTGTCGTGCGCACGGGCATCGACCGCAGCGCGCGCTCATCGGCGGTCAGCGGATCGACGCCGACGATCACGAGGTCGGCGACCGCCCCCGGCGCGATCTCGGCCGGTGTCGTGGATCCCCCGGCGGTGGATGCCGCGATCGCGGTGCCGATCTCCACCCTCTGATGCGCCTGCCAGGGCTCGCGCCCGTCGCGAGTGCGGAACACCGCGGAGGCCATCGCCGCCCACGGATCCAGCGGCGCCACCGGAGCATCGGATCCGAAGCGGAGGTTGGCGCCGCTGTCGGCCAGGGCCCGCAGGGGGTAGGGCTGCGCCGACTGCCCGGCCCAGATGGCATCCGTCATGTCGCGGTCGTCGAGCGCGTGCTCGGGCTGCACGCTGGCCGCCACGCCGAGGCGGGCGAAACGCGGGATGTCGGCGTGGGCCACGAGCTGCGCGTGCTCGATCGTCCCGACCGCACCCGTCACCGCGTAGGCGTCGAGCGCGTGACTGTTGGCGACGTCGCCGATCGCGTGGATCGCGCACGCGAGACCGGCGGCGGTCGCTCGCGTCATCATCTCGACGAGGTCGTCGGGGGCGACGGTGAGCAGACCGCGGTTGGCGGGATCGCCGGGATAGGGGTGAGCGCACGCGGCGGTTCGCGTGCCAAGCGAGCCGTCGGTGATGGCCTTCAGCGGTCCGACGCGGACGAGGTCGTTCCGCCCGCCGCGCACGCGGTCACCCGTCCGCAGGCCCTCGGCGATCGCCCGGTCGAGGTGCTGAGGGTAGGTGCCGTAGGACACCCGCAGGGCGTCGAAGCCCCGCGCCGCGCGACGCTGCCACGGTTCGTCATTCCACGTCATGTCGAGGTCGACGAGCCCGACGAGGCCCCGGGCCGCCGCGGCTCGCGCCATGCGCTCGACGGCGCCGTCGGCGACATCGGCCTCCACGGCGTTCAGGCGACGGGAGATCTCGAACGCGTCCTCCTCGACCAGCATCCCGGATGCCACGGGAGCGAACCGCTCGCGACGGAAGGCCGCGGAGTTCATCCAGACGCTGTGCACGTCGGCATTGATGAGATAGGTCGGGACGTCGCCGGTCGCGGCATCCAGCAGGTCGAGGCGCGGCGCGTCGGCCCACAACCCGTCGCGGAAGCCGGAACCGATCCGTCGCCCGTCACTGAGGGGCGCGAGCGCCATGATGGCCGCCGCCTCATGCGCGGAGGAGATCTCGCCCAACGGGACGCGATCCGCCGCGAGGGCCCACTGGAGCACGTGCACGTGGTGGTCCCACAGGCCCGGGAGGAGCCACCCGCCCTCGCCCTCGACGACGACACCGGCGGGGCGCAGGTTGCCGGTCGGCGCGATGTCGGCGATGACCCCGTCGGCGAGGACGAGGTCGACCGGTTCGTCGGTGGGCAGCAGCTCGCGCCCGGGGCCGGCCACGCGCACGCCGCGGACGAAGCCGACGCTCTCCCCGATCACGGGCGCACCCGTGCGTCGGCGGCGCGCTGCATCTCCGCCGCGAGCCCCGGGTTGTCAGACCCGAGTCCCGCGATGATCGTGTCGATCACCTCGGGGCTGCGATTCTGGCTGAGCTTGCGCTTCGCCGTCACGCGCGTCGGCGTCAGGCGGAAGCCGACCGTGCCGCGCTCGAGGCGCTCGACGAAGGCGGCGTCGTTCGGGAGCGTGTACAGCCCGCGCGCATCGGCGCCGTCACCCTCGAAGCGGTCGACGAGCCGGTCGAGCACGCGGATGTTCTCCTCCGCCGACAGCAGTTCCGGGATGCCCGACAGGTGCGCCGAGACGAAGTTCCAGGTCGGCACGGCGGGGACGTCGCCGTACCAGCGCGGGGTGATGTAGCCGTGCGGGCCCTGGACGACCACGAGCAGCTCGCGATCACCGAGACCGAGGATGACATCGTCGGGTTTGCCCACGTGCCCCACGATCGTGAGGTCGTCGCGGGTGTCGTCGAGCATGACGGCGTAGTGCGAGGCGACGAGGCCGTCATCGGTCTGGCTCACGAGGGTCACCCACGGATGGAGGTCGATGAGACGGCGGATCTCACCGACGTCGGTCATCGCGAAGCTCGGATTCTGGCGCACCGGATCAGCCTAGAACGGAGCCGGGCTCCGACGCGCTCGACCTCCTCCGCGACTCAGGTCCCTGAGCCCGTCGCAGGGACCGGAACCCCCGAAACGCCTGGAGGCTCGACCGGGCTCGACCTCCTCCGGACGCCGTCACGCCTGGCAGTTGGGGCACCAGTAGAGCTTCCGCCCCGCGGCCTCCTCCATCAGCACCGTCGTGCCGCAGATCCGGCACGGGAGCCCCGCGCGGTGGTACACCCAGTGCCGGTCGTCGCGGTGCGCCATCGCGCGGCGGTACGCCTCGGGATCGAGATCGTCCATCGTCATCATCTGGCCGGTCTCGACGCCGATGGGCAGGAGCCGCGCCCAGTCGCGCCACAGATCGCGCACCACCTCCTCGGGCACCTCGCGACCGGGGGTGTGCGGGTTCTGCCGGGCGCGGAACAGCAGCTCGGCGCGGTAGACGTTGCCGATGCCGCTGACGACGGACTGGTCCATGAGCAGCAGCCCGATGGGGGTGGGCTTCTTCCTCACCGTCGCGGTGAAGCGCTCCTCGCCCTCGGCGAGGTCGTCGACCAGCGGGTCGGGCCCGAGCTTGTCGATCGTCGCCTGCACCTCGTCGGGCGTCTGCAGGGCGCACGCGGTCGGGCCGCGCAGGTCGGCGCACGTGGTCTCGGTGAGAAGACGCAGACGCACCGCTCCCACGGGCGGCGGCGGCCACTCCGTCTCCTCGTCGAGGCCGGTGGTCTGCTCCGACATCCGCACGCGGGAACGTCGCGGGGCGCCGATCGAGCTCAGGGAGTTCTCACCCGCGGCATCCATGATCGCTTCGTCGACGACGGTGCCCCGCTGGTTCGTCTGGCCCATGCGCCCGTTGGACGACGCGATGGTGGCGTCGACCGAGACCTCGCCCGAGAAGTCCCACGCGCCGTACATGCCCAAGTGCACCCGCAGCCAGACGTCGCCGTCGAAGCGGAGGAACATCTGCTTCGCGACCGCCCGCGCCTCGAGCGCCTCGCGTCCGTCGAGCACAGCGGCACCCTCGGCGAATCGGCCCTGCGGGCTGGATGCCGAGACCGTGCGTCCGACGATGTTGCGCTCGAACTGCCGAGCGATCCGATGGACGGAATGCCCTTCGGGCATCAGCCTGCCTCGGGGTCGAACGAATCGCTCGCGTCGGTCATGGTGTTCTCCGATCGGCCGGCGCGCGGGTCGGGAAGAAGCACACCGTCCTGCTCGAACGCGGCGAGCTGACCGATGCGGCGCGCGTGGCGCTCCTCTCCCGAGAACGGCGTCGCGATGAAGCGGTCGATGAACGACGCGGCCTCGTCGAAGGTGTGCTGGCGCGCGCCGATGGAGATGACGTTGGCGTCGTTGTGCTCGCGGGCGAGCTCGGCGGTGGAGATGTTCCACACGAGCGCGGCGCGCACGCCCAGCACCTTGTTCGCCGCGATCTGCTCACCGTTGCCCGAGCCGCCGAAGACCACACCGAGGGCCTCGACGCCCGCAGCCTGGTCGCGCACGACGGCTTGCGCGGCGCGGATGCAGAACGCCGGGTAGTCGTCGAGCGGGTCGTACTCGACCGGCCCGTGGTCGATGACCTCGTGTCCCTGGGCGGCGAGGTGGTGCTGGATCTGGGTGGAGAACTCGAGACCGGCGTGATCGGTGCCGATGTGGATGCGCATGGGGCCAATCCTATTGAGGGCCGCGGGCGAAGCGGGTGGGGATGACGATGCCGCCCGCCCCCTCGCGAGGGACGGGCGGCATCGGGGGCGTCAGGGGCGCAGACCCGCCGCGACGGGCTTGAAGCCGGCGCGGATGTTCTCGCAGCATCCGGGGCGGCAGACGTCGTACCAGGGCCCGAGGTCGGTCAGGTGCGGACGGTCGGCCTTCGGTGTGCCCTTGAGTCGCTCCTCGACCAGATCGACCAGGCCGGACACGTAGGCGGGGTCGATGCCGGGGGTCGGCGTGCGCACGGCGCGGATGCCGGCCTCTTCGGCGGCCTCCATCGCCTCGGTGTCGAGGTCCCACAGCACTTCCATGTGGTCGCTGACGAAGCCGAGCGGCACGATCACCACGGCCTCCGCCTCGCGCGAGGGGAGCTCGGCGATGACGTCGTTGACGTCGGGCTCGAGCCAGGGCTGCGTGGGCGGGCCCGAGCGGGACTGGTAGACGAGCTCCCACTCGACGTCGGCGACGGCGGCGGCGACCTCGGCCATGACGAAGGCGGCGACGGCCTTGTGCTGGGCCTCGTAGGCCCCGCCCTCGCCGAAGTCCACGTCGCGCGGGCCGGAGCGCTGAGCATCGGCGGTGGGGATGGAGTGGGTGGAGAAGAGCACGCGGATCTTCTCCGGGGCGATGCCCTCGGCCACGAATGCCGACACGGCTTCGGAGACGCCCGTGACGAAGGTCGAGACGAAGCCGGGGTGGTCGAAGAACTGGCGCACCTTGTCGATGGTCACGGTCTCGCCGAGGCCGGTGGCCTCTAGGACCCGCGCGTAGTCCTCGCGGTACTGGCGGCAGCTCGAGAACGAGCTGTACGCGCTGGTCGCGATGGCCAGGAGGGTGGTGTCGCCGGCCTCGGCCGCCTCGGTCACGGCCTCTTCGAGGTACGGCGACCAGTTGCGGTTGCCCCAATACACCGGAAGCCCCAGCCCGCGCTTGGCGATCTCCGCCTCGAGGGCGGCCTTGAGCTCGCGGTTGTGCTGGTTGATCGGGCTCACTCCGCCGAAGTGGCGGTAGTGATGGGCGACCTCTTCAAGGCGCTCGTCGGGGATGCCGCGCCCGCGCGTGACGTTGCGCAGGAACGGGATCACGTCGTCCTGGCCCTCCGGTCCGCCGAAGCCGGCGAGGAGGATGCCGTCGTACGCCACGGGCGTCTCGACCCACTTGGGTCCGGATGACGCGGCGGGCGACGCGTAGAGGACGGTCTCAGGGCTGGTGTCCGTGTCGGTCGTGCTCACGCAGTCATCTTCCCATCCACCCGATGGGCCTGGACGCGAGTTATCTCGCGACTAGGCTATTACGGTTGTCGTCGTCGCCGACGGCGTCCGTCGTCACCCACGCCGGCGCGTCATCCGCGACGATCCCACCCTCATCCCCGGGAGAACGCCAGTGCCAGGAGAGAACCTGACCCGCATCGAAGCGCAGGAGCGCCGCGCGATCGTCGACACGCACGAGTACCACGTGCAGCTCGACCTGACCCGCGGAGACGAGGTGTTCTCCTCCCGCACCGCGGTGACCTTCGCCGCGACCGAGGGAGAGTCGACCTTCATCGACCTCATCGCCCGCACCGTGCATTCGGTGACGCTCAACGGTCGCTCGCTCGACCCGGCGACCGTCTTCGCCGACTCGCGCATCGCGCTCGACGGTCTCGAAGCCTCGAACGAGCTCGTCGTCGAGGCCGACTGCGAATACACGAACACGGGCGAGGGCCTGCACCGCTTCGTCGACCCCGTCGACGGCGAGGTCTACCTCTACTCGCAGTTCGAGGTGCCCGACTCGCGCCGCATGTACACGGTGTTCGAGCAGCCCGACCTGAAGGCGGAGTTCACCTTCTCGGTCACGGCGCCCGCACGCTGGAAGGTCGTCTCCAACTCCCCCACGCCCGAGCCGGTCGCCGTCTCCGACGACGCCGCCCGCTGGGACTTCCCCGCGACCCCGCGCATCTCCTCGTACATCACCGCGCTCGTCGCCGGCCCCTACGAGGCCACCTACAGCGAGCTGACGAGCGCCGACGGCCGCGTCATCCCGCTCGGGGTCTTCGCCCGCAAGAGCCTGTGGCAGTACCTGGATGCCGACTACGTCTTCGACAAGACCCGCCAGGGCTTCGCGTACTTCGAGGAGAAGTTCGGCTTCCCCTACCCCTTCGCCAAGTACGACCAGCTCTTCGTGCCCGAGTTCAACGCGGGCGCGATGGAGAACGCCGGTGCGGTCACCTTCACCGAGACCTACGTCTTCCGCTCCAAGGTGACGGATGCCGTGAAGGAGCGCCGCGTCGTCACGATCCTGCACGAGCTCGCGCACATGTGGTTCGGCGACCTCGTCACCATGAAGTGGTGGAACGACCTGTGGCTGAACGAGTCGTTCGCCGAGTGGGCGTCGACGATCGCCACCGCCGAGGCCACCGAGTGGGAGGCCGCCTGGACGACCTTCAACGCGATGGAGAAGACCTGGGCGTACCGCCAGGACCAGCTGCCCTCGACGCACCCCGTCGTCGCCGAGATCAACGATCTCGAAGACGTGCAGGTCAACTTCGACGGCATCACCTACGCCAAGGGCGGGTCGGTGCTCAAGCAACTGGCCGCCTGGGTCGGTATCGAGCAGTTCTTCGCCGGGGTCGCCGCCTACTTCCAGAAGCACCAGTGGTCCAACACCGAGGTCGGCGACCTGCTCACCGAGCTCGAGACCACGAGCGGCCGCGACCTGGGCGACTGGGCCAAGAAGTGGCTCGAGACGGCCGGCGTCAACACGCTGACCCCGCTCATCGAGGAGGGCGCCGACGGCACCATCTCGCGCTTCGCGATCGTGCAGACCGCGCCGAGCGACTACCCCACCATCCGCCCGCACCGCCTCGGCATCGGCTTCTACTCGCTGAACGACGCGGGAGCGCTCGAGCGCGTGCACCAGATCGAGCTCGACGTCGACGGCGACCGCACGGAGGTGGCCGAGCTGCGCGGCATCCGTCGTCCCGACCTCGTGCTGCTCAACGACGACGACCTCGCGTACGCGAAGATCCGTCTCGACGAGCGCTCGCTGGCCACCGCGATCGCCCACCTCAAGGACATCTCCGACCCGCTCGCCCGCTCGCTCGTCTGGGGTGCGGCCTGGGATCAGACCCGGGATGCCGAGGCCTCGGCGACCGATTACCTCGATCTGGTGCTGCAGAACATCGGCTCCGAGACCGAGTCCACCACCGTGCGTACGACCCTCGCCCAGCTGCAGCTCGCCGCGAACTCCTACGTCGCTCCGGCGACCCGCGACGCCGCGCGCGAGCGCGTGGCCGACGGGCTGTGGACGCTCGCGCAGCAGGCGGAGGCCGGGAGTGACAGCCAGCTGCAGTTCGTCACGGCGTTCGCGTCGGCGGCATCCACCCCGGCCCACGCCGAGACGGTCAAGGCCCTGCGCGACGGCGCGACGACCCTCGAGGGTCTCGAGATCGACACCGACCTGTCGTGGCAGCTGCTCGTCTCGCTCGCCGCGGCCGGCGCCGTCACCGCCACCGACATCGACGAGGCCCGCGCCGCCGACAACACCGCCAAGGGCGGCGAGTTCGCCGCGATGGCGAAGGCGTCGCTGCCCTCGCACGAGGCGAAGCAGGAGGCCTGGGACTCGCTCATCGCGCGCTCCGACGCCCCCAACACGATCGTGCGGTCCACCGCGGCCGGGTTCACGAACCCGACCACGGTCGACGTGCTCGCCGACTTCGTCGAGCCCTACTTCGCGATGCTGCTGCCGATCTGGGAATCGCGCAGCTACCAGATCGCGCAGTACCTCATCGTGGGTCTGTACCCCGCGGCCCTCGCGAACACGGCGCTGCGCGACGCGACGCGGAAGTGGCTCTCGCAGCACGCCGACGCCGCTCCCGCGCTGCGTCGCCTGGTCGGCGAGAACCTCGCCGGTGTCGAGCGCGCGCTGGCCGTGCAGGAGCGCGACGCGCAGTAAGTCGCGCCCCCCGATGGATGCCCCTCTCCCACCCCGGGAGGGGGCATCCGTCGTCTCCGGTCATCCTCGCGGCGACGCGGGATCATCCCCGCGGACGATGACCGGTCCGGGGGCCGATCCGTAGCGTCGAACGCATGATCGTTGCAGACAACCTCACCAAGCGCTATGGCGCGAAGACCGCCGTCGACGGCGTCTCGTTCACCGTCGCCCCGGGCCGGGTGACCGGCTTCCTCGGCCCCAACGGCGCGGGCAAGTCCACGACCATGCGCATGATCGTAGGACTGGACCGTCCCACGGCCGGACGGGTCACGGTCGCGGGCCAGGAGTACCGCCACCTGCGCTCGCCGCTCACCGAGGTCGGGGTGCTGCTCGACGCGAAGGCCGTGCACACCGGCCGCTCGGCCAGGAACCATCTCCGCGCTCTGGCCGCGACGCACGGCATCGGCCGCGATCGCGTCGACGAGGTCATCGAGCTCACGGGCATCGGGGCGGTCGCCGGCAAGCGCGCGGGCGGGTTCTCGCTCGGGATGGGACAGCGCCTCGGCATCGCGGCGGCCCTCCTCGGCGACCCGCACACGCTGATCCTCGACGAGCCCGTCAACGGCCTCGACCCCGAGGGCGTGCGCTGGGTGCGCCAGTTCGTGCGGCACCTGGCCGCGGAGGGTCGCACGGTGCTGCTGTCGAGCCACCTCATGAGCGAGATGGCCCAGACCGCCGACCACGTCATCGTCCTCGGGCGCGGCCGCGTCCTCGCCGACGCCCCTCTCGCCGACCTCGTGGGGGCGTGGACCACCACCACCCTCGTCGTGCGCTCGCCCCGGCTCGACGACCTCGTCACCGCGCTGCAGACCCCGGATGCCACGGTCACGGCCATCGAGCCGGGCGCGGCCCAGATCACCGGGGTCACGGCCCGGACGGTCGGCGACATCGCCGCCGCCCGCGGCATCCCCCTGTACGAACTCAGTCCGCGCGTGGGGTCCCTCGAGGACGCCTACCTCGCCCTGACCGATGACTCGGTCGAGTACAAGACCAAGGAGATCGCATGACCACGCTCGCCGCCGGACCCCGCAGGTCCACGCACACTCCGGCTCACCGTCTGACCTTCGCCCACCTGCTGCGCAGCGAGGCCGTCAAGGTCCTCAGCCTCCGATCGACGTGGTGGTCGCTCGGAGTGACCGCGGCGATGTCCGTCGGCATGTCGCTCCTCATCGCCCTGGCCACGAGCGACACCGGCGGGGCGATGGCGCCGACCAACGTCATCCTGGCTCCCACCCAGTTCACCATGCTCGTGGCGGGGATCCTCGGCGCGATCGTCGTCACCGGCGAATACTCCACCGGCATGATCCGCTCGACCCTGACCGCCGAACCGCGTCGCGGCGCCGTGCTGCTGGCCAAGGCGATGGTCGTGGCCGCGACCATGATGGTCACCACGGTCGTGATCTACGCCGTCGCGATGGCCGTCACCGCACCGATGATGCAGGCCCCTGTCGATTGGGCGACCCCGGCGGACTCGGTCGTCCCGCTCGGCTTCGGCGTGCTGTCGATGGCGTGCTTCACCCTGATGGGCGTCGGCTTCGGCTTCCTCCTGCGCAGCGGCGCGGGGGCCATCGCGGTCACGGTGGGCGTGCTGTTCGTGCTGCCCATCGTCCTGAGCCTCTTCTCGATCGCGGGGCCGGAGTGGATGTGGATCGTCGAGTCGGCGAAGTACCTTCCCGTCAACGCGGCGGGTGCGCTGACGCAACCCGGAGCGCAGGACCTGCTCGAGCCCGCGCTCACGCTGGCGGGGTGGGTCGTCGGTCCGCTCGCGCTCGGATGGATCGCGCTGCGCACACGCGACGCCTGATCGTTCCTCCCCATCCTTCGCACCCTCCACGGATGCCTCGACGCTCAGCCGGCGCCGAGGCATCCGTCGTTAGTCTGAATCCCGATGTTCGTTCTCGCCGAAAATCCCTCCCCCAGTCCGTCTCCCACGATCACCTCGCCCTCGGACCTCGCCAACCTCGACACCTGGACGTGGATCGGCGGCCGCCTGCTCGACTTCGGCGGCGTGCTCCTGCAGATCCTGGGGATCGTCGTCGGTATCGCCATCGCCGCATGGATCCTGCGCGTGGTCATCCGCCGCGTGGTCGACCGCATCGTCAACGGCGCCAAGGTCAAGGCGCGGGTCGACGACACGCAGGCCCTCGACCGATCTCCCCTGAGCGCCGTCCGCCTCGTGCAGCGAACGCGCACCCTGGGGACGATCCTGCAGAACATCGTCAACGTCGTGCTCGTGATCGTCGCCCTCGTGTGGATCGCCGGCATCGTCGCGCCCGACGCCCTCGCATCCCTCACCCTGCTCACCGCCGCGATCGGCGCCGGCCTCGGCTTCGGCGCGCAGAACATCGTCAAAGACGTCCTCAACGGCATCTTCATCGTGGCCGAAGACCAGATCGGCATCGGCGACGTCGTCGACCTGGGCCTGGCGACGGGCATCGTGGAGTTCGTGAGCGTCCGCATCACGCACGTGCGCGACGTCAACGGCACGCTCTGGTACGTGCGCAACGGGGAGATCACGCGCATCGGCAACATGTCGCAGGGCTGGTCGCGCGTCATCATCGATCTCGCCGTGCCGGTGGATGCCGACATCGACGACGTCGAGCAGGCCATGCTCACCGCGGCGAAGACGATGTCGAAGGAGCAGAAGTGGCGCTCACGCATCATCGAGCAGCCCGAGATCTGGGGCCTGGAGTCCATCAGCGGTGACGCCCTCGTCATCCGCCTGGTGATGAAGACGCGCTCGAGCGCGAAGGACGACGTGGCCCGCGAGCTGCGCGCGCGCCTCAAGCGCGCCATCGATGCGATGGGGATCGCGCTGCCACAGCTGAACTCCATCGTGCTCACCGGAGCAGAGGGCGCGCAGAGCGTGCGCGGCGCCCACCCGCCGAAGACGAAGGAGACGCCCGTCGCCGTCGTGAACGACCGTCCCCGGTGGAAGCCGCGCGGGCGTCGCATCGACGTCTCCGAGACGGTGGAGGACCACACCGAGCACGACGGCGCGCCGGCGCCGAAGACGAAGAAGACCAAGACGCTGCGCGACGACACCCCCACCTCGGTCGTGGATCTGCCCGCCGCGCCGGGCGCCGACACGCCGAAGCCGACTCCCCCGGCCGTGCGCGCCGACGAAGAGAGCACGTCATGACCGAACCCGTCAGCTTCTACGATCAGGTCGGCGGTATGGACACCTTCCGCCGACTCGTCGACGCCTTCTATCGCGGCGTCGCCTCCGACGAGGTTCTCAAGCCCATGTACCCCGAAGAGGACCTCGGCCCGGCCGCCGACCGGCTGACGCTCTTCCTCGCGCAGTACTGGGGTGGACCGACGACCTACGGCGAGACGCGCGGGCACCCGCGCCTGCGCATGCGGCACATGCCGTTCCACGTCGATCCCGACGCGCGCGACCGCTGGCTGCGACACATGCGCGCCGCCGTCGATGAGATCGCCCTGCCGCCGGCCTTCGAGGCCCCCCTGTGGGACTACCTCGAACGCGCCGCCTACGCCATGGTCAACACGTTCGAGGCGCGCGGGATCGGCCCGCAGCAGAACGGACGCCCCGATACGGGGCTGCCGGTCCGCTCAGCGGACTGACGGCCGTCCGCCCCGCCGGCCCGCGCCGCTCAGCGAGCGCGGGTGGCCTCGCCGAGCAACCGCGGGGTCGGTGCACCCCGCGCGCGGGTGCCACTCCGCCCGTCGCCCGGGCTCAGCGGCCCAGGAAGTCGCCGAAGCCCGGGAGGTCGAGGTTCGACAGGCCCTCGCCGAACCCGCTGATCTGCTCGCCCGCTCCCGATACGGCATCCTGCGCCCCTCCGGCCCATTCGCCGATGCCCGATCCTTCCGCGAGCGAGGTGAGATCGACTCCGGATGCCAGGGCCTCCAGGTCCACCCCCTCGGCGAGTCCCGCGAAGTCGACCCCGGACTGCATCGCCTGCGCGAGCAGGGGTGCGGCGACACCGCTGACGACCGCGCCTCCGGCGACCGCGGCGAGCAGGCCGCCGGCGCCGACGACACCGGCGCCGACGAGTCCGCCCTTCCCGGCCCTCGCGAGCAGCGACGACATGCGACCCGGTCTCGCCGCCTCCGCCCGCGCCGCGGTGCGGGCGAGGTCGTCAGGAGCGTCGGACCGGGGCTGCTCGTGCGGCGCCAGCTCGGCATTCATCCGCTCGCGCACGTGCGCGCGTTGCGCCGGGGTGAGCCGAGCGAAGGCCTCGCGGTGCATCTGCTCGACGCGGTCGGGGTCGGCCGTGCGCAGCAGGTAGTCGTAGCGCGCGATGGCGGCGCGATCGTCGGCCGAGACGGCGCCTCCGGATGCCGGGCGTCGGCCCGCCGCGGGCGGGGCGTACCGATCGGCGGGGGTGGCGGGCGGCGCCCCCGGGGTGCGCGGCCGCGAGTCGCCGGTCACGGCGTCGGCGGCCGAGCGCACCATGTCGCGCCAGTCGCGATTCCCGGAAGACGGGGACCCGCTCTTGGCGGCCGAGGCTTTGCCGGCGGCCTTCGAGGCGAGGTCGAACAGACGGGAGAATGAAACCACGGGGATACCTCTCGACGGGCGGCATGCTGCCGCGACGTCAAGGTCTCCTCCGCCCCTCGGGGCCGACGTACCCGGAATCCAACCGTGGACTCGTGATGACGGATACGCCGCGTCGGGAGTACTCCCCTTGCTGCTTCCACGGTAGGGCGGGCACCTTTGTGCTTCCTGGATGACGCTCGGCCGCCGTGCGGTCAGCTTCCGGTGGCGCGCACCGCCGTCAGCCCCGAGCGCACCGGCCCGCGCACGAGCACGTGCCCGCGGGTGAGGCTCAGCCGCGTCCACGCTCCGCTGCGGCGCACGGGCGCCTCTTCGCCGCCGGCGATGAACCCGAGCGCGAACGCCGCGAAGGCCACCCCGAGCGGCAGTCCGCCCAAAGCCTCGTCGGCCTGTCCCCACACCTGGGCCCGGATCACCCGCACCACGTCCTCGCCCGCGTCGGCCGGGAGCGCGTCGGCGACGGCGGCGACACCGTACTGGGCACGCGCGGCGAGGACGGCCGAGTCGACGGCATCCGTCTGCTCCCAGCCGCCCTGCGGCGGCGAGATGCCCGCCCATGCCGGAGAGGTCGCCGTCTCGGGCAGGACGACCGCGTTCGCGTCGTCGGGGGCCGGCAGAAGCGCGGACGCCTCGACGACGAGGTCGCATTCCAGCTCGGGGTCGATCGCCGATGCGCGCAGCCCGAGCACGGTGGGCGTCGCGTCCATCAGGCCGCGCGGCGCGAGGGGCGCGGCCGTCGTGACGAGCATTCCCCCGCGGGCGCGCAGGCGCACGGTTCCGTCGCCGAGACGGATCGTTCGACTGGAGAAGGTCAGCAGGTCGGCTGCCGCCTGCGGGTCGGGGAACAACAGGCGCGCGGACACCCGCTCTAAACTAGCAAGCGGTGCGCACCTCGCCGCACCGGAACGGGAGTCAGCGTGACCGACGCCATCGATCCCGTGGCGTCGTTGCTCGCGGTCCTCGACCTCCGCGATGCCGGCGCCCGGACGACCGAAGACATCTTCACGGGTGTGTCGCAGGCGATGCCGACCGGCCGTGTCTACGGCGGCCAGGTGCTCGCGCAGACGATCGTCGCCGCCTCGCGTACCCTCCCGGCCGAACGCACCGTGCACTCGATGCACGGGTACTTCCTGCGTCCCGGCGATCCGGCCGACGGCATCACTTTCTCGGTCGACCGGATCCACGACGGCCGGTCGTTCTCGACCCGGCGCACGCAGGCGTTCCAGTCGGGCGTTCCGATCTTCTCGATGATCGCGTCATTCCAGGACGACGACCCCGGACTCGAGCATTTCGAGCCCATGCCCGACGGAATCGCCCCGCCCGAGGACACGGCGCCCGTCGACGTCGAGACGCTGCACCCCATCAGCCGGCGGATGCTGTCGGCGAGCCCTGTCGACGTGCGTCACGTGTCGTCACCGGTGTACGCCTCGGTCGAGGGGCCGCGGGTGCCGCGGCAGGCCGTGTGGATGAAGCTGCGCCGTCCCATCACCGATGACCCGGCCGTGCACCGGGCCGCCCTCGCGTACCTCAGCGATCTGACGATCCAGGAGACGATCCTGCGCGCCCACGGCGTTCCCTGGAACGCACCGGGCTTGCGCGTGGCGAGCCTCGACCACGCGATGTGGTGGCACCGTCCCGGACGCGTGGACGAGTGGCTGCTCTACGTGCAGGAGTCGCCGAACGCCCGCGGCGGTCGCGGGCTGTCGACGGGCCGCGTCTATACGCGTGACGGTGCGCTGCTGGCGAGCGTCGCGCAGGAGGTCATGGTGCGGGTCCCGCGCGAGTGACCGCGATCACGGATGCCGCCGCCCGGCGGCATCCGTCCCGCGCCATGTCGACGCACGGCGGCGTCGAGGCGCAGACCTCGTGCGTCGACCGGAGTCAGCCCTTCGCGGCTCGGCGACGGTACTCGATCGGGTCACCGACGTAGGGCCCCCACGCAGCCCGCTCGGCCGCACTCCAGCGGATGGGACGGCCGCTCGCGGTGTCGACGAGGACCACGACGGCCGTGGCGCGCGCGTAGAGCACCTGCTCGGCGTCGCCGATCGGGCTGAACACCTCGAAGCAGATGTCGGCGCTCGAGCCCCCCATCGCACCGATCCACATGCGCACGTCCAGCGGACGCTGGCTGTAGGGCACGGGACGGAGGTACTCGATCTCCTGACGAGCGATCAGCGTCGCGCGTTCTCCGCCGCTCTCGAGCACGCTCATGTCGAAGACGGCCGTCGGCAGGGCCTCACCCTCGCCGTCCCCGCGCCAGAAAGCGCGCAGACGCGCCTCTTCGAGCAACTTGAGCATCGAGGTGTTGTTGACGTGTCCGAGCGCGTCGAGGTCGCCCCAGCGCAGAGGGATCGGCACGTGAAGCCGCTCGGGCCCCGCGGTGGCGGGGCCCGAGTCGGGGAATGCTTCTGCGTCAGTCACGCGTGAGCTTGCGGTAGGTCGACCGCGACGGGTTGGCGGCATCCGCTCCGAGGCGCTCGATCTTGTTCGCCTCGTAGGCTTCGAAGTTGCCCTCGAACCAGTGCCACTGGTCGGGGTTCTCCTCGGTGCCCTCGTAGGCGAGGATGTGCGTCGCGATGCGGTCGAGGAACCACCGGTCGTGGGTGATGACGACGGCACAGCCGGGGAACTCGAGCAGGGCGTTCTCGAGCGAGCTCAGCGTCTCGACGTCGAGGTCGTTGGTCGGCTCGTCGAGGAGCAGCAGGTTCCCGCCCTCCTTCAGCGTGAGGGCGAGGTTGAGGCGGTTGCGCTCACCACCGGAGAGCACCCCGGCCTTCTTCTGCTGGTCGGGGCCCTTGAAACCGAACTTCGACACGTAGGCGCGCGAGGGGATCTCGGTCTTGCCCACGGTGATGATGTCGAGGCCGTCGGAGACGACCTCCCACAGCGTCTTCTCGGGGTCGATGTTCGCGCGCGACTGGTCGACGTAGCTGATCTTGACGGTCTCGCCGATCTTCAGCGTTCCGCCGTCGAGGGGCTCGAGGCCGACGATCGTCTTGAACAACGTCGTCTTTCCCACACCGTTCGGACCGATCACGCCGACGATGCCGTTCGGCGGGAGGTTGAAGCTCAGGTTGCTGATGAGCGAGCGGTCTCCGAAGCTCTTCTCGAGCTTCTTCGCGTCGATGACGATGCTGCCCAGGCGCGGACCCGCGGGGATCTGGATCTCGTCGAAGTCCAACTTGCGCGTGCGCTCGGCCTCGGCGGCCATCTCCTCGTAGCGCGCCAGGCGGGCCTTCGACTTGACCTGACGCCCCTTGGCGTTGGAGCGGACCCACTCGAGCTCGTCCTTCAGGCGCTTGGCCAGCTTCGCGTCCTTCTTGCCCTGGACGTCGAGGCGCTGCGCCTTCTTGTCGAGGTAGGTCGAGTAGTTGCCCTCGTAGGGGTACAGGTGACCGCGGTCGACCTCGGCGATCCACTCCGCGACGTTGTCGAGGAAGTACCGGTCGTGGGTGATGGCGATGACCGCACCCTTGTAGGCCTTGAGGTGCTGCTCGAGCCACAGCACGCTCTCGGCGTCGAGGTGGTTGGTGGGCTCGTCGAGGAGCAGCAGGTCGGGCTTCTGCAGCAGCAGTTTCGCCAGCGCGACGCGGCGACGCTCTCCACCGGAGAGCGGGACGACGCTCGCATCGGCGGGCGGGGTGCGCAGGGCGTCCATCGCCTGCTCGAGCTGCGAGTCGAGGTCCCAGCCGTCGGCGGCGTCGATCTCTTCCTGCAGCGTGCCCATCTCGGCCAGCAGCGCGTCGAAGTCGGCGTCGGGGTCGGCCATGAGGGCGGAGATCTCGTTGAAGCGGTCGAGCTTGGGCTTGATCGCCACGCCGTCCTGGATGTTCTCCAGCACGGTCTTGCTGTCGTCGAGCTCGGGCTCCTGCATCAGGATGCCGACGGTGAAGCCGGGGCTGAGGCGCGCCTCACCGTTGGAGGGCGTGTCGAGGCCGGCCATGATCTTGAGGATCGTGGACTTTCCCGCACCGTTCGGACCGACCATGCCGATCTTGGCGCCGGGGAGGAACGACATCGTGACGTCGTCGAGGATGAGTTTGTCGCCGACCGCCTTGCGGGCACGGACCATGGAGTAGATGTATTCGGCCATAACCGTTCCAGTCTAGGGGCGGCTCCCCTGCGCACCGACGTGACGAGCGCACAGCGGCCGCCGCGGGTCCGTCACCAATCGATCGCGCGCGTCTGCCCGATCAGGCACCCACCGGAGCCGAGTCCCGGGAGCACCGTCGTCACAGGGTCGCCGATCGACGGGCCCACCTGTCCGACGAGGCACTCGTCGCCCAGGCGCACCGCGAATTCGATGCTCTCCGCCGCATTGCCGATGGTGGACTCATCGGCGGTGACCTGCATCGCCGCCTTGTCGAAGCCCGCCGCCGTCAGGGCGTCGATGTACGCGCGCCCCGACGCCGGATTCGGCCCGGCCCATACCGAGGCCACGGTCTGCGAGAACAGCGGAAGGCGCTGCGCGCCCTCGCTCGCGGACGAGGCCGCCGGGGTCGACGACGCATCGCCCGCGGACGACGGAGTCGTCGCCTCCTCGCCGGGCGTCTCCCCTGCCGTCGACGTCGCCGCGTCGCCGGCATCCGGCCCCGGTGCGGCCAAACTCCCCGTGCAGCCCGCGAGCCCGAACACGGCCACGAGGGTCAGAGCGGCGAAGAGTCGTCCGGGGAAGCGAGGCACGATCACGAGTCTACGGACCCGTCCACGCACCACCGGAGGGTGACCCGCCCCGGATCAGAACGGGGTGGCGTCGGCGGGCGTCTCGACCCGACCGGTTTCCCCCGCCGCCACGACGACCTCAGCCCGAGCGCGTTCGGCCCCTTCACCCGAACCCCCGGCGTCCGTCTCGAGCGAGGCGCCCGGCAGGCTCCATCCGTCGCCGTCCGTTTCGGCGCGCGGTGTGGGTTCAGCGGGAGACGGGCTGGTGGCAGTCTGCGGCTTCGCGGCGCGGTGGAACACCGACACCCCCCAGCGCAGGTCGTGGCCGATCGCGTCTGCGACGACGTCGGCGCTGACCCCGCGCTTGCTCTCGGTCTCCCACTCGCGCAGACGCAGGCGGCCGCTCAGGATCACGCGCTCGCCTTTCCGGAAGGAGCGGAGGGCGTTGGCGCCGAGGTCGCCGAAGACCGAGATGGCGTAGAAGTTCGTGTGTCCGTCCACCCACTCGCCCTTCTCCCGGTCGAACTTCCTCTCGCCCACGGCGAGTCGGAACGCCGCGACCGGCCCGCCCCCGCGGGTGGTGCGTTGCTCGAGGTCGCCGACGATGTTGCCGACCAGGGTGATGTGATCGCTCATGATGTGTCCTCTCGATGTGTCGTGACGCTCCGGCATCCGCGTGCCCGACGGATGCCGGAGCCATGTCAGCGTCGCGCGACTCGCCCGGGCGGCGGAGGCGGTTCCGCCGGTTCCGTGGACGGATGGGGCAGCCGAGGCGGTGGGGAGGAGGAGTGGGATGGGCACGGCGACGGCGATGTCGGAGGTCGGTCGTACGGTGTCCGCATGAGCACCGCACTGTGGAACGACCTCGCTCCGGCACCGCGCCCGGCCGGGTGGGGTGCGGCGACGCATGTCGCCGCCGGTCTGTGGCGCATCGCCGACCCGCGCGGCGTCATGGTCGGCCACATCCGTGCCACCGCGTCCGATGGAGGATGGCGGTACGCGGCCGAACGCTTCCACGCCGCCTCGGGCAGCTTCCGACGCCTCGGCGAGTTCTGGTCGTCGAGCGATGCCGTCGAGTGTCTGCGCTACGCCCGATGAACGGCGCCTCGACGCGAGGCAGCAACACAGGCAGCATCGACACGGGGCGCGCCTCGACGCCGGGGTCTATGGACGCCGGAGGCATCGACGCGGGTGTGCACTGACCACGGGGTGCATCGACGCCAGGGCGCATCGGCACGGCGACGCACCGGCACGGCGACGCCTCGACACGGCGACGCCTCGACATCCGGGCGCACCGACGCGGCGACATCCGACACGCGGGCGCATCGACGTGCGCAGACGCATCCGCACCCGGGTGAGCCCCAACCGAGCGCGACGGCGACCGGCTCAGACGACCGTGGCGAAGTCCTCCCGCGCGGGCACCGTGCGTCCACCGCGCACGTCGTCCCACGCCGCACGGAGGATCCCCACCGCGCGCTCGAGCGTGGCAGGCGGAGCGGTGAAGGGCACGCGCAGGCGCCGGTCGTGGCCGCCTTCCACGGCGAACCGCGAGCCGGCGGAGAGAGCGAGACCGCGTGAGCGCGCGTTCATGACGAGCGGAGTGCTGAGCGGCTCTCCGATGCCGACCCACATCGACACGCCGCCACTCACCCGCGGGACGTCCCACTCCGGGAACGCGTCGATCAACGCGCTGCGCAGGGCGTCGCGTCCCGCCCGCAGCAGCTCTCCCCGCTGCCGCGCGATCTCGTCGAGCCGCGGCACCAGTCGCGTCGCGATGGCCTGCTCGAGTTCCGGCGTTCCCAGGTCGTGCACGGGGCGCCCGCTGGCGAGGCGGCGGATGATGTCGGGGGCGGCGCGCACCCATCCCACCCGCAGGCCGCCCCAGACGGTCTTGCCCAACGAAGCGACGCGGATGATGCGATCGTCGTCCGGGAAGGGCGCGGCATCCCCCCGGCGGTCGATGTCGAGTTGCCCTGTCGTCTCGTCCAGTACGAGGAGCGTTCCGGCGCCGCGGGCCCCCGACAAGAACGCGTCGACCTCGCGGGGGTCCATCGTGCGGCCGGTCGGGTTGTGGAAGTCGGGCATGAGGTAAGCCAGTGACGGAAGGGCGCGCGCGAAACTCTGCTCGGCGCGTTCGATGTCCCACCCGGTCTCCGCGTCGACGGGCACGCCGATCAGCCGCGCACCCACCCGGCGGAAGGCGTCGGCCGCGTGCGGATAGGTCGGCGTCTCGAGCATGACCCGGTCGGCGCGGCCGATGAGTACGGACGCGATCAGATGGATCGCGCTCTGCGCCCCCGTCGTGACGAGGATCTGATCGGGGGCGGTCGACAGCCCGCGCGCCGTGTAGTGATCCGCGATGGCCGCCCGCAGCGACGGGTCGCCGACGACGTCGTATCCGATCCGGGCGACGAGCGCCGGCGCCTGGGCCGCCGCCTCGGCGATGACGGCGGGGAGCCCCGGCCACGCCGCCGGGCTGGCCTGCTGCAGGTCGATGCTGTCGGCGTCGGCCTCCAGGCGGCCGGGGTCGCTCCGCCGCAGCGGGAGCGTCACGCTGCCGCTGCCTCTCAGGCTCTCGATGTGCCCCGTCTCCCGCAGGCTGCGATAGGCCGCTGCGACGGTCGTCCGACTGAGCGACAGCGCGGCGGCGAGCTCGCGCTCGGCGGGGAGAGCGGTCGACGGCGCGAGGCGGTTGTCGAGGCACAGCAGACGCACCCCGTCGGCGAGCGCCTCGTACGCCGGGCCGCTCCCCCGCCAGCCGCCGAGGGCTGCGGCGAGGGCGCGCGCGGAGATCCGTGAGTCCATGCGGCCACACTATCTCGATTGGCCTCTAAGCAACGGTCCAATCCGGTGATTGGATTGCCTCATGTTCTCCCGCGTCACCCGCCTCCTCGTCGGCCTCGTCCTCTACGGCGCCGGCTGCGCCCTCACCGTCGCCGCCGGGCTCGGCGTGGACCCGTGGACCGTCTTCGCGCAGGGCATCGCCCGCGTGACGGGCGTCGGCATCGGGTGGGTCACCAACATCATCGGCCTCGGCGTCCTGCTCCTGTGGATCCCCCTGCGTCAGAAGCCGGGCGTCGGCACGATCGCGAACATCCTCCTGGTCGGCACCAGCCTGCAACTCGCCCTCGGCATCCTGCCGCACCCCGACGTCTTCTGGCTCCAGGCCCTCATGCTCGTCGCCGGCGTGGTGCTCGTGGCAGTCGCATCCGGGCTCTACATTGGAGCGAACTTCGGTCCCGGCCCCCGCGACGGGCTCATGACCGGCCTGCACGGACGCTTCGGCTGGCCCATCTGGGCGTGCCGGCTCACCGTCGAAGGGTCGGTGCTCGTGCTCGGGTGGCTCCTGGGCGGCACCGTGGGAATCGGCACCGTCGTCTTCGCCCTGGGCATCGGACCCCTCGTGCACATCGCGATGCCGCTGCTCGCGACTCCCCGGTCGGCGCCGCGCCCGCGGTCGGCGGCACGGGTCTGACACGAGCGCCCCGCCCGCGACGGATACCGCGCGGGCGGGGCGCTTCGCGCTCAGTGCTCGCGGAACTCCGGGCGGTCGCTGCCGGGCTTGAGGTGCGCGTGCAACGCGCTCTTGGCGATGTCCATCGACGGGTAGACGCCCAGCCGCTCGTCCTTGCCCGTCATGTGGACGCTGTAGCCCTCGGCATCCTTCTGGATGGTGCCGACGACCCCCACCGGGCCGTAGGCCACCCAGAGTCGTCGTGTCGCGGTGTCTGACATGAGTGCTCCTTTGCTCTCCTTCGCCCGGAGGTTACGCCCGCGCGGGGGCCGGCGCCAGGGGCTGGTGCCGCGCCGAGAGTGCGACCGATATCCTGGACCGACGACCCCCAGTAGCTCAGTGGATAGAGCAGCGGCCTTCTAATCCGCCGGTCACACGTTCGAATCGTGTCTGGGGGACCAGAACCGGTGTCGCACCCCCTCAGTAGGATGTGGGGATGGTAAACGCCTCCGAGAACGACCGGCTCGTCTGGATCGACTGCGAGATGACCGGCCTCGACCTCGGCGTCGACGAGCTCGTCGAGATCGCCGTCGTCGTCACCGATTTCGAGCTGAACGTGCTCGATCCGGGCTTCCAGATCGTCATCAAGCCCGACGACTCCGCCCTGGCCAACATGGGCGAGTTCGTCACCGAGATGCACCGGTCGTCGGGACTGCTCGACGAGATCCCGAACGGCGTCAGCCTCGCGGATGCCGAGTTCCAGACGCTCGAGTACATCCAGCGCTTCGCGCCGGTCGAAGGCAAGGCGCCGCTCGCCGGCAACACCATCGGCACCGACCGCATGTTCCTCGCGAAGTACATGCCGCGTGTCGACCGCTGGCTGCACTACCGCAACGTGGATGTGTCGAGCATCAAGGAGCTCTCGCGCCGGTGGTACCCGCGCGCCTACTTCCAGGCCCCCGCGAAGAACGGCGGCCACCGCGCCCTCGCCGACATCCGCGAGTCCGTCCGCGAGCTCGCCTACTACCGCGCCGCCGTGTTCGTGCCCCAGCCCGGCCCCACAAGCGACGAGGCGAAGGCCGTGTCAGCGTCGGCCGTGTCGTCGTTCGCCCTCGACGTGTGACATAATCTTTCAGTTGTCTTCTTCCGAGGACACATGGTGGCTATAGCTCAGTTGGTAGAGCACCGCGTTGTGGTCGCGGGGGCCGCGGGTTCAAGTCCCGTTAGCCACCCCACTCACAGAAGCCCGGCCGAGATCGCGCCGGGCTTCTGCATTTCCGGATGCCGCCTCCCCCACGCCCGTAGAATCGTTCGGTGGACGCCGCCCGCACGGATGCGGCATCCGCCCCTCGCTTCGACACCCGGGAGGCCACGTGAACGACGACGTCGACGCGCGCCCCGCGATGGTCATGTCGCCGGAGGCGTTCGAGCAGCTTGTCGTCGACGAACTCGACTGCCTCCCCGACGACATGGTCGAGGGTCTCGACAACGTCGTGTTCGTCGTCGAGGACCGTCCCGAGGACGGCTCGCTCGATCTCCTCGGGCTCTACGACGGATGGGCGCTCACCGAGCGCGACCGTTACGGCGTCGGCGAGCTGCCCGACCGCATCATCGTCTACCGCGAACCGCACCTCGCCGCCTGTACCGACGAGGACGACCTGCGCGACGAGATCCACACCACTCTCGTGCACGAGATCGCGCACTTTTACGGCATCGACGACGACCGCCTGCACGAACTCGGGTGGGCGTGATGGCCGGCCTCGCCTCGCCCGACCTGGATTCCGACGTCGAACGCGACCTCGACGCCCAGCCGCCGTCGTCATGGCAGACGGTCGTCTGGAACGACCCCGTGAACCTCATGAGCTACGTGAGCCACGTCTTCCGCACCTACTTCGGCTTCGACGCCGCGACGGCCCACCGCCTCATGTTGGCTGTGCACCACGACGGTCACGCCGTCGTCGCACGCGGTCCGCGCGAGGTCATGGAAGCCCATACCCAGGCCATGCACGACTTCGGTCTCTGGGCCACCGTCAGGAAGGACCCCTCGTGAGCGAGCGGATCGTCGTCCTCGAGATCAGCGGTCTCGAAGCCCTCCACCTCGCCGGCATCGTCGGGCAGTTCCGCGATCTCCTCGCCGACTCCCGCACCGACGACGACCCGGCCGTGGCGCGACTGATGCCCGACGCCTACCCCGACGACGAAGCCGCCAGTCGCGAGTTCCGTCGGCTCACCGGAGGCGACCTGATCGAGCGGCGCTCCCAGGATGCCGCAACCGTCCTTCAGACGCTGGGCGCCGACGGCGGTGAGCCCACCCCCGCGGGCGACCCGGATGCGACGATCGCCGTCGCCCTGGGCGAAGGGGAAGCCCTCGCGTGGATGCGCACGCTGTCGGCGGTGCGCCTCGTGCTCGCCACGAGACTCGGCATCCAGGACGAAGACGATCACCAGCCCGACGATCCGAGGTTCGGGGTCTATGACTGGATCGGCTATCGCCTCGACGGCCTCATGGCCGCTCTCGAACGCCCCTGAGCCCGGGTCGGGTCGGCCTCGGCGGAGGTGTCAGGGGATGCGAACGCGCACGTCGGCACGCTCAGCCGGGCTGTGGGCGTCGAGGTGGGCGTCCTCTTGGAGCGCCCAGCGCCGCCAGTGCGGGCGATAGGTGTCGCCGTCGCGCTCGAGCGCGCGGTGCCGGCGCGAGTCGGTCGGCGCCTCCACCCAGACCGAGACGTCGGCCAGCCGCGCGACCTCGGGGGTGAGGATGCCCGCCCCCTCGACGACCAGCGGAAGCGAGGGGTCCACCGCGTACGCCTCGGCGCGCGTCCCGGCCTCCCAATCCCACCGTTCCCAGACGCCGAGCAGTCCACGGGCATGGGGCAGCAGGATCACCTCCCGGGCGTAGGCCACGCCCTCGGCGAGCCCGTCCCACCCCGGATAGACGTCGTCGAGCGCGACGAGCTGCACGCGCCCGCGACCGGGCCACGCCGACACCAGCCGCCGTGCGAGCGAGCTCTTGCCGGCGCCGCTGCGTCCGTCGATGACGACGGCCGGGTTCGGTGCGCCGACCGCCGTGATACGCGCCGAGACCGCGGCCACCGCCGCGGTGAGGGCCTCGTCGACCGGGTCCGTGTTACTTCTTGAGGGCGCGGATGACACGGCTGAGCGCGCGACCGGCGACCCACACGAACGGGATGCCGACGGCGAGCAGCGACACGACGTTCGGGTCGAACCGCAGGTCGTCGCCGCGGCGGATGTAGGCGCCGAGCGGGAGGGTGTATCCGCCTCCCCCGCCTCCACCGTTGCCCTGCTCGTCCGAGCCGCCGCCGTACCCGGCCCAGGTGAGCGCGACGGGGACGATGCGCACGCCGTCCACGTCCTGCTGCTCCCCGTACGCGGAGGTGACGCCGAAGCTAGTGGCCTGCTTGCCGAGTTCCAATGCGATGTTGGGCATGCCCCCACCGTAGCGGCCCGCCTCGCCGGGCCGCAGGGCGTTGCGCGCCGTCACGGCTCGTGCGAGGGTCTCGCTCGTCGTCAGTGGTCGTACGACGGCCGCGGGTTCGTCGGCAGGGCGCCGCCCCCTCGCGACGGTCCCAGCAACGACCCGCGGGTGACGGCTCCGCGGCCGAACCGCGCAGCCGCGCCGTCGAGGGCGCCCTCGACCCGTCGCCACTCGGCGTCGTCGTCCCAGAGCGTCGCGGCCATGGCCGCCGGCTTGAGCTTCTCGCCACGCACCCCCACCAGCCGGACGGCCTGGCGGCGGTCGATCGAGTCGAACAGGTCGATCGCCGCGTCGCCGATGCGTTGTCCGACCGAGGTGGGCTCGGGCAGCGTGCGCGAGCGGCTCAACGTGGTGAAGTCGGAGAAGCGGACTTTGATCGAGATCGTCGCGGCCTCGTACTGCTGCGTCCGCAGGCGCGCTCCGACCCGGTCGGCGAGGCGGCGCAGCTCCACGTGGAGCGTGCGCGTGTCGGAGATGTCGGTGTGGAACGTCTCCTCGTGGCCGACGCTCTTCTCGGACCGACCCGTGTGCACTTCGCGTGCGTCGATCCCGCGCGACAGGTGCCAGATGCGCTCCCCCATCGCCGCCCCCAGAACCTGATCGAGCGCGTGCCGCGGTGTGTCGAGGATGTCGGAGATGAGACGGATGCCGCGGGCCTCCAGAGCCTCGGCGGCCTTGGGCCCCACTCCCCACAGGGCGCGGACGGACCGCGGCCGCAGGAACGCCTCCGTGTCGGCGGCCGCCACGACGAGCAGGCCGTCGGGCTTGGAGATGGTGGAGGCCATCTTGGCGACGTGCTTGGTGGCCGCGACGCCGATGCTGCACGTGAGACCGGTCTCCGCGAGCACACGGGCTCGCAGGTCGCGCGCGATCGTGCCCGGACTCCCCCACAGCCGACGCGCCCCGCGCACGTCGAGGAACGCCTCGTCGATCGAGAGCGGTTCGACCAGCGGAGTGACGTCGTGGAAGATCGCCATCACCTGCCGCGACATCTCTGTGTAGCGGTGGTACGGCGGGTTGACCACGATCGCGGTGGGGCACAGGCGCAGTGCGATCGCCACGGGCATGGCGGACTTCACGCCGTAGCGGCGTGCCTCGTACGAGGCGCTCGAGACGACGCCGCGCCCCTCGGAACCGCCGATGATGAGCGGCTTGCCCGCGAGCGACGGATCGTCGAGCACGGCCACCGACGCGAAGAAGGCATCCATGTCGACGTGCAGGATGCCGGTGCCCGTGTCGTCGGCGTCGGGTCGCGAGACGATGCGCCCCGTGCCGTCTCCGCGTCCCATGGCATCCATTGTCCCCCGGACCTCCGACATCGAGGTCGGCGCGGGCGACGACCCCTCGAGTCAGCGATCCGCCTACGGCGATCTGCCCCGCTCCGTAGCGATTCCGCGGCTCAGCTGACCGAGGGCGGGTCGACGATCCCCGTCGGCACCCCGCGGAACGCCCCGCGAACGACGGATGCCACGGCCCCGCGCGCGTGGAGCGCCGGGGCCGTGGCATCCGGTGTCTTACTGCGCGGCGCGCTCCAGCACGAGCTCGCGCACGCGCGCGGCGTCGGCCTGGCCCTTCATGGCCTTCATGACCGCCCCGATGACGGCGCCGGCGGCCTGCACCTTGCCGTCGCGGATCTTCGCGAGCACGTCCGGCTGGGCGGCGAGGGCGTCGTCGATCGCGGCGATGAGCGCCCCGTCGTCGGAGACCACGGCGAGGCCTCGGGCGTCGACGACCTCCCGCGGGGTGCCCTCTCCGGCGATGACGCCCTCGAGCACCTGGCGCGCGAGCTTGTCGGTGAGCGTTCCCTCATCGACGAGCTTCTGCAGCGCGGCGACGTTCGCGGGCGACACGAGGTCGGCGGCGTCGCGCTCCTGTGCATTGGCGACGCGCGTGATCTCGCCCGTCCACCATTTGCGCGCCGAGGCGGGGGCGGCGCCCGCGGCGATCGTGTCGGCGACCGCGTCGAGCAGCCCGCCGTTCGCGACGTCCTGGAACTCGAGGTCGGTGAAGCCCCACTCGGCCTTGAGGCGACGACGGCGAGCGGCCGGGGGCTCCGGCAGCGCGGCGCGCAGTTCCTCGATCAGCGCGGGCGCGGGCACGACCGGCAGCAGGTCGGGCTCGGGGAAGTAGCGGTAGTCGTCGGCATCCGACTTGGGGCGACCGGGAGAGGTGCGACCGGTGTCCTCGTGCCAGTGGCGCGTCTCCTGCGTGATCGTCCCGCCCTTGGCGAGGATCGCGGCCTGACGCTGGATCTCGTACCGCACCGCGCGCTCGACCGAGCGCATGGAGTTGACGTTCTTCGTCTCGGTGCGTGTGCCCAGCTTCTCTTGCCCGCGGGGGCGCAGCGAGACGTTCGCGTCGCAGCGGAGGTTTCCGCGCTCCAGCCGCGCCTCCGAGATGCCGAGACCGCGCACGATGTCGCGGATCGTCGCGACGTAGGCCTTCGCAAGCGCCGGAGCGGAGTGCTCCGCGCCGAAGATCGGCTTCGTGACGATCTCGACGAGCGGCACACCCGCGCGGTTATAGTCGACGAGCGAGTACTCGGCGCCCTGGATGCGACCGGTCGCGCCACCCATGTGGGTGAGCTTGCCGGCATCCTCTTCCATGTGGGCTCGCTCGATCGGCACGGTGACGATGGTGCCGTCCTCGAGCTCGACCTCGACCGAGCCCTCGAAGGCGATCGGCTCGTCGTACTGCGAGATCTGGTAGTTCTTGCCGAGGTCGGGGTAGAAGTAGTTCTTCCGCGCAAAACGGCTCGAGGGCGCGATCGAGCAGCCGAGGGCGAGGCCCAGGCTGATCGAGGAGCGGATCGCCTCGGCGTTGACCACGGGCAGCGCACCCGGCAGGCCCATGTCGACCGGGGCGACGAGCGTATTGGGCTCGGCGCCGTGGTGGGCCTCGTTGGCGGGGTTGGGAGCGGCCGAGAACATCTTGGTCGCGGTGTTCAGCTCGACGTGCACCTCGAAACCGAGGACGGGCTCGAACAGCTCGAGCGCCTCGTCGAAGTCCATGAGTGCGTCTTTGGCCATCAGAGGGACGCTCCGTTCGTGAGAGAAGGGGCTTTGTCGAGCAGCGGTCCGCCCCACTGGTCGACCAGCAGCGCCTCGAGCGCGGCACCGACGCGGTACAGACGCGCGTCCTCGCGGGCGGGGGCGAGGAACTGGATGCCGACGGGCAGCCCGTCGTCGTCCGCCAGGCCGCTCGGGATCGAGATGCCCGGGACGCCGGCGAGATTCGCCGGGATCGTGGTCACGTCGTTGAGGTACATCTGCAGCGGGTCGTCGAGCTTCTCCCCCAGGCGGAACGCCGTGGTGGGCGCCGACGGAGTCGCGATGACGTCGACGTGCGCGAACGCCGCGTCGAAGTCCTGCTGGATGAGCGTGCGCACCTTCTGGGCGCTGCCGTAGTACGCGTCGTAGTAACCCGCCGACAGCGCGTACGTGCCGAGGATGATGCGGCGCTTGACCTCGGGACCGAACCCGGCATCGCGCGTCGCGGCCATGACGTTCTCGACCGTGGGGGTGCCCTGCGGCGTGACTCGCAGACCGAAGCGCACCGAGTCGAACTTGGCGAGGTTGCTCGACGCCTCCGCGGGGAGGATCAGGTAGTACGCCGCGACGCCGTATTCGAAGTGCGGGGCGCTAATCTCGACGATCTCGGCCCCCTGGGCCTGCATGGCCGCCAGCGACGCGCGGAACGAGTCCGACACGCCCTTCTGGAAGCCACGGTCGTCGAGCTCGCGGATGACGCCGACCTTGAGGCCCTTGAGGACCTCTCCGGTCGCGCCCTCGCGGGCGGCTGCGGCGAACGACGGCCACGCGTCGGAGAGCGAGGTCGAGTCGTTCGGGTCGTGCCCGCCGATGACGTCGTGCAGCAGGCCCGCATCGAGGACGGTGCGCGTGACCGGACCGACCTGGTCGAGGCTGGATGCCAGGGCGATCGCGCCGTAGCGGCTGACCCCGCCGTACGTGGGCTTGACGCCGACCGTGCCGGTGACGTGCGCGGGCTGACGGATCGAGCCGCCGGTGTCGGAGCCGAGGGCCAGGGGCGCCTCGAACGCGGCGACGGCCGCCGCCGACCCGCCGCCGGAGCCTCCGGGGATGCGATCGAGGTCCCAGGGGTTGCGGGTGGGACCGTAGGCCGAGAACTCCGTCGAGGAGCCCATCGCGAATTCGTCCATGTTCGTCTTGCCGAGGGGCACGAGGCCGGCCGCACGGGAACGCGCGACGACCGTGGCGTCGTAGGGCGACATGTAGCCCTCGAGGATCTTCGATCCGCTCGTGGAGGGCATGTCGGTGGTGACGAGCACGTCCTTGACGGCGAGCGGGACACCCGCGAGCTCGTGGAGCTGCTCGCCCGCGGCGCGACGGCGATCGATGTCGGCCGCGACCTCGAGCGCGTGATCGCTCACGTGTAGGAAGGCGTGGACGTCGCCGTCGACGGCGGCGATGCGGTCGAGGTGCGCCTGCGTGGCTTCGACGCTCGACACCTCGGACGAGGCGAGTTTGGCGGCCAGGTCGGCCGCGGTCAGGCGAGTGAGGTCGGTCACTGCTCTTCTCCCAGGATCGCGGTCACACGGAAACGGCCGTCGGCCTGGTCGGGGGCGTTCTGCAGCACCTGCTCGCGCGTCAGCTGCTGCTGAACGACGTCGGGGCGGAAGACGTTCTCGAGCGGGATCGGGTGGCTCGTGGCCGCCACGTTGGGCGTCGCCACCTCGGACACCTTCGCGATGTTGTCGACGATGGCATCCAGCTGGCCGGTGAGGCTCTGGACCTCCTCGTCATTCAACTGGATCCGGGCGAGCACACCGAGATGGCGCACGAGATCAGGAGTGATTTCAGACACCCCCCGAGTCTAGTTCGCAGACGGTCTCCTCCCCGTCGCGCGCCGCCTGGCTCCCACCGGAACGCCGCCCTAGGCTGGCCGGGTGACGAGCTTCGATCCGCCGCGACCCTGGACCTCGAGCTATGCCGCGGGGGTGCCCGAAGACCTGGAAGCGCAGACGGGGTCGCTCCTCGACATCGTCGACGCCTCCACGCGCGACTACCCCGACGCCCCGGCCCTGCAGTTCTTCGGACGCGAGACCACCTACGCCGAGATGTCGGAGCAGATCGCGCGCGCCGCGGCGGCCCTCGCCGCGCACGGTGTGCGTGCGGGGGACCCGGTGGCGCTCGTGCTGCCCAACTGCCCGCAGCACATCGTCGCGTTCTACGCCGTGCTGCGGCTCGGAGCGGTCGTGGTCGAGCACAATCCGCTCTACACCGCCCGGGAGCTGCGCAAGCAGTTCGAGGACCACGGGGCGAAGCACGCGATCGTGTGGAGCAAGGTCGTGGCGACCGTGCAGGAGTTCCCGGCCGATCTGCGCCTGGACACCCTGATCTCGGTGGACGTGACCCGGGCGATGCCGTGGACGACGCGTCTCGCACTGCGTCTGCCGGTCGCGAAAGCCCGCGAATCCCGCGCAGCTCTGCACGCCGCCACCAAGGGCGCAGTGGACTGGGACGACGTCGTGCGCCACGCACCTCTGCCCGCCTCGCATCCGCGCCCGGTCACGTCCGACCTCGCCATCATCCAGTACACGAGCGGCACCACGGGCACGCCCAAGGGCGCCATGCTCACCCACGCCAACCTGCTGGCCAATGCCGCGCAGGCGCGGGCCTGGGTCCCGCAGATCGTGCGGGGAGAGGGATGCGTCGTCTACGCGGTGCTGCCGATGTTCCACGCCTACGGCCTCACTCTCTGCCTCACCTTCGCGATGTCGATGGGCGCCCGGCTGGTGCTCTTCCCGAAGTTCGACGCCGACCTCGTGCTCGCCGTGACGAAGAAGCATCCGGCGACCTTTCTGCCGCTCGTTCCCCCCATCGCCGAGCGGTTGTTGGCCGCCGCCCGGGAGCGGGGCGTGTCGCTCGCCGGCACCGACGTGGCCATCTCCGGCGCCATGGCGCTGCCGCACGAGCTGGTCGTCCCCTTCGAGGAGGCCACGGGCGGATACCTGGTCGAGGGGTACGGGCTGAGCGAGTGCTCCCCCGTGCTCATGGCCAACCCCGTCGCCGACAACCGTGTTGCGGGGACGGTCGGACTCCCGCTGCCGGGAACCGAGTGCCGGGTCGTCGACCCCGACGACCCGCGGACCGACGTCGAGCGCGGCGAGCTCCTCGTGCGCGGACCGCAGGTGTTCTCGGGCTACTACGGCAAGCCGGAGGAGACCGACGCGGTGTTCGTCGACGGCTGGTTCCGCACCGGCGACATCGTCACGATCGACGAGGGCGGCTTCGTCCGCATCGTCGACCGCATCAAGGAGCTCATCATCACCGGCGGGTTCAACGTCGCTCCCACCGAGGTCGAGAACGTGCTGCGTCAGCACCCCGGCGTCGCCGACGTCGCCGTCGTGGGCCTGCCGAGCGAGCACTCGGGCGAGGAGGTCGTCGCGGCCGTCGTGCCGACCGTCGCCGGCGAACTCGACGTCGAAGCGGTCCGGGCGTTCGCGCGCGGCATCCTGACGCCGTACAAGGTGCCCCGTCGCATCGTGATCGTCGACGACCTGCCGCGCTCGCTCATCGGCAAAGTCCTGCGCCGTCAGGTGCGGGAGACGCTGCTGGCGGACTGAGGGGGCGCCGCGGGGCTGCCCGGCGACCGGCTTCGGCGCGCTACCGTCCGAGGGGGATGCGACCCGCTCCGCGCAAGGGGGTAGCCGGATCCGTGCCGATGAGCGCAGCTTCGCTACCGTGGGGCGACGGGCCGATCCCTGGCCCGGCCGTGACCTTTGGGGGGACTCACATGATCATCAAACGCGCCTCGTTCGCCGCCGTCGCCGCGACCGCTCTGCTCCTGGCGGGGTGTTCCGGGGGCGGATCCTCGGATGCGGACTCCGCCGCGCAGGAGAGCTCGGCGCCGAGCAGCGTCGCATCGGGCTCCGCCCCGACGCCGTCGCAGGCATCGGTCGCGCCGGCCGGAGACCAGTCGAAGCAGGACGCCTGCCAGATCATCATCACGTCGTTCAACGACGTCACCTCCGCCAGTGGCGACATCGACACGTCGGATCCCCAGGCTGCGGTCACCCGCTTCAAGGAGCTCGCGAGCAAGGTGAAGGGCGACTTCTCGCAGATCACGAACGCGGAGATCGCCCCCGCGGCGCAGAACGCCACTCAGACCCTCGACCAGTACGTCACGTTCCTCGAGGGGGTCATGGCCGACCCGAGCAAAGCGAGTGGGCTGGGTGAGCAGATCACCGCACTGCAGGAGAGCTTCACACAGGCCGGCACGGCCTGCGCCGGCTGACGGGCAGCAGCCGGAAGGGCGGGGCTGCGGTCCCGCGAACCGGAAGGGCGGGGCTTCGGCCCCGCCCTTCCCCCGTCATTCGGTCGGCGCCTCCGCGTCACCCTCCGACCCCGCGCCGTCGAGCGCGGTGGGCCCCTGCTCGACCAAGATCTTGAACTGCGCCGCGTCGAGGATGCGCAGCCCCAGCTCCTCGGCCCTGGCGAGCTTGGATCCGGCACCCGGGCCGGCGGCGACGAAGTCCGTCTTCTTCGACACGCTCGACGCGGCCTTGCCACCCGCCGAGATGATCGCTTCTTGAGCTCCTTCGCGCGTGTAGCCGTCGAGAGAACCGGTCGCGACCACGGTGACGCCCGCGAGCACGCCCCCCGCCGCGGCGGCGGCGCCCGGGCCCGGGTGGCCGGGGATCGAGAAGCGCACGCCGGCCGCCTCCCAGCGCTCGACGATCTCGCGATGCCAGTCGACCTCGAACCAATCGATCACCGCGTCGGCGATGATGCCGCCGACCCCCTCGACGGCGGCGAGCTCTTCCCGCGTGGCCGCCCGGATGGCATCCAGCGATCCGAACCACTGCGCGAGAGCGCGCGCGGCGACCGGACCCACGTGACGGATGTTCAGGGAGACGAGCAGGCGCCACAGGTCTTTGGTCTTGGCCTTCTCCAGCTCGGCGACCAGCTTGGTCGCCTGCTCCGAGGGGCGCACCTCGCGGTAGTCCTTCCGGATGCCACGACGGCGGCGCTCCGCGGGGTCGAGGTCTTCGGATCCGGGCGGGTAGGTCGCGGGGCCGAGCTTCTGGAACGGTGCGCGTCGCACCAGCTCGCCCGTGTCGGCGTCGACCTTGCGCTCCCCCGTCTCGGAGTCGCGGACGACGACCTCGATGGGGACCAGCTCGTCGACGGTGAGATCGAACAGCCCGGCCTCGGTGTCGAGCGGCGGGCGCTCGGGAACCTCTGGTTGCGTGAGGGCGGCGGCCGTCACCTCGCCGAGCGCCTCGATGTCGAGGGCACCACGCGAGCCGATGTGCTCGACGCGACCGCGGACCTGCGCGGGGCACGAACGCGCGTTCGGGCACCGCAGGTCGATGTCGCCCTCTTTCGCCGGGCGCAGCGGCGTGCCGCACTCCGGGCAGTCGGCGGGCATGACGAAGGCCCGCTCGGTGCCGTCGCGCAGCTCGACGACGGGACCGAGCACCTCGGGGATGACGTCGCCCGCCTTGCGCAGCACGACGGTGTCGCCGATGAGCACGCCCTTGACCTTCACGACGTCCTGGTTGTGAAGCGTCGCTTGGCGCACGACGCTGCCGGCCACCTTGGCGGGCTCCATCACGGCGAACGGCGTGGCGCGCCCGGTGCGGCCGACCGACACGACGATGTCGAGCAGCTTCGTGTTGACCTGCTCGGGCGGGTACTTGTACGCGATCGCCCAGCGGGGCGCACGGCTCGTGGCGCCGAGCTCGTCGTGGAGGGCAAGTTCATCGACCTTGACGACGACACCGTCGATCTCGTGCTCGACGTCATGCCGATGCTCACCGTGATGGGCGACGAAGTCGAGGACGCCGTCGATCGAGGCCTCGACCTTGCTGTACGGCGAGGTCGGCAGGCCCCATCCCTTCAGCAGATCGTAGATCTCGCTCTGCGCCGCCACCGGCGGATCGGGCCAGGCGCCGATCCCGTGCACGTACAGGGCCAGCGAGGCGATACGGGCGAGCCCGGCCTCGAGCTCGAGACCGCTCTTCTTCTCGATCTGCTGCCGCAGCCCGCCGCTCGCCGCGTTGCGCGGATTCGCGAAGGCCGGGAAGCGGCGCGCCGCGGCGAGCTCCGCCTTCTCTTCGTCGAACGCCCGCCCTCCGCGTCGTCCCGCGGAGCGCTCGCGCGCCTCGGCGATCGCGCGCTCCCGGTACTCGCCCTGCAGACGGTTGAGGTTCTCGAACGCGGCGACGGGGATGAACACCTCGCCGCGCACCTCGACGAGGGCCGGATGCCCCTCGCCCGACAGCTCGCGAGGGATGCCGGTCACGCGCAGGGCGTTCTCGGTCACGATCTCGCCGACGCGGCCGTCTCCGCGCGTCGCCGCCGAAGTCAGGACGCCGTTCTCGTAGCGGAGGTTGATCGCGAGCCCGTCGATCTTCAACTCGCTGAGCCACTGCACGGGCCGGCCCGCCGACGCCTGCGTCTTGACCGCCCAATCGCGCAGTTCGTCGGATGAGAACACGTTGTCGAGACTCAGCATGCGCTCGGCGTGCTCGATCGTCACGAGGTCGGTCGCCTCGGCGGCTCCGACGGACTGCGTCGGACTGTCCTGCCCCTGCAGCTCGGGATAGCGGCGCTCCAGCGCCTCGAGCCGATGCATCCATCCGTCGTACGTCGCATCGTCGACGAGTTCGGCGTCGCGCCCGTAGTACGCGTCGCGCGCGTCGAGCACGCGCTGGGCCAGGTCGGTCCATTCGGCGCGCGCCGCGTCGAGGGGGATGTCGGGGAGCTCAGTCACGGCATCCAGCTTAGGGAGGGCCTGCGACATCGCCGCGGCCCTTGCCGCGCGCCGTTCTGCCCTGGGCGCGCACCACCGCGCGACGTCGAACGCGTCAGACCTCGACCGGAACCGCCGACACCGTCCGGTCGATGGTGAACTGACCGATCACGCGCGTCCCGTCGTACAGCACGGCGGTCTGCCCGGGTGCGACACCGTCGAACGGCGTCTCGGGTCGCACGGTCACGACCCCGTCCTCGAGCACGGCGGCGGCCGGCACCGGATCGGCGTGAGCCCGGATCTGCACGTGACAGGCGAAGGTCGACGCCGACGGCGCGCGGCCCGCCCAGGTGAAGCGCTCCCCGGCGATCTCGCTGCAGGCCAGGGCTTCCTTCGGTCCCACCACGACGGTGTTGTTCACCGGGCGCACCTCGAGCACGAACCGGGGCTTCCCATCGGATGCCGGAACCCCCAGCTGCAGTCCGCGTCGCTGCCCCACGGTGAAGGCGTGCGCCCCCTCGTGGGTGCCCACGACGGCGCCCGTGCGGTCGAGGATGTCACCGCGCTCGGCGCCCACCTTGTCGGCGAGCCAGCCGCGCGTGTCGCCGTCGGGGATGAAGCAGATGTCGTGGCTGTCGGGCTTGTGCGCCACGGTGAGTCCCCGCGCCTGGGCCTCCGCACGCACGACCGCCTTCGAGGGGGTCGACCCGAGCGGGAAGTACGTGTGCGCGAGCTGCTCGGCCGTCAGCACGCCGAGCACGTAGGACTGGTCCTTCGCGGCATCCGAGGCCCGGTGCAGTTCGCGACCCTCCGGAGTGTCGACGAGGGTGGCGTAGTGGCCGGTGCAGACGGCGTCGAAGCCGAGCTCGATCGCGCGCTCGAGGAGGGCGGCGAACTTGATCTTCTCGTTGCACCGCATGCAGGGGTTGGGGGTGCGGCCCGCGCGGTACTCCGACACGAAGTCCTCGATGACGTCGTCACGGAAGCGCTCCGAGAAGTCCCACACGTAGAAGGGCATCCCGAGCTTGTCGGCCGCGCGGCGCGCGTCCATGGCGTCCTCGATCGTGCAGCAGCCGCGGCTCCCGGCGCGAAGAGTCCCGCCGGCCCGCGAGAGTGCCAAGTGCACACCGACCACGTCATGACCGGCCTCCACGGCGCGGGCCGCCGCCACCGCGGAGTCCACGCCTCCGCTCATCGCCGCCAGAACTCGCATCGTCCCAGTCTACGAACGGCCCGCTGAACGGGCGCCGGATGCGCCGGATGCCACGGCCCGCGCGTACGCGTCGGGGAGCCGGGCGAGAACGGACTCGACGTCATCGGCCGTGGAGGTGTGCCCGAGGGTGAAGCGCAGCACCGATCGCGCCGCACGGTCGTCGTGGCCCAGGGCGAGCACCACGTGCGAGGGCTCGGCCACCCCGGCCTGGCAGGCGGACCCGGTCGAGACCGCGACCCCCGCCATGTCGAGCAGGAACAGCAGCGTCTCGCCGGCGGCATCCGGGAACAGCACGTGCGCGTTGCCGGGAAGGCGGTCGTGGGGGTCGCCCAGCAGCCGCGCGGCGGGGATGGAATGCAGGATGCCGCTCACCAGACGGTCGCGCAGGGCCGCCAGACGCGCGCTCTCCCGCTCGCGCTCCGCCTCGGCCGCTCGTGCGGCGGCGGCGAAGGCGGCCGCACCCGCGACGTCCTGCGTCCCGGCGCGGAGCCCGCGCTGCTGACCGCCGCCGTGCAGGAGCGGTGTCATCGTGGCGTGCCGCGACACGACGGCGGCGCCCACGCCGACGGGTCCGCCGACCTTGTGCGCCGACACCGACATCGCGACCAGTCCCCCGCGCGCCGAGACGGCCCCGCGCCACGCGGCGAAATCGACCGGGATCTGCCCGAGCGCCGACACCGCGTCGAGGTGCAGGGGAATTCCGGCACCGGATGCCGCTGCCGCCAGGCCCGCGGCATCCTGGATCGTCCCGACCTCGTTGTTGGCCACGAGCGCCGTCGCGAGAGCGGTCCCGGGCAGGGCGGCCGCGAAGGAGTCGCCGTCGATGCGCCCGACCGGGTCGAGGGGCACGGAGCGGACCTCGGCCTCCTGCGACGCCGCGAGCCAGCCGACGACGTCGAGGGTCGCGTGATGCTCGCCGTCGGGCAGCACCACGGCACGGGCACCGGGCTCGCGCGCCCACCAGAGCCCCTTCAGGGCGAGATTCGCCGCTTCCGTGCCGCCCGAGGTCAGCACGACCTCGATGCTCTGGCATCCCAGGACCTCGGCGAGACCGTCACGGGCGTCTTCGAGCAGGCGCCGCGCATCCTGACCCGCCCCATGGATCGACGAGGGGTTGCCGAGCACCTCGTGCGCGGCGAGCCAGGCCTCCCGCGCCTCTGCGCGAAGAGGCGTCGTCGCTGCGTGATCGAGGTAGACCCGCATCCGCCACCCTCCCGGCTCCGCCGTCCGTCTTCACTACCCTAAGACGCATGGTCCGACCCGAGACTGTCCTTCCCGCCCGCTCCTCCACCCGACCGAGCCTGCTGACTCCCGCGCTCGACGACCTCGGGGTGCGTCTCGGTCCCGACGGCGGGACGCTGCGCGTGTGGTCGGGCGCCGCCGACGCGATGCAGTTGCTCGTCTTCGACGATGTCGACCTCGACTGGGCCACCGAGACGATCACGATGACTCCCGTGGGCGGGGGCGTGTTCGAGGCGTCGACACCGCTCCTGCGGCCCGGGGCACGGTACGCGATCCGCGTGGGCGGACCGCACGGACCGGGACACACCTTCAACCCGCAGTCGCTGCTGATCGAGCCGTACTCGCGCGGACTCGTGTCGGGCAGCTTCGGCGATTGGCGCTCGGTCGTCGTCGACGGCTCGTTCGACTGGGGCTCGTCGGCGAAGCCCCGTGTGCCCCTGGACCGCACGGTGATCTACGAGGGGCACGTGAAGGGCCTGACCAAGCGGCATCCCTTCATCCCCCCGGCACTGCACGGCACGTACGCGGGCCTCGCGCACCCCGCGATGATCGACCATCTGCTCTCGCTCGGGGTCACCAGCGTCGAACTGCTGCCCGTGCACGCCTTCGCCACCGAACCGCGCCTGCTGCAGCTCGGACTGTCGAACTACTGGGGCTACAACTCCCTCAACTTCTTCACCCCGCACGCGCCCTACGCCACGGCCGCCAGCCGCGCCGAGGGCCCCGACGCAGTGCTGCGCGAGTTCAAGGGGATGGTCAAGCTCCTGCACGAGGCGGGGCTCGAGGTGCTGCTCGACGTGGTCTACAACCACACCGCCGAAGAGGGCATCGGCGGTCCCCGCACGAGCCTGCGCGGGATTGACAACCGCGCCTACTACCGGCAGACGGCCGAGGGCGTCTACATCGACGAGACCGGATGCGGCAACGCGGTGAACACCTCGACGGATGCCGCTGCCCGGCTCGTCCTGGACTCGCTCCGCTACTGGTCGGAAGACGTGCAGATCGACGGCTTCCGCTTCGACCTGGCGGTGACGCTCGGGCGGGACGCGCATCACTCCTTCGCCCCCGATCACCCGCTGCTCACGGCCATCCGCGACGACGAGCGGCTCGCGGACGCGAAACTCATCGCGGAGCCCTGGGACGTCGGCATGGGCGGATGGCAGACCGGCAACTTCGGCCCCGGGTGGCTGGAGTGGAACGACCGGTATCGCGACCGCGTGCGCAACTTCTGGTTGAGCGACATCGACTACGCGCGCCGCGCCGACACCGCCCCGGTCGGCGTGGGCGGGTTCGCCACCCGGCTCGCGGGTTCGTCGAACACGTTCAGCGAGGAGCGCGGCCCGCTCGCGAGCGTCAACTTCGTCACGGCCCACGACGGCTTCACGCTGCGCGATCTCGTGTCGTACGACGTCAAGCACAACCTGGGCAACGGCGAGCAGAACCGCGACGGTGCCGACACCAACCGCTCGTTCAACCACGGCGCCGAGGGCCGCACCGACGACGAGCGCGTCCTCGCCACGCGACGCAAGGCCATGCGCAACCTGATGGGCACCCTGCTGCTGTCCGCCGGGGTCCCCATGATCACGGCCGGAGACGAGATGGGGCGCACGCAGCGCGGCAACAACAACGCCTACTGCCACGACTCCGCCCTGACGTGGTTGTCGTGGGACCTCGCGCCCTGGCAGCGCGACCTGTTCGCCCACACCCAGCGCCTGCTGCAGGTGCGGCGGGAGAACCCCGCCCTGCGCCCCCGCCGCTTCGCCCGGCTCGGGGAGCGGATCCCCTCGGCATCCGTCATGGAGTGGTTCGACGAGCGCGGCGACACGATGTCGAGCGACCGGTGGAACGACCCCGCCCACCGCACGCTGCAGTACCTCGCGACGTCGACGCCCGAGGACGAGGACCCGAACCGCGTGCTTCTCGTGGTGCACGGCACCGAGGCGGACACCGAGATCGTGCTGCCGCGCATCGACGGAGAGCCCGACCTCGCCTACCTCGCCCTGTGGTCCAGTGCCGACGAGACGCCCACGTCCGCCCCAGCCCGGTTCGCCGCGGGAGACGTCGTGCCGGTGACGGGCGCGTCGATGATGCTGTTCCGCGTCGAGTAACCGCAGCGCCCTGTCAAGGCCGCGCGAAACGATGCGGCAACGTCGGTGGCCCGCGGTAGGTTCGGATCGTGGCCACCACGACGACTCCTTCGCCCGAGCTGCCCTGGCGCAGCGCCGCCTCGATTCCCGTGCGTCCGGTCAAGCCGACGCCGGCCTCGCGCAGCGTGGTCACGCCGCGCATCCCGATGGCCCTGCCGCATCCGAGCGTCCCGGGTGGGCGATTCCGCCCGTCCGCGTACCTGGGCGAAGCCGTTCCCTTCACGGTCACCGCATTCCGCGAGGGGCACGACCGCATCGGCGTCCAGGTGCGACTGTTCTCGCCCTCGGGTGACGAGTCGTTGCATCGACTCAGCCCCCTCAACGACGGCTTCGACCGCTGGTCGACCCTCGTGGCCCCGCTCGAGCAGGGCGTGTGGCGCTTCCGGTTCGAGTCGTTCGCCGACGACTTCGCGACATGGGAGCACGCGGCCGACCTGAAGATCGCCGCAGGTGTCGACACCGCGCTCATGCGCGAGATGGGCGCCCAGCTGTTCGACCGCGCCCGTGGCGAGAAGAAGCGCCCCGGCAGCGACAAGGACCGCCTGTACGACGCCGCCCGCGCGCTGCGCGACCCGGAGGTGCACGACGACACCGCCCTGCAGATCGTGCGCGACCCCGCGATCGCCGCGCTGTTCGAGGTCCGGCCGATGATGGGACTCGTCTCGGTCGGTAAAGACGCCGAGCTGCTCGTCGAGCGCGAGCGCGCCGGCGTGGGCGCCTGGTACGAGTTCTTCCCGCGCTCGGAGGGCGCCACGCGCCGCGACGACGGGTCCGTGGTCAGCGGCACGTTCCGCACCGCCGTCGATCGCCTCCCCGGCGTGGCCGACATGGGCTTCGACGTGCTCTACCTCCCGCCGATCCACCCCATCGGCGTGACCAACCGCAAGGGTCCGAACAACACGCTCGTCACGCAGCCGGGCGACCCGGGCTCGCCGTGGGCCATCGGCGCCGCGGAGGGCGGGCACGACACGGTGCACCCCGACCTCGGCACGCTCGAGGACTTCCGCGCCTTCGTCGCCGCCGCGCGCGAGAACGGCGTCGAGGTGGCGCTCGACCTCGCGCTGCAGGCCTCGCCCGACCACCCGTGGGTCGCAGACCACCCCGAGTGGTTCACGACGCTCCCCGACGGCTCGATCGCGTTCGCCGAGAACCCGCCCAAGAAGTACCAGGACATCTACCCGGTCAACTTCGACAACGACCCCGAAGGCATCCGCGCCGAGGTGCTGCGCATCGTGCGCCACTGGATCGCGCAGGGAGTCACCATCTTCCGCGTCGACAACCCCCACACCAAGCCGCTGCAGTTCTGGGAGTGGCTCATCGCCACGGTGAGCGCGGAAGAACCCGACGCCGTCTTCCTGGCGGAGGCGTTCACGCGTCCGGCACCCCTGCAGGGTCTGGCGATGGCCGGGTTCCAGCAGAGCTACACGTACTTCACCTGGCGCAACACGAAGGAGGAGCTCGAGGAGTTCCTCGGCGGCCTCGCCCACGAGACCGACGACTTCCTGCGGCCCAACCTCTTCGTCAACACCCCCGACATCCTCACGGAGTACCTGCAGTTCGGGGGGCGCCCGGCCTACAAGATCCGCGCCGCGATCGCCGCGACGGCCGCCCCCACCTACGGCGTCTACGCCGGGTACGAGCTTTATGAGAACATCGCGCGCCCGGGCTCCGAAGAGAACATCGACAACGAGAAGTACGAGTACAAGTTCCGCGACTGGGCGGGCGCCGAGGCGGCGGGCGACTCTCTCGCCCCCTACCTGCGCATGCTCAACGCCGCGCGCCGCGCCCATCCGGCCCTCCGTCAGCTGCGCAACCTGCAGGTGCACTGGAGCGACGACGACGCCATCCTCGTGTACTCCAAGCACCTGGATGCCGCCCTCAGCCCCACGGGCACCTCCGACACGGTGATCGTCGTCGCCAACGTCGACCCGCACTCGGCGCGCGAGACCACCGTCCACCTCGACACGACCTTGTTCGGCGTCGAACCCGGCGCGTCGTACGACGTCGAAGACCTCGTGACCGGCCAGGTCTGGACCTGGGCCGACCACAACTTCGTCCGCCTCGACGCCTTCAGCGAGCCCGTGCACATCCTGCACGTCAAGGAGAACCGATGACCTCCCTCTCCCCCGAGATCCTGGATGCCGTGGCCCACGGCTCCCACCACAACCCGCACAGCGTGCTGGGCGTGCACGAGACCGGCGACGGGTGGGTCATCCGCTCGCGGCGCCCCCTCGCCGCGACCGTCGTCGCCGAGCTCGCCGACGGCACCCCGGTTCCGCTCGAGCACGTGCGCGGGGGCATCTGGGAGGCCGCGGTCGACGCCTTCCCCGGTGCCTACCTGGTACGTGCGTCGTACGACGGGTCGGAGCATGCGGCCGATGACGGCTATCGCCACGCCCCCTCCATCGGCGAGCTCGACCTGCACCTCATCACCGAGGGACGTCACGAGGAGCTGTGGCGCGTGCTCGGAGCGCACGTCCGCGAACTCGACGGGTCCTCGGGCACCGCCTTCACCGTGTGGGCGCCCGACGCCCGGGCGTTGCGCGTGATCGGCGACTTCAACGGCTGGGACGGGTCGGGCAGCGCGATGCGCTCGATGGGCGGAAGCGGCGTCTGGGAGCTCTTCATCCCCGGGGTCGGGATCGGCGCCCGCTACAAGTTCGAGATCCTCACCCGCGGTGGCCAGTGGATCGAGAAGGCCGACCCGATGGCGCGCCTCGCCGAGGTCCCCCCGGCCACCGCGTCGGTCGTCACCGACTCCGCCTACGCCTGGGCCGACGACGGCTGGATCGACGAGCGCTCCCGCACCGCGCCGATCGACCGCCCGATGTCGATCTACGAGCTGCACCTCGGCTCATGGAAGCAGGGCCTCTCGTACCGCGACGCGGCCGACGAGATCATCGCCTACGTCGGCGCTCAGGGCTTCACCCACGTCGAGTTCCTTCCGCTCGCCGAGCACCCCTTCGGTGGGTCGTGGGGCTACCAGGTGTCGGGCTACTACGCCCCCACGAGCCGCTTCGGCTCCCCCGACGACCTGCGTTACCTCATCGACCGTCTTCACCAGGCCGGCATCGGCGTCATCATGGACTGGGTCCCCGGGCACTTCCCGAAAGACGACTTCGCCCTGGCCCGCTTCGACGGCGAGGCCCTCTACGAGCACCCCGACCCCCGCCGCGGCGAGCACAAGGACTGGGGCACGCTCATCTTCGACTACGGCCGCAACGAGGTGCGCAACTTCCTCGTCGCGAACGCGCTGTACTGGTTCGAGGAGTTCCACGTCGACGGTCTGCGCGTGGATGCCGTGGCATCCATGCTCTATCTCGACTACTCCCGCAACGACGGCGAATGGGCACCGAACCAATTCGGCGGTCGCGAGAACCTCGAGGCGATCCGCTTCCTGCAGGAAGTCAATGCGACGTCCTACAAGCGCTACCCCGGCATCGCCCTCATCGCCGAGGAGTCGACGAGCTTCCCCGGCGTCACCGCCCCGACGTCGCACGCCGGACTCGGTTTCGGCTTCAAGTGGAACATGGGGTGGATGAACGACTCGCTGCAGTACATCGGTCGCGATCCGATGTACCGGTCGCACCACGAGGGCGAGCTGTCGTTCTCGTTCGTCTACTCCTTCAGCGAGAACTTCGTCCTGCCCATCAGCCACGACGAGGTCGTGCACGGCAAGGGGAGCCTCTTCGGCCGCATGCCGGGAGACCACTGGCAGAAGCTCGCCAACATGCGCGCCTTCCTGGCGTACATGTGGGGTCACCCGGGCAAGCAGTTGCTCTTCATGGGCCAGGAGTTCGGCCAGATGTCGGAGTGGTCCGAGTCCCGGTCGATCGACTGGTGGATGCTCGACCAGCCCTCCCACAAGCAACTGCACGAATTCGTCGCCGAGCTGAACCGCGTGTACAAGGACCAGGCGGCGCTGTGGTCACGCGACCACGACGGAGCGGCCTTCTCGCGTCTCGGTGCGCCCGCGTGGAACCCGAACGTGCTCGCTTTCGCCCGTCGTGACCACCACGGCAACACGATCGCGGTCGTGTGCAACTTCTCCGGCGTCCCGCTCACCGACTTCCCGCTCGACCTGCCCGAATCCGGGTCGTGGACCGAAGTGCTCAACAGCGACGCGGAGGTGTTCGGCGGTTCTGGCCAGGGCAACCTCGGCACGGTCACGACCGATAGCCGCGGGAGCGCGACCCTCACCCTCCCGCCGCTCGGGGTGCTCTGGCTGCACCACCGCGCCGGGTCCTGACCCGCGGAGTCCGACGCCCCGTCCCGATCACCGGGGCGGGGCGTTCGCGTGCCCGGGGTCCGTGACCGGCCTCCGGTGGGAGGGGACACCCGCGTGTTGATCGACGATCGCATCTCGCGCCGGCTAGGACGAACGACGGCCCGGACCCCCGAGAGGGACCGGGCCGCGTCGTCGGTCGTGTCAGAAGAGCAGGGATGCCAGTCGCGCGCGCGCCCGTACGACGCGGGCGTCGTCGTCGCCGATGATCCCGAACAGCTCGAGCAGGCGCTCGCGGACCGGGGCGCGCTCGTCGGCAGGGAGCGCCGCGAAGAGATCGAGCAGACGCCCGAATGCGTCATCGACGTGTCCGCCGACGACATCGAGGTCGGCGACGACGAACTGGGCGTCGACGCCCGTGGGATCGGCCGCCGCCGCGGCGCGCGCCGCCTGCAGGTCGGCGCCCTGCACGCGGTCGAGCAGGCGCACCTGACCGAGGCCCGCACGGGCGTCGGAGTCACGCGGATTCTCGGCGAGAGCCTTCTCGTACGCCGTGATCGCGCGGGCGTAGTCGCCCTCCTCGATCGCGGCGAACGCCTCGGCGTGCAGCGGCGGCAGCGGGGGCTCCTCTGCCGGAGCCGCATCGGCCGCCCCGGCGACGGGAACGGTGCCGGTGACGCCGTGCTGGGCGGCGAGCTGCAGCAGCTGAGCGAAGACGTCGCGCACCTGCTGCTCGGGCACCGCGCCGGTGAACAGCGGAACGGGCTGACCCGCGACGAGCGCGAGGACCATCGGAATGGACTGCGCGCGGAAGCCCTGCGCCAGCTGCGGATTGGCGTCGACGTCGACCTTCGCCAGTACGAGGCGGCCGGCCAGTTCGGTGACGACCTTCTCGAGCACCGGGCTGAGCTGCTTGCACGGCCCGCACCACTCGGCCCACAGGTCGATGACGACGGGAACCGTGCGCGAGAGCTCGAGCACCTCGCCGAAGGTCGCGTCGGTCACATCGAAGACCAGGGGCAGGGCACCGGCCGGGGCGGCGCCCTCGGCGGGAGGGGTCGCGGGGGCCGCGGGACGGTTGCGCAGCGACGAGAGGTCGACGGCACCGCGCATGACGGAGCCGGGGGCGGGAGTGCTCACGGGGACACCTTCGCTTCGAGGAGGCTGGAACGGTAGCCGAGCAGGCGGATCTTGTCGTCGGAGCCCTGGCTGGGCACGTAGAAGAACACCTGGTCGGAGTAGGTCGTGGTGAAGCCTGTCGCGGACTGGTCGACACCGGTCAGGGCCTTGACCGCCGGATTGTTGTCGAGCTTGATGACCGCGTCGGCGTTCGTGGGCTTCGCCGTGTCGCTCTCGTAGACATTCACGGCGACGATCGCGCCGGTGTCGAGCGTCGCGAGGGCGATGGGGGCGGCGGGCCCCGCCGAGGCGGCGAAACTGATCTCAGCCGTTCCGGCGCCGGTCTGGTTGAGCTCGTCGGTGCGCTTCGTCTTGTTGTCCTGGATCGCGGAGAGCAACAGGTCGTTCGCGGTGTCGAAGAGCGCGGCCGAGGTGCTGTTCTCGCCGTTGTTGATGATGTCGGCGTAGGCGGCGGCGACCTTCTCGGGAGCGAGGGTGAGGAACGAGGAGTCCGGCGGCACCTGCGTCGCGCCCACGTACGGGGCGGCGAGCTCCGGCAGGTTGGTGGAGGCCTCGAGGTTCCCGACGTACGACGCCTTGTACTCGTCCCACGGCGTCTCTTGCGTCATCATCATGATCGTCGTGGTCGGGGTCGCGGCATCCGCCGACTCCACCACGGTCATGAGCGTGCGCGGCCAGGTGCCCGTCGTCTGCGGCAGCACGATCTGAACCGGCTCCGCGGGAATGGCCGGGAGCGCCGGGCGGTCGGGCAGAGCCGCACGCAGCGTGTAGTTGGTGGCACGCTCGGCGAGCGCCGGTCCGGACAGGCGTTGGGCGGCGGCGTTCTGATCGAGCGCCGCATCGGCCGAGGAGACAGTGCTCGACACGCGCGCGACGATCCGCTTCGCCTGCGCCTCGGTCACGGCGGGCGGGAACTGCCCCTCAGGAACGACGACCGTGGGGGTCGGGCTCGGAGTCTCGGATGCCGCCAACTGCGGCCAGGCATCCGCCGAGCAGCCGGCGAGCAGTGCGACGGAGACGCCGAGGGCCGGGACCGCGACGAGTGCGCGCCGGCCGCGCGAGCCTGTCCCGCGGCGCGCGGGGCTCTCGCTCACGACCCCCTTGGACGCGGACGCGTCGCGAGCTGCGGCATCCGACTCGGCGATGGAGATGGGCTCCGTGACCGGCAGGGGCAATCCCTTCCGGCGCGGGCGCCGCGAACGGCGCACGTGCCGGATGCCGAGCAGGTAGAGCACGAGGCCCGCGAGCAGGGCGATACCGCCGCCGACGATGAGCGGACCCGCCCAGGGCGTCGAGTCGTCGATGGGCCACGTGACGCTGATGTTCGAGGGCGCGGGAGCCGTGCCGTCGGATGCCACGAGCACGCTCATGTCGTCCGGCAGCTGCAGGGTGGTGGACAGCGACCCGGTCTGCTCGTACTCGTCCAGCCACAGGTCGTTGTCGATCGGACTCCGCCCCGCGGCGGCGTCGGAGGTGGGTGTCACGGTCGGGGCCTGATCGGCGGTCTGCACCGTCCCCTCACCGTCCACGGTCACCGCGGTGTAGTCGACGTCGGCGAGCCACGCCTTGAGGTCGGCCGTGCGCCCGTAGGAGACGAACACTGCGCCGTCGCCCTCGACGCGCAGCGTCTGGGCGCCCGGGACGCTCGTGAGCACGGAGCCGTCGATCAGCGTGTACGCCGCCGACCCCTCCGTCTGCACCGACGTGGTGGTCTCGGATGGACCCTGGAAAACCGTGCGCTGAGCGATCCCGGCACCGATCATGGCGGCGGCGATGACGAACGCCACCACGGCCCAGACGAATCTCACGCTTCACACCATCCCCACCGGCAGCTCGGGCGCCACCGAAGAATCGACGTTTCAGACTATCGGAGGGCGGCTGAAAGTTCGCGGCGAGGCTCGCGCCTCGCCGATCCCGCCCGCACGGTCACTATCCTGACGAGACGGGCGCGTGCCCGGCTGAGGCGGGAGTCGTTCGGCATGAAGATCCACAACCCCTTCCGGGTCGCACTCCTGGCGACTCTCGGAGTCGGCGTCGGCCTGCTGCTCATCGGGAGCGTGCAGAACCTCTCGACGATCCTGCTGTACGTCGGGACGGCCCTGTTCCTGTCGTTGGGCCTCGACCCCGTGGTGTCTTTCCTGGAGCGGCGCGGTCTGCCCCGCTGGGCGGCCGTCCTCGTGACGATCCTCGCGGTGCTCGGCGTCTTCGCCGGCATCATCTTCATGGTCGTGCCGATCATCGTCAGCCAGATCGCCCAGCTGATCTCCCAGGTCGAGCAGCTGCTGCAGCCGGGACGCTGGAACGAGATCGTCACGCAGGTGCAGCAGTGGGTGTCCGACTCCCTTCCCTGGCTCAAGATCGACGACGTCTGGGCCGGCATCCAGCACTGGTTCACGACCCTCGACGTCGGCTCGATCTCCACGGTCATCGGCAACAGCCTGCTCACGGGCGCCGGCGCCGTGGCAGCGGGCCTCGGCGGCGCGTTCATCGTGCTGATCCTGACCATCTACTTCACGGCATCCACTCCCTCGCTCAAGTCGGCGGTGTACCAGCTGGTCCCGGCGTCCAAGCGCGCGCGCTTCATCGAGCTCGCCGAGAAGATCACCGACTCCGTGGGTTACTACGTCATGGGGCAGGTGAGCCTGGGCGTCATCAACGGCGTGCTCAGCGCCATCTTCCTCACGATCATCAACGCGCCGTTCCCGGCCGTGCTCGCCGTGATCGCGTTCTTCTTCTCGCTCATCCCCCTGGTGGGAACGCTGACGGGCTCGACGATCATCGTGCTCACCTGCCTCATTCCGGGACTCGGAACGCCGGGGTGGGCGATCATCGCGGCGGCGATCTACTACCTCGTCTACATGCAGATCGAGGCGTACGTCATCTCCCCGCGCATCATGAACCGCGCGGTGTCGGTGCCGGGCTCGGTCGTCGTGATCTCGGCGCTGGCCGGCGGCGCACTGCTCAACCTGCTGGGCGCCCTCATCGCGATCCCCGTGGCCGCGAGCATCCTCATCATCTACCGCGAGGTCATCATCCCGCGGCAGAACGAGCGCTGAGCTCAGCCGACGACGTCGCCATCCCACTCGGTGGGGAGCGGAAGGGCGTCGGGGGCGACCGCGGCGACGATCTCGGTGAGCACGCGGCGCGTCTGCGTCTCGCCGACCCACAGATGCTTCCCGCCTTCGACGGCGATGAGCGTGGCCTCCGGGATCGACGCGAAGCGCTCGCGGGCCTCGTCGGGTCGCAGGTAGTCGTCGAACTCGGGAACCAGCACGACCACCCGGCGCTCGTCTCCCGCCCACGCCGCGACCTCGTCGGCGGTCGCCCGATGCAGCGGAGGCGACAGCAGGATGACGCCCTCGATGTCGTGGTCGCGGCCGTACTTCAGCGCGAGCTCGGTGCCGAACGACCACCCCACCAGCCAGGGGCGGGGCAGACCGCGCTCGCGCACGAAATCCATCGCCGCCGCCACGTCGAAGCACTCGTTCGCTCCCCCGTCGAAGGCGCCGTCGCTCGTGCCGCGGGGAGACGTCGTGCCTCGGGTGTTGAACCGCAGCACCGCGAGATCGGCGAGGGCCGGCAGGCGGCCGGCCGCCTTGCGCAGGATGTGCGAGTCCATGAACCCGCCCGCCGTGGGCAGCGGGTGCAACGTCACGAGGGTCGCCACCGGCTCGCGGTCGAGGGGCAGGGCGAGCTCGCCGACGAGGGTGAGCTCGTCGACCGTGTGCAGGGCGACGTCTTCCCGGCGTGCGGGCAGAAGGACGGGTCCGCGAATCTCCATCAGGCGATCCTCCAACAGTGGGTGTGCCAGTGCCGACGTGCGGCGAGATCCGCCGCGTCGCCGAGCACGCCGTCGGCGCGCCAGACCACGAGGTGGGGGGTGCCGGAAGCGACCGTGCGTCCGCATCCGGGGCAGATGTAGTCCTTGACCGCCTGCGGTCCCGAGAGCGGCTGCACGGTCCATTCCGATCCGCGCTTGACCTCGGTGCGCTTCCACCCGGCGATCAGACGATCGAGCGAGTCGTCGCCGCGACCCGGATCGGGGCGGCGCTTACGGGAGCGGGGCATGGATGCCGCTCACCACCAGTGGTTGCTCGTCCAGAACGCGTACGCGCCCGCCCAGCTGCCGTATCGGCCCGTGGCGTACCCGGTCGCCCAGCGCAGGTTGTCGACCGGGTCGTACCCGTTGCCGGGGACCTTGCTGCACGGCAGGGCCTGCACGAGACCGCACGCTCCCGAGGAGCGGTTGGTGGCGTTCGGATTCCACCCGCTCTCGCGGCTGACGATGTAGTCGACGTAGCCCATGTCGGCATCCGAGATGCCGGCGGCGGCCATCCATTCCGCGGGCGCTCCCCCGCCGGAGTAATACAGCGGCCCTCCGCCACCGCCACCGCCGTCGCCGCCGGCCGACGAACCCGAGTCGCTGCTGCGCGTCTGCGTGGGCGTCGGGGTGGGGGTCGGCTTCGGCTTGACGTACACGTTGTAGCTCGAGCGTTGCAGGTCGGGGGCCTGCTTCTCGCCCGAGGTCGACACCGCCTGCGTGTCACCGAGGCCCTCCGCGTAGAGGGTGACCGTGCGGGGCTCCTCGGCCTGCGCCGGCGAGAACGCGGCGCTCATGGGCCCGACGTAGGCGGCCGCGAACAGGACCGCCGCGCACGCGCCGAACACGCCGACCACGCCGCGACGACGGGACCAGCGTGGCGCCGAGCGGCGCGGAAGAGCGGGGGGTACCACGTCGACCGACCCGACGCCTCGACGGGCGACGCGGTCCGATGATCTACGCGAGAGTTCCGAGCCAGAAGTCACAGTGCCGCCGAGTCTACCGACGAGTCGGAACGGGTGTCATCCTGATGCCTCATCCGACGGCGAGCATGACCTCGACGACGGCGTCGAGCACCGCATCGACCTGGGTCTCGCGGTATCCACCGCGCTGCAGGCGGAAGGCGACGGCGCGTACCTGGTCGGGCGTCACGGGGTCGCCCGCCGCGAGGTAGCGCGCGACGCGGTCGGCGACGACGTCGACTTCGTCGACTCGGTACCCGTAATGCAGCAGCGACACGCGCTCGAAGCGCTGTCCGCGCGGCCGACCGAGACGGTCGAGCACGACCTGGGCGGTGTCGCGCGTCTCCGCGACCCAGGCCCGCGCCCCGAGCCGGGAGAGAGCGTGCTCGCGCTCTCGTGCGGCGAAGGCGTCTTCGACCCGACCCAGGGCCGCGTCGACGGATGCCACGGCGTAGCCGCCCTTGACCAGCGGGAACGACACCGCGCGAACCTCCGACGAGCGCAGGACGCCGGGGTCGTCGGCTTCGAACGCGTCGCGCGCGCGGGCGAGGAATGCGTCGACGGCGCGCTTCTCGTAGCCCTTGGTGCGTCCCGTCGTCTCGGGGAAAGGGGTCGCGGCGACCTTGTCGTGGATCGGGGTCTCGGTCATGACACTCCCAACGGGGCGAGCAGATAGAACATCACCAGAGCGGCCGTCGCCGACGGCAGGATCGAGTCGAGGCGGTCGAGAACCCCCCCGTGTCCGGGGAGCCACGAGCTCATGTCCTTGATGCCGAGGTCGCGCTTGACCATCGACTCGCCGAGGTCGCCGACGGTCGCCGTGGCCAGCACGGTCGCGCCGAAGATGAGCCCGGCCCACCACGGAACCTGGAGCATGAACACGGCGAGAAGCGCCCCGGCGACCAGAGCCGCCACGCACGCGCCCGCGAAACCCTCCCAGGTCTTCTTCGGGCTGATGCGCGGAGCCATCGGATGCCGCCCGCCCCGACCGAATGTGAGGCCCGAGATGTACGCACCCGTGTCGGCCGCGACGGCGAGGATGAGGAACGCGAGAACCCACCACTCCCCGCGCGGCTGAGCGAGCAGGATCATGGCGACGCTGGTGAGGAACGGAACGTACAGCTGCACGAACCCCGCGACGAGCACATCGCCGATGACGTCGATGCGCAGCCGTCCGTCGGCGGCGAAGAGCTGCGCCACCAGCCGCCACACGACGACCACGACGACCGCGACGAGGGTGGCGATCCAGTGCACCCAGGCGCCGAGGAAGAACCCGCTGAGCAGCAGCACGAACCCCATGACCAGCTGCGGGACGACGTCGACGCGCCGCCCGGCGACCTGCAGGGCTCGGCTGAACTCGACGACCCCCAGCACCATCGCGGCCGCGGCGAAGAGGACGAAGGCCCACTTCACGAAGATCAGCGAGGCGATCACGATCGCACCGATCCCCACGCCGATGAGCGTCGCGACGATCAGGTCGCGCCCCGTGCGCTGCTTCAGACGCTCGTTCGCCTGGTCGAACTCGGCGCGCGCGTGCGCGATGTGCTGCTCGGCATCCGATCGCATGGCACGCAGCTGCGACTCGATCGCCGTGACCCCCTCGCCCGTCGTCGGACGGCGCGTCGGATCGGCACGACGGACGTCGAGCGGGTCGACCGGCTCGGCGTCACCGGTCTCAGGGGCGTCGGGCATGCGGGTCAGACCTCGAGAAGCTCGGCCTCTTTGCGCTTGAGCGCGTCGTCGATCAGGTCGACGTGCGTGCGCGTGACGGCGTCGAGCTCCTTCTCGGCCCGAACGAGCTCGTCCTCGCCGACGTCGCTCTTCAGGGCATCGAGGTCGTCCTTCGCCTTGCGGCGCAGGTTGCGCACCTGCACCTTCGCGTCTTCTCCCTTGCCGCGCACGATCTTGACGTACTCCTTGCGGCGGTCCTGCGTGAGTTCCGGCATGGTGACGCGGACGATCGTGCCGTCGTTGGTGGGGTTGACACCGAGGTTCGGCATGTCGCGGATGGCCTGCTCGATGGCCTTCAACGCGGACTTGTCGTAGGGGTTGATGACGAGGGTGCGCGCCTCGGGGTTGTTCAGCGACGCGAGCTGCGCGAGAGGGGTGGGCGACCCGTAGTAGTCGACCAGGACCTTCTGGAACATCTGGGGGTTCGCGCGTCCGGTGCGGACGGTCGCGAAGTCCTCCTTCGCGGCCTCGACGGCGCGATCCATTCGCGCTCCGGCATCGGCGAGGACATCGGCGATCACGGTGACTCCATTCGTTGGACTGAGGTGCCAGTCTAGTCGCGCGCGGGCCCGGCTCCCCGGGCCCGCGCGGCGCGTCACGCGGTGACGAGGGTTCCCATCTCGTCGCCCAGCAGCGCACGGGTGACGTTGCCGGCCGGCTCCATGCCGAACACGCGCATGTCGATGCCGTTGTCCATGCAGAGGCTGAACGCCGTCGAGTCCACGACCTTGAGGCCCTTCTGCAGCGCGTCGCTGTAGGTGAGGTGGTCGAGCTTGGTGGCACTGGGGTCCACGCGCGGGTCGGCCGTGTACACGCCGTCGACGCCGTTCTTGGCGACCAGCACCTCGGTCGCACCGATCTCGAGCGCGCGCTGGGCGGCGACGGTGTCGGTGGAGAAGTACGGCAGGCCGGCGCCGGCGCCGAAGATCACGACGCGGCCCTTCTCGAGGTGACGCACGGCCCGTCGCGGGATATAGGGCTCGGCCACCTGCGTCATCGAGATCGCCGACTGCACGCGCGTGGCGGCTCCCGCCTGCTCGAGGAAGTCCTGCAGGGCCAGGGAGTTCATCACGGTGCCGAGCATGCCCATGTAGTCGGCGCGGCCGCGATCCATGCCGCGCTGGCTGAGCTCGGCGCCGCGGAAGAAGTTGCCGCCGCCGACCACGATCGCGATCTCGACCCGGTCCACCGCCTCGGCGATCTCGCGTGCGATCTGGCTGACGACGTCGGGATTGACACCCAGTTGGCCTCCGCCGAACGCCTCCCCCGACAGCTTCAGCAGAACCCGGCGGCGCTTGGTGGCTTCATCGATCACGTGTGGTGTCCTCTCGTCTTGAACAAACTATCCCCCCGCCGACGCCGACCGATACGGGCCGCGGGCAGGGAAAAGGCCCGGGATGCCATGGCATCCCGGGCCTCATGACGGGCCCTGAGCCTGTCGAAGGGTTACGCGCCGACCTTGAAGCGGGCGAAGTCGGTCAGGGTGAGACCGGCGTCGGACGCGACCTTGGCGACGGACAGCTTGTTGTCCTTCGCGTAGTCCTGGTCGAGCAGGGCGACCTGCTTGAAGAACGCGTTCACGCGTCCCTCGACGATCTTCGGCAGGGCGGCCTCGGGCTTGCCCTCGTTGCGGGAGATCTCGGTGACGATCTCGCGCTCCTTCTCGACGTCGGCCTCGGGCACGGCGTCGCGGGTGAGGTACGAGGGGTTGGCGAACGAGATGTGCTGCGCGATGGAGCGAGCGGTCTCGGCGTCGTCACCGGTGTAGGCGAGGACCACGCCGACCTGCGGGGGCAGGTCCTTGCTGGTCTTGTGCAGGTAGACCTCGAACTTGTCGCCCGAGATGGTGCGCACGCGGCGCAGTTCGACCTTCTCGCCGATGATCGCGGCCTCGTCGGAGATGAGCTGCTCGACGGTCTTGCCCTCGGCGTCGGCGGCCAGAGCGGCCTCGACCGAGTCGGCACCGGCGGCGGCCGCCGCGTCGACGACCTTGTCGGCCAGAGCGATGAAGCGCTCGTTCTTGGCGACGAAGTCGGTCTCGCAGGCGAGCTCGAGCAGCGTGACCGAGCCGGCGTTCTCGCGAGCGACCACGAGGCCCTCGCTCGTCGAACGGTCGGCGCGCTTCGCGTTGCCCTTGGCGCCCTTGAGGCGCAGGATCTCGACGGCCTTCTCGACGTCGCCGTCGGCCTCTTCGAGCGCCTTCTTGGTGTCGACCATGCCGGTGCCGAGCTGCTCGCGCAGCGCCTTGATGTCGGCGATCGTGAAGTTTGCCATGGTGTGGCGGTCTCCTTGTCGTTTGCGTTCTAGATGTGGGCCCGGCGGGGCCGTGTCGCCGCCCTCACGAGAAGGGGGCTGTCACGACCCCGCCGGATCGTAGCCTGTGCGGGTGACGCGCCGTGCACGCGGGGGTGACGGCGGCGTCGTGCGGCTTACTTGCTGTCGGTGGCCTCGGCGTCCGCGACCTCGGTCGCGGTCTCGCCCGACTCGGCGGCGACGGCCTCGTCGTGAGCCTCGGCGCCGGCGGCGTCGTCAGCCGACTCGGTCGCGGCCTCGGTGGTCTCGGCGTTGGTCTCGAGCAGCTCGCGCTCCCACTCGGCGAGAGGCTCGGCGGCCTCTTCCTCACCGGCGGGCTGGTGACGCTGGATGAGGCCCTCGGCCGCGGCGTCGGCGATGATGCGCGTGAGCAGGCTCACCGAGCGGATCGCGTCGTCGTTACCGGGGATCGGGTACTGGAACTCGTCGGGGTCGGCGTTCGTGTCGAGGATGCCGATCACGGGGATGCCGAGCTTCTTGGCCTCGTCGACCGCGAGGTGCTCGCGCTTGGCGTCGACGACCCAGATGGCCGACGGGGTCTTCTGCAGGTTGCGGATACCGCCGAGCGACTTGTGCAGCTTGTCGAGCTCGCGCTTCTTGAGCAGGAGCTCCTTCTTGGTGAAGCCGCTCTCGGCCGGGTTCTCGTAGTCGAGCTCCTCGAGCTCCTTCATGCGGGCGAGGCGCTTCGACACCGTCTGGAAGTTGGTGAGGAGGCCACCGAGCCAGCGCTGGTTGACGTAGGGCTGGCCCACGCGGGTCGCCTGCTCGGCGAGGACTTCCTGCGCCTGCTTCTTGGTGCCGACGAAGAGGATGGTGCCGCCGTGCGCGACGGTCTCCTTGACGAACTCGTACGCCTTGTCGATGTAGCCGAGCGACTGCTGCAGGTCGATGATGTGGATGCCGGAGCGCTCGGTCAGGATGAAGCGCTTGACCTTCGGGTTCCACCGGCGGGTCTGGTGTCCGAAGTGAACGCCGCTGTCGAGCAGCTGGCGGATGGTGACGACGGCCATGGTCGTACTCCTGTTTCTGGGCGCTTTCGCGCCGTGGTTGCGGTTATTCGCGCCGGACGGACCGTCCGGCGAGCCTGGTGCCCGGCGCACACCCGCCACCCGCCGGAGCGGAGGACCATGGGGTGTGGATGCCGCGCGGTGCGGCTTCTGGGAAGAAGACGCGATGCGCTGTGGGCACGCGGAGTCATCCCGACGTGCGGGATGCATCCCCCAGCATACAGGACGCCTCCTCCCCACCGCGTGCGCGCACGGGTCCGTCCCGATTCGCGCCGCGGCCGCCACGCGGAGGTGACGGGGAGGGGCAGACTCCCCGCCATGACTCCTCCTTCCGCGCGCCGACGCCTCGCTGCGATCGTCGTGATCCTGACCCTGTGCGCAGCGCTCGTCGGCATGAACGCCCCGGCTCGCGGGGACGGTGCGGCCCCCCTCGCCGAGCGCGGCTGGGTGTGGCCGGTCTCTCCGGTGAGGATCGTGCGCGGGTGGGAGGCCCCCGCGCACCCCTACGGTCCGGGCCATCGGGGCGTCGACCTCGCCGGCACGGAGGTGCGCGCTCCCGCCGACGGGGTCGTCGCCTTCGTCGGCGCGGTCGCGGGGCGCGGGGTGCTCACGATCGACCACGGCGGGGGCCTGGTGAGTTCGTTCGAGCCGGTCGTCTCGGACCTGGCGGTCGGTGAGCACGTGGCGCGGGGCCAGCCGCTCGCGATGGTCGCCGAGGGCGGGCACACCGCGCCCGCGACGGTACACCTGGGGGTCCGCCTCGACGGCGAGTACGTCAATCCGCTCCGTCTTCTCGGCGGCGTGCCACGCGCTGTGCTCCTGCCGTGCTGCTGAGCGGCGGAGGATGACTCGCGGTGTCGTTCCGGGGCGCTCCTCCCCGTGTCGGCGTCACCCCGGGCCCCTGCCTCGGGTCCCCGTCCTGCCCCGCTTCGGGCCAAGATCGGCTCACCGGCGCCCGGTCGCAGGGCGCCGCTCGGACATCCTGGTGCTCCCCCGTGTCGGGCGAGGATCGGGTTCACCGGCTGCCGTTCGGGGCGCTGCAACAGGGCTCGTGTGCTCCCCCGTGTCGGGCGAAGGTCGGCCTCACCGCTCCCGTTCGTGGGGCGCCGCCTCGGGCCCCGTCGTGCTCCCCCGTGTCGGGCGAAGATCGGCCTCACCGGCGCCCGGTCGAGGACCGGCATCACCCGATCTGATTGCCGCGACCCTCGATCGTCGTCGTTCCGATGCCCCCACCGGCGCGCACCACGTTGTCCTGCCCGCGAACGGTCACCGCCGAGATGGCACCCGCCGCCTGCATCGACGTACGGTCGCCGCTGAGGTCGACGCTTCCGATCCCGCCTGAGGATTCGACCGAGCCGTCGTTCCCCTGCACCACGACCATGTCTATTCCGGCGGCGACGACACGCGCCCGGTCGCCGGAGATCCGGAGCGTGCCGATGGACGCCCCGGAGGCGTCGACGGTGAGGGCCGACCCCGACACGGTCACTTCCGAACACGTGCCCGTGACACGCACGGATCGCTCGGAGCCCGAGATGTTCTGGCTGCCGCCGTCGCCGCACGAGAGCGCGCCGGGGTCGGCGACGGGGCTCGAGGGCTGCGGAGTGACGGTGACCAGCGGCGCGGATGTCGCATCGGCGTCCGGGGCCGGCGAGCGCGTCACGACCGAGGGCGACGGAACGGATGCCGTCGGGACGGATGCCGTCGGCGAAGCGTCCGAGGCTCCGTAACCGGGCGGGAGTCGCGTCTCGACCGGTTGGGGTTGCATCGCACACGCGGTGAGCGCACCGCAGGCGAACAACGCACCTGCGACAGCGGCGACGACTCGACGGGACGGCACGGCTCCCACGCTACGGGGTGCGGGGTCGCGCACGCCAGCCGGGGGCCGCCGGGCTCAGGCTCGAGGGTGGGCGAGACGGTACGCCTCCCGGAGCCTCTCCGCCGAGACGTGCGTGTAGATCTGAGTGGTCCCCAGACTGGCGTGGCCCAGGATCTCCTGCACGGCCCTCAGATCGGCGCCGCCGTCGAGGAGGTGTGTGGCGGCGGAGTGCCGGAGCGCGTGCGGGCCCAGCACGTCGGTCCCCAGCCGCGGACCGACGGTGCGCGACACGAGCGCATGGACGGCGCGCGGTCCCAGGCGCGACCCCTTCGCTCCGAGGAACACAGCTCGCGCGTCGCGGTCCGTGCCGTGTGCAGCGCCGCCCGAGCTGGAGCGGGCCGCCCGACCGCCATCGCCACGGGCTGCGTCGGGGCGCCCCCGGTCGCTGCGGGGGAGATCGTCGGACGCCTGCGCTTCCCTCCGGGCGCGGAGGACCGGCCGAGCCCGGACGAGGTAGGCCTGGAGGGCGCGCTCGGCCGGCAGTCCGAACGGCACGACGCGCTCCTTGTCGCCTTTTCCGCGTAGCCGGAGGGTCCGCCGTTCGTGGTCGATGTCGTCGAGGTCGAGTCCGCATGCCTCGGAGACCCGCGCCCCGGAGCCGTAGAGCAGTTCGAGAAGGGCGTGATCGCGGAGAGCGACGGCATCGCCCTGCGTCGCCGACTCGGCCACCGCGGCGAGCACCTCCGAGAGCGCGTCCTGCGTGGCCACGGCGGGGAGCGTCCGCCCGCGCTTGGGGGAGACGAGCCGTTGGGACGGATCGACGGTGACGAGGCCGGCGTCGCCCGCCCAGGCGAACATCCCGCGCACCGTCGAGGTGCGTCGAGCCGCGGTGGCTTTGCTCTTGCCCGCTTGCGAGGCGCGCCACTGCCATTCGCGAAGGTCGTCGACCCCGATCTCGGCGATCGGCGGATCGTTCAGGACGCGCACCAGGTCGTCGAGATCCGACCGATAGGCGCGGACCGTCGCGGCCGAGAGGCGGCGCACCTCCGCCAGGTGGGACAGATAGCCCTCGACCACCGCGGATGTACGCACCCTCCCACTTTGACTCCCGCCGTCGCCGAGCCGCGGGTGACGCGCGGGAAGCGCGCGAGCCGGTGCCCCGGCCCTCGGCCCGTCGCCGACGATGCGCTCCGCCCAGGACCGCCGCGCTGCAGCCGGACGCGGCGTCGCCCCCTCTCATGGCCGAGTACTCCCCCGCGTCACCGAACGCCACGCGCCGTCGTCGCCGCGGACGGCACGACCCTCCAACTCCGCGAAGCCGAGCAGGACGGCGGCATCGTCACGGGCGAGTCCACTCCGTCGTGCCACATCGTCGACCGACCTCGCCGATCGAGGCGACAGCGCGTCGAACAGCCTCGTGGTGTCATCGGTCCTGCCGGCATCGGCGGCGCGCCCACTGTCGCCCGCGGGAGGGCCGTCCGCTCCCAGCATTTCGAGGACGTCCGCCGCCGACGTCACGCACACGCCGTCCAATTCGCGCAGCACCCGATGGCATCCGGCCGACGCCGCACTCGTGATCGGACCGGGCACCGCCCCGAGCCGCCTGCCGAGCATCGCGGCGTGGCCGGCGGTGTTCAGGGATCCGCTCCGCCAGCCGGCCTCGATGACGACGACCGCGTGGGCCATCGCCGCGATGAGGCGGTTCCTCCCGAGGAACCGCCACTTCGTCGGCGCCGCTCCGCACGGGGTCTCGCTCCACACGGCCCCCGTCGCCGCGATCCGCTCCAGAAGACCCTCGTGTCCGCGGGGGTACGGGCGGTCGACCCCTCCGGCGAGGAAGGCCACCGTCGTGCCACCCATCGACAGCGCACCCCGGTGGCACGCGCCGTCGATGCCGTAGGCGGCGCCGGAGATCACCACCGCACCTGCCGCCGCGAGCTCGGCGGCGAGATCGGCCGCCACACCTTCGCCGTACGCGGTCGCGGCACGCGCGCCCACGAGAGCGACCGCGGGCGCATCCGACGGCGTCCCTCTCCCCCGTCGCCAGAGGGCGACCGGGGCGTGCGCCTCGAGATCTCCGAAGCGCGCTGGCCACGCCTCATCTCCGGGAACCACGAGGCGGGCGCCGCATCGCCGAGCCGCGTCGAGAGCGGCGTCGACCGCCGAACCCTGGAGTCTCGGCATCCATCGCGCTCGTGCCCGGTCGAGGGCGTCACCGCGGCCGTCCATCACCACACGGAGCGCTGCGGCGGCGCCGACGGCCGCGATCAGCACGCCCGCCTCGCTGTCTCCCGGCTCGACGAGCACGCTCCACACCGCGCGCGCATAGACCTCCGCCGGGTCGAGCGGTTCGTCGCCGAGGTCGACGCCCTCGCGAAGCCCGTCGAGCGCGCGGCGCGCCGACGCCTCGGACAGTTCGATGGGGATCATGAGGCGTTCGCTCCGCGCCGCAGGAAGAGCGCTCGACCGACGTCGGCTGCCTCCAAGCGGTCGTGGCCGGCGATGTCGGCGACCGTCCAGGCGACGCGCATGAGGCGGTCGTATCCGCGCAGCGTCAGGGCGCCTCGTCGCAGCGCGACGTCGAGCGGCGCGAGCACCTCGGAGCTCGGCGCAGCGGGTCCGCGCAGCCAGGTTCCGGGGACATCGGCGTTCCGCCGCCACGGCGTCTCGTCCCACCGTCGCGCGGCACGGGCGCGTGCCTCCGCCACCAGCGACCGGGCATGCGCCGTCGTCATCGTCGCGCCTGCGAAGTCGCGGCGCACCGACGAGACGCGTTGCAGGCGAAGGTCGATGTCGATGCGGTCCAGCAGCGGTCCCGACAGGCGCCGGGTGTAGCGGCGGATCGCTTGCGGGGCGCATTCGCACGTGGCTCCCGGGACGCCGTACTGCCCGCACGGACACGGATTGGTGGCCACCACCAGCTGGAACCGCGCCGGATAGGTCGCCGCCACGCCGGAGCGATGCACCTGGATCACCCCGCTCTCGAGCGGTTGCCGCAGGGCGTCCAAGACCGAGGCCGGGAATTCCCCGCCCTCGTCGAGGAACAGAACGCCCTCACTCGCCCGCGCGATCGCGCCCGGGCGGATCACTCCGGAGCCGCCCCCGATGAGCGCGGCCGCCGTCGCCCCGTGGTGGGGACTCTCGAACGGCGGTACGCGCGTCAGACGGGTCACGGTCTCGCCGGAGAGCGAGCGCACCGACGCGACGGACAGGGCCGCCTCGTCGTCGAGCGGCGGCAGGATGCCGGGCAGTCGGCGGGCCAGCATGGTCTTACCGGCCCCCGGTGGTCCGCTCATGAGGACGTGATGCCCGCCCGCGGCCGCCACCACGAGGGCCTCGACCGCCTCGCGCTGGCCCACCACGTCAGCCAGATCGAGCACGGCGTCGGCCGGTTCGGCAGATTCGGGCAGCTCGACGGCGGCCAGGTCGGGCGCCTCGCTGCTGCCCCCGTGCCAGCGCACCACGTCGGCGAGGCAGACGGCCGGGTACACCTCCATGCCGTCGACCAGTGCCGCCTCCGCCGCGTTCGCCTTCGGTACGGCGACCCGGGTCAGCCCCGCGGCGCGGGCCGCCACGACCGCGGGGAGGACCCCGGCCACGGGCCGCAGCCGACCGTCGAGTCCGAGCTCGCCGATGTGGACCGTGTCGGCGACGTGAGCGGCATCCATCCGCACGGAGGTCGCGAGGGCCGCGACGGCGATCGCGACGTCGAAGCCCGAGCCGCGCTTGGGCAGACTCGCCGGGGAGAGGTTGACGGTGATCCGCCGCTTGGGGAGGTCCAGGCCACGGTTGGCGCACGCATTGCGCACCCGCCGGCCCGCTTCGCCCAGGGCCTTGTCGGCCAGGCCGATGATCGCGAACTCGGGAGTCTGCGACGACACGTCGGCCTCGACCTCGACCAGGTCGCCGCGCAGTCCCGTCATCGCCACCGCCCACGTGCGCGCAACCGTCACAGGGCGTCCTCGAGGTGCTCGAGGCGCGCGTCGGCGGGATCGTCACCGATCAGGCCGATGACGTCGACCCGCAGACGACGCCCGCGCGCGTGCTGCGGATGCTCGGCGAGCCAGGCCATCGACAGCCGCCAGAGGCGCTCGGCCTTCCGTCGATCGACTGCCTCGAACGGGTGACCGTAGTCCTCGCTGCGTCGGGTCTTGACCTCGACGACGACGAGCGTGCCGCTGCGCTCGGCCACGACGTCGATCTCCCCCTGTGGACATCGCCAATTGCGCGCCAGGATGCGGTAGCCGTCGCCGATCAGATAGGCGACCGCGCGGTCTTCTCCGGCTCTGCCGAGGTCGTCTTTCGCTGCCATGCCCGAGAGCGTGGCAGCAGGCTCATCCTCCCCGTGGAGCCCGGAGCCCTGTCGGTGGATGGATCGAGGGAAGGCCGGAGTGGGGAGGAGGCGTCAGTTGTCGAGCGACAGTTCGTCGGGCAGCTGGAAGTCGTGGCGCGAGAGCTCCTCGACGTTGACGTCCTTGAACGTCAGCACGCGCACGGACTTCACGAAGCGGTCGGCGCGGTAGATGTCCCACACCCACACGTCGGTCATCGAGATCTCGAAGTAGAAGTCGTGCTCGGTGTCGCGGCGGACGACGTTGACGTCGTTCGCGAGGTAGAACCGGCGCTCGGTCTCGATCACGTAGGTGAACTGGCGCACGACATCGCGGTACTCGCGGTACAGGGCCAGTTCGAGTTCGCGGTCGTAATCCTCGAAGACGTCGTCATCCATGGTTTTCCCATCCTAGGCGCGCGCGACGACCGCAGCCGCACGGGAGCACCCGCCCGGGCGCGTCCACCCGGGTGTCAGAACAGCGTCGGCGCCGCCGCGATGGCCCACGAATGGCGATGGTGCGTGCTCATGCCGTGCAGGGAGATGGCCTCGCGGTGATCGAGGCTCGCGTAGCCCTTGTTCCGCGCCCACCCGTACACGGGCAGGTCGTCGTGCAGCCCGGTCATGAGGGCGTCGCGCGCGACCTTCGCGATGACGGACGCCGCGGCCGCACTCGCGCAGTCGCGGTCGGCCTTGATGACCGGGCGCACCGTCAGACCCGACTCCCCCGCCGGCGTGATGTAGTCGTGATTGCCGTCGAGGATGACGACGGCCTCCTCCGGGACGACGCCGTGAGCGCGCAGGTCGGCGATCGCGCGGACCGCGGCGAGCCCGAGCGCGCGGATGATGCCGATCTCATCGACCTCGACCGAGCTCGCCCACCCGACCGCGCTGTGCTGCACGAACGCCGCCGCGCGGGAGGCGACCTCCGGCCGGCGCGCCTCGGGAACGAGCTTCGAGTCGCGCAGACCCGCCGGCACGCGCTTACGCGAGCGGGCCGGATCGACCACGGCGGCGCCGACGGCGACCGGGCCTGCGAGCGCCCCTCGGCCGACCTCGTCGCACGCGATGACGATCGCGTGCTGCTTGAGCAGTCGGCGTTCCAGGGTGAGGGTCGGCTCGATCACTGCTGCCCCGGCGCGGGGACCCCCGCGAACACCTCGTGATGGAAATCGATCAGCCCGAACCGGTCGAAGGGCCAGGTGATGACGAACGCGCGGCCGACGACGTTGTCGATCGGAACGAAGCCCTGCCCCGGCTGCGCCTGGTTGAAGCGCGAGTCGCGCGAGCTGTTGCGGTTGTCGCCGAGGACCCAGAGGGAACCGTCGGGCACGGTGACGTCGTAGGGAACGGGTTCGGGAGCCGTGGCTCCCGGCGCCAGGCGCACGTAGCTCTCGTCGAGCGGCACGCCGTTGACGGTTGTCTGCCCCAGGGCGTTGCAGCAGACGACGTGGTCGCCCGGCGTGCCGATGACGCGCTTGATGAGGTGGTCGTCGCTGTCGGGGGCCGACAGGCCGAAGAGGGACAGCACCCAGTCCACGCCCTCCACGAATGCGGACCGCTCCGGGGCCGGGGCCGTGTCGAGCCATCCACCCGGATCGCGGAACACCACGACATCCCCCCGGGAGTACTCGCCGAAGCGCGGGGTGAGCTCGTCGACGAGGATCCGATCCTTGATCATCAAGGTGTTCTCCATCGACGCCGACGGGATGTAGAACGATCGCACCACGAACGTCTTGACCAGGAACGACACCAGCAGCGCGATGACCACGATCACGACGAGGTCGCGCAGGAACGACCCCCAGCCTCGACGGCGGACGGTGGAACGGGATGCCGGGGACACGGCATCCGGGGTCGAGGCGGTCTGGTCGCTCATGTTTCCTTCACCGGGTTCCCGCACACCGGAGAACCGCAGCAACAAGGGTCGCACACCCGCGTGCCGCACCGTGACCGCGTCGCCGCGAAAACGCCGAACGCCCCGTGGGGAAACCCACGGGGCGTTCGAGAGAGTCGACTCAGCGGTCGCGCTTCTCCTTGATCTTGGCCTTCTTGCCACGCAGGCTGCGCAGGTAGTAGAGCTTCGCGCGACGCACGTCACCACGGGTGACGACCTCGATGTGGTCGATCACGGGGCTGTGGACCGGGAAGGTGCGCTCGACGCCGACCTGGAAGCTGACCTTGCGGACGCAGAAGGTCTCGCGCACGCCGTCGCCCGAGCGACCGATGACGACGCCCTGGAACACCTGAATACGCGAGCGGTTGCCTTCGGTGATGTTGACGTGCACCTTGACGGTGTCGCCGGGGGCGAAGACGGGGATGTCGGAGCGCAGCGAAGCCGCGTCGACGGAGTCGAGGATCTGCATGATCGTCACTTCCTGCGACCGCCACAGGTCGATCGCACGATGAAAAGGGAAAAGGTGAGGCGTGCCCGAGCCGCGGATGCGGCGGACTCCCCTGAGGCAGAGCCGGTCAGGGCACAAAGGATCATTCTGCCATGTTCCGGCGTCGCGACCAAAACGTGCGTGCGCCAGCGGCGACGCGGCGATCACTCCGCGCGTCGCGACTCCGACACGACGATGACGTCACCGTCGACCCTCTGCTGCGGACGCTCCTGCGGCGCCGGGATGTACGCGGTGCCATCGGTCGCGTGCAGCACGGTCACGGCGCCGCGGGCCTCGTTCCACACCTGAGCGAGCGATGACCAGAACAGCACGAGCGCTCCCACGACCGACAGCACGAGGAGCGGGAAGAACACCCGCGAGTCGAACAGTCCGAGCGCGACGATGACGAGGTGCCAGAGCCCGATGCCGACCGCGTCGCGCCAGGACACCGCGCGGGATTCGCGGACGCTGCCCCGTGCGCGGACCAGCAGCGACAGCAGCAGCTGCGAGACGAAGACGGCGGGCATGGCGACGAACAGCCAGAGCAGCGCCCACCCGCTCCCGCCCGAGAAGACGATCCAGCCGACGAACAGCCACAGCGGCAGCACGACGGCGGCCGGGAACATCCAGCGGAAGAACAGACGGCGCAGCACCATGAGCCGATGCTAGGGCGCTACCATGTGCGGCACCTTTGAGAAGTCCATGGCCGCGCCCGAGCCCACGGCATCCGCATCGATCGGGGAGAATGGAAGCTCGACGAAAGGGAACCACCATGATCGAACTGCGTACGCCGGCCGAGATCGACGCGATGCGCCCCGCGGGTCGCTTCGTCGCGGAGGTGCTGGCCACGCTGCGCGACGAGACCAAGGTGGGCACCAACCTCCTGCACCTCGATCGTCGCGCGCACGACATGATCCGTTCGGCCGGGGCGGAGTCCTGCTACATCGACTACCACCCGTCGTTCGGCGCGAGCCCGTTCGGCAAGGTGCTGTGCACCTCGATCAACGACGCCGTCCTGCACGGGCTCCCCCACGACTACGTCCTGCGCGACGGAGACCTCGTCTCGCTCGACTTCGCCGCCTCCGTCGACGGGTGGGTCGCCGACTCCGCCGTATCGTTCGTGGTCGGCACGCCCCGCGACGAGGACCTCGCCCTCATCGACACCACGCAGCGCGCCCTCGCCGCGGCGATCGACGCCGCGACGGTCGGTCACAAGATCGGCGACATCTCCGCCGCCGTCGCCGCAGTGGCGCACGCCGAGGGCCTGAGCATCAACACCGACTTCGGCGGCCACGGCGTGGGGCGCACGATGCACGGCGACCCGCACGTCGCGAACGACGGCAAGGCGGGTCGCGGGTATCCCCTCCGTGACGGCCTGGTCGTCGCCCTCGAGCCGTGGTTCCTCCAGACGACCGACGAGCTCGTGACCGACCCCGACGGCTGGACGCTGCGCAGCGCCGACGGCTCCCGCGGCGCGCACTCCGAGCACACCGTCGCGATCACCGCCGCCGGCCCGATCGTGCTCACCGACCGGTCGTTCCTCGGCGTCGACTGAGTTCGTGTTCCGGATGCCGCGGCCCCGGGGTCGCGGCATCCGTCGCGTTCGGGCCGCGCAGCACCGCACGGCAATCGCGGCGTCCGCCGGTCGCGGAACGCGCCGACGTCGGGCGCGGCCAACACGAGGTGGCGGCTGGACGCCGCCGGAGCCGGAACGCGGACGCTCAGTCGGCGAGCAGATCGGGGCGACGCGTCCGCGTGCGCTCGAGCTGCTGCTCACGGCGCCAGCGCGCGACGGCGCCGTGGTTGCCGCTCAGCAGCACCGGGGGTACCTCGCGCTCGCGCCACGTCGCGGGTTTCGTGAAGGACGGGTACTCGAGCAGGCCGTCCTCGTGCGACTCCTCGACGAGGCTCTCGGGGTTGCCGACCACGCCGGGCACCAGCCGGCCGATGGCCTCGATCATCGCCATGACGGCGACCTCGCCGCCATTGAGGACGTAGTCGCCGAGCGAGAGAAGCCGTACGTCGCCGAGCTCGGACGCGTAGTCGAAGACGCGCTCGTCGATGCCCTCGTACCGGCCGCATCCGAAGACCAGGTGCGGGGCCGTGGACAGCTCACGGGCTATCGACTGGGTGAAACGCTCGCCCGCCGGAGAGGGGAAGACGATCACGGGGCGCGGATCGGCCTCGCCGACGATGGCGTCGAGGGCCTCGCCCCACGGCTCCGGCTTCATCACCATTCCGGCGCCGCCGCCGTACGGGGTGTCGTCGACCGTGCGGTGTCGATCGTGCGTGAACGCACGAAGATCGTGCACCTGCACGTCGAGGAGACCACTCTGCCGGGCCTTGCCGAGGAGGGAGACCTCGAGCGCGTCGAAGATCGTCGGGAAGATCGACACGACGTCGATGCGCACGTCAGTCCTCGGAGTGGGTGGGAGCGTCGTCGACGGGTGCGTCGGCGGCGGAAGCCTGCTCGGACGTCGGCTCCTGCTCGTCGTCCGGCTCCGGGGGAAGCTCCTCGAACAGCCCCGCCGGGGGCGTGACCACGACGCGGCCGCCCGCGATGTCGACCTCGGGCACGATCGCACTCACGAAGGGGACGAGCACCTCGCGGTCGTCGCCGGACTGCTTGACGATCAGCAGGTCCTGCGCGGGGAAGTGGTCGACGCGCGCGACGCGGCCGATTACCGCCCCGTCACGGACCACATCGAGGCCGACGAGCTGGTGGTCGTACCACGCGTCGTCCTCGGCGGGCGCCTCGGAGGTGTCCTGATCGATCCAGAGGATCGCCTTCACGAGCTCCTCCGCCGCGGTGCGGTCGTCGACGCCCTCGAAGAAGGCCACCGGGTGCGAGTTCATCCAGCGGAACTCGCGGACCGTCAGCTCGCGGCCGTGCCACGGCGAGGACTCCGGAACCTGGAGGGTGAATGTGCTCCCCGGCGCGAAGCGTCCATCGGGGTCGTCGGTGTAGAGCTCGAGCTTGAACGCGCCCTTGAGGCCGTGGGCCTTCACGAGGCGTCCGACGCGGAGCTGGGTCTTGGCGGGCTGGGCGCCCGCGGTCTCGCCGTTCGTCATCAGTCGTCGGCGACGTCGACGCGCACGCGGCGGCCGTCGGCGAGAGCCGACACCACCGTGCGAAGTGCTTTGGCGGTGCGTCCGCCGCGCCCGATCACGCGGCCCCGGTCATCGGGGTGCACGCGAACCTCCAGCACGTCGCCGCGAGGCGAGGTGCTGGAACGGATGGTGACGGCATCCGGGTGATCGACGATCCCCTTGACGACGTGTTCGAGCGCGGCAGACAGCACGGGGATTACTCGGCCGAGGTCTCGGCGGCGTCCTCAGCGGGCGCCTCGGCGGGAGCGTCGGCCTTCTTCTCGGCCTTGGGCTTGACGACCGACTTCTTCGAGGCGTCGGCCTCGAACGCGGCCTTGGGCTCGCGGACCTTGACGGTCGAAACGGCGTCCTTGTCGCCCTTGAACTTGCCCCAGTCGCCCGTGAGCTTGAGGATGGCGGCGACCTGCTCGGTGGGCTGGGCGCCGACCGACAGCCAGTACTGCGCGCGGTCCGAGTCGACCTCGATGAACGAGGGCTCCTCGGTCGGGTGGTACTTGCCGATCTCCTCGATGACGCGACCGTCGCGCTTGGTGCGCGAGTCGGCGACGACGATGCGGTAGTAGGGCGCGCGGATCTTTCCGAGGCGCTTGAGACGGATCTTGACAGCCACGATGACTCCAAATGATGAAAACGAACGAACCGAACGCCTGGAGAGTGGGGTGCACACCCGGCGGAAGCTCAAAAGGGTGGACCGACACTGGATAGAGGGTCGAGTGGCGGGTCCAGCCCTCTATTCTGCCAGACGCGCGGACCTCGCGGTGACAGGCGACACGCCGCGACACGGAGGGTAGCGGAGGATCCGCGCGTCGGGGCCCCGTGTCAGACTGACCGCATGAGGCTCCCGTTCGCTGCATCGACGCGTTCGTCCGTGGGTCTGGAGTGGGAGCTCATGCTCGCCGACCGCGAGACCGGCGACCTGGTCCCGCGCGCCCCTGAGGTCCTCGAGGAACTCGAGGAGAAGTCGGCGCTCGAGCGCTTCACGGTCACCGGGGAGCTGCTCACCAACACCGTCGAGGTGACCAGCGGCGTCGGCCACACCGTCGCCGAGGCCGTCGACGACATCGGCGACGCGATCTGCGCGCTGCGCGAGGAGACCGAGCCGCGCGGCGTCGAGCTGCTCTGCGCCGGCAGCCACCCGTTCGCGCAGTGGTACGACCAGCAGGTGACCGACAAGACGCGCTATCACACGCTCATCGAGCGGACCCAGTGGTGGGGCCGCAACATGATGATCTGGGGCATCCACGTGCACATCGGCGTCGACGACGTCGACAAGGTCATCCCCATCGTCAACGCCCTCACCGTGTTCCTCCCCCACCTGCAGGCGCTGTCGGCCTCGAGCCCGTTCTGGGCCGGCGAACGCACGGGGTACGCCTCGAACCGCGCCCTCGTCTTCCAGCAGCTCCCGACCGCGGGACTCCCCTGGCAGCTGCAGACCTGGGACGACTTCGAGGGCTACCTCGACGACATGGTGCGCACCGGCGTCATGGCGGATGCCAGCGAGGTGCGGTGGGACATCCGTCCGGCGCCGAAGTGGGGAACGGTGGAGATCCGCGCGTGCGACGGGATGTCGACGCTGCCGGAGCTCGCCGCCGTCGCGGCCCTCGCGCAGACACTGGTCGAGCACTTCTCGCGCCTGCTCGACGAGGGGCGCGAGTTGCCCGGCATCCCGCCCTGGTACGCGCGCGAGAACAAGTGGCGTGCCGCTCGCTACGGGCTCGACGCCCGGGTGATCGTCGACCGCGAGGGCACGCAGCGCCCGGTGGTGGAGCACCTGCGCGAGACCATGGAGGAGCTCGCCGAGGTGGCGCTGGAGCTGAAGTGCGCGCGCGAGTTCGCGAGCCTCGAGACCATCCTCGCCACCGGGGGCAGCTCCGCTCGACAGGTCGCGGTGGCCGACGCCGCCGACGGTGACCTGCGCGAGGTCGTGCAGCATCTCATCCGCGAGTTCCGGGGTGGCCCCACGCTGCGCGAGCACCTCGCCGCGCTGCGCGTCTAGAGGGCGGTCTCCGCGCGGGTTCATAGGCGCGCGCTCGTAGGATCGCGTCATGCATTCTGCGCGCCGCGTCCGGGCGACCTCGCTGGTGGCCCTCTGCGCGGGAGCGGTGGCCCTGCTCGCCGGGTGCGCGGCCGAACCGGTCGGTGCAGCCCCCACGCCGTCCTTGGCGGCCCCGCAGCTGCCGGCGCCGAAGGCCACCGCCTCCGTCACGCCGAGTCCCGCGATCACCCCCGCGCCGGTGCGCACCGTCGCCCTGGGCGACTCGCTCATGTCGGGTTTCGGTCTCGATCCCGCCGAGGCGTGGCCGGTCATGCTGGCCGCGCGCGGCGAGGTGGCCATGACGAACCTCGCATGTGCCGGGATGGGCTTCGTCGTGCAGGGCGACTGCGGAACCACCTACGCGGGCTTCGTCCCCGCGGTCGCCGCTCTGCAGCCTCAGCTGCTCATCGTCGAATCCTCGAGCAACGACTTCTGGGAGGATGCCGACGAGATCCGCGCCGACACCCAGGACACGGTGGCCGAACTGCACGACGCCGCCCCCGATGCGCGCATCGTCGGGCTCAGCACCGTCTGGAACGACGAGGACGACGTCCCCGACGACACGGCCGTCACCTCCGACGCGTTGCGCGAAGCCGTCGACGCGGTGGGCGGGACCTATCTCGACATCGGCCAGCCGCTGCGAGGTCACCCCGAGTGGATGCAGGAGGACGACGTCCACCCCACCCCCCGCGGGCAGCGGGCGATCGAGCAGACCGTCATGTCGGCGTTGCAGGACGCCGGCATCCTGCCCTAGAGCCTCGGATCGCGCCGGTCAGCCCCGACCGAGCATCTTCTGCAGCTCGGCGAGGTCGGCCTCGCTCGGTGCGTTCTGACCGCCGAGACCGAACCCCGAACCCGTGGGGGCGGTGGTCGCCGCGATCCCGGCGTTCTCGGCTGCCCGCTTCGCGGGGTTGCCCGAGCGTGACCCCTTGGCCTTCTGCTGCTTGCCGCGCTTCGACGAGGCGCCGGGCTTTCCGCCCACCGGCCCCATGCCGGGGATGTTGGGCACGCCGCCGCGCGCGACGGTCTTCATCATCTTCGCGGCCTGGTCGAATCGCTGGACGAGCTGGTTGACGTTGGTGACGGTCATGCCCGAACCGCGCGCGATGCGCAGACGGCGCGAACCGTTGAGGATCTTGGGGTTGCGACGCTCGGCGAGCGTCATCGAGCGGATGATGGCCTCGGTGCGGTCGATCTCGCGCTCGTCGAAGTCCTCGAGCTGCTGCTTCATGTTCCCCATGCCCGGGAGCATCCCGAGCATCTTCTTCATGGAGCCCATCTTCTTCATCTGCTGCATCTGCTCGAGGAAGTCCTCGAGCGTGAAGGTCTCCGTCGCGAGCTTCTCGGCGACCTTCATCGCCTCGGCCTCGTCGAAGGCCGACTGCGCCTGCTCGATCAGGGTGAGGATGTCACCGAGGTCGAGGATGCGGGACGCCATGCGGTCGGGGTGGAAGGGCTCGACGTCGTCGAGACCCTCACCGGTCGACGCGAAGATGATCGGGCGTCCGGTGACCGAGGCGACCGAGAGGGCAGCGCCACCGCGGGCGTCACCGTCGAGCTTCGACAGCACCACGCCGGTGAAGTCGACGCCGTCCTGGAAGGCCTTGGCCGTGTTCACGGCATCCTGACCGATCATCGCGTCGATGACGAAGAGCACCTCGTCGGGCTGGGTGGCCGTGCGGATGTCGGCGGCCTGCTTCATCAGCTCGGCGTCGACGCCCAGACGTCCGGCGGTGTCGATGATGACGATGTCGTGCTGCTGACGCGTCGCGTAGGCGACGCCGTCGCGGGCGACCTTGACCGGGTCGCCGACGCCGTTACCCGGCTCGGGGGCGTAGATGGTGGCACCGGCGCGCTCGGCGACGACCTGCAGCTGGTTGACGGCGTTGGGACGCTGGAGGTCGCACGCCACGAGGAGGGGCGTGTGGCCGTCCTTCTCGAGCATCTTGGCGAGCTTGCCGGCGAAGGTCGTCTTTCCGGAGCCCTGGAGGCCGGCGAGCATGATGACGGTCGGCGGGTTCTTGGCGAACTGCAGACGCCGCTGCTGTCCGCCCAGGATGCCGATGAGCTCGTCGTTGACGATCTGCACGACCTGCTGCGCGGGGTTCAGCGCCCGGTTGACCTCGTCGCCGAGGGCGCGCTCGCGCACCGCGGCGGTGAACTCCTTGACCACGGGCAGCGCGACGTCGGCGTCGAGGAGGGCGCGGCGGATCTCTCGCACCGTCCCGTCGACATCGGCGGGCGTGAGCTGGCCCTTCTTCCGGAGGTTGCGGAAGGTCTCTGTGAGCCGGTCGGAGAGGGTGCCGAAAGTCGCCATGATGAGTCGAGTTTACGCGGCGACGGCCCGGACCGCCGCCGGGGACGGCCCGACACCGGATGCCGGCCCCTCACGCCGCGGCCAGGGCCTCCGACATCGCGTCGGTCAACGAGCGGCCGGCGGTGTGATCGGCCCATGCCCAGACGGCGGCGAGGACGGCCGCCGACAGAGCGCCCGCGCGCACCTGCGCGGCCAGGGGTGCGGCGCCCTCGCGGACCAGCCGCGCGGCGGCCTCGCGCTGCAGGCGGAACTGGCGGATCGCACGATCGCGATCCAGCTCGGCGGCGATCCCCATGGCATCCGCGTTGACGATGGCGAGTGCGAGGGCGTCCGGGGCGAGCCCGTCGCCGATCGCGGCGAGGACCTCGAGAGGGGCGCCTCCGTCGCGCAGGTCGGCGACCGCCGCGTCGACCCGTTCGTCGAAGCCCGACCACAGCACATCGCTCTTGGCGGAGAAATAGTTGAAGAAGCTCGAGCGGCTCACGCCGGCACGGCGGGTGATGTCCGAGACGGAGGTCGCGTCGTACCCCTGCTCGAGGAACAGCTCGCACGCGGCCTCCGACAGCACTTCGCGCGAGGAGGCGCGCGGTCTGCCGCTGCGGGGCTCGGGGGTCACCGCTCCAGACTATGTCGCGACACGGGATGTATTGTTGGACTCAATCCAACATCGGAGGGGTCGATGATCGACATCCACGACGCCGGCCTCGCGCCGCACTACGTCCCGTATCTCGACGGCTGGGCACACCAGCGTCGCATCCACGCGGACGTCGTGGCCGGCACCCGCGCCGACACCCTGCTCCTGCTCGAGCACGAGGCCGTCTACACGGCGGGGAAGCGCACCGAGGCGCACGAGCGCCCCGACGACGGCACCCCCGTGGTCGACGTCGACCGCGGAGGCAAGATCACCTGGCACGGGCCGGGGCAGCTCGTGGGATACCCGATCGTTCGCCTGCCCGAGCCGATCGATGTCGTCGCGCACGTCCGGCGCCTCGAGGCGCTGCTGATCGACGCCCTCGGTGCGAACGGCGTCGACGGGTTCCGCGTGGAGGGACGCAGCGGCGTCTGGGTCCGACGCCCCCTCGGCGTCGACAAGATCGCGGCGATCGGTGTCCGCGTCGAAAAAGGAGTGACGATGCACGGCTTCGCCGTCAATTGCGACAACACCCTCGCGGGGTTCCGGCATATCGTGCCGTGCGGGATCTCGGATGCCGGGGTGACCACCGTCAGCGAGGTGCTCGGGGCCGACGTCTCCCCCGCCGACCTCGTGCCCGCCATCGAACGCGTCTTCCGCGCCGAGTACGCGGCGGTCGCCGCATGAGCGCCTGCGGGACCGGCGGCGCCGGGGCTCCGGCATCCACCGCCCCGAACGGGCGGAAGCTGCTGAGGCTCGAGGTGCGCAACGCCGAGACACCGATCGAGCGCAAGCCCGAGTGGATCAAGACGAAGGCCAAGATGGGCCCCGAGTACACCGCGCTGCAGAACCTCGTGAAGACCGAAGAGCTGCACACCGTGTGCCAGGAGGCCGGGTGCCCCAACATCTTCGAGTGCTGGGAGGATCGCGAAGCTACCTTCCTCATCGGCGGCTCGCAGTGCACGCGCCGCTGCGACTTCTGCCAGATCGACACCGGCAAACCCGCCGACTACGACCGCGACGAGCCGCGCCGCGTGGCCGAGAGCGTCACGCGCATGCAGCTGCGCTACGCCACCGTGACCGGCGTCGCGCGCGACGACCTCCCCGACGAGGGCGCCTGGCTGCACGCCGAGACGGTGCGTCGCATCCACGCCGAGAACCCCGGCACGGGAGTGGAGATCCTCGCGACCGACTTCTCGGGCAACCCCGCGCACCTCGACGAGGTGTTCTCTTCGCGCCCCGAGGTGTTCGCGCACAACGTCGAGACGGTGCCGCGCATCTTCAAGCGCATCCGTCCCGCCTTCCGGTACGACCGCTCCCTCGGGGTGCTGAGCGCCGCGCGCGATGCGGGACTCATCACGAAGTCGAACCTCATCCTCGGCATGGGCGAGGAGCCCGAGGAGGTCGTGCGGGCGCTCGAAGACCTGCACGCAGCGGGTACGGACATCATCACGATCACGCAGTACCTGCGCCCCACCCCGCGCCACCTCCCCGTCCAGCGCTGGGTGAAGCCCGCGGAGTTCGTGGAGTTCAAGGAAGAGGCGGAACGCATCGGCTTCCTCGGCGTACTGGCGGGCCCGCTGGTGCGCTCGTCGTACCGCGCGGGGCGCCTGTGGGCGCAGTCGATGGTGTCGAAGGGGCGCGAGATCCCCCCGCACCTCGCTCACCTCGCGAAGGACATCGCCTCCGCCGACGCCGGCTTCGCGCAGGCGGTGTGAGCCGACGGATGCCGGGAGCGTCCGCCCCGCAGCGGATGCCGCGGCATCCGCGAGCCGAGGCGTGACGCGTCAGACCGGCCAGACGTACGGCAGGTCGTCGGCGACGTCGCCGAACCGCGGGACGTAGAACTCCGGGTCTTTGCGGACGAGGTTGGAGCGGTGCGCGAGGTGGAACGCCTCGTCCCCGATCCAGGGCGGGAGGTCGAGATCGCTCTGCGCGGTGCCGTCGACCTCGGGTGCGAACGCCAGGATCTTCTCGCGCACCGTGTCGGCGTGGCCCTGGGCGATCCACTCGTCGGACATCACGAGACCGTAGGCGACCAAGGCCGGCAGGTGTCCGTCCCACATCTTCGCGGCCGGGTGGTGGCGCCAGCCGTGACCGGGCACGGTGAGCGCTCGGAGCAGCTGGAACGTCTCGACGCGCTGCTTGCCGAGGCGCTTCGGGTCGAGGGCGGCGGCGGAGTCGCGGAACGACGGGTACGGCAGGAAGGTCTGCACGATCAGTCGGCGCTGGTGACCGACTGCACCCGCCCGTCGGAGGCGAGGTTGACCAGGAGCACGTCGTCGGTGGCATCGGGATCGAGCGCGTACTCGAGCACCGCGAACGGGTCGGCGCCGCCGTGCTCGTCGGCGAGGATCGTCATGCTCATCAACTGCAGGGCCTTGATGACGTCGATATGGGTGTCGCCTGACGCGTCGAGGAGCAGGTCGTCGAGCTCGTCGCCCAGGGTCGCCTGCTGCTGGAGGATGTACTCGGTCACCTCGCTGGTGCGCGAGTCGAGCTCGTTGACCATGGCATTGCGGGCGGCGAGATCGACGGCCTCGAGCGACGAGATGAGCGAGGCGGCGACGTCGAGGGCCTCGGTCGACACGTCGTCCTGGTCGGGCGCGGTGAGGTCGACCGTCACGCTCTGGTCGCCGAACTCGACGTTCTCGCTCCAGAAGATCGACCCGTCGGGGCCCGACTCGAGGAGTCCGAAGAAGTCGTGCTCGATCGCCATGAGCCCATGTAAGCATCACGCGCGGGCTTCGGGAAGGAGACCCGCCCGGAGCCGACGGTGCGGTATGGGCGCTCAGTCGACGAGCGACGCGGCGAACACGTGCGGGGTGAAACCGGTGAGATCGCCGATGCCCTCGCCCTGGCCGAGCAGCTTGACGGGAATGCCGGTGCGCTCCTGCACCGCGAGGACGAACCCGCCTCTCGCGGAACCGTCGAGCTTGGTGAGCACGAGCCCGGTGACGCCCGCGCTGTCGAGGAACGCCTGCGCCTGCATGAGCCCGTTCTGGCCCGTCGTGGCATCGAGCACCAGCAGCACCTCGCTGATGGGGGCCTGCTTCTCGACGACGCGCTTGATCTTGCCGAGCTCGTCCATGAGTCCGCCCTTGGTGTGCAGGCGCCCGGCCGTGTCGATGAGCACGATCTCGGTGGCGGTCTCCTTGGCGTGGGCGACGGTCTGGAAGGCGACGGATGCCGGATCCTGACCCTCGTGCTGCGGGCGCACGATCGTGGCTCCCCCGCGCTCGGCCCACGTCGCGAGCTGGTCGACGGCGGCGGCGCGGAACGTGTCGGCGGCTCCGACCACCACGGTACGGCCGTAGCGCTGAAGGAACTTGGCGAACTTGCCGATCGTCGTCGTCTTGCCGACGCCGTTCACGCCGACCACGAGCACGACGGCGGGACGCTCGGTGAGGCGCAGCGTGGTGTCGAACTTCGCGAAGTGCTCCTCGAGCGTCTCGCGCAGCATGCGCTGCAGATCTCGGGGATCGGTGGTGCGATAGCGGTCGACCTTCTCGCGCAGTTCGTCGATGAGGCGCTCGGTGACGTCGGGACCGAAGTCCGCGGTCAGCAGCGCCGTCTCGAGGTCGTCCCAGGTCGTCTCGTCGATGGTGGGTTTGACGAACAACCCGCGCAGCGCGCGGCCCAGCGACCAGGAGTTCTCAGCCATTGCTTCAGCTTACGGGGGCGGCCTCGTCGCGGGCGGCGGCGGGGGCAGCCGGTCGCGACGCCGCGCGGTCGCCCACGCGCTGCCCCACCACAGCCGACACCCCGTCCTGCCGCATCGAGACGCCGTACAGCGCGTCGGCGATCTCCATCGTGCGCTTCTGATGGGTGATGACGATGAGCTGGCTGCTGGCGCGCAGCTTCTCGAACACCCCGAGGAGCCGGCCGAGGTTCGCGTCGTCGAGGGCCGCCTCGACCTCGTCGAGGATGTAGAAGGGGCTCGGGCGCGCCGTGAAGATCGAGGTCAGGAACGCCACCGCCGCGAGAGAACGCTCCCCGCCGGAGAGAAGGGACAGCCGCTCGATCTTCTTGCCGACGGGCCGCACAGCCACCTCGATGCCCGTGGTCAGCGGGGAGTCGGGATCGGTGAGCGAGATGCTGCCGGAACCGCCGGGGAAGAGGATCGGGAAGATGTCGGTGAACGCCGCCCGGGTGTCCTCGAACGCGGCGACGAAGATCGTCTGCATCCGCTCGTCGAGCTCGGCGATGATCGTCTGCAGATCGGCGCGCGTCTGCTGCAGGTCGGCGAGCTGCTCGGTGAGGAAGGCGTGCCGCTGCTCCAGCGCCGCGAACTCCTCGAGCGCGAGCGGATTCACCCGGCCAAGCTGCCCGAGCTTGCGCTCCGCATCCTGGAGGCGGCGTTTCTGAGCCGCGCGGTCGAAGGCCGTCGGCTGCCCATCGCCATCTGCGGGGACACCCTGGTCGGGACCGTATTCCGAAACGAGAATGTTCTCCTCGAGCGCCAGTTCCGATCGCACGCGTTCGAGCAGGCTCGTGACGTGGAGCTTCTTCTCGTGCATCTGGAGCTCGAGACCGTGCACGTTCTCGGTCAGGCGCGCGAGGCGTTCGCGCACGGCCGCCTCCTCCGCACGGGCGCGGGTCAGCTCGTCGGTGACCGCGGCGCGCGCGGTCTCGGCCGCCGCGAGCTCCACGCGAGCCTGGCTGACCGAGCGGTCGACCGAGTCCAGGAGGGCCGGGAGCGCCCCGGCGACCTCGGCCGCCACCTCGCGCTGGGCGCGGCGGATCACGGCACGGCGGGCGGCTTCGTCGGCGGCGGCGCGTTCGCGTTCGCGCTGCTGCTCGAGCTGCACGATGCGCAGTTCACCGGCACGCACCCGCTCCCTGAGCGTTTCGATGTCGAGGCGCGCGCGCATCTCGCGCTCGCGCGCCGTCTCGACCTCGGCGGCCAGGGGCTCCCTCGCCGTTGCGTCCAGCAGCGGCCGGGGTGCGTCCAGCGCACGGGCGAGGGCGTCGTCGGCCCGTCGCGCCGCCGCCTCGGCCTCGGCCACGGCCGTCTGCGCTTGAGCGACACCGGCCGCGAGCCGGTCGCACTCCGCCATCGCCGCCTCGTGACGAACGGTGACGCGGTTCACCTTTTCGGCGTGGGCCGCCAGGGCGGCATCATGCGCGCGCAGTGTCGACAGCGTCTCCTTGGTGCGCTGCCGCGCGTCGGCCAGCGCCCGCTGCTCGTCGGTGAGGGCTTCGCGGAGCGAGTCGGCGACCACCACGATCTCGTCGAGCCGTTCGGCCGCGGCGTCGCGCTCGGCCGCGAGCTCGAGACGCGAGCGCCCCGAATCCGATCCGGCCCGGAGCGTGTGCGCGGTCATCACCTCACCCGTACGCGTGACGACGGTCACGTCGTGCGGGATCCGCTCGCGCAGCGCGTGCGCGGCGGCGAGGTCGTCGACGATCACGGTCCGGCTCAGGATGCCGCGCACCCCGTCGGACGCCGTGATCACGTCCGTCGCCGGGGTCGCGCCGAGGTCGGGAGGCGACACCGCGTCCGCATCCCCGGCGATGGCGATCTCGACCAGGCCGAGGTCGGACGCCGACGCCTCGCGCGCAGCGGCGAAGGCGGATGCCGCGTCGTCGACCAGCAGGCCCTCCGCGAGCGAGCCGAGCGCCGCCGCGATGGCGGCCTCGAAGCCCGCGGTGACCTTGACGTCGTCGCTCACGAGCCCGCGCACGCCGGGCCCGCCCGCCGCGAGGAGGTCGGCAGCGGCGTTGCGCACGTCGAGGGCCCGGCCGAGGGCCGTCGTCTGGGCGGCCAGGGCGTCACGCTCGCGCTCGGCGGCGTGCAGGCGCTCACGGAGTCCGGCCACGGTCGTCTCGACCTCGTTCGCGTCGCGCTGCGCGCGCTCGTACGCGGCCGCGTGCTCCGCCGTCGACGCCTCGGGGACGACATCGGGATCCAACTCGGCCCGGGCCTCCTCCGCTTCCGCTCGACGCGCGAGCGCGGCGTCCAAAGCCCTCTGCTGCCGCTCCAGACCGCCGCGCACGGCGGTGAGAGCCGAGTTCGCGGCATCCGCCGTTCCCCGTAGAGCCTGGATCTTGAGGTCGTGCTCCGACACGAGGGCGCTCTGGGCGGCGATGTCGACGTCAAGGGCATCGAGGTCGGCCCGCGCACGGACGACAGCGCGTGCCGCATCGGCCGCGGCATCCTGGGCGTCGCCCAGACCGGATGCGATGTCGTCGATCTCGGAGCGGACGTCATCGATCGTGCGCTGCGACACCGTCGGTGTGAACCCGGACCCGTCGCTGTCGTCATCGCTCAGCAGGGTGAGGCGCTGCCCGGCGAGGGTGTAGAGGCCGCGCAGACGCTCCTGCACCTGCTGAAGGGCGAAGGCGACGCTGCGGGCCCGATCGACGGCCTCGGAACGCTGATCGTTCTCGAGGCGCTCCACGCGCCGACGCAGCCCGTCGGCCTGCTCCTGGAGCCCGAGGCGCTCGGTGTGGCGCTCGCTCTCGGCGCGGGCCGCGTCGGCCAGCTCGGTGCGCAGGCGCACGAGGTCGTCGGCGTACAGGCGCGCCTTGGCGTCGCGCACGACCGCCGCGATCGTCGCCGCCTCTCGTGCGATCTCGGCCTGCTTGCCGAGGGGCTTGAGCTGACGACGCAGCTCGCCCGCCAGGTCGCTCAGGCGCGTGAGGTTCGTCTCCATCGCCTCGAGCTTGCGGACGGTCTTCTCCTTGCGGCGACGGTGCTTGAGGATGCCGGCGGCTTCTTCGATGAAGCCTCGTCGGTCTTCGGCGGTGGCCTGGAGGACGGTGTCGAGGCGCCCCTGGCCGATGATGACGTGCATCTCGCGTCCGAGGCCGGAGTCGCTCAACAGCTCCTGCACGTCGAGCAGTCGGCAGGTCTGTCCGTTGATGGCGTACTCGCTCGCCCCGTTGCGGAACAGCGTGCGACTGATCGTCACCTCGCTGTAGTCGATGGGCAGGGCGCCGTCGCCGTTGTCGATCGTCAGCTGCACCTCGGCACGGCCCAGCGGGCCGCGCGTCGATGTGCCGGCGAAGATGACGTCCTCCATCTTGCCGCCGCGCAGCGTCTTCGCCCCCTGTTCCCCCATCACCCACGCGAGTGCGTCGACGACGTTGGACTTGCCGGAGCCGTTCGGGCCGACGATGCAGGTGACGCCCGGCTCGAGGGCGAAGGTGGTCGACTGGGCGAAGGACTTGAAGCCTTTGAGCGTGACGCTCTTCAGATGCACGTCACCCTCCCTCGATCGTCCCGGCGCTCCACGCTATCCGAACACCCCCGGAATTCCGCGGCGGCGGGCCGATCTCGACGCGCAGACGCGCCCGGGAAGCGGCCGTTTCTGAGGATGAGCTTGACATTCGCTGAAAGCGTTCGCTAGCGTCGGGGGTCGAAACCGACGTCGAAAGGAGGTTCCTTCCATGATTCGCATCACCACCGGCTTCACCGCCCCCGGCTTCATCGCCGTCCCCGTGCTCTCCGCATCCGTGTCCGAAGGGGCTTCCACCGTCGGCATGCACTCCCGACTCGGATAACCCCGTCGCGTCGAGACGTTCCCCGTCTCCGCGTCCGCGAGCCTCTCGTGCTCGCCGGACCTTCCCGGTCCCTCCACGCGCTCGTCGCGTCATCCGCTCGCTTTCATCCTCACGGAGTATCCGCATGAACGCCCTGTTCACGCGCGCGCCGCAGCACGCCTCGGCCGCGCCCACCCCGACACCCACCCCGTCGACGGTCACGTTCGACACCACCGCCTACCGCCCGCTCGGCCTGCTCGACCGGCTGTCGCTGCGCCTGGGCCTCTGGCTGCTGACGCGGCACGCCGATCGAGCCCGAGCGCTCGACCACCAGGCGGTCAGCGCGTACCGCGCCCGCACGGTCCAGGCCGAGCGCGAGAAGCGCGAACGCGCCTGGCGAAGCGCTGCGGCCTTCAGCCGCCCGCCCTTCTGAGCGGTGGGGCCGACGGATGACGTCGGCCCCACCGGCATCCCCCTTCGATCCGAAAGCTGTGACATGACCACCCTTCCGGCCGGCCTCGAGCTGCGCCCCCTCCACATCCCGACCTCCCTCGACGGTCCCGATGCCGCGGACTTCCTCGACATGGTGCGTTTGCGCAACCTCGTCTATGCCGAGGTCTCCGGCCACGACGACTCCTCGATGCCCGCCGACGAACTGCTCCCCCTCTATCAGCCACGACCCGAGATGAAACGGTTCTCCTGGATCGCGGTCTTCCACGGCGAAGTCGTGGGCCGGGTGGGTCTCGACTTCCCGCAGGAAGACGGCGCCCGCACCGGGTTCTGGCTGATCGAACTGCGGCGCTCCGCCTGGAGCCACGGCATCGGCCGCGCCGCCTTCGCCGAGATCGAGCGCATCGCCCGCGACGAAGGCCGCACCGTTCTGCAGGCGTGGGCGGAGCACCCCGCCGCAGACGGCCCCCGTCTCGCGGCACCCACGGGTTTCGGAGCGATACCCGAAGACCACGCGGCGCGCTTCCTGTTGGCATCCGGGTGCACCCTCGAGCAGATCGTGCGGGTGAGTCAACTCGATCTGGCCGGCGCGCGCCCGCACCTCGGAACCCTGCTGGCCGAGGCGGAGGAGGCGGCCTCGGGCTACCGCGTCGTGCAGTGGACGCTGCCCACCCCCGACGAGTTCGTCGACGGTTTCGCGTGGATGAAGTCGCGCATGGTCACCGACGCGCCCTCGGCCGATCTCGAATTCGACGAGGAGGTGTGGGATGCCGACCGCCTCCGCCGCTACGAAGCCGGATACCTCGACGCGGGGCGGCACATGCTCGTCACCGCCGCCCAGCACATCAACAGCGGCGAGCTCGCGGCGTTCAACGAGCTCGTGATCGGGAAGGACCGCACCACGGTGACGAGCCAGGAGGACACCCTGGTCGTCGCCGCCCACCGCGGCCACCGCCTCGGCATGCTCGTCAAGTGCGCCGGGCTTCTCGCGTGGCACGACGTCGCGCCGCTGTCCCCGCGCGTCATGACGTACAACGCGGAGGAGAACCGCCCGATGCTCTCGATCAACGAACGCATCGGCTTCGCCCCCATCTCGTACGAGGGCGTGTGGAAGAAGATCCTTGCCTGATCGTGTGAGTCGCCAGAAATCGTCGCCGGGGAGCAGCCCGGAGCGACGATTCCTGGCGACTCGCGCGAGTCGTGGTCAGCGCAGGCGCTGGCAGTGCGGGCAGAAGTGGCTCGAGCGGTTCATGAACGACACGCGCACGATCGGCCGACCGCATCGCGGGCACGGCTGGCCGGTGCGCCCGTAGGCGTTGAGCGAGTGGGCGAAGTACCCCGCCTGCCCGTTGACGTTGACGTATTGCGCGTCGAAGCTCGTTCCCCCCTCGGCGAGAGCCTTCTCGAGCACCGCCTGCACCTCGCCGAGCAGGCGGTTGACCGCCCGCGTCGACAGAGCGGATGCCGGAGTCTCGGGGTGGATGCGCGCGGCCCACAGCGACTCGTCGGCGTAGATGTTGCCGATGCCGCTGGCCACCGTCTGATCGAGCAGCACGCGCTTGACGCCGGACGACGTGCGCCCCAGCCGTGCGCGGAAGCGCGCGGCGTCGAAGGCCGGGTCGAGGGGATCGCGCCCGATGTGCGCGACCTGCGTGGGGACCCGAGCGAGTCCGGAACCGCGTCCCCCTGCGGCGCCGTCGGGCGTGTCGACGAGCTCGTCGATCGCGAGCGAGCCGAACGTGCGCTGGTCGGCGAAGACGACCGACAGCGGACCGTGCACGGGGTGCTCGAGCTCGATCCGGATGCGCTCGTGCCGCTCCTCGGGAGCCCCGGGAACGCGCAGGAGCATCTGACCGCTCATGCCGAGATGCGTGACGATCGTCTCGTCGTCGGACACCGGCATCCACAGGAACTTGCCGCGTCGCACGGCCGCGTCGATGCGTCGGCCGGTGAGCTCGCCTTCGAAGTGGGCCGCTCCCCCGGTGTGGCGGGTCAGGGCGCGGTCGTCGCGCACGTCGACCGATGTGATGAGCGCCCCGCGGACGGCGGGCTCGAGGCCCGCCCGTACGACCTCGACCTCGGGAAGCTCAGGCACGCGCGTCGAGTTCGCGCCAGGCGGTCAGCGCGGCGGCCATCTCCGCCTGCTTCTTGCTGGAGCCCTGGCCCGTGGTCACGACGTCGCCCACCGTGACGGTCGCGGTGAAACGACGGTCGTGGTCGGGTCCGGCGGCTTCGACGCCGTAGACGGGGGCGGTCAGACCGAGACGGGCCGCGATCTCCTGCAGGCTCGTCTTCGGGTCCATCGCGGCGCCGTAACGCTCGGGATCGGCGAGAAGCGGCTCGACCAGGCGCAGCACCATCGCGGTCGCCGCCTCGGGTCCGGCCGAGAGGAAGGCCGCGCCGATGATCGCCTCCATGGTGTCGGCGAGGATCGAGTCCTTGTCGTGCCCGCCGGTGAGGATCTCGCCACGGCCGAGACGCACGTGATCGCCGAGTGCGATGCCACGGGCGACCTCGGCCAGCGCCACGGTCGAGACGACGCTCGCACGACGCTTGGCCAGGCTGCCCTCGTCGAGGTCGGGATGCCCGGTGAACAGACGCACCGTGACGGCTTGGCCCAGCACCGAGTCGCCGAGGAACTCCAGGCGTTCGTTGTGGGCGATGCCACCGTTCTCGTAGGCGAACGAGCGGTGCGTCAGAGCAAGAGAAAGAAGCTCGGGGTCGATGTCGACCCCGAGCTTCTCGGTGAGCGCATCGCGCTCGACGTTGTTACGCGTCACGAAGTGCCGATCAGACGTCGGCGACCTTGCGGCCCTTGTACTCGAGGAAGAGCTCGGTGCCCTGCGAGTCGGTGACGACCTTCGCCTGGTGAGGGCGGCTGTAGACGACCTTGCCGTTCTCGATGGTCTTGACCAGGGCGGGGGCTTCAGCCTTCCACTGGGCGCGACGCGAACGGGTGTTGGAGCGGGAGACCTTCCGCTTCGGGGGGTTACCTGCCATGTCTAGCTCTTCTCTGTCTTGGGGGCGGCGCGGAGCGCATCGCCGTGGTCTGGGGTGTACTGCTGGAGCGCAGCCCATCGAGAATCGACGGGCGACTGCTCCGGTTCGCCGGGGCTTTCCGTCAGCCTCTCGCCCGTGTTCGGGTCGAGCCCGGGGCAATCCGGCTGACACACCGGCTGGAACGGAAGCGACAGGACAATGGCATCCCGGACCAGATTTTCAAGATCCACGTGGTCGTCTTGAACGTCGAAGTCACTCGCTTCTCCCCCAGGATACGTGAAAAGTTCCTGGAACTCGACTTCGACAGGCTCGGTGATGTCGATGAGGCAGCGTCCGCACACGCCCGTGGCGGTGGTGTCGACGGTTCCCGACACGAGGATGCCCTCGTGCACGGACTCCAGACGCACGTCGAGTTCGAGCACCTCGGCCTCGGGGACCGAGACGAGACCCTCGCCCCATTTCTCGGGGGCGGGGATGTCGAGCGAGTGCTCGCGCATCTCTCCGGGCTTGCGCTCGATGTCGCGCACGGGGAGCTGGAAAGGTCCGGGACGGTGGGTTCTCACGGTCGACAATGCTACCCGCGCGCCCCTGGGCGCGGGCCGGGCGCCGCGCGGCGAGCCCGCCTCCTGCGATGTCGCCCGCCGCGCGCGCGTGTCACGGATGCGGCGCCGCGACGTCAGAGGTCGCGCGCGCCCGTGTCGAGGAACCGCGCCACGGCCGCCGGCACGTACGGCGACACGTCGCCCCCGAGTCCCGCGACCTGCCGCACGAGGGAGCTCGACACGAGCGCGTGCGAGGGGTCGGGCAGCAGGAAGACGGTCTCGACGTGCGCGAGGTCGCGATTGACGATCGCCATGGGGGTCTCGTACGCCACGTCGACCTGCGAACGGATGCCTTTGACGAGCACCTTGGCGCCCACGTCGGTCGCGTAGTCGACCAGCAGGCCCATGCTCCAGGCCGCCACGACCACGTCGCCCTCGATGCCCGCCTCGCGGATGGATTGCTCGAGCAGACTCTGCCGCTGCGCGATGGGCAGCATGGCCTCTTTGCCGGGGTTGTGCACCACCAGCACGTGGAGCTGGTCGAACAGCCAGGCCGCGCGTCGGATGACGTCGAGATGGCCGAGCGTGGGCGGGTCGAACGAGCCGGGGACGACGGCGATCCGGGGGTCCATTCGGCCAGCCTAGCGAGGAGCTTCCCCCGCGGGGCCGACCACTCAGGACTTCGCCAGCGCGGCGCGCTCCTCGACGCCGACGCGCCGCTCCAGGGCGGCGGCGAGGCCCGGATGCCGGGTGAGCGCCGGGTCGTCGGCGAGGACGCGCTCGCCCTCGGCGCGGGCCTCGGTGATGAGCGCGGCATCCGTGACCACGCGCAGCAGCCGCAGCGAAGACCGCACCCCCGACTGCGCGCCGCCGAGCACGTCTCCCTCGCCGCGCAGCTCGAGGTCGACCTCGGCCAGGGCGAATCCGTCGAGGGTCGCGGCGACGGCCTCGACCCGCGACCGGGCGGAGGTGCCCGGAGCAGCCTCCGTCACGAGCAGGCAGAGACCCGGCAGACCGCCGCGGCCGACGCGCCCGCGCAGCTGATGCAGCTGCGAGACGCCGAAGCGATCGGCTTCGAGGATCACCATCGTCGATGCGTTGGGCACGTCGACGCCGACCTCGATCACCGTGGTGGCGACCAGCACGTCGATGTCGCCGCGCGAGAAGGCCTGCATGACGGCATCCTTCTCGTCGGAGGCCATCTTGCCGTGCAGGATCTGCACGCGGATGTCGGCGAACGACGGCAGCTGTGCGAGGAGCGCGTCGACCTGCACGACGCCCCATCGGGTGCGATTTCCCTCGCCCGCGGCGGTGGCGACCGGGGCGTCGGCGGGCTCGTCGCTCTTGCCGTCGGCGGAGACCTGCTCCGCGTCGATCGCGGGGCACACCACGAAGGCCTGCCGGCCGAGCGCCACCTCTTCGGCCACGCGGTCCCAGACCCGGGCGAACCAGCCCGGCTTCTCGGCGAGCGGAGCGACGAACGATTGGATGCCGGCACGCCCGGCCGGCATGGTGCGGATGGTCGAGACGTCGAGGTCGCCGAAGACCGTCATCGCCACGGTGCGCGGAATGGGCGTCGCCGTGAGGACGAGGGTGTGCGGAGAGTCACCCTTGGAGCGCAGCGCCTCGCGCTGGTCGACGCCGAAGCGGTGCTGTTCGTCGACCACGACGAACCCGAGGTCGGCGAAGGTGGTGGTCGCGCTCAGCAGCGCGTGGGTGCCGACGACGATGCGCGCCTGACCGGAGGCCACCCGCAGCGCCGCCTTCCGACGCTCGGCCGCCGGCATCTGCCCGGTGAGGAGGGTGGGCATGAGCTCGGGGGCCAGCTCCGGTCCCAGCATGCGGGCGATCGAGCGCAGGTGCTGGCCCGCGAGCACCTCGGTTGGCGCGATGAGCGCGGACTGGCCGCCGGACTCGGCGACCTGGAGCATGGCGCGCAGGGCGACCAGGGTCTTGCCCGACCCGACCTCGCCCTGCACGAGCCGGTTCATCGGCCAGTCGCCGACGAGGTCGGCCGCCAGCTGCGCGCCGACGCTCTGCTGGTCGGGAGTGAGGTCGAACGGGAGGATGGCGTCGAAGCGTTCGAGAAGCCCTCCTGCGGCGGCGGGACGTCGGGCGGCGGAGAGCGCACGCACGAACTGCCGCTGCTGCAGCAGCGCGGTCTGCAGCACGAAGGCCTCCTGCATGCGCAGCGTCTCCACCGCGGGCGGGATGTCGTCGTCGCTCTCGGGGCGATGGATGCGCTCGAGCGCGGCGCGGGCGTCGAGGAGGCCGCGGCGCGCGCGCAGATCGTCGGGCAGGGGGTCGTCGATCTCGCCCAGCCCGTCGAGGACGAGCGCGATCGTCTTCTGCACGAGCGTGCTCGGGACGGAGCTCGTGGCCGGATAGATCGGAATGGGTCGCTTCGCGGTGACCTCCGCTTCGGCGCGCGCTTCGGCGATGTCGTCGAACAGCTCGTAGTCGGGGTTCGTCAGCTGCGTCTGCCGCCGGTACTCGCCCACCTTCCCCGAGAAGATCCCCCGTCGACCGGGGGTGAGGTCTTTCAGCCGCCAGGGCTGGTTGAAGAACGTCAGCGACATACGCCCGTCGCCGTCGCTGATCACGACCTCCAGCAGCGACCCGCGGCGGTTCTGCATTCGCCGCTCGTTCGCGCTGACCACCTCGGCGACGATGGTCACCGGCTCGCCCAGCGGCAACGTCGCGATGGGCGTGAGCTCGCCCCGCCGCGCGTACCGACGCGGGTAGTGCTCGAGGAGCTCGCCGACCGTCTTGACGCCGAACGCCTTGTCGAACGCCGTCGCCGTCTTGCCGCCGACGGCGCCGTCGAGGCGGGACGCGAGCGAGAGTCCGGGCATGCTCCGAGTCTAGGCAGCCCCTCGGACACGACCCGCCCGCACCCCGGGTCCGCCCGGAGCGGGCCCCTGGTCGCGGGGCCGATCCGCGGCATCCGGAAACCGTAGGCTGGAGCGGTGACGCGCATCATCTCGGGCCGCGCCGGCGGCATCGTCCTCGACGTCCCCCCGAAGGGCACGCGCCCCACCAGCGACCGGGTGCGCGAGTCCCTCTTCGGCGCTCTCGAGTCCGCGGGCGTCCTCGACGACGCCCGCGTCGCCGACCTATACGCCGGGTCCGGCGCTCTCGGCCTCGAGAGCCTCAGTCGCGGCGCCGCGTCCGCCGACCTCGTCGAGCTCTCCGCCCCGGCGGCGGCCCTCATCCGCAAGAACGCCGACCGTCTGCGCACGGCGGGCGTCACCGCGCCCGCGCGCGTGCACCGCGCGAACGTCACGACCTACCTCGCGGCATCCGCGCAGGTCTGGGACCTGGTGTTCATCGACCCGCCCTACGACGTCTCGGAGACCGAGATCACGAGCGTGCTCGTCGCGCTCGCGCCGCGGCTCAGCCCGGAGGCGACCGTGATCGTCGAGCGTGCGAAGCGCTCCCCCGCGCCCGATTGGGTCTCCGCCGGCCTCGAGGCCGACCGCGACCGGGCGTACGGCGACACGACGATGTGGTGGGGACGCCCCGCGACCTGACGAGCGCCTCGTCGCACGGTCGACGGGAGGGCCGGGAACGCGAGGCCCACGCCGTTCGAGCGACAGGAGCGCGCACGGTGGTCACGCCCCGCCGACGGGGACCGCGGCCTCAGCCGCGCCCCGCGTCCCAATCGCGGTACGGGTCCCACCCGCCCGGGCCCTCCCAGGCGCGCCCGTCGACCCGCACCGCGTCGTCGCCCCGGGCGACCACCGTGCCGATGCGACGGCCGTGGGGCTCGGCATCCGGGGGGAACACGACGAGGAACCCGTGGTCCTCTCCCCCGTCCAGGGCGCGCGCCGGCTCATCGCCGAGCGTGGCACTGTCGATCTCGATCGTGACGTCGGAGGCGTCGGCCAGGCGCGTGGCGTCGAGGACGAGACCGTCGGAGACGTCCATCATGGCCGTCGCCCCGGATGCCGCGGCCGCCAGCGCCGTGGCCAGAGGCGGGCGCGGGGCGAGTTGGCGCGACACGGCCCGTGCGTCGAGGGGGTCGAGCGCCGCGCGGGCCTGCGGCGTCAGGGCGACGGGGGCGCCGTCGGCGTCGGTGAAACGCCGGAACAGCACCTCGAGCCCCCTCGCCGCCTCGCCGAGCTCGCCGATCACGTAGACGCCGTCGCCCACGCGGGCACCTGAACGGCGAACGGGGTCGCGCCCCTCGAGGCTGCCGAGCGCCGTCACAGCGATGGTGAGGGTGTCCGAGACGGTGAGGTCCCCACCCTCGACCGCGCAGCCGGGGGCCAGCTCGTCGCACGCCGCCGCGAGACCGTCGGCGAGGCCCTGCACGAACGACACGGGTGTCGCGTCGGGCATCGCCAGCGCGACCAGAAGAGCCACGGGGCGGGCGCCCATGGCCGCCACGTCGGCGAGGTTGACCGCTGCGGCCTTGAAACCGAGCTCGAACGGCGACGACCAGGCCAGGCGGAAGTCGGGCCCGTGCACGAGCGTGTCGGTCGTGGCGACCACGCGCCCGTCGGGCACCGAGAGCACGGCGGCGTCGTCGCCCGGGCCCACGGGCGCGGTCGAGGGCGGGAGGCGATCGAGGATGCCGCGGAGGACCTGCCCCTCGGACAGCTCGCCCACAGTTGTCTCGGGGGTGGTCTCGGCGTCGGTCACCCTCCCACGCTATTAGCCTGGAGGGGTGCCCCGCTCTCCCCGTACCCTCGCGCTGCTGACCGCCCTCGCCCTGCTCCCGGGGCTCGCGGCGTGCAGCGCGACGGTGGCGATGGAACCGGCGAAGGACGCGAACGACCCGGCGTGCGCCGACATCGTCTCGCGCCTGCCGCAGACCATCTCGGGCCAGGAACGTCGATGGACCGACGCCCAGGCCACCGGAGCGTGGGGCGACCCCGCCGCGATCCTGATGACCTGCGGGCTCGAGACGCCCGGCCCCTCGACGCTGCCGTGCCGTTCCTTCGACGGCGTCGACTGGCTCGTCGACGAGTCTCAGGCCGCCGACAACCGCTACACGCTCACGACGTTCGGTCGCACCCCCGCCCTGCAGGTCTACCTCGACTACGAGGCGGCGAGCAGCGGCGACGTCGCCCAGGCGCTCGGACCGCTGATCCGCACCTATCTGCAGCCCACCGGCTCGGTGTGCACCTCGGCGTCCGACGCCACGGCGACCCCCAGCGCCGCGCCGTAGCCCGCCCCCTTCCGACAGCGGACCCGGCCCGGGGGCCACGGCGCACCCATGAGTACCGCGGCGGTGGAACACGGCGACACGCCGCTCACCGGCATCCAGTCGCGGCGTGCCGGACCGTCGGCCCGCCGTTGTGCACGGAAGGGGACGATGCGGAGATCGGCAGAGCGCGGAATCCGGCGACGGCCCGCGGAGGGATGACGCGAGCACGACCGCGGGTCGGTTCGCAGACACGCCTCGTCCGGGCGCTCACCCCCGCCGTGTCGTCTCGACGACCCGCGGTCGTGCGCGGCCGCGGCACCCCGCGACGGGTCAGGCCTTCTGGAGCGCGGCGTCGAGCAGGTCGCTGATGAGGTCCGGATACGACAGGCCCGAGGCGATCCAGCACGTGGGGAACATCGAGATCGGGGTGAACCCGGGCATCGTGTTGACCTCGTTCACGTAGAACTCGGTGCCGGTGTAGAAGAAGTCCACGCGGGCCAGCCCCTGACCGCCGATCGCCTCGAAGGCCTGGGCGGCGATGCGCTGCATCTCGGCGAGCTCGCCGTCGCGAAGGTCCGCGGGGCAGACCAGGTCGACGCCGGGGGCGTCGAGGTACTTGGCCTCGAAGTCGTAGAACTCGCGGCCCGTGACGACGATCTCCCCCGCCACCGAGACCCGCACCGGCCCGCCGTCGCGCCCGGGCAGCACGCCGCACTCGACCTCGCGTCCGACGATCGCCTTCTCGACCAGCACCAGGCCGTCTTCGGCGAAGGCGGTGTCGAGGGCGGTGTCCAGGTCTTCCCAGCGCGAGACCTTCGTCACACCGACGCTGGAACCCGCCTCGTTGGGCTTGACGAACACGGGCAGGTCGAGCGCCCGCATCCGCCGCTCCCACAGCCCGCGGTCGCGGGCGAGGTCTGCGCGCGTGACGGCCACCCACGGCACGACGGGCACGCCGGCCGCGCGGAGCACCTGCTTGGTGACGTGCTTGTTCATGCCGATCGCCGACATCAGCACGCCGCCGCCGGCGTACGGGATGCCGAGGAGCTCGAGCAGGCCCTGTACCGTGCCGTCTTCGCCGAACCGTCCGTGCAGGATCGGGAGCACCACGTCGACCTCGCCCAGCGAGCGGGTGCCGTCGGCATCCGTCACCGTCCACTCGCGCGACAGCGTCGAATCGGGCAGGCGTACCCGCGTGCCGTTGTCGCGGACCTCGGGCAGCGCGTCGGGGATCAGCGCGAACTTGTCGGGGTCGTCGTCCTCGAGCACGAAGGCGCCGTCGCGGGTGATGCCGACCGGGATCACCCGGAAGCGCTCACGGTCGATCGCCCGCAGCACCCCGCCCGCCGTGGCGGAACTGATCGAATGCTCGCTGGAGCGCCCGCCGAAGAGCACCACCACCACCGGATTGCTCATTCTGCGTCCTCTCGCCCTGCGGCTGGTCGTCGTCTGTGGTCAGGTGCGGGGCGATGTCGCGGGGATCCATCGTCCCGTCGAGCACCATCTTCACCTGCTGCACGATCGGCATGTCGACGCCGACCTGCTTCGCGAGTTGCAGCACGGGCGCGACGGATGCCAACCCCTCGGCGGTCTGCTGCATCTGCGTGACCACTTCTTTGTAGCCGTAGCCCTGGCCGAGCAGCCGCCCCGCGGTGTTGTTGCGGCTGAGCGGCGACTGGCACGTCGCGATCAGGTCGCCGAGGCCCGCGAGGCCCTGCAGGGTCTCGGGCTGCGCGCCCTGGGCGACCGCGAAGTCGGTCATCTCGACGAGCCCGCGGGTGATGATCGAGGCCTTCGTGTTCTCGCCGTAGCCCACGCCGTCGACGATGCCGATCGCGACCGCGATGAGGTTCTTCAGCACGCCGCCGAACTCGGTGCCGATGACGTCGGTGTTCACGAACGAGCGGAAGTACCGGTTGCGGGCGCGCCGGGCGACGGCCTCGGCCGTCTCGGGGCTCAGCGAGCTGATGACCGCGGCCGTCGGCTGCTCGCGCGCGATCTCGAGAGCGAGATTCGGACCGGATGCCACGGCGATGCGCGCCGGGTCGCACTCGAGCACCTGCTCGATGACCTGGCTCATGCGCAGGCCGGTCGACTTCTCGACACCCTTCATGAGCGACACGAGCGGGACGTCGGTGCGCTCCACGAGCGGGCGGATCGCGGCGAGGTTCTCGCGCAGAGACTGGCTCGGCACCGACAGGTAGATCTGCTCGGCTCCGGTCAACGCCTCCGCCAGGTCGGTCGTCGCCGTCATGGAGCGGGGCAGGTTGATGCCCGAGAGGTAGCGGCTGTTGCGCTTGGACTCGGTGATCTCGGCCGCGAGCTCTGGGCGCCGCGCCCACATGACGACCGAGGCTCCACCGTCGGCGAGGATCTTGCCGAACGTCGTGCCCCAGCTGCCGGCACCGACGACGGCGACCTTCGGACCCGCGGCCGGCTGCAGGTTCTTACGAGTCAAGGCGGCCCGTTTCGTTCTGCCCGTGCTGAGACGGGTTCCACCGCTCGGTGGGTGCGGGAATGCCGCGGATGCCGGAGAGCATCTCTGTGATGCGGTTCATCAACGCGTCCGTCGCCCGGGTCAGCGTCGCCGGTTGGGTGGGCGCGGCGGCGTAGTCCGACATGTCCATCGCCGGTCCGAACTCCACGATCACCCGCGAACGGCGCGGGAACCGCAGCTTGCCGTAGCGCGGAAGGATCTGCTGCACACCCCACTGCGCCATCGGGATGAGGGGCAGGTCGCCCGCGAGAGCAAGCCGCACCGCGCCCGTCTTGCCGCGCATCGGCCACAGCTCGGGGTCGCGCGTGAGCGTGCCCTCGGCATAGACGATGACGCCCCGCCCGTCGCGGGCGATCTGCTCGGCGGCCTTCATGGACTGGTTGGCGCTCGTCGAGGTGCGGGGAACGGGCACCATCCCCGTCGCCTTGAGCGCCGCACCGAGGACGGGGGCGCGGAAAAGGCTCTCCTTCGCCAGGAAGCGGGGGGCTCGACCGACACGCCACACCGCGACGGCGACCACGAGGGGATCGAACTCCGAGTTGTGATTGGGGGCGAGTACGAACGCCCCCTCCCGCGGGAGGTTCTCGGCACCACGGATCTCGATGCGGGCGAAGAGCCCGGTGAGGGGCACCACGATCGCCGCGAGCGGCCAGAAGGCGCTCGGGCGGCTCTTCTCGGGGTTCGAGGCCACCGGCGTCAGCCCACGACGTCGAAGTCGGCGTGCAGAGCCGTGAGCTTCTCGAGGAACTTCTCGTACCCACGGCGGATGATGCCGATGTTGCGCACCGTCGACTCGCCCTCGGCCGCCAGCGCGGCGATGACGTAGCTGTACCCGCCGCGCAGGTCGGGGACCTCGACGTCGGCGGCGTGCAGCGGCGTGGGGCCGTTGATCACGGCCGCCTGCTCGAGGTCGCGACGCGGGACGCGACGGTCGGGACTGTCGATGCCCTTGGGGTGCACGACGATGTCGGCGCCCATCTTGTTCAGCGCGGCGGTGAACCCGAGACGGTTCTCGTAGACGGTCTCGTGCACGGTCGAGGTGCCCGCCGCCTGCGTGAGGGCGACGATGAGCGGCTGCTGCCAGTCGGTCATGAAGCCGGGGTGCACGTCGGTCTCGACCATCACGGGCTTGAGTTCGTCGCCACGACGGAACAGGATGCCGTCTTCGCGCACGTCGAACCATCCCCCGGCCTTGCGGAAGACGTTGAGGAACGTGAGCATGTCCTGCTGACGCGCGCCCTTGGCGAAGATCTCACCGTCGGTCGCGAGGGCCGCGCAGGCCCAGGATGCGGCCTCGTTGCGGTCGAAGATCGCGCGGTGGTCGTAGCCGACGAGCTTGTCGACGCCCTCGATGAAGATGACGCGGTTGGGCTCGTACGAGATGATCGCGCCCATCTTCTGCAGCACCGCGATGAGATCCATGATCTCGGGCTCGATCGCGGCGTTGCGCAGTTCCGTGACGCCCTTCGCGCGCACGGCGGTGAGGAGCACCTGCTCCGTGGCGCCGACGCTCGGGTACGGCAGCGTGATGTTCGCGCCGTGCAGGCCGTTGGGCGCCGTGATGCGGATGCCCTCGTAGCTCTTGTCGACGACCGCGCCGAAGGCGCGGAGCGCGTCCATGTGGAAGTTGATCGGACGGTCGCCGATGCGGCATCCACCGAGATCGGGGATGAGCGCCTCACCGAGCAGGTGCAGCAGCGGGCCGCAGAAGAGGATCGGGATGCGAGATGCCCCCGCGTGCGCGTCGATCTCCTCGAAGTGCGCGGCGACGGCGCCCGAGGGGTCGAGGTGGAGTGTGCCCTCCTCCTCGCCCTCGGTGACCGTGACGCCGTGCACCTCGAGGAGCGAGCGGACGACCTTGACGTCGCTGATCATCGGCACGTCGCGCAGGGTGCTCGCGGTCTCGCCCAGGAGGGCCGCCACCATCGCCTTGGTCACGAGGTTCTTCGCGCCCTTGACCTCGACCGTCCCCCGCAGCGGGCGCCCGCCGCGGATGGCCAGGGTCTCCGCGGATTCCCAGTCCGGCTGTCCGGGGGTGCGGTCTCCGGAATCGGTGACGAGTGTGCTCATAGGGGGGTGGACCTCACTTCGTGGACGAGGGGCGGCGAATCGATCCGATCGGGTCGATCGGATTCAGCGGACCGGGAGGGTCCGCGGCCGCCATGCCTCGCGGCGCGCCTCGAACTGCGTGATCTTGTCTTCATCGCGCAGCGTGAGCCCGATGTCGTCGAGCCCTTCGAGAAGCCGCCACCTAGTGTAATCGTCGATGTCGAAGGAGACCGTGAGGTCGCCGATCATCGCCGTCTTGGCCTGCAGGTCGACGGTCATCTCGATGCCCGGCTGCGCCTCGATGGCGGCCCAGATGCGCTCCAGATCGTCTTCGGTGATCACGCCCGTGACCAGGCCCTGCTTGCCGGAGTTGCCGCGGAAGATGTCGGCGAACTTCGGGCTCAGCACGACCTGGAAACCGTAGTCGCGCAGCGCCCACACGGCGTGTTCGCGGCTGGAACCCGTTCCGAAGTCGGGGCCCGCCACCAGGATGGATGCCGAGCGGTAGGCGTCCTGGTTCAGGATGAAGTCGGGATCCTGCCGCCAGTTGGCGAACAGCGCGTCGTCGAAGCCGGTCTTGGTGACCCGCTTGAGGAACACCGCGGGGATGATCTGGTCGGTGTCGACGGCCGAGCGCTTCAGCGGGGCGGCGACACCGGTGTGCGTCGTGAACTTCTCCATGTCAGGCCTCCGCCCCGGTCGAAACGGTCTCCGCGGGGAGCGGGTCGAGATCGGCGGGGCTCGACAGCGTCCCCCGCACGGCGGTGGCCGCGGCCACGAGCGGCGACACGAGGTGCGTGCGCCCGCCCTTGCCCTGCCGTCCCTCGAAGTTGCGGTTCGAGGTGGATGCGCAGCGCTCCCCCGGCGCCAGCTGGTCGGGGTTCATGCCCAGGCACATCGAGCACCCGGCGAAGCGCCACTCCGCGCCGAACGCGATGAAGACCTTGTCGAGGCCCTCGGCCTCGGCCTCCAGACGAACCCGCGCCGACCCCGGCACGACCATCACGCGGACGTTCTCGGCCTTCGACCGGCCCTCGATGACGGAGGCGAAGGCCCGCAGGTCTTCGATGCGGCTGTTGGTGCACGAGCCCATGAAGACGGCATCCACCGGGATGTCCTTCATCGGCGTGCCCGCGGCGAGGTCCATGTATTCCAGGGCCCGTTCGGCGGCGGCGCGCTCGTTGGGATCGGCGAGGTCGGAGGGGGTCGGGACCACGTCCGACAGCGACACGCCCTGACCGGGGTTGGTGCCCCACGTGACGAAGGGCTCGAGCTCGTTCGCGTCGAGGAACACCTCCGCGTCGTAGACGGCGCCCTCATCGCTGGGGAGGGTGCGCCAGTAGGCGACCGCGTCGTCCCAGTCCTGCCCCTGCGGGGCGTGCGGCTTGTCCTTGACGTAGGCGAAGGTCGTCTCGTCGGGGGCGATCATGCCAGCGCGGGCGCCCGCCTCGATCGACATGTTGCACATCGTCATGCGCCCCTCCATCGAGAGGGAGCGGATCGCGCTGCCGCGGAACTCGAGCACGTAGCCCTGGCCGCCGTTCGCGCCGATCTTGGCGATGATCGCGAGGATGATGTCTTTCGCGGTGACACCGGGCTTCAGCTCGCCCTCGACGGTGATCGCCATCGTCTTGAAGGGCTTCAGCGGCAGGGTCTGCGTGGCGAGCACGTGCTCGACCTCGCTCGTGCCGATGCCGAACGCCATGGCGCCGAAGGCGCCGTGGGTCGAGGTGTGCGAGTCGCCGCAGACCACGGTGATTCCGGGCATGGTCAGGCCGAGCTGCGGGCCGACGACGTGGACGATCCCCTGCTCCTTGTCGCCCAGCGAGTGGATGCGCACGCCGAACTCCTCCGCGTTGCGACGGAGGGTGTCGATCTGGGTGCGACTGGTGAGGTCGGCGATCGGCTTGTCGATGTCGAGGGTCGGGGTGTTGTGGTCCTCGGTGGCGATCGTCAGGTCGAGACGGCGCACCGGACGCCCCTCGGCGCGCAGACCGTCGAACGCCTGCGGGCTCGTGACCTCGTGCACGAGGTGCAGGTCGATGTAGATGAGATCGGGCTGGCCGTTCTCACCCTTGACCACGAGGTGGTCGTCCCAGACCTTCTCGGCCAGGGTGCGGGGGCGCTCCGGAACGTGGATGCCGTCGATCGATGTGCTGCTCATGGTGGCGTTTCTCCTCGGAAGGGGTGTGAGGCCCGCGACGAACTCCGCGACGAGAGAGGCCTAGGACAAGGTCTCGTCGCGGCCGCTAAGGAGGAGGCGAGCGATCCGCACCCGGTCACGATACCACCGGCCGCGACACCCCCTTCCGCGTAACACGGCGCCGCACATTTCGTCGATCCGCGCCGAGGCGTGCGAATCTGACCCGATCCCGAAGGAAGGAGCGCGCCCCATGACCGCAGGTGCCGACACCGGATTCTCGACCCGCCAGGTGCACGCGGGCTCGGCCACCGCGCCCGCCACGCCGCGGGCCACACCGATCTACCTGACCGCGGGGTTCACCTTCAGCGACCTCGACGAATCGGCCGAGCACTTCGGGACCGGCGCCGGCTTCGGGTACAGCCGCACCGGCAACCCCACCGTGCAGGCCGTCGAGGAGCGCCTGGCCTCGCTCGAGGGCGGGGATCAGGCCGTCCTCGTCTCCAGCGGCCAGGCCGCGGTGACCGTGGCCCTGCTCGCCCTCGCCGGCGCGGGCGACCATGTCGTCGTCTCGGAGCACATCTACGAGGGCACGCGCGGACTCCTGCTCGACAACCTCGCGCGGCTGGGGGTCGAGACGACCTTCGTCGACGTCTCCGATCCGGATGCCGTCCGCGAAGCCGTCACACCCCGGACGAAGGCCCTCTTCGCCGAGACCCTCTCCAACGCCCGCAACGACGTGCTCGATGTCGCCGCCGTCGCCGCGGTCGGTGCCGAGCGCGGCATCCCCCTCGTCGTCGACAGCACCTTCACCACGCCGTACCTCCTGCGCCCGATCGAGCACGGCGCGGCCGTCGTGGTGCACTCCGCGAGCAAGTTCCTGGCCGGTCAGGGGGCGGTGCTCGGCGGTGTCATCGTCGACGACGGACGCTTCGACGCCGCGGCATCCGGGCACCTCTTCCCCCACCTGGTGCAGACCGACCGGCTGGGCGGCGCGAGCTACGCCGAGAAGCACGGGCCGCGCGCGCGCGGGCAGTACATCCGCGAGAGCGTGGCGCCGCGCTTCGGACCCTCCCCGTCGCCCCTCAACGCCTTCCTCATCGGCCAGGGCATCGAGACGCTGAGCCTGCGCGTCGAGCGCCAGTCCACGAACGCGCTGGTGGTGGCGCGGTGGCTCGAGGGGCGCCCCGAAGTGGAGCGCGTCGACTACGTCGGGCTCGAATCGCACCCCCACCACGCTCTCGGCGAGCGGTATCTCCGAGCCGGGCACGGCTCGGTCTTCACCGTGACCCTTCGCGGCGGGCTCGAAGCCGCGCGTCACCTCGTGCAGTCGGTACGCCTGATCACGCACATGACGCACCTCGGTGACGTGCGATCGCTCATCCTGCATCCGCAGAGCACCTCCCACTCCGCACGCACGGTCGCCGAGCGCGAGCGGGCCGGCGTGTTCCCGGGCACGGTGCGACTGTCGATCGGCATCGAAGACGTGGACGACATCATCGCCGACCTCGAGCAGGCGTTCGTCGGTGTGCCCTCCCTCGAGCGGAAGACGGTCGTCCTGTGAGCCGCCTGCAGCATTTCGGCTGGTTCCTGGCGCGCGGCTTCGGCCCGCACGGCTGGGGGCACCCGTACCTGCGGTGGAACCACCGATGGACCGAGCCCGGGCTCTACCAGGATTCCGCGCGCACCCTCGAGCAGGCGGGCTTCGACCTGCTGATCATCGAGGACGCGCCCTCGCTCGGCAGCGCCGACACGATCGACCTGCGCGTGCGCCACGCCTTCGGCGGCCCCAAGCACGACCCGCTGCTGCTCGCACCGTACCTCTTCGCGGCGACGCAGCACCTCGGCGTCGTCCCGACCGTCAATCCCGCGGCCTCCCTGCCCTACACCGCCGCCCGACAGTTCGCGACGCTCCAGCACCTCAGCGGGCACCGCCTGGGCCTGAACGTCGTCACCGACACCGGCAGCGCACGCCACTTCTCCACGGCTCCCCAGCTCGGGCACGATGCGGCGTACGACCGTGCCGAGGAGTGGCTCGACGGCATCCGGCAGCTCTGGCGCAGCTGGGGCGAGGGCGCCCTCGTCGTCGATGAGGAATCCGGCGTCTACGCCGACGGCACCAGACTGGATGCCACGCATCACCGCGGCGAGTACTTCGGGTTCGACGGGCCGCTGAACGCCATCCCCTTCACCGACGGCGAGCCCGCCATCGTCTCCCCCGGCGGCTCGGGCCGCGGTCTTTCGTTCGCCGGGCACAACTCGGACGTTCAGCTCGCGCTGGCGCCGCTCGACGAAGCGAGCATCCGCGCGTATCGCGGGCGCATCCACACCGCTGCCGAGGCGGCCGGGCGCTCCGCCGCCGACATCAAGATCCTCTTCGCGATCCAACCCGTGCTCGTGTCGTCGCCGGAGGAAGCCGACCGGCTGGTGGCGGCATCCGCGGATCCCTCCGACGACGCCCTGATCGCTATCGCGCGCAAGCAGTCGAGCGACCTGGAGACCGACCTGACGGGTCTGGATCTCGACCGCCCTCTCGAGCGCTCGATCTTCGGCGAGCACGTGTCGGAGGGCAGCATCCGGCGCCTCGTCGGGAAGCACGACGCCGACACCCCGCTGCGCACACTCCTCGCTGCGCACGCACGCCTCGGCCGCTTGAACGACGGCTCCGGCTTCGTGGGCACGGCCGACGAGTTCGCCGACCGCATCGAGGAGCTCGGCGAGTGGGGCAACGACGGCGTGCTGCTGTGGGGCGACCTGCACCCGGTCACGGTGCACCGGGTGCTGGACGACCTGGTGCCGATCCTCCGGCGCCGCGGCATCCTCCGCGAGGAGTACGTCGACGGCGGTCTGCAGGCGAACCTGCGCGCGTTCTAGATCCCGGACGTCGGGAGGCCGGGGCCCAGACGGTGGCCGAGCTCCCGCGAGGTGGCTGAGCCTGTCGAAGCCACCGTCCCCCCGCGCGGCGGCCGAGCGCCCGCGAGGTCGCTGAGCCCCGCGAGGCGGCCAAGCTGCCGCGAGGTGGCTGAGCCTGTCGAAGCCACCGTCCCCCGCGCACGTCCGGACCCTTCGACCAGCTCAGGGTCCTCTCGGTCTCGCGCGCTCCTGCTGCGCCGCCGGATCAGTCGCGCTCGGGCTGTTCCACCGTCGAGGGGGTGCCCTTCTCGTCGACGACGACCGCCGCAGCATCCTGACGTCCATCGGCATCCGGTTCCCGGCGCGCCGCGATCAGGCTCGCGACCGTGGCCACCGCCATCGACAGGATGATCACCGCGAGCGAGACCCACGTCGAGATCTCGGGCGCCCACTCGATCGGCTCGCCGCCGTTGAGGAACGGCAGCTCGTTGACGTGCATCGCGTGCAGGATGAGCTTCACGCCGATGAAGGCGAGGATGAACGCGATGCCGTAGTGCAGGTACTTCAGGCGGTCGAGCAGGTCACCGAGCAGGAAGTACAGCTGGCGCAGACCCATGAGGGCGAAGAGGTTCGCGGTGAACACGATGAACGGGCTCTGCGTGATGCCGAAGATCGCGGGGATGGAGTCGATCGCGAAGAGCAGGTCGGTCACACCGATCGCCACGAACACGATGATCATCGGCGTGAACAGCTTCTTGCCGTTCACGCGGGTGATGACCTTCTTGCCGTCGTAGGAGTCGCTCATGGGCAGCACGCGACGCAGCGTCCGCACGATGAGGTTCTCTTTCTGCGCATCGTCGTCGTCGTCGCCCGGGAACGCCTGCCGGATCGCGGTGTAGATCAGGAACAGACCGAAGAGGTAGAAGATCGGGCTGAAGTTCTCGATGATCGTCGCGCCGACCAGGATGAACGCCCCGCGCAGGACGAGCGCGATGATGATGCCCACCATGAGCACTTCCTGCTGGTAGCGACGCGGTACCGAGAACTGGCCCATGATCAGCACGAAGACGAAGAGGTTGTCGATCGACAGGCTGTATTCGGTGAGCCAGCCGGCGACGAACTGGCCCGCGACCTCTCCCCCGGCGACGATCCACAGGACGCCCGCGAAGATCAGCGCGAGAGTGACGTAGAAGACGACCCACAGCGTCGACTCCTTGGGCGCCGGGATATGCGGACGCTTGAGGATGATCAGCAGGTCGGCGATCAGGATGACGACCAGCACCACCAGCGTGATCGTCTGGAAGAGCGGGTCGAGCTGCAGCTCCATCGCGTGGCCTTTCTCCGGGGGAAACGCTCGAGTCTATCGAGCGCCCTTCGTCGGCCCGCGGGTTATGCAAGTACTTCTCATTGCGTGCGTAGTTGTGCGAGACGATCCGCCGCGCGCGGACACCTCTCAATGAGAGAGTGCTCGAAGAGCCTCGCCCGACCGGGAAGGGATGCCGATGACCGACGCCGTGATCGACGACAGAGCCCTCGTCGCGCGCGCCGCCGCCGGGTCGGACGTGGCCTTCCGGGAGCTGTATCGCGCCTATGTGCGGCCCGTGTACTGGGTCGCGTTCGGGCTGGTCGGCCACGCCGCGGACGCGGAGGACGTCACCCAGGAGACCTTCGTCGTCGCGTGGCGGAAGATCCCGACGCTGCGCCTGGAGGGCGATTCGCTCCTCCCGTGGCTCGCGACGATCTGCCGCCTGCAGGCGCAGAATCGCCTGCGGGCGCGTCGGCGGCACGGCAGTCACGCCGAACTCGACGCGGACATCCCCTCCATCGTCGACGTCGAAGCGCAGGTCGTGCAGGTGCAGACCGTCGCCGCCATCCTGGCCGCCGTCGACCGGTTGAGCGAGCTCGACCGCGAGATCTTCCGGCTGTGCGCGGCGGAGGGCTACGGGTACGAGGCCGCTGCCGCCTCGCTGGGCGTGTCGCACGGCACGGTGCGCAACCGCCTCTCCCGCATCCGCTCACGGATGCGCGCCACCGCGATGGAGACGGAGACACCATGAGCAGCCCCACCCTTCCCACCCTTCCCGCCGATCGTGTGGATGCCATCGAGACGGCCGTCTTCGGGCGGATCGCCGATGAGCGCGACCGTCGTCGCCGTCGTCGCCGCGGCGTGTGGACGGGCGTCGGCGCTGCCGCGGCCGTCGTCGTGATGGCCGCCGTCGTGGGCCCCTCGCTCGGCACGACCTCGGGCGTCAGCGGTTCGTCGACCGCCGTGGGAGCAGCCGACAGGGCGCCGGAGAGCGGGACGACCGATCAGTCCGCCCAGGGCTTCGCCGGCGCGGGGGCGGGTTCCGCCCCGGTCGCCCCCGACCAGAGCGGCGCGGGAATCCGGTCGGAAGCCTCCGCGTCGACGGCCACCCCAGGGCGGGAGATCGTCGCCACGGGGTCCAGCACCGTGGCCGTCGACGACATCGGCACCGCCATCGAGGCGATCGGCGACACCGCCACCGCCGCCGGCGGCTACGTCGAATCCTCGCAACTCGGTGACGGCGGTGTCGCGATGCCCCTCGAGGGTGCCACGACCGGCGCGACGCTCTCGTCCGGGTGGATCACGGTCCGAGTGCCCGCGGACTCGCTCACCGGCGTGATGGACGGCCTCGGCGACGTGGGCGAGGTCACCGCGACCAGTGTGACCCGGTCCGACGTCACCGACCAGGCGATCGATCTGCGCGCGCGGGTGGCCGCCGGCGAGGCCTCGGTGGCCCGGCTGACCGAACTGATGGCCCAGGCCGGCTCGGTGTCCGACCTCATCGCCGCCGAGTCCGCCCTCGCGGAGCGGCAGGCTCAGCTCGACAGCGATCGGCAGGTCCTGCAGTCGCTGTCCTCCCAGGTGGCGATGTCGTCGCTGAGCGTGCAGCTGACCGCCCGCACGGCATCCGTCGCCGCCGACCCGGCCGGCTTCGGCGACGGCCTCTCCGCCGGGTGGAACGGGCTCGTCGCGATGCTGAACGGGGCGGTCATCGGTCTCGGGTTCCTGCTGCCGTGGATCGCCGTGGCCGCGATCGCCGCGGCGGTGGTGTGGGGCGCGCGCCGGATCGTCCGCCGCCGCCGCGCGGCACGCGAGAGCTGAAGGGATGCCGCGGAGCCTCCGGGCTGTGGGGCCCAACCCGCGCATGCGGCTCCTCGTCCTACCGAGGTCGCCGACAACGAAAAAGAGCTCCGACCATTCGGTCCAAGCTCTTTTTCGTGTGGGTGACCCCAGCAGGATTCTCCCTCCGCCCCCTCCACGCGCCGCTTCACGGCGCGCGGAGGGGGCGGGCGGTGGGGCCCAACCCGCGCATGCGGCTCCTCGTCCTACCGAGGTCGCCGACAACGAAAAAGAGCTCCGACCATCCGGTCGAAGCTCTTTTTCGTGTGGGTGACCCCAGCGGGATTCGAACCCGCGTTACCGCCGTGAGAGGGCGGCGTACTAGGCCGCTATACGATGGGGCCGCGTCGCAACGTGTTCAAGTATGCACCACGAATGACGCGCACGCAAAATCGGGGCCGAGCCGCCGATATCCCGGGCGTGTCCGGCCACGGTACCGCGATCCGGCGGTCAACGGAAGAGGCGTTAGACGCTGTTCACCTCACGCGCCAGCGCTTGCCGCCCCCTGGCATCCGGGAGTTGGATCGGAGTATGCGCCTCACCAAACACGAACACGCCGCTCTCGTCGTCGTCGAACACGGGCACACGCTCGTCATCGATCCCGGCAGCTTCACCTCGCCCCTCGAAGACCTGGTGGGTCTCGTCGGCGTGGTCATCACGCACGAGCACCCCGACCACTGGACCCCGGAGCACCTGACGCGACTGCAGAAGGCCCACCCCGACGTGCCGATCTACGGCCCCGAGGGCGTTCGCGACGCCGCTGCCGGGTTCGAGGTGATGGTCGTGAAACCCGGCGACCGGCTCGATCTCGGGCCGTTCCACCTCGAGTTCTTCGGCGGACGTCACGAGGTGATCCACGAGTCGATCCCCGTGGTCGACAACGTCGGCGTCCTCGTCAACGACACGCTCTACTACCCCGGCGATTCCTACGCGGTGCCGAAGCACAAGAAGGTCTCGCTCCTCGCCGCGCCGGTCGGGGCCCCTTGGCTCAAGATCGGCGACGCGATCGACTACGTCCTCGCGGTCAAGCCCGAGCGGGTGTTCGCCACCCACGACATGACCCTGTCGGTCGCCGGCAAACAGATGGGCGACGCCCGCCTGACGTGGGCGGTCGAGCAGAACGGCGGCTCCTTCGTCGATCTGAAGCCCGGCGACACGGTCGAGGTCTAGCCGAGGCTGTCGCCGACGGTCCCGCGCTGCCATCCCGACGGTCGCCGACGTGTCGATAGACGGTGTGTGCAAGATGCCGCTGTCGGACGGCCGCGTCGACGCGCACGCCTGGCCAGGCCGCTATCAGGTGGAGGTCTCCGACCCCACGGGAGTCCTCGAGCGCTCGGAGTCGTTCCTCCTCGCGGTACCGGACGGGACGACGACAGGCCTGAACGGCGATCCCCTCTCGCTTCCGGCTGTTCCGGACGGCGAGCTGGCTCTCGTGCAGTCGGAGGCCACTCCCCTGCTCCGGGCCGCGTTCGGGAGATGCGCCGAGGCCGGCTTCTCCGGACCCTCCTGTCCCCCGGAGCTGCGGGGAGTCGCGCCGATCGAGGTGGCCGCCCCGAGCGATGGATACCTCACGATCGATCGTCTCCTGTCGGAGGACAGGGCGTCCTGGCGGTTCGAATCGGGAACGGGTTCCCTTGCGGTGACGGAGGACGGGTCGCCTGCGACCGTCGAGTTCCGCTACACCGGCACCGTCTTGCGCGAGGCAGCCGGGTCCCTCTCCCTCACCTTCGACTGACCGATCAGCGCCCACCACAGAACACCGGATGCCACGACCCTTCGGGGCCGTGGCATCCGGTGTTCTGGTACGACGTGCTTACTGCGCGTCGAGGTCGGTCTTGAGGAGCGCGACGAGCTCGTCGAGCGCCTGCTCGGCACCCTCGCCCTCGGCCTTGAGCGTCACGACCGTGCCGTGGCCGGCGCCGAGACCCATGAGCGACAGGATGCTGCCCGCGTTGAGGTCGGGACCGCCCTGGGCGGCGATCGTGACCGGGACCTTCTTCTCCTGCACGGCCTGCACGAAGAGCTTGGCGGGTCGGGCGTGGAGGCCCGAGGCGCTGGCGATGGTGGCCTGACGTTCTGCCATGGTGAATCCTTCCGATTCGACGGGGTGTTACGCGGCGACCGTGGCTGCGGGAGCAGTCTCGGCGACGGCGGCGTCCTTGGTGCTGCGGCCGATGCCCTTGAGGGCGACGACGATCAGCGCCGTCACGACGGTACCCGCCACGATCGCGAGGGCGAAACCCCAGAAGGGGTTGATCGCGAAGAAGACGAAGATGCCGCCGTGCGGGGCGAACGACTGCGTGCCGAACAGCATGCTCAGACCACCGGTGATGGCACCGCCCACCATCGACGCGGGGATGACGCGCAGCGGGTCGGCCGCAGCGAACGGGATCGCCCCCTCGGAGATGAACGAGGCGCCGAGCAGCCACGCGGCCGCGCCGTTCTCGCGCTCGACCGGCGTGAACTTCTTGCGGGCGAGAAGCGTCGAGGCCAGGGCCATCGCGAGCGGCGGGACCATACCGGCAGCCATGACCGCGGCCATGATCAGGTACGGAGCCGTGTTGGTCTGCGTGGCGGCGGCGAGGCCCGTGGTGGCGAAGACGTAGGCGACCTTGTTGACCGGTCCACCGAGGTCGAAGCACATCATGAGGCCCAGGATCACGCCGAGCAGGATCGCACCGGCGCCGGAGGCGGCGAGCGAGTTGAGACCGTCGGTGAGGGCGGCCATGAGGGCGGCGATCGGACGACCGAGGAAGAGGATCATCAAACCCGAGGCGAAGATCGATCCGAGGAACGGCACGATGACGACGGGCATGAGGCCCCGCAACCAACGCGGCGCGTCGAAGCGGCCGAGCCACCAGGCGATGAAGCCGGCGAGCAGACCACCGATGATGCCGCCGATGAAGCCCGCGTTCATGAGCACGGCGACGGCACCGGCCACGAAGCCGGGCGCGATACCGGGGCGATCGGCGATCGCGTAGGCGATGAAGCCCGCGAGCACGGCGACGATGAAGCCCATCGACGTCGCACCGATCATGAAGGCCACCGAGCCGAGGTATTGGCCGATCGGGCCGAGCGGCGAGGTGATGCCGTCGGTCGGGAGGTCCCACAGCGAGTTCTGGATGATGACGTTCGCGGCGTTCTGCGTCACCTGGTAGCCGCCGAGCAGGAAGCCCAGGGCGATCAGCAGACCGCCACCGGCGACGAACGGGATCATGTAGCTCACACCGGTGAGCAGCCACCGCTGGATGCGACGGCCGACCGACTGCTGGGCCGCCGGAGCGTCGGAGGCGGATGCCGTGGCGGCGCCGCCCTGCACGCGTGCGGCGTTCGGGTTGTCGGACGCGGCGAGGGCCTCGGCGATGAGCTGCTTCGGCTGTTCGATACCGCGCTTGACGCCGGCGCGGACGACCGGCTTGCCCGCGAAGCGCTGCGGCTCGCGGACGTCGACGTCGACCGCGAAGATCACGGCGTCGGCGTCGTCGATCACGCTCTGCGGGAGCGCCTTGTAGCCGCTCGAGCCCTGCGGCTCGACGACGAGCTCCACGCCGTCGGTCTCGGCACCGGCCGCGGTGAGCGCGTCGGCGGCCATGAAGGTGTGGGCGATGCCGGTGGCGCACGCGGTGACCGCGACGATCTTCTTCGTCTTGGTCGCCGTGGCGGTGCGCGCCTCGGCGCGGGTCGCGGCGGGGGCCTCGGCGGCCGGGGCGGACGCCGGGGCGGGGTTCACGGCATCCGTGATGATGCGCACGGCGTCGGACGGCGTCGTCGCTGCACGAAGACCCGACATGAAGCCGTCGTTCATGAGGCTGCGGGCGAGCTGCGACAGCACCGCGAGGTGGGCCTCGTCGGCGCCCGCCGGCGCGGCGATGAGGAACACGATGTCGGCGGGACCGTCCGGGGCGCCGAAGTCGACGCCCGGCGTGAGGCGGGCGAAGGCGAGGGTCGGTTCGGTGACCGACGCGCTCCGCGCGTGCGGGATGCCGATGCCGCCGGGCAGGCCGGTCTCGTCCTTCTGCTCGCGGGCCCACGCGTCGTCGAAGAGCTCTTGAGCGCTCGTCGCGCGGCCCTGCGCGACGACGCGCTCGGCCAGGGCGCGGATCACCGACTGCTTGTCGGTGCCCAGGGGCACGTCGAGAGTGACGAGCTCCGGAGTGATGATGTCGGACATTGTCGTGACCTCCGTGGTCAGGATGTGGCGATGGGGGTGGCGAAATCGGATACGGCGATCGGGCCCGCGGGCAGATCGGCCGGTGTCGGGGCCTGCGTCCCCGGCAGGGTCGCGGCAGCGGCGCCGTAGGCGATGCTGCGTGCGAGACGGTCGGGGGCCGAGGCCCCGTCGAGATCGGCCAGCAGATAGCCGGCGAGCGAGCTGTCGCCCGCGCCGACCGTGCTGGCGACCTGGATCTTGGGGGCGCGTCCGCGCCAGGCTCCCTCGGCCGTGAACAGCAGAGCGCCATCGGCGCCGAGGGTCACGAGAGCGGATGCCACACGGCCGGGCACGAGGGCCGTGGCACGACGCACCGCCTCGGCGAGCACGTCGACGTCGTCCGCGGCATCCTCGCCCACCAGCTCGGCGAGCTCCTCGTGGTTGGGCTTGATGAGGTCGGGGCGCGCGCGCTCGACCACTGCCGCGAGGGCCTCACCCGAGGCATCGACGGCGATGAGCGGAGCGGCGACACCCCACCGCGTGCGGACCGCGGACACGAGATCGGCGTAGAACGACGCGGGGACCCCGGGAGGCAGCGAACCGGCGAGCACGAGCCAGGTCGCTCCTTCGGCCGCCGCGACGACACCCGCCGTGAGGGCTTCGGCCTCGGTGGCGCTCAGCTCGGCGCCGGGGAGGTTGAGCTTGGTCGTCTCGCCGGCGGGGTCGGTGATGGTGAGGTTCGCGCGGGCACGACCGGCCACCTCGACGATGTCGAGGCCGATGCCGGTGTCTTCGAGCAGGACGCGATAGGGGTCGTGGGCGCCGACCGGCACGACCGCGCGGGCCGGGGCGCCGGCAGCCGTGACGACGCGCGCGACGTTGACGCCCTTGCCCCCGGCATCCTCCCGCGACGACACGGCGCGCTGGACCTCGCCCGGGACGAGGGCGTCGGACAGCACGACGGCGCGGTCGGCCGAGGGGTTGGCGGTCAGGGTGACGATCATGCGACACGCACCTCGACGTCGGCGTCGGCGAGGGCGTCGGCCAGATCGGCGGGCGGGGTCGCATCGGTGACGAGGACGTCGATCTCGTCGAGCTGGGCGAAACGCACGAGCAGTTCCTCTCCGAACTTGGCCGCATCCGCGACGAGCACGACGCGGCGGGCCGACTGGATGATGGCGGCCTTCACCGCGGCCTCGTCGGGATCGGGCGTGCTGAGGCCGAAGCCCGCACTGAGGCCGTTCGTGCCGACGAATGCGATGTCGGGCCGCAGCTGACCGATCGTGCGGACCGTGTGCGCGCCGACCGCTGCGGCGGTGACCCCGCGGACGCGGCCCCCGATGGTGGTCAGCGACAGGCGGTCATCGCCGGAGAGCACGTGCGCCGCTTCGAGCGAGTGCGTCACGACCTCGACGGCGCCGACACCCGCGACGAGAGCCTCGGGCAGCAGAGCGGCCACCGCGGCGGGCGTCGTCCCCGCATCGAGGAAGACCGAGCCGCGGAAGTCCGGACCCAGCAGCGAGACCGCGGCCGCGGCGATCGCGCGCTTCGCATCGCCGTGACGTTCGCGGCGCTCGGTGAGCGGGGACTCCGCCGTGCTGGCCCGACCGGCGTCGACCGCTCCGCCGTGGACGCGACGGAGGGAGCCGAGGCTCTCCAGACGGTCGAGGTCGCGACGCACGGTCTCCGTCGTCACGTCGAAGCGGCGGGCGAGATCGACGACGCTGACGCGTCCGACTTCGCGCAGTTCGCGCTCGATGAGCTGCTGGCGCTCCATTGCGTACACGGGATCTCCTTCGAAGATTCCCACACAGTACAACATGAAACCACACAGGGCAACAGAATGATCGGATCCAGCGAAGATGCGCGGCGCACCGACACGGCGCCACGCGTCCGCACGGGAAAGGCGCGGCACAGCGGCGCGCGGGCGCGCGGTCCTCCGCCGCTCTCCCCGCGCGACGAACGGGCGGGCCTCGAAGACCCCCGCTCGACACGAGATGACGAGCGGTCGGTGCTTAAGGCGCCACCACGGAGATCGTGAAGTCGACCTGCTTCCCGTCAGGGCCGGTGACGGTCGCAGCCGTCGTCCCGAGCGCGCGGGCGATAAACCCGGGGCGGAACACCGCGCCCTCCGAGGGTCCGCCGGCGGAGAATTCCGCGATCGTCACGTCGGCGGTGGTACCGGTCCACTCCGCCTCGGTGCCGTCGGGGACGGCGACGACGAGCGCGCTCCCGATGGCGACGCGGACATCGGTCCCCGCGAGGTCGTCGGGCGACGCGATGGCGGGCTCCGGCACCTGCTCCCCCGGCGACGCCGACGGAGAGGGCGCGGGGGCGCTTTCGGCCGGAATGACAGGGGAGGATGCCGTGGGCGCGCAGCCCGCGATGACGAGCGGCAGCCCGACCGCCACCGCGGCGACGACGCGCGGCCTCCCCCGTTCGGCGCGCGATGGCGGAGTCGCGGCGCGACGCATGATCACGCGCTCAGTCCCTCGCGCCCTCGGTGGGCGGGACCGGGATCTCGATCGAAGCGATGGGCGCGTCGACGAGCCCCAGCAGACCGGCCGGGGAGGCTTCGGGGTGCTCATCGTCGGGGAGCATCTCGGCGCGCGTCCGCTGCCGCACCGGCTCACCGGGCAGCCCGGCCCACTCGCTCGGTTCCTCGGGTCGCTGTACGAAAAGTCCCATCGCACCAGTGTGGGCCCGCCGCTTCGGCGTGGGCTGGGAGAAACGGAAAAGTCCCGACGATCTCTCGATCATCGGGACTTTTCTCGAAGCTGGGGTACCTGGACTCGAACCAAGAACAACGGAACCAGAAACCGCCGTGTTGCCAATTACACCATACCCCAAGGCGCTGAGCCGGAACTCGTGCCGAGGGTCAAGCTTACGTGAGAGCCGCTCCCCTGCCAAATCCCGCCCCGCCCGCGCGCGTCGCGCGGACGAGGACGCTCAGCCCAGGTGCTGCACCAGAGCGCTCAGGCGCCGCAGCGTCTCGTCCTTCCCGAGCAGCTCCATCGACTCGAACAGCGGCGGCGACACCCGCCGGCCCGTCAGGGCGACGCGCGGCGGACCGTAGGCCACGCGCGGCTTGAGTCCCAGTTCGTCGACGAGCGCCGTCGACAGCGCCGCCTGCACACCGGCGGCGGTGAAGTCGTCGACGCCCTCGAGGGCGCGGGAGCATGCCGTGAGCACCTCCGCCGCGTTCGCGGGAAGCCCCTTCAGCGCGTCCTCGGCATACGACACGTCGGAGACGAAGAGGAAGCCGAGCATGCCCGGGACCTCGCCGAGCAGCTGCACGCGTTCCTGCACGAGGGGCGCTGCGGCGGCGATGATGGCGCGGTGCTCCTCCGACGGCTCCTCCGCGATATACCCCGCGCCCGCGAGGTAGGGGACGATCCGCGCGGCGAAGTCGTCGGCATCCAGCATGCGGATGTGGTCGCCGTTGATCGCCTCGGCCTTCTTCTGATCGAAGCGTGCCGGGTTCGGGTTCACGTCGGCGATGTCGAAGGCGGCGATCATCTCGTCGAGCGAGAAGACGTCGCGATCGCTCGCGAGCGACCACCCCAGCAGCGAGAGGTAGTTGAGCAGGCCCTCGTGGATGAAGCCCTTCTCGCGCTGCAGGAACAGATCGGCCTGCGGGTCGCGCTTCGACAGCTTCTTGTTGCCCGTCTCGCCCAGCACGAGGGGCATGTGGCCGAAGCGCGGGATGAACGTCGTGACCCCGGCATTCACCAGGGCCGAGTACAGCGCGAGCTGGCGCGCCGTCGACGGCATGAGGTCTTCACCGCGGATGACGTGGGTGATGCCCATGAGCGCGTCGTCGACCGGGTTCACGAACGGGTACAGCGGCACTCCGCCGGCGCGCACGAGCACGAAGTCGGGGAACGACCCCGCCGGGAACGTCACCTCGCCGCGGATGAGGTCGACGTAGCTGAGGTCGTGATCGGGGACGCGCAGACGCCACGCGGGCTGACGCCCCTCGGCGCGGAAGGCCGCACGCTGCTCGTCGGTGAGGTCGCGGTCGAAGTTGTCATAGCCGAGCTGCTTCGCGCGGCCGTTGGCCTCGTTACGGGCGTCGATCTCCTCCGCCGTCGAGTAGCTCTCGTACACCGCGCCGGCCGCGACGAGCTTGTCGAGCACCTCGCGATAGATCTCATGGCGCTGCGACTGCCGGTACGGCGCGTGCGGGCCGCCGACCTCGACGCCCTCGTCCCAGTCGATGTTCATCCACCGCAGCGCGTCGAGGAGCTGCTGGTAGCTCTCCTCGCTGTCGCGCGCGGCGTCGGTGTCTTCGATACGGAAGACGAGCTTGCCGCCGTTGTGCCGGGCGTAGGCCCAGTTGAACAGGACGGTGCGGATGAGACCGACGTGGGGCAGGCCCGTCGGGGACGGGCAGAAGCGGACGCGAACGTCGGCGCCGGTGGCGGTCGTGGTGCGGGGATCGGGCGTGGCAGACATCCCCTCGATCCTACCGGCGGGCGTTACCGGGCCGATGGTCGGCCAGCACCTCCGCCACGACCTCGAGGGCCGCACCGACCGCGGGCACGCTCTCGGCCCCCCGCGCCGTCACGACGTGCAGCGTCCGGGCTTCGGCGGCGGGGAGGCGCGGCACCGCGATCCCGGCGGGGAGGGGAAGGGATGCCACCGCCATGCGCGGCAGGATCGCCATGCCGACGCCGAGCGCGACGAGGTTCTCGACGGCGATGTAGTTGTCGGTCTCGAACGCGATGTCGGGGGTGAAGCCCGCCCGCCCGCAGGCCTCGAGCAGGTGCCCGCGGCACTGGGGGCAGCCCGCGATCCATCGCTCCCCCGCGAGCTGCGAGAGGTCGATCGGGTCGTCGGTGGCGGCCGGGTGCTCGGCGGGGACGACCACGACGGTGTCGTCGTCGCCGAGACGGCGCACCGAGAGCCCGGCGGCGGCCTGGGCGAGCTGCTCCCGGCGGTCGCCGGGGTAGCTGTAGATGAGCGCGATGTCGGCGCGATCCTCGCGCACCGCCGAGATGGCCTCGGGCGGCTCCGCCTCGACGAAGCTGATCGAGACGCCGGGGCGGCGGGCCGTGACCGCGGCGATGACGCGGGGCACGACGGTCGACGAGGCGGAGGGGAACGCCGCGATCCGCACGCGTCCGGCGCGCAGCCCCCTCAGCTCCGCGAGGTCGCCCGCGGCGGCATCGAGGGCCGTCGTCACCGTGGCCGCGTGCCGGGCGAGCACCCAGCCGGCCTCGGTGAGGCGCACCCCACGCCCGACGCGCTCGACGATGGGCATGCCCGCGCGCTGCTCGAGGCGCCGCAACTGCTGACTGACCGCGGGCTGGCTGTAGCCGAGGGCACGCGCCGCGGCGGTGATCGATCCGGTGTCGGCGATCGCTTTGACGACCCGCAGGCCGTGGGCGTCGAGGCCCTCGTCGATGTCGCTCATCCGAACACATAAGCAGGGTGGATGCTTCTCATGCAACACCTGCCCTAGTGCAATAGGCGCCGACGGACGAACCTGGTTCCATGAGCAGCCTCGCCTCGCACTTCGCCGGCGGCCGCGACTACCTCGCCGCCTGCACCCTCGGCCTACCGTCGCGCGAGACGGTGCGCGCCGTCCGCGCGGATCTCGACGCCGCGGCATCCGGTCGCCCCGACGTCGTCGCGGCCTCGCAGGCAGTGGAGGACGCCCGCGCGTCGTACGCCCGCCTGGTGAGCGCGCCGCGGGGCGACGTCGCAATCGGATCGCAGACGTCGGTGCAGGTCGCGCTCATCGCCGCCTCGGTTCCCGACGGCGCCGAGGTGCTCTGCGCCGAGGGCGACTTCTCCTCGCTCGTCGCGCCTTTCGCCCACGCGGGTCGAGGCATCCGGTTGCGCACCGCTCCCCTCTCGGAGCTCGCGGCCGCTGTGTCCGCCGACACCTGGCTCGTGGCCTTCTCGCTCGTGCAGTCGGCCACCGGCGACGTGGCGGATGCCGTGGGCATCGCCGCCGCCGCCGCACGCGCGGGTGCGCGGACGCTCTGCGACCTCACGCAGGCCGCCGGGTGGCTGCCCGTCGACGCGACGATGTTCGACGCGACCGTGTGCCACGCCTACAAGTGGCTGTGCTGCCCCCGCGGCGTCTCGTTCCTCACCATCTCACCCGCGTTCGCCCACGAGATCCGACCGGTGCAGGCCGGCTGGTACTCCGGCGACGACCCGTGGTCGTCGTGTTACGGAACGGGCGGCGTGCTCGCCCCCGACGCGCGCCGCTTCGACGTCTCGCCGGCGTGGCAGGCCTTCGTCGGCGCCGCTCCCGCCCTGGCTCTGTTCGCCGATGCCGACATCACCGCGACGTACACGCACACCACGGGCCTCGCCGCGCGCTTCCGCGACGGCCTGGGCCTGGCTCACCCCGAGCGCCCCTCGGCCATCGTCACCTGGCCGGATGCCACCGGCGAAGCCCTCGCGCAGCTCACCGCCCACGGCATCACAGCGTCGGGCCGCGCGGGTCGCGCCCGGGTGGCCTTCCACGTCTTCAACGACGAGCGCGACGTCGACCGCGCCCTGCATGCGCTCGGCGTGCGCGGGATCGAGAACCTCTCGGCCTTCGACGGCCTGGTCTACGCGATCTGACCCACTCCCCCGTGCGAGGTGCCGAGAATTGTCGCCTGGTAGGGCTCGAAAGCGACGATTCTCGGGGACTCACGCGCGGGTGCGGAGCGCCACGACGGCGGCGATGCAGACCACGGCCACCGGAACGAGCGCCCAGAGGGCGAGACCGCCGTACCCGACGAGGCCGAGGATCACGCCCGCGAGCACGGAGCCCGCAGCCGCGCACGCCGTCATCAGCGTGTCGCTGCGTCCCTGACGACGCGGCCGCAGCGCCACCGGCGTCGCCTCGGTGAGCAGGGCGGAGCCGGCCACCGTCGCCGCGCTCCATCCGAGGCCGAGCAGCACCAGCGCCACCAGGACGCCGGCCTGGGAGCCACCGAAAGCCGACGCGGTGGCGAGCGAAGCCGCGAGCAGCACCTGCCCGAGCACGATGACGGGGATCCGCCCCCGGCGGTCGGCCAGGATGCCGAACACCGGCGACAGCCCGTACATCCCGAACACGTGGAGGGCGATCGTCACGCCGACGGCCAGGGTGACGGCGTCCGGGGCGACGATGTGGGACAGGTGGACGGGCGTCATCGCCATGACCGACGCCATCGTCACGTGCGAGGCGGCGACCGCGAGCATCGCGAAGCGCGCGAGCGCGGGACGGTCGGCCTGCGGCACGGCAGGGGCGGATGCCGTGCTCTCACGATCGAGGCGCTGGGCGAGCAGCAGCGGATCCGGGCGCAGGACGAGCACGTAGAGCGCGAAGGCGCACGCCTGGGCCGCGAACGAGAAGAGGTACGCCCCGGTGAGGCGCGGCATCCCGATGCTCGCCCCGAGGAGTTCGCCGGGAGCGAGCAGGAGCGGACCGACCACTCCACCCACCGTGGTCGCCCAGACGACCGTGGCGAGGTCGCGGCCCCGCCGGGCGGTGGGTGCGAGATCGGTCGCGGCGAAACGCGACTGCAGGGTCGCGGCGTTGCCGGCTCCGATCAACGCGATCCCCACGAGCAGCAGGGGGAAGGCGCGCGACGCCGCCGCGGCGATGACCACCGCGATGCCCGTCAGCGCGGCGATGTTGCCGGTGGTCAGCGCGAGGCGCCTCCCCCGGCGCGCAGCGAGACGCGCGAGAGGGATCGCCGTCAACGCGGCCCCCAGCGTCACCGAGGCGGTCGCGAAGCCCGACAGCGACTCCTGGCCCGACAGGTCGGCGGCGAGGAGGGCGCCGAGCGAGAGCGTCGCCCCGAAGGCCACGCCGGTGAGCACCTGCCCCGCCGCGAGCACGCGCACCGTACAGCGCTGCGTGGCGACGAGGTCGACACCCGCCGGCGCGGCGGTGTCAGGCATCGCGGGCGGTGTTGCGCAGCACCCCGATGCCGCCGATCTCGACCTCGACGACGTCGCCCGCACCGAAGGAGCCGATCCCGGCGGGCGTTCCGGTCAGGATCAGGTCGCCCGGAAGCAGCGTGAACACCGCGGAGGCGTAGGCGACGAGGGTCGGGATGTCGTGGATCATGTCGGAGACCGGGCCGTCCTGACGGACCTCGCCGTTCACGCGGGTCACGATCGTGGCCGATGAGACGTCGAGGTCGGTCTCGATGACCGGGCCGACGGGGCAGAAGGTGTCGAACCCCTTCGCGCGCGACCACTGGCCGTCGCTGCGCTGCAGATCGCGCGCGGTGACGTCGTTGGCGACGGTGTAGCCGAAGATGTACTCCCCCGCCCGCTCGACCGGGACGTTCTTGGCGATACGGCCGATGACGACGGCGAGTTCGCCCTCGTAGTCGGTCTGCGAGCTGAGGGCCGTCGGGCGCACGATGACGTCGTTCGGGCCGATGACGGAGGTGTTCGGCTTGAGGAACATCAGGGGCTCGGCGGGCGCCTCACCCCCCATCTCGGCAGCGTGGTCGTGGTAGTTCTTACCGATGCACACGACCTTCGAGCGCGGGATGACGGGGGCCAGCAGCGTCACGTCGGAGAGGGGGATGCGTTCACCCGTGGTGTCGAACCCGGCGAACATGGGGTCACCCTCGAGCACGACGACGTGGTCGTCGTCGACGATGCCGTAGCGGAGGGCGTCCTGGTGGCTGAATCGAGCGATCTTCACCGGGCCAGCCTATCCGCGGGGTCCGATACGGGCAGGGCCCGGTCCCTTCGACAGGCTCAGGGACCTCGCTCCCGTTGCGGCTGCGACGTCGGGGGCTGAGCTTGTCGAAGCTCTCGGTGCACGGACGAAGGGGCCCCCGGCATCCGGGAACCCCTCCATCCGACGACGCGGATCAGGCGTCGAGGCGGTACAACCAGCCGTGCTTGTCTTCCGCGCGGCCGTACTGGATGTTCGTCAGCTCCTCGCGCAGTTCGAGCGCGAGCGTCCCCGAAGGCTGCTCGTCGATGAAATCGCGCCCCTTGAGGATGCCGATCGGGGTGACCACGGCAGCGGTGCCGCACGCGAACACCTCGACGATGTCTCCGGATGCCACGCCCTCGCGCCACTCGGTCAGCGAGACGTTGCGCCCCTCGACGTGGTGGCCGCGGTCGCGCGCGAGCTGCAGGAGCGAGTCGCGCGTGATGCCCTCGAGGATGGAGTCGGACTGCGGAGTGACGATGGTGCCGTCCTTATAGACGAACACGACGTTCATGCCGCCGAGCTCCTCGACGTTGCGATCCTGGTCGAGGAAGACGACCTGGTCGCACTCGTTCTCGTACGCCTCGGACTGGGGAAGGAGGCTCGCGGCGTAGTTTCCGCCGGTCTTTGCCGCCCCCGTGCCGCCCTTGCCCGCGCGCGAGTAGTCCTCGCTCAGCCAGATCGAGACCGGCTGGACGCCGCCCTTGAAGTAGGCGCCGGCCGGGCTGGCGATCAGGTAGTACGCGACCTTATGAGCGGGACGGACGCCGAGGAACGCCTCCTTCGCGAACATGAACGGCCGCAGGTAGAGGCTCTGGTCCTCGCCGGAGGGCACCCACGCGCCGTCGACGGCGATGAGTTCGCGCAGCGACTGGAGGAAGTACGGAACCGGCAGTTCGGGCAGCGCGAGGCGTCGGGCCGAGCGCTGCAGACGCCGTCCGTTCTGGTCGGGGCGGAAGGTGTGGACCGACCCGTCGGCGTGGCGGTAGGCCTTGATGCCTTCGAAGATCTCCTGGCCGTAGTGCAGCACGGCCGCAGCCGGGTCGAGCGAGATCGGGCCGTACGGCGAGACGCGCGGCCGGTGCCACCCGCCGCGGACCGACCAGCAGATGTCGACCATGTGGTCGGTGAAGCTCTGACCGAAGCCGGGGCTGGCGAGGATCGCGTCGCGGTCGGCGGCGCTCTTGGCCGCGAGGTTGCGCGTGACGGAGAACTCGAGCGGGTCGAGTCCGGTGTCGGGGTCGGTGTCGATGGTGGTCATCTGTGATCCAAAACTCTTCGTGTGCCGGGGGCGAAGCGGGCCGGTCGGTCCAGGTTACGCCTGGACGCGCGCGGCGATCGCGTCGCCGATCTGAGCAGTGGTGCGCGAGCCCTCACGGTGCGCGATGTCGTCTTCCACCGCGCGGGTGACGCGGGCGGATTCATCGGTGAGCCCGAGGTGATCGAGCAGCAGCGCGACGGAGAGGATCGCGGCCGTGGGGTCGGCCTTCTGGCTTCCCGCGATGTCGGGCGCCGATCCGTGCACGGGCTCGAACATCGAGGGGAACGCGCCGTCGGGGTTGATGTTGCCCGATGCGGCGAGGCCGATGCCACCGGTGACGGCGCCGGCCAGGTCGGTCAGGATGTCGCCGAAGAGGTTGTCGGTGACGATCACGTCGAAGCGGCCCGGGTTCGTGACCAGGAAGATCGTCGCCGCGTCGACGTGCAGGTAGTCTACGTCGACCCCCGGGAACTCGGATGCCACGGCATCCACGATGCGCTTCCACATGCCGCCCGCGTGGACGAGCACGTTGGTCTTGTGCACGAGCGTGAGCGTGCGGCGACGGCGCTCGGCCAGGGCGAAGGCGTACCGAACGACGCGCTCGACGCCGTAGGCCGTGTTGACCGAGGTCTCGTTGGCGACCTCGTGCGGGGTTCCGCGGCGGATGGCACCGCCGTTGCCGACGTACGGCCCCTCGGTCCCCTCGCGCACGACGACGAAGTCGATGTCGCCCGGGTCTGCCAGGGGGCCCGCGGCGCCGGGGTAGAGCTTCGACGGTCGCAGGTTGACGTAGTGGTCGAGCTCGAAGCGGAGCTTCAGCAGCAGGCCGCGTTCGATGTTCGCGTCCTTCAGGCGCGGGTCGCCGGGGACCCCGCCGACGGCGCCGAGCAGAATCGCGTCGTGGCCCGCGATCGCGGCAAGGTCGTCGTCGGTGAGCGTGTCGCCGGTCTCGAGGTAGCGCCCGGCGCCGAGCGAGAAGGGCGTCTTGTCGAAGACGACATCCGACTCGGCGGTGACGGCGTCGAGCACCTTGACGGCCTCGGCGACGACTTCGGGACCGATGCCGTCACCGGGGATGACGGCCAGCTTCACGACACGCGACATCGCTCTCCTCAGAGCTCGGGGCACGTCACTTCGTCGACGCGCCGCGGGTTCCTCCCAGGGTAGTGGCAGCGATCACCGCGGCCACGACGATCAGCCCCGCGCCGATCAAGGCCGTGATGACCACGCCGGAGTCGAAGGCGTGCGCGGCGGCGAGCCGCAGGGCGTCCGCCAGCGCCGGGTCGTCGAGGGTCTGCGACACCGCCACGGCCCCGGCGAGGGTTTCGCGGGCCGCCTGGGCCGCGGCATCCGGGAGCCCCGCCGGGAGCACCAGCTGCGCCCGATAGAAGGCCGCGAGGATGCCACCGAGCACGGCGGTGCCCAGCACCGCGCCGACCTCGTAGGCCGTCTCGGAGACGGCGCTCGCGGCACCGGCCTTGGCCGAGGGAGCGCTCGACAGGATCAACTCGTTCGACACGGTCTCGGCGGCACCGATACCGATGCCCAGCAGGCCGAACGCCACGATGAGCTGGACGAGGTCGGCGGTCGAGAGCGCGACGAGGACATACGCGACGACAGAGAACGTGAGCGCGACGGGCACGACCACGCGCGGGGCGAACCGCTTCGCGACCGGCACCACGGCGAGTCCGGAGACGATCATGAGTACGAGCCCGGGCAGGAGCGCGAAGCCCGCGACCATCGGCGACAGCCCCACGACCAGCTGCAGGTGCTGCGCGACGAAGTAGAGGAATCCGACGAGTCCGACCACGCTGAGCAGGTTCACGAGGATGGCGCCGGAGAAGGTGCCTCGACGGAACAGCGACATGTCGAGCATCGGCGTGGGCAGCGAGCGCTGACGGCGCACGAACAGCCATCCGAAGACGATGCCGACGACGAAGAGCGCCGGGGCGAGCGAGAGCGGGCCGTCGACGGCGAGCTTCTTGATGCCGTAGACGATCGGGACCATCGTCGCGAGCGAGAGCAGCACGCTGACGGGGTCGAAGCGGCCGGGGTGCGGGTCGCGACTCTCGGGCACGAAGAACGGGGCGAGGATCAGGAGGGGGATGAGCACGGGCACCGCCATGAGGAACACCGATCCCCACGAGAAGTGCTCGAGGAGGAAGCCTCCGACGATCGGCCCGAGGGCGGCGCCCGCCGAGAAACCCGACGCCCAGATGGCGATGGCGAAGCGCCGCTGATCGCGGTCGCGGAAGATGCTGCGCAGGAGCGACAGCGTCGACGGCATCAGCATGGCGCCGAAGACGCCCATGAGGGCGCGGCCGGCGATGAGCAGGGCCGCCGTGGGCGCGAAGGCCGACAGTGCGGAGACGGCCGCGAAGCCGGTCGCGCCGATCAACAGCAGACGCCGACGGCCGAACCGGTCGCCCAAGGTGCCCATCGTGACGAGCAGGCCCGCGAGCACGAGCGGATAGACATCGATGATCCACAGCTGCTCGATGCTGGACGGCTGCAGCGACAGTGCGATCTCGGGCAGCGCGAAACTCAGCACCGTGTTGTCGACCGAGACCAGCAGCACGGGCAGCATGAGCACCGCCAGCGCGAACCACCCGCGCCACCCGGCGCGGGTCACGGTGATCTCCGAGGTGGGCATCGACGAGGTGAGCATTCTTCCGATCCGTTTCTTAACCGTCCAGCCGGTATAGTATCAGGTCCGAGGTCCCACCCGCCAGTACGATCGAGGAGTCATGAGTCGCCCCCCTCTCGCCCGCGAAGCCGTCCTCGACGCCTTCACACGGATCCTCGTCGACGAGGGTGAACGCGCGGCGACCATGGATGCGACCGCGCGCGGCGCCGGCGTGTCGAAGGGCGGCCTGCTCTACCACTTCAACTCGAAGAGCGCTCTCGAAGCGGCACTGGTCGACCGCCTCGAGCGCCTGGCGCAGGAAGACGTCGACGAGATCGAGAAGTCCGCCGAAGGCGTCGTCGCGGCGCATCTTCGTTCGTCGCAGAACACCGGTTCCCCGCTCGATGTGACCATCCTCGCCGTCTCACGGCTCGCCCAGAACGGCAACGATGCGGCATCCGCCTCGCTTCGCCGGGTGCGCGAACTGTGGGAGGAGAGCCTCCGCGCGCACACGCGCGACGAGACGGCGCTGCAGATGGTGCTGCTGGTCAGCGACGGGCTCTACTTCAACGCGGTCCTCGACCTCAACGCCGTCCCCGGCCCGACCCTCGAGGGACCGGAGCTCGACAAGCTCATCGACGCCGTGGTGGCTGCCACCACCTGAGGCAGCCAGTCCGCAACGCGACGCGGCACCGCCCTTCGAATGAGAAAGGGGGCCGCCGCAGCGACCCCCTCCCCCGTGATGCGTCCGGGACTCAGCCCTCGATGATCTCGATCTGCCGGAACAGATCGGCGCCGACGGACTCGCGCATCGCACCGAGGATCTCGTCGGGAACCGGCGAGTCCACCGTGAGCACCGACAGCGCGCGGCCCGTGGCATCCTGGGCCGCCACCTGGAGACCCGCGATGTTGATGCCGGCCTCACCGAGCTTCTGGCCGTAGATCGCGACGATGCCGGGGCGGTCGGCGTAGCGCATGACGATGTGGTGCTGCTCGATCGGCACCTCGATGTCGTAGCCGTTGATCGCGACGACCTTGGGCACCATGCGAGTGCCGGCGAGCGTACCGGCCACCGTGAGGGTCGAGCCGTCCGCGAGGGTGCCGCGGAGGATCGTGATGTTGCGGTATAGCGGGCTCTCGGCCTCGACGACCAAGCGCGCCTCGACGCCGCGCTGCTCGGCGAAGAGCGGGGCGTTCACGTAGGACACCGTTTCACTGACGATGCGGCTGAAGTAGCCCTTCAGCGCCGCGAGGCGGTAGACGCTCACGTCGTACTGCGCGAGCTCTCCGCGCACCTCGATGTCCAGGCTCGTGAGCGCGCTGTCGGCGAGACCGCTGAAGAACTGACCGAGCATCTCGACCAGGGCGATACCGGGACGCACGAACGGGTCGATCGCTCCCCCGGCGACGTTCACGGCATCCGGGACGAGGTCGCCCTCGAGGGCGAGCTTGACCGAACGGGCGACGGAGACGCCGGCCTTCTCCTGCGCCTCCTCCGTGCTGGCCCCGAGATGCGGGGTGACCACGACGTTCGGAAGGTCGAGGAGCTTGCGGGCGGGGCCGCCCTCGGCGGGGGGCTCGGTCGAGAAGACGTCGAGGCCGGCCCCCGCGATCTCGCCCGAGGTGAGGGCGTCGAACAGCGCCTCTTCGTCGATGAGGCCGCCGCGCGCGACGTTGATGACGTACGCGGAGTTCTTCATGCGGCGCAGCTGCTCGGCGCCGATCATGCCGGTCGTCTCGGGCGTCTTCGGCATGTGGATCGTGACGAAGTCGCTCTGCTCGAGGAGTTCGTCGAGCGAGACCAGCTGCACGCCGAGCTGCTGCGCACGCGCGGCCGTGACGTAGGGGTCGTACGCGATGACGCGCATGTCGAATCCCTGAAGGCGCGCGGCGATGAGGGCGCCGATGCGTCCGAGGCCGATGATGCCGATCGTCTTCTCGAAGAGCTCGGTGCCGGTGAAGGAGCTGCGCTTCCACAGGCCCTGCGCGAGAGAGGCATGCGCGGCGGGGATGCGGCGCGCGAGGCTCAGCACATGGCCTACGGTCAGCTCGGCGGCCGAGATGATGTTGGAGGTCGGGGCGTTCACGACCATGACACCTGCGGCGGTGGCCGACTTGATGTCGACGTTGTCGAGGCCGACCCCGGCGCGGGCGACGACCTTGAGCGAGGAAGCCGCGGCAAGCGCCTCGGCATCGATCTGGGTGGCCGAGCGCACGAGCACCGCGTGCGCGTCGGCGAGGGCCGAGAGCAGCGCGGGGCGGTCGGTCCCGTCGACGTTGCGCACGTCGAAGTCGGGGCCGAGCGCGTCGATCGTGGCGGGAGAGAGTTCTTCGGCGATGAGCACGACGGGCTTCGTCACGGATGCGTCCTTCGAAACGGTGCTGGGGACCGGCGCGCACCGCCGCGCGCCGCCGGCGCGAACCGGGCGCACGACCCGTGCGGGCCGTGTGTCAGCCTAGCGCGGCCCCGCGAGGGCGCCCGACCGTATGACGCCGGACGCCTCGGCCCGTCGACGACGGCGACGCACGGGCTCGCGCGGCCCCTCGGTCACGCCGCGAGGCGGCATCTCCCGGCGGCTCGGCTTCGGCCCACGGTTCGGGATGCCGGCACGACACCGCTTCGCCGCGGGGCGCACGGCCGGAGACCGGAGTCGCCCGCCTCAGCCCCCGTAGAGCCCGTACGACGTCGCTCCGTAGCCGACGATCGCGAGCCAGAACGCCGCCGAGAGGGTGAGACCCGCGAGCATCGCCAGGGCGAACTCCCCCGCCGCGCGGCGCGCCCCGATCGCGAAGGCGACGGCGAACGCGAGCAGGGGGAAGACGATCGGGAGGATGTAGACCACCCACCCGAGGGTGTTGAGACCCAGCGGACCGGTCGCCTGCGTGATGAGCAGCGCGACCGCGCTCCAGACGACGTAGGCGTAGAACAGCCCGAAGAGGCCGGCGATGGCCACGACGACCCATGTGGGCAGGACGCGCGTGCGCGTGGCGGTGCTCATGCGAGTGCTCCCACCGACAGGAACGGCCAGGGGACGAGCAGCACGATCCCCACGATCAGCAGCAGGAATCGCTGCCATGTCCGCCATGCGCGGGTGAGCACCAGGACCGCCACGAACCACACGAGCGGGGCCAGCACGGCTCCCGCGGTGAGGGCGATCACCGTGACGTCGGGGATCGGCAGCCCCAGGCTGCGCAGTCGCAGACCGGCGAGGAGCCAGCCGAGGGCGAAGAGCAGGAACGTCGCGGCGACCATGCCGATGCCCACGAGGCCGACGTTGCCCAGCGGCGCCGAGGAGTCGGCATCCGCGTCGTGGTCGTCATCGGCCGGCCCGGCGTCGGCGGGGGCGTCGTGCACCGCGGATGCCGCCACCTGCGGAGTCCGCGACGCCGACGTCGCGGCGGGCTGCAGCGGCTCCGGCTCGGCCGCCGGCTGCAGCGGCTCGGGCTCGCTCGACACGGGCTGCACGGGATCCGACGGTCGCACCTCGGGCGCACGCTTCTCGCCGACGTCGAGGGTCGGGTCGTCGTCACCGCCCCACGAGAGGGCGTCGTCATCGCGCGGAGTGCTCACGGTTCCACGGTAGCGGGCTCCCCCGCGGCCGGGTCGCGCCCCGCCGATCACGCCGGGTGCGCGGTATCCGGAACCGAAGACGTCCCGCCGAACGGCGAACGCCCCACGGCCGGAGCCACGGGGCGTTCGCGACGATCGGGAGGTCAGCGCGCAGCCGAGCCCTCGACGTAGTCGCTGTCCTGCTGCTTCCACGCGAAGAGGCCGCGGAGCTCCTTGCCGGTGGCCTCGATGGGGTGACCCTGCTCCTTCTCGCGGAGCTCGAGGAACTCGGGGGCGCCCTTGTCCTGGTCGGCGATGAACCGCTCGGCGAACGCGCCCGACTGGATATCGGCGAGGACGGCCTTCATGCTCTCCTTGACGTCGGGCGAGATGACGCGCGGGCCCGAGACGTAGTCGCCGTACTCGGCGGTGTCGGAGATCGACCAGCGCTGCTTGGCGATGCCGCCCTCCCACATGAGGTCGACGATGAGCTTGAGCTCGTGCAGCACCTCGAAGTACGCGATCTGCGGCTGGTAGCCCGCCTCGGTGAGGGTCTCGAAACCGGCCTGCACGAGGTGGCTCATGCCACCGCAGAGCACGGCCTGCTCGCCGAAGAGGTCGGTCTCGGTCTCTTCGGTGAAGGTCGTCTTGATGACGCCGGCGCGGGTGCCGCCGATGGCCTTCGCGTACGAGAGGGCGGTGTCCCAGGCCGAGCCCGAGGCGTCGCGCTCGACGGCGATGATGTCGGGGATGCCGCGGCCGGCGACGTACTCGCGACGCACGGTGTGGCCGGGGGCCTTGGGGGCGACGAGGATGACGTCCACGCCCTCGGGGGCGTCGATGTAGCCGAAGCGGATGTTGAAGCCGTGCGCGAAGGCGAGCGTCTTGCCCTCGGTGAGCTTGTCCTTGATCGAGTCGGCGAAGATCGAGCGCTGGTGCTGGTCGGGCGCGAGGATCATGATGAGGTCGGCCCACTCGGCCGCGTCGGCGACGTTCTTGACCTCGAAGCCGTCCTCCTGCGCCTTGGCGGCCGACTTGGAGCCGTCCTTGAGGGCGATGACGACCTCGACGCCCGAGTCGCGCAGGTTCTGCGCGTGGGCGTGACCCTGCGAGCCGTAGCCGACGATCGCGACCTTCTTGCCCTGGATGATCGAGAGGTCGGCGTCGTCGTCGTAGAAGATCTCTGCCATGAGGATGTTTCTCCTTGAGTCAGGTCCCTGAGCTTGTCGAAGGGACCGGGGGTTGTGGGACGTATGAAGTTCGGATGTCGGACCCCTCGACAGGGTCGAGGACCGACGGGATTCGGAGAGTCGGACCCTTCGACAGGCTCAGGACCGCCCGGCTCGGGGACCGACGGGGTCAGCCGCGGAGGACGCGCTCGGTGATGCTCTTACCGCCACGACCGACGGCGAGAAGGCCCGACTGTGCGAGCTCCTTCACGCCGAAGGGCTCGATGGCCTTGAGGAACGCACCGACCTTGCCCGAGTCGCCCGTGATCTCGATCACGATGGCATCGGGTGCGTAGTCGACGACCGAGGCGCGGAAGAGGTTCACGACCTCGAGCACGTTGGAGCGGCTGGCGTTGTCGGCGCGCACCTTGACGAGGACGTGCTCGCGCTGGACGGATGCCGCGGGGTCGAGCTCCACGATCTTGATGACGTTGATCAGCTTGTTGAGCTGCTTCGTCACCTGCTCGAGCGGCAGGCCCTCGACGTCGACCACGACCGTGATGCGCGAGAGACCCGGCACCTCGGTCACGCCGACGGCGAGCGATTCGATGTTGAAGCCGCGGCGGGCGAAGAGCCCGGCGACGCGGGTCAGCAGACCCGGCTTGTCCTCGACGAGGAGGCTCAGAACGTGACGAGACATCTCAGTCCTCCTGCTCGTTGAAGGCGGGCGAGTGATCGCGCGCGTACTGGACGTAGCTGTTGCTGACGCCCTGCGGGACCATCGGCCACACCATGGCATCCGCACTCACGACGAAGTCGATCACGACGGGGCGGTCGTTCGTGTCCAGCGCGAGCTGGATTGCGGCGTCGATCTCGTCTTCCTTCTCGACGCGGATCGCGAGGCACCCGTACGCCTCGGCGAGCTTGACGAAGTCGGGGATGCGACGCGTGCCGTGGCCCGTGTTGAGGTCGGTGTTGGAGTGGCGGCCGTCGAAGAACAGCGTCTGCCACTGGCGCACCATGCCGAGGGAGGAGTTGTTGATGATCGCGACCTTGATCGGGATGTCGTTGATGACGCAGGTCGCGAGCTCCTGGTTGGTCATCTGGAAGCAGCCGTCACCGTCGATCGCCCACACGGCGCGATCGGGCTGGGCCACCTTGGCGCCCATGGCCGCGGGGACCGCGTAGCCCATGGTGCCGGCGCCGCCGGAGTTGAGCCACGCGTTCGGACGCTCGTACTTGATGAACTGCGCCGCCCACATCTGGTGCTGGCCGACGCCCGAGGCGTAGACGCCCTCGGGTCCGGTCATCTCGCCGATGCGCTGGATGACATGCTGCGGCGAGAGGAGGCCGTCGGTGGTGGGCGTGTAGCCCAGCGGGAACTCCTCGCGGAGGCCGTTCAGGTAGGTCCACCACTCGCTGTAGTCGTGCAGGTGCTCGGCGTCGGCGGCGCGGAACGCGGCGTCCAGGTCGACGAGAACCTCTTTCAGGTCACCCACGATCGGCACGTCGGCCGTGCGGATCTTGGAGATCTCGGCGGGGTCGATGTCGACGTGCACCACCTGGGCGTTCGGCGCGAACAGCGACGCCTTGCCCGTGACGCGGTCGTCGAAGCGGGCGCCGAGCGAGACGATGAGGTCGCTCTCCTGCAGGGCGAGGACGGCGGGGACGGTGCCGTGCATGCCGGGCATGCCCAGATGCTGCTCGTGGGAGTCGGGGAACGCGCCGCGCGCCATGAGCGTGGTGACGACGGGGGCGCCCGTCGCCTCGGCGAGAACCTTCAGCTCCGCCGCCGCGTTGGCGCGGATCGCACCGCCGCCCACGTACAGCACGGGCTTCTGCGCGGTGGCGAGCAGGTGGGCCGCGGCCTGGATCTGCTTGCCGTGCGCCTTGGTGACCGGGCGGTAGCCGGGCAGGTCGATCTTGGGCGGCCAGACGAACGGCGCCTCGGCCTGCTGGGCGTCCTTCGTGATGTCGACGAGCACCGGACCGGGACGACCGGTCGAGGCGATCTCGAAGGCCGCCGCGATCGCGCCGGGGATCTCCTCGGCGGTCTTCACCAGGAACGAGTGCTTCGTGATCGGCATCGTGATGCCCACGATGTCGGCCTCCTGGAAGGCATCCGTACCCATGAGGGTGGAGAACACCTGCCCGGTGATGCACACGAGCGGCACCGAGTCCATGTAGGCGTCGGCGATCGCGGTGACGAGGTTGGTCGCGCCGGGGCCCGACGTCGCGATCGCGACGCCGACCTTGCCCGAGGCCGCGGCGTAGCCCTCGGCCGCGTGACCGGCGCCCTGCTCGTGACGGACGAGGATGTGGCGGACGTGCTCGTCGTCCATGAGCGGGTCGTAGACGGGCATGATCGCTCCGCCCGGCAGGCCGAACACATCGGTGACGCCGAGCAGGTCGAGCGAGCGGACGACCGCCTGTGCACCCGTCATCACGGGCGCCGGGGCGGTGCGGGCGGGGGGCCGGGGCACGGCCGCCGTAGGGGAATCGATGGACATGGGAGTACCTCGAGAACCGTAAGAAGGTGAGAAGGGGACGGCCGTCAGCCCGTGACCGCGCCCTCCGCGGCGGAGTGCACGAGCTTGGAGTACTTGGCCAGAACGCCACGGGTATAGCGCGGGGGAAGCGGTTCCCAGCCATCACGGCGGGAACTCAGCTCGGCGTCATCGACGATCAAGTCGAGAGTGCGAGCGGCGATATCGACCCGTATCAGATCACCATCGCGCACGAAGGCGATGGGACCTGCGTCCACCGCTTCGGGAGCTATGTGGCCGATGCACAGTCCGGTTGTGCCGCCTGAGAATCGACCGTCCGTCAAGAGTAGTACATCTTTTCCGAGCCCCGCGCCCTTGATGGCCGCCGTGATGGCGAGCATCTCACGCATGCCCGGGCCGCCCTTGGGGCCCTCGTAGCGGATGACGACCACGTCGCCGGCGGCGATCTCGCCGGCCTCGAGGGCGTCCATCGCGCCGCGCTCACGCTCGAACACGCGGGCGGGACCCTCGAACACGTTGCCGTCGAAGCCGGCCGACTTCACCACCGCGCCTTCGGGGGCCATCGAGCCGTGCAGGATCGTGATGCCGCCGGTGGCGTGGATCGGGTCGTCGAACGAGTGGATGACCTTGCCGTCGACCGGGTCGGGGTTCAGGTCGGCGAGGTTCTCGGCGAGCGTCTTGCCCGTGACGGTGAGCGCGTCGCCGTGCAGCAGACCCTCGTCGAGCATCGCCTTCATGATCACGGGGATGCCGCCGTGGCGGTCGACGTCGTTCATGACGTACTGGCCGAACGGCTTCATGTCGGCCACGTGCGGGGTGCGGTCGCCGATGCGGTTGAAGTCGTGGAGGTTCAGCTCGACCTCGGCCTCGTTCGCGATCGCGAGCAGGTGCAGCACGACGTTGGTCGAACCGCCGAGCGCCATGGCGAGGGCGATGGCGTTCTCGAACGCCTCCTTGGTGAGGATGTCGCGCGTGGTGATCCCCTGACGAAGGAGGTTGACGACGGCCTCGCCCGAGCGGTGGGCGAAGTAGTCGCGGCGACGGTCGGCGGAGGGCGGGGCGGCCGAACCGGGGAGGCTCAGTCCGAGCGCCTCGGCGACGGAGGCCATGGTGTTGGCGGTGTACATGCCACCGCACGCACCCTCGCCCGGGGCGATCGCGCACTCGATGCGCTTGAGGTCGGCCTCGCTCATCTTGCCCGCGAGACACGCGCCCACGGCCTCGAACGAGTCGATGATCGTGACGTCCTTCTCGGTGCCGTCGCTGAGCTTCACCCAGCCCGGGGCGATGGAGCCGGCGTAGAGGAAGACGCTCGACAGGTCAAGACGGGCGGATGCCATGAGCATGCCCGGGATCGACTTGTCGCAGCCCGCGAGGAGCACGGAGCCGTCGAGGCGCTCGGCCATCATGACGGTCTCGACGCTGTCGGCGATGACCTCTCGCGAGACGAGCGAGAAGTGCATGCCCTCGTGGCCCATGGAGATGCCATCGGAGACGGAGATGGTGCCGAACTGCAGGGGGTAACCGCCGCCGGCGTGGACGCCTTCTTTGGCGCCCTGCGCGAGCCGGTCGAGGCTGAGGTTGCAGGGGGTGATCTCGTTCCAGCTCGACGCGATGCCGATCTGGGGCTTGTCCCAGTCCTCGTCGCCCATACCGACCGCGCGGAGCATTCCGCGCGACGTGGTGGCTTCGATGCCGTCGGTGACGACGCGACTGCGGGGCTTGATGTCGAACTCGCCGGTGTTCGGATTCTGCGGTGCGGGCATTCTCGAAGTCTATTGCGAGCGGCACGCGCGCGACGCCGCCTGGGCGGTGAACGGTGGATTCATCGTCGAGGGCCGCTGCCCCCGGCGCTCACCCCGCGTGCGCGCTCCGCAATCGGGCGATCCGCTCGAGGACCGCCACGAAGGCCGCGATGTCGTCGACCCGCAGCGTCGCCGCCGTCTCTCCCCCGCCGACGCGCACGCCGAGGTCGCCCGCCCCCAGCGAACGCAGGGCGTCCTCGTCGGTGACGTCGTCGCCGGCGAAGAGCACCGCCGTGGCGCCCACGCGCTCGCGCAGGTGCGCGACGGCGGAGTCCTTGCCCTCGTGCCGGAACGAGAACTCGAGGATGTCGTGTCCGGTGCGCCGTCGCCACGACGGCGCTCGGGCGGCCAGGACGGCGTCGGTCGCCTCCCGCGCCGCGCGGGCGGCATCGGCATCCGCCGTCCGGGTGTGCAGTCCGAGGCCGAACTGCTTGGGCTCGACCCGTGCTCCGGGGAACGCGGCGACGGCGTCGCGGACCTCGGCGGTGAGGCGGTCGCGCAGCGCGCGGTCGTCGGCGTCGTCGTCCGCTTCGACGGCACCGGAGCCCGGCTCCCAGGCCTCGGCCCCGTGCGAGCCCATCAGCCACCACGGAGAGGAGTCGTCGTGCTCCGCGATGACGCGGAGATCGGCGAGCGTGCGGCCGGAGACGAGGGCCACGGTCGTCGCCGGGAGGCCCGCGAGCTCCTCGAGCACCGCGCGGGCGTCCGGCGTCATGCGCGCCGACATCGGCTCGTCGACCAGCGGCGAGAGCGTGCCGTCGAAATCGAGGGCTATCAGCAGCGTCGCGGTCGTCGCGACGGCCTCGACGGAGGCGTCGGCGGCGGTCATCCGGCATCCATCCCTTCATCGACGCGGATCGGGTCGAGCTGCGACCCCGTCATCCGGCATCCGTCTCGTCGATGGGCTCGAGTTCGGGAGCGGAGCCGTCGTCGCCGCGGGTGACCTCGGCGGCGGCCGCGGCGCTGGAGGCCTTCTCGTGGAACACCGAGAGCGCCTCAAGGAAGTCCTGCGACCAGTCCTCGACGTCGTGGTCGCGCACGCGTTTGCGCAACGCCCGCATGCGGCGGCCCTGTTCGGCGGCGGGCATCTCGAGCGCGCGGACGATGGCATCCTTCATGCCGTCGATGTCGTGCGGGTTGATGAGCAGTGCGCTGCCCATCTCGTCGGCGGCGCCGGCGAACTCGCTGAGCAGGAGCACGCCGCGGTTGTCGACGCGGCTCGCCACGTACTCCTTCGCGACGAGGTTCATGCCGTCGCGCAGCGCCGTGACGAGCATGATGTCGGCGGCCAGGAACAGCGCCACCATCTCCTCCCGCGGGTACGACTGGTGGAGGTAGCGGATCGCCGTGTGCGTGGTGGTGTCGTGGTCTCCGTTGATGCGGCCGACGGTCATCTCGATCTCGTCGCGCAGCTGCACGTAGGCGTCGACGCGCTCGCGACTGGGGCTCGCGACCTGCACGAGGGTGGCGTCCTCGACCGTCGCGCGACCGTCTTCGAGCAGCTCGCCCCACGCCTTGAGACGGTGGCGGATGCCCTTGGTGTAGTCGAGGCGGTCGACGCCGAGGAGGATCTTGCGCGGATTGCCGAGACCCTCGCGGATCTCCTTGGCGCGCTGCTGGATCTCGGGCTTCTGCGCCAGCTCGATGTAGGAGTCGGCATCGATCGAGATGGGGAACGCCTTGGCGAGCGCGACGCGCGTCGTCTCGCCCTCGGGGACCAGGATGCCGCTGGCCTTGGTCTCGTACCGCAGCTGTCGCCGCACGGCGCGGGCGAAGTTGCCCGCGTCGGCCACGCGCTGGAAACCGATGACGTCAGCGCCGAGGAGTCCCTCGAGCACCTGCTTGCGCCAGGGGAGCTGAGCGTAGAGGCCGTAGGCGGGGAACGGGATGTGGTGGAAGTAGCCGATGGTGAGGTCGGGGCGCAGCTCGCGCAGCATCTTCGGCACGAGCTGCAGCTGGTAGTCCTGCACCCACACGATGCCGCCGTCGGCGACGACCTCGGCCGCGGCCTCGGCGAAGCGCCGGTTGACCTTGACGTAGGCGTCCCACCAGGCCCGCTTGTAGGTCGGCGCCGCGATGACGTCGTGGTAGAGCGGCCAGATGGTGTCGTTCGAGAAGCCCTCGTAGTAGAGCTCGACGTCGGAGGCCGACAGGGTCACGGGGACGAGGTGCGTGCCCTCGAAGTCGAACGGCTCCACGGTGGCGTCGGCCTGACCGGCCCACCCCACCCAGGCACCCTCGGCGCGGCGCATGACGGGTTCGAGAGCGGTGACGAGCCCGCCCGGCGATCGGCGCCAGCCCTCTCCGTCGGGGGTGCGGTCGACGGGCAAGCGGTTGGCGACGACGACGAAATCGGCCTGGGTCACAGGTCCTCCTCGGGGATCGTCCTCAGGCTAACAGCGGGCTCGGTCCGCGCACGGGGGTGGACGCGATGCGATAAGCGGTGCTCAGGGCGCCCCCGGGTCGAGCGCTGTCAAGGCACGGCATCCGATCGCCCTCCTCGATAGGTTGGGCGCATGCGGCAGTACATCTTCGGAACCGGTCTCCTCAGCGCCATCACCGGTGGCGTCACGCTCCTGCGCGGCCTCAAGAACGACGAGCCGTTCACCTGGCGCACGGCGCTGGCGTGGCTCAGCTGGGGCATTACCCTGGCGCTGGCGATCGGCGCCGTCGTCGACACCCGCCGCGCGCGCCGCGGCCGCGTCATCGCGGGCGACTCCCCCGTCTCGAAGAAGCAGGACAAGCTGTTCAAGAAGCGCCTGGGTCGCTGACCCCCTGACACCGACGGATGCCACGGCCGGAGGGTCGTGGCATCCGTCTTCCCATCTGCGGGTCAGCGGGTGAGGATCAGCGCGTCGCCCTGGCCGCCGCCGCCGCAGAGGGCGACCGCCGCCGTGCCGCCCCCGCGGCGGACGAGCTCGTGGACGGCGTGAACGACGAGGCGGTTGCCCGAGGCGCCGATCGGGTGACCGATCGCGATGCCCCCGCCGTGGGGGTTGACGACGTCGTCGGAGAGCCCGAGTTCGGCCTGCGACCGCGCCACGACCGCGCCGAACGCCTCGTTGATCTCGACGAGGTCGAGATCGGAGGCCGAGAGTCCCTGCTTCTGCAGCGCCTTCTCGATCGCCCGCGCGGGCTGGGCGTGGAGGGAGTTGTCGGGGCCGGCGACCTGCCCCGCGGCGCCGACGACCGCGAGCACGTCCCAGCCGTGTTCGGCGGCGACAGCGCGCGTGGTGACGACGACCGCCGAGGCGCCGTCGGAGATCTGCGAGGCGTTGCCGGCGGTGATCGATCCCCCCTCGGCGAACGCCGGGCGCAGCTTCGCGAGCGTCTCGACCGTGGTGTCGGGGCGGATCCCCTCGTCAGCCGCGACGACGACCGGGTCTCCCTTGCGCTGCGGGATCGAGACGGGCACGATCTCGGCCTCGAACATCCCGTCGGCCTGGGCTGCGGCGGCTCGCTGGTGCGACCGCGCCGAGACGGCGTCCTGCGCCTCGCGCGTGACCTCGTAGCGGGCGTTCGCGCGCTCGGTGGACGCGCCCATGCTCTCGCTGTCGTACGCGTCGGTCAGCCCGTCGTGAGCCATGTGGTCGAGGACCTCGACGGAGCCGTAGGAGTACCCCTCGCGCGAGTTCATGAGCAGGTGCGGGGCGCGGGTCATGGATTCCATGCCGGCGGCGACCACGACGCTCGCGTCTCCGAGGCGGAGCATGCGCGCGGCGTCGATGACCGCGGTGAGCCCCGAGAGGCACACCTTGTTGATCGTGGCGCTGTGCACATCCCAGCCGATGCCCGCTGCGATCGCGGCCTGACGCGCCGCGTTCTGCCCCGCCCCGGCCTGCAGCACCTGCCCGACGAGCACCGCGTCGACGGCGTCGGCGGGGATGCCGCCGCGCTCGAGCGCCCCGCGGATCGCCGCGGCGCCGAGCTGGACAGCCGTGAGCGGCGCGAGCTGCCCCTTCAGACGACCCTGCGGGGTGCGCGCGGCGGCGACGATGACGACGTCGTTGTCGGTGGTCATGCGTTCTGCTCCTCTGTGAGCTTCTCTGTGCGCTTCTCGGTGAGTCCCACGGTCAGCGGGGGCTGGGTGGCATCCCGCACCTCGTCGACGCTCACCCCGGGGGCGAGCTCGACGAGCACGAGTCCATCCTCCGTCACGTCGATGACGGCGAGGTCGGTGATGATCCGGTCGACCACGCCGCGACCGGTCAGCGGGAGCGAGCAGGAGTCGACGATCTTGGGCGAGCCGTCCTTCGCGACGTGCTCCATCAGCACGATCACGCGCGCGGCGCCGTGAACGAGGTCCATCGCGCCGCCGGGACCCTTGACCATCTTCCCGGGGATCATCCAGTTCGCCAGGTCTCCGGATGCCGACACCTGCATCGCCCCGAGGATCGCGGCGTCAATCTTGCCCCCGCGGATCATGCCGAAGCTCAGGGCGGAATCGAAGAACGCGGCTCCCGGCAACGTCGTGACCGTCTCCTTGCCGGCGTTGATGAGGTCGGGGTCCACCGCGTCCTCGGTCGGGTACGGACCGACGCCGAGGATGCCGTTCTCGGACTGCAGCACGACCGTCACCCCGTCGGGCACGTGGTTGGGGACGAGCGTGGGAAGCCCGATGCCGAGGTTGACGTACGCGCCGTCGGCGAGCTCCCGGGCGGCGCGGGCCGCCATCTCGATGCGGGACAGGGGCATGTCAGTTCTCCTCGGTGACGGTCGACATCGGTGCGCAGCGGGGCCCCTGACCGCGAGGTCTCTTAGCCTGTCCAGGTCCCTGAGCCTGTCGAAGGGACCGGGGGCAGCATTTCGGCATGATCACCGGTTCCCCTCCCGGACGGTGCGCTTCTCGATGCGCTTGGGGATGTCGGGCCCGACCTCGACGATCCGATGCACGTAGACGCCGGGCAGATGCACCGCATCCGGATCGAGCTCGCCGGGTTCGACGAGGTGCTCGACCTGCACGATGCAGGTACGGCCGGCCATGGCGGCGAGGGGGTTGAAGGCCCGCGCGGCCTTGCGGAAGACGAGGTTGCCGTGGCGGTCGCCCTGGTAGGCGTGCACGAGCGAGAAATCGGTGGTGATCGCCTCTTCGAGCACGAACTCGCGCTGCTCGCCGTTCACGTCGAAGGTGCGCACGTCCTTGACCGGGGAGGCCACAGCGATACCGCCGGCCGCGTCGTAGCGGCGGGGCAGGCCGCCCTCGGCGACCTGGGTACCCACTCCGGTCTGCGTGTAGAAGGCCGCGATGCCCGAGCCGCCGGCCCGCAGCTTCTCGGCAAGCGTGCCCTGCGGAGTGAGCTCGAGTTCGAGCTCGCCCGAGAGGAACTGCCGCTCGAACTCCTTGTTCTCGCCGACGTACGACGAGGTCATCTTGCGGATGCGACCGGCGCCCAGCAAGATGCCGAGCCCCCAGTCGTCGACGCCGCAGTTGTTCGACACGACCGACAGGTCGCGGGTTCCCTGGGCGAGCAGAGCCTCGATCAGGGCGATGGGATTGCCCGAGAGGCCGAAGCCGCCGACAGCGAGAGATGCTCCGTCGGGGATGTCGGCGACGGCCTCGGCAGCTGAGGCGACGGTCTTGTCGATCACGCGAACTCCTTCGTAGCGGCGTCCCTCCACCCTGCGGCGCGGGCCGGCGCCGCGGCCAGCCCGTTCTTGCCATGTGGATGCTGCCGGGCGTAGCGTCCACATCGTGGACACCAGATCGCCCGAATCACCCGGGGAAGTCACTCCGAGGGGGCCGCGACCACATCGTGCCGCGGCGCGAGAGACCCCGGCCACCGTCCCCGGAGCCCAGGCCATCGCCCGCGCAGCGCACCTCCTGCGTCTGGTCACAGCCGCCGGCGAGGCGGGTGCCGCGGTGGCCGACCTCGCGCGCGACGCCGATCTGACACGTCCGACGACTCACCGACTGCTGAGTGCCCTGCGAGCCGAAGGTCTCGTCGACCGCGACGACGCGACCGGGCACTGGCTCCCGGGACCCGAGCTGTACCTGATGGGCAGCGTCGCGGCATCCCGCTTCGACATCACGGCGACCGCGCGCGACATCGTGCGCTCGCTGGCGGTCCGCACCGAGGAGAGCGCGTTCCTCTCGGTGCGGCGCGGCGACGAGACCGTCTGCCTCGTCCGCGAGGACGGGAGCTTCCCCATCCGCTCGTTCGTGCTGTCGGAGGGGGTGCGCTTCCCCCTGGGCGTCGCGTCGGCAGGGCTCGCGATCCTCGCGTTCCTGCCGCCCCAGGACGTGGACGCCTACCTCGAACGGCATCCGGAGCTCGTCGAACGCTGGGGAGCCTCACACTCCCCCGCGCGGCTACGCGCGCGCGTCGCCGACACACAGGCGCGGGGCTACGCGGTCAACCCCGGCTTGATCGTCGAGGGCAGCTGGGGTGTGGGCGCCGCGGTCTTCACGCGGGCCGGCGACCCGCAATGGGCGCTGAGCCTGACGGGAGTCGAGTTCCGGTTCGGCGGCGAGCGACTCGCCGAACTCGGGCGGATCCTGCTGGCGCACGCGCACCAGTTGTCGACGCGGATCGCCGCGCGATGACAGGGCGCGCGCCGCCGGCGCTCGGCGCCCTGTCACGACGTGTGGCGCCGGCCGCGCGCGCGGAGCCCGCAATAGATACCTACGGTATATAACTGGGGTATACTTTCATCTATGACCCGTGACGACGACCTCCAGCGCCTGCTGCTCGCCGTGCATGCGCTCACGCGTGTAGCCGCCCTCGACACGAACTCCGACGCTCCCGCGGCGCAGTGGCGCACGCTGACGCTGCTGCGCGACCACGGCCCGCAGCGCCTCGGCGACCTTGCGACGCTCAGCCGCGTCACGCAGCCCGGTATGACCCGGCTGATCCGGCAGATGGATGCCGCTGGACTCGTGTCGCGTCGCAGTCACCCCGACGACTCCCGCGTGAGCGTGGTGGCGGCCACCGAGGACGGCCTCGACGCCCTCGAGCGCTGGTACGAGCTCTTCCGCGCTGCCCTCGCGCCGCACGTGGCCGACTTGTCCCCCGCGGAGTGGGAGGCCGTCAGCACGGCGGCCTCGGCTCTCTCGCGCCAGGTCGGGATGGCGCCCGTCGGGTCGAACGAACACACCGAGAAACCGAGCGACCAGGTACGCGCCTCGCGCGGTGCCGCACGTCGCTCCGAAGAAGAAAGAGAGGTGGTCCGGTGAGCGCCGGTACCGCAGCCGACCCGGTCGATAAGGCCCCGAGCGTCTGGAAACAGCCCGCACAAGTCTGGGCAGTCGCCTTCGCGTCGGTCGTGGCGTTCATGGGTATCGGGCTCGTCGATCCGATTCTTCCCGCGATCGCCGAGTCGTTGAAGGCGAGCCCGGTGCAGACCGAGCTGCTCTTCACGAGCTACCTCGTGGTGACCGGTCTCGCGATGCTCGTCACCAGCTGGATCTCCAGCCGCATCGGCGCCAAGGCCACCCTGCTGGTGGGTCTCGGGCTGATCGTGGTGTTCGCACTGTTCTGCGCCCTGAGCGGCAGCGTCGACGCCGTCATCGGCTTCCGCGCCGGGTGGGGTCTGGGCAACGCGCTCTTCATCTCCACCGCTCTCGCGACGATCGTCGGGGCCGCATCGGGCGGCACATCGTCGGCGATCATCCTGTACGAGGCGGCACTCGGCCTCGGCATCGCCGTCGGTCCGCTGCTGGGCGGCGTCCTCGGCGAGGTCAGCTGGCGCGGACCGTTCTTCGGCGTCGTCGCCCTGATGGCGATCGCGTTCATCGCGGTGGCGGTCCTTCTTCGCGGACCGAAGCCCGCGCGTACGCCCCTTCCCTTCAGCGCCCCGTTCCGCGCGCTGGGCCGCCCGGCGCTCGCGATCCTCGCGGCGACCGCCCTGTTCTACAACATCGGCTTCTTCACCCTCCTGGCGTTCTCGCCGTTCCCCCTCGGATTCGGTGCCATGGGTATCGGCCTCACCTTCTTCGGCTGGGGCGTGGGCCTCGCGATCACGAGTGTCTGGGTCGCTCCGCTGCTGCTGCGCAGGCTGCGCCTGACAAGCGTGCTGCTGATCGCGCTGCCCCTGCTGGCAATCGACCTGGTGGTCGCGGCCTTCACCGTGGCGTCGTCGACCGCCCTCGTCGTGTGCATCATCGTGGGTGGCCTCGTGCTGGGCGTGGTCAACACCGCGCTGACCGAGGCCGTGATGGAGGCCACCGACCTGCCGCGCTCGGTCGCCTCGTCGGCGTACTCCGCCGTCCGCTTCCTCGGCGGGGCCGTCGCTCCGCCGCTCGCGGCGTGGCTCTGGCACGCCTACGGCGCCGATGTGCCGTACTTCATGGCCGCCGCCTCGGTGTTCATCGCCGCTGCGTGCATCCTGTTCGGCCGTCGCCTGCTGGCCCACGTCGACGGCTCGCACCCCGACGCCGCCGATGAAGGCGCCGCCGTGCTGGTCGGAGACGCTGCGTAACACCGTCACTCCCCCGCAAGGACCTCCTGCACCACAGCCCGCGCGCCGGGTGCCGACATGACGATCGAATAGTGATCGACGGCCGGCACCCGGCGCGTCGCCGCAAGCCGGGGGAATCGGCTGCGGATGCCGTCGAGGTCGGGGTACAGCGGCGGAACCTCGCCGAGCAATCCCCGCTCAGCCGCGATCAGCCGCGTCGGGCGGCGCAGGCGTTCGAGCGCTCCCGCGATGGCCTCGCCGGCGTTCTGGTCGATGGAGTCGGCTTCGACCGTGGCGAACGTCGTCGCCGGCCGCAGCGCGGGTGATTCACCGACCAGGTCGTAGGCGAAGTAGGCGTCGAGCAGCGGGTCTTCGCGCCCTGTGAACGCGGGGTGCGCCCGCCAGAAATCACGGTACGCGCCCTCGCTCGGGAAGCGCATGTCGAGCCGCGCCGCGGTCGGTCCGAGCACGTGGCGCACCGCCTCGCGCGGTTCCATCCCACGCGGCAGGGTCAGGGGCAGCCCGCCGTCGACGAGGACGATCCGCTCGACCCGGTCGGGGTGCCGTTCGCCGAACACCAACGAGATGAACGCGCCCATCGAGTGCCCGACCACGATCGCCCGCTCGACCTCGAGGCCGTCGAGCACCTCTGCCAGGTCATCGGCGTGCTGCGCCAGCCCGATTCGCCGCGCCGACGCCGTGCTGCGCCCGCGCCCGCGCAGATCGGGGGCGATCAGCCGCGCCGGACTCTGTGCCGCGACCCACGCCCACGCCACGTGCGACGCGGTGACCCCGTGCACGAGCAGCCACGGGGTGCCCTCGGCATCCGGATGCCACTCACCGACGCGCAGGTCTCCCTCCGCGACCGCGAGGTCATGGGTGACGTACGTGGCTGGCGAGGCGCTCTCGTTCGGCATGGCGACATCGTGGCACGGGGGCCCGACACCGGGACCGAGGCACCGGCAATGCATGCGATGCCCGCAACTGCCGACCGCGGACGGGCCGGTGACGACCTCGCGACCGGCGAGCAGTTTGCATAGGGTCGACACATGGGGGCACAACGTGAAGTCGACTTCTGAGGTCTTCACCTCGAGCGCGCTGCCCGCGTGGCCGAAGCCGGCGTTCGCCGCATGAGTACCCCGTCCCCCGTCGAACCGGGGTGGTACGTCGTCGCGCCCCGCACCCAGCGATCGTGGGACGGCACCCGGTGGACGGACGACGTCATCCATCACGATCGTCCGATGACGGCGACCGCGCTCAGACAACGCACTACGCGGATGATGTGGGCGTGGGTGGCGATCGGGGTGGTGGCGTGGGTGACGTTCCTGGTGATGCTGGTCGCCTTCGGCCCCGGCGCCGCCGTCCCGCTCGCGGTACTGCCGCTGGCCGGGACCGCGGCCATCGTCGCCGTGTCGATATCCGGCTCGCGATTGATCGCAGCTCTCCCCCCGGCGTAGCCGCTGCATTCGGATCAGGGAGCGATCTCCGCCCCCATATCCGCCACGCGCTCCTGGAGCGTGTCCCACAGCTGGTCGAACCGCGCGTTCCACGGCGTCGCGAACAGGCCCTCCTCCCACCGACGGCGCACCACGTCGAGGCTGACCCACTCCGACTCGACCACTTCTTCCGGATCCGGCACGGGCACGGGCTCGCCGTCGACGCGCGCGACCCACAGGTCGAAGAGCGCCCGCTCCTCGATCACCCGCCCGACCAGCACGAGGTCGTCGCCGGTGACCCTCATCCCGGTCTCCTCGGCGAGCTCGCGCACCGCACCGGTGCGGCTCGTCTCGCCGCGCAGCGCGCTCCCGGCCGGGAACTCCCACGCGAGGGGGTAGTCCTTCCCCTCGGCGCGGCGGCTCATCAGCACGCGGCCGGACGATGACACGAGGCAGACAGATGCCACGATATGGAATGACCCGGCCGGCACCGGGCCGTCACCGCGTCGGTGGAGGGTGCCCGTGGGCGTGCCCTGAATGTCGGTCACGTCCCACATCTCGTCGTCGGCCATGTGTCCTCCCGCCTTCGCGCCGCTGCTCAGCGGCCAGGATCCCATCATGCCGAGAGCATTCCCTCGCGCAACGGGATTGCGACCGAACCTGACCTGACCTCCCCCGCAGACGCCGAAATCCCCTCCGCAACCGCGAGGCTGCGAAGGGGATTCCGGTGGTGGTGCACCCCCTGGGACTTGAACCCAGAACCCACTGATTAAGAGTCAGTTGCTCTGCCGATTGAGCTAGAGGTGCGTTCCGTTCGGCGGGAGATTCGCTCTCCGCGCCGAGGAATGACATTACCAGGGGTGACGCGACCACACCAAATCGAGCCAGGAGCGCCGGTTATCCTGGAGCCGTGTCCCGCATCGAAGAGCCCGCCGCGACCCTCGCGGACCTGACCGACGATCTCGCACTCGCCCTCCGCCTGGCCGACGCCGCCGACGCGGTCGCGATGCAGCGTTTCGACGCCGCCGACCTGCGCATCGACACCAAGCCCGACCGCACGCACGTCACCGAGGCCGACCTCGCCACCGAGCGCGCCATCCGGGAGATCCTGGATGCCGAGCGCCCCGCCGACGCGATCCTGGGCGAGGAGTACGGCAGCTCCGGCGACACCTCGCGGCGCTGGGTGATCGATCCGATCGACGGCACCCACAACTACATGCGCGGCATCCCCGTGTGGGCCACGCTCATCGCCCTCACCGTCGACGGCGTCCCGACCGTCGGCGTCGTCAGCCAGCCCGCGATCGGGCGCCGCTGGTGGGCGGCGACCGGCCAGGGCGCGTGGACGACCACCGCCACCGGGGAGACCCGCCGCATCCACGTCTCCGGTATCGACGACGTCGCGGCCTCGAGCATCAGCTTCCAGAGCATCGAGCAGTGGGATGACGTCGACCTCGTGCCGACGCTCGAGCGCCTCGCCCGTGCCGTGTGGCGCGACCGCGCCTACGGCGACGCCTTGCCGTACATGTGGCTCGCTGAGGGGCGGCTCGAGCTCGTCGCCGAGTTCGGCGTGAAGGAGTACGACATCGCCGCGATCGCCCCCATCGTGCGCGAAGCCGGCGGACGCTTCACCGCGTTCGACGGAGCCGACCGACTCGACGCCGAATCGTCGCTCGCGACTAACGGCGTGCTGCACGACGCTTTCCTCACCCTGCTGCACGAAGGCGAGGGTTCACGATGATGCGCGCGACCACCGTCTCGCGGCGGCGCTCCGCCCGTGCTCGTGTGTCCGCTCTCGTCGCAGGCGGCGCCTTCGCGGCCCTCGTCCTCGCGGGGTGCGCGGCCCCCGCACCCGAGCCCGCGCCGGCCGCAGAGGCACCCTCCTCGGCCGCGCCCGCCGCCGGTGTCGAGACGCCGGCGCCGGCCGCATCGCCATCCGGTTCGGCGACCCCGCCCGCAGACCCCACGTGCGAGAACATCATCCCCCAAGCCACCGCCGACGACTTCAAGAGCCTCGGCTGGACGTCGCAGGAGGACCAGTTCCGCATGGGCGCCACGGCTCTCGACGACGGCATCCAGTGCAAGTGGGGCGACACGAAGATCGCCTCCGACCGTGTGCAGATCTTCGGCTGGGCACCCATCGACGACGCCACCGCGAAGACGGCGCAGAAAGACCTCGTCGCCGCGGGATGGAAGGTCGAGAAAGATGCCGACGGCGTCTACGTGACCGAGAACCCCGACTGGCTGAACGGACGCGGTGCCGACGGCTACGGCCTGACCTACTTCTTCGGCGACGGCTTCGTGAAGCTCGCCGACACCCGACAGAGCCTGATCCTCGTCCAGAGCCCCCGGTAGCCGACGGCGCCGACGGTCGCCGGCTCGGCGTCGCCCGTCACCGGTACGGGTTGCGCGCCTCCACGTCGCGAGCCGCCGAGAACCCCTCGTCCCACGCGTCGCCCCGCGCCTCGACATCGCGCCACAGGGCATCGGCCTGCAGCACCCGCTGCGCGAACGCGACCCAGTCGGTCCACCCGGCCGTGATCCGTCCCGCGTCATTCCCGTCGGCGTCGATCCCGGATGCCGCGCCGCGTCCGCCGCGCTCCTGCTCGGCGGTCCACGTGGACGCGTCGGGCGTCGGGGCGAGGTGGAACGGACCGACGTCGATGCGGAGGGCGCGGGGATCTGGCATCCTTCGACGCTAGGCGGCACGGAGTCATCCGGGCAACGTCCCTCCGCGGTCGGAGTCCGGAGGCACGAGGATCCCCGCTCCTCACGTAGGCTCGACCCTCGTGGCTATCGGCGCGACCATTCACACGTTCACCGTGCAGCTCTCCGATGTCGACCGCGGCGTCTACGACGAGCTGCAGCTGCGCGTCGCGCGGCATCCGTCCGAGACCGCGCCCTACATGCTCACCCGCGTGCTCGCCTACTGCCTCGAGTTCGAAGAGGGCATCGCCTTCAGCGAGGGAGTCGCCGCGACCGACGAACCCGCCGTCCTGGTGCGCGACCTCACCGGCGCGCTCGTCGCCTGGGTGGAGGTGGGAGCCCCGGATGCCGCCCGCCTGCACACCGGGAGCATGAAGGCCGAACGCGTCGCGGTCTATACCCACCGCGACCCCGAGAAGGTCGCCGCCGCGTGGGCGGGCAAGCGCATCCACCGCGGTGACGAGGTGCTGCTGCACAGTTTCGACCCCGGGTTCGTCGAGCGTCTCGCGGAGTCGATCGAGCGACGGAACACGGCCACCCTGACGCGCACCGAGGGACGCATCTACCTCGAGCTGAACGGCGCCTCGGGCGAGAGCGACATCCACACGCGCAGCGCGAGCTGAGCGGCGCCGGCAGGCGGGCCGAGCACACGGCCGGGTACGTCGCGCCCACCGGTGACGCTCACGCCGCACAGAGGCCCGCGCGGCGCTCATCGGCGTACGAGAAAGCCCCCGCCCCACCGAAACGGGCGGGAGCGAGGGCTTTCTGACGACTCATCGTGACAACGGCTCGTGGAGCTGGGGGGAATCGAACCCCCGTCCAACGCTGGGTCTCCGCGTTTTCTCCGGGCGCAGTCTGTGCAGACGTTCTGCTCGGCTCCGACCTTTGTCACAGACACCTAAGTCGACGAGCCCAGCCTGGGAAAAGTCCCGCGTGACGTCCAGACGCCGTCACGCAGCAAGACCCCTAAATGACGCCAGGATCCGTGGCGGGGTCACACACGGTCTGACGGACTATCGGGCTCGCTTACGCAGCGAGGGCGAAGTCAGTGCGCTTAGCATTGGCACTTATTGTTTTGCAGGGAGCGTTTACGAGATAACCCCACATCCTCGGCCCGCTTCTCGCGGGTTCGCAGGCGCTGTCGAAACCGATCAGCCCCGGGAACTCCGTGAAGGAGCGGCCGTTGTCACGCTGTTGAGTTGCCATGCCGGGAGCGGAAAGCACCCGAGCATCACAGTCTACAACGCATCGGGGGCTCGCGAATTCCCGGTGTCGACGACTCTCGCATCGGACCGCCCCGCGCCCGTCGCCCCGTCGCGTCGGCCCGCGAATTCCCCGCGTCGACGACTCGCGCATCGGACCGTCGCACGCCCGTCGCCCCGTCGACGCCGTCGCGTATGCTCACCGCATGAGCGACGTCGTCATCACCGTCCGAGGCGAGAGCAACGCCCGCGTCCGCGCCGAAGAAGCGGCGGTCCGTGTCACGGTCTCGGTCAACGGGCCGTCTCGCGGCCCCGTCGTGGAGCAGGCGCAGGAGCGCGCATCGTCGGTGCAGGACGGCCTCGTCGCCCACCTGCGTTCGGGCGAGGTCTCGGAATGGTCGAGCGCCCGTGTCTCGGTCTGGTCGGACCGGCCGTGGAACGCCGAGGGGGCGCAACTCCCCCTCGTCCACCACGCGAGCGTCGAGCTCTCGGCCACGTTCATCGACGCCGGCGCCTTGTCGTGGTGGCTCGGCGACGTCACCGAGTCCGACGACGTGCAGGTCACCGCCGTCGACTGGCGCCTCTCCCCCGACACGCGCGCACGCACCGAGCGCGAGGTCGCCGCCGAGGCCGTGCACGTGGCCGTGGAGCGCGCGACCGCCTACGCCGACGCCCTGGGGCTGGCATCCGTCTCCGCCGTCGAGGTGGCGGATGCCGGGCTGCTCGCGACCCGCCCCGATTCCCCCGCGCCGATGGGCGCCCGCATGATGGCGGCTGCGTCGGCCGGAGGGTCGTCGTTCAGCCTGCAGCCGCCGGAGATCGTCGTGACCTCGGTCGTCGAGGGGCGCTTCCGCGCCGAGTGACGGGTCCTACTCGCCCAGGCGGTTCTTGGTGCGCATCGCACGCTCGGCCTCGCGCTTGTCCTCGCGCTCGCGGATGGTCTGACGCTTCTCGAACTCGCGCTTGCCCTTCGCGACCGCGATCTCGACCTTCGCGCGCCCGTCGAGGAAGTACAGGCGCAGCGGGACGAGGGTGTAGCCGCCCGCGGCGACCGCGTGCGAGAGCTTGACGATCTCCTCCTTGTGCAGCAGCAGCTTGCGCGTGCGCTTGGCGGAGTGGTTCGTCCAGTGTCCCTGCGAGTACTCGGGGATGTGCACGGCATCGAGGAACGCCTGACCGCCGTCGATGTACGCGTAGCCGTCGGTGAGGTTCGCCCGCCCCTGGCGCAGCGACTTCACCTCGGTGCCGGTCAGGACGAGACCGGCCTCGTAGGTCTTCTCGATGGCGTAGTCGTGACGCGCCTTCTTGTTCGACGCGATGAGCTTCTCACCCTGCTCACGAGGCATGGTGCCACCTCCTCATGATCATGGGCACACAGAGCCCCTCAGCCTACAGGACGCCGGAGCCCGCCGTCGCGAACGGTCAGGCGCGCAACCAGCGACGGATCGCGAAGCTCGCGCTGAGGGCGGCGAGGATCACGCCGATCACGACGATGACCGGGATGACGAACGCGACGTCGCCGATGCCCACCCACGACGTGATGAAGCCGATGCGGTCGCGCAGGTACTGGTTGACACCCACGCCCACGATCGCCCACACCGCCACGCTCGCCAGCGCCGAGCCGATCAGCGCCGCCAGCACGCCCTCGACGATGAACGGCGTCTGGATGAAGCGGTTCGAGGCACCGACAAGACGCATGATCCCGAGCTCGCGGCGTCGCGCGAAGGCCGAGAGGCGGATCGTGGTGGCGATCAGCAGCACCGCCGCGATCAGCATGAGCCCGGCGATGCCGACCGCGACGTAGGTCGCGACCGTGAGCGCCTGGAACAGGGGCTCGAGGTACTGCATCTGGTTCGTGACCTCTTCGACGCCCGCCTGGCCGCTGAAGGCCTCGATGATGACGTCGGACTGGTTCTGGTCGACGAGGTTGATGCTGAAGGTCGCATTGAACTGATCCGCGGTGACGACGCCGATGATGTCGTCGGGCAGCAGGCCCTTGGCGTTCTCGAACACCTGCTCGCTGGTGGCGTAGGTGTAGTCGCGGATGAGCGGGGCGAGGGCGTCGCCGTCGAGCTTCGCCGTCACCGCGTCGATCTGCTCCTGCGTAGCGGCCTGACCGGTGGTGCAGGTGTCGACGTCCGACACGGTCGCGCACATCGACACCGCCACCTGGGCGCGGTCGGCCCAGTACGACTGCATCTTGCCGATCTGCATCTGCATGAGCATCGCCGCGCCGACGAAGGTGAGCGACACGAAAGTCACGAGGATGACCGAGATCACCATCGAGGCGTTGCGTCGCAGGCCCGTGAAGGCCTCCGAGAGGATGAGCCCGAACCTCATGACGTGGGTCCCACTTCGTCGTTGCGATCCGTCTTCGCGCCCAGACCGAGGCGGTCGGCGACGCCGAGGGCCTCGATGTCGGGGGTCGTGACGGGGATGGAGCGCGTGTTGGTGCCCGGCTCGCGCGTCTGCTCGGCGGCCGGCGTGGTCACCGCGGGGGCGGGGGTCGTGGCATCCGGGTCGGATGCGGCCGCGGGGCGGGTGACGGCCGCCGACGGCAGCGGCTCCACGGGGCCGGTCACGCTCGTCACCTCGCGCTGGACCTCGAGCACCGCGGTGAGGGCGGCCACCGCGGCGGCGCCCTTCTCGACCTCGGGCGCGAGTCGCGGGAGGCTGGAGGTGTCGCCGTAGCCGCCGTGGCGTTCGTCGCGCACCATCTCGCCGCCGCGCAGTTCGATCACGCGGCGCTGCATCTGGTCGACGAAACCGGCCTCGTGCGTGGCCATCACGACGGTCGTCCCGCCGGCGTTGATGCGCGCGAGAAGGCGCATGATGTCGATCGAGGTGCCGGGGTCGAGGTTTCCGGTCGGCTCGTCGGCGAGGAGCACCTGCGGGCGGTTGACCAACGCTCGCGCGATCGCGACGCGCTGCTGCTCGCCACCCGACAGCTCATGCGGCAGGCGCTTCTCCTTGCCGTCGAGGCCGACGAGCGCGAGCACCTCCGGCACGGCCTGCTGGATGAACCCACGCGAGGCGCCCGTGACCTGCAGCGTGAAAGCGACGTTCTGGTGCACGGTCTTGTTCGGCAGCAGGCGGAAGTCCTGGAACACCGACCCGATGTGGCGGCGGAAGTAGGGGACCTTGCGGTTCGACAGGGTGCGCAGGTCGCGGCCGAGCACGACGACGCGCCCCTCGGTGGGGGTCTCCGCCCTCAGGATGAGCTGCAGGCACGACGACTTGCCCGAACCCGAGGCTCCGACGAGGAAGACGAACTCCCCGCGCTGCACCTCGAAGTCGACGGCGTTGAGGGCGGGCTTCGCGGTGCCGCGATACCTCTTGGTGACGTTCTCGAACCGGATCATGGCTCGACGAGCCTAAGCGCGGGCGCGAAACAGCCCGTCAGGACGCGCCGTGTCGCCAAACCGAGAGAGTCCTATGGATGCCGGGGGTACCGGCATCCATAGGACTCTCGTCGAAAGGGGATGATCAGTCGTCGTCGTCCTTGCGCTTGCGCCAACGGATTCCGGCGGCGATCAGACCGTCGAGATCGCCGTCGAAGACGACGGCGGGGTTGCCGACCTCGTAGCCGGTGCGCAGGTCTTTCACGAGCTGCTGGCCGTAGAGGAAGTAGGAGCGCATCTGGTCGCCCCAGCTCGCGGTGATCGTGCCGGCGAGCTCCTTCTTCTTGGCGGCCTCTTCTTCGCGCTTGAGCAAGAGCAGGCGCGTCTGCAGCACGCGCATGGCGGCGGCGCGGTTCTGGATCTGCGACTTCTCGTTCTGCATCGACACGACGAGGCCGGTCGGGAGGTGCGTGATGCGCACGGCGGAGTCGGTGGTGTTGACCGACTGCCCGCCGGGGCCGGAGGAACGGAAGACGTCGACGCGGATGTCGCCCTCGGGGACCTCGACCTCGACGGCCTCTTCCATCACGGGGATGACCTCGACCGCGGCGAAGCTCGTCTGACGCTTGTCGGCGCCGCCGAACGGGCTGATGCGCGCGAGGCGGTGGGTGCCGGCCTCGACCGACAGCGTGCCGTAGGCGTAGGGGACGTCGACCTCGAAGGTGGCCGACTTGATGCCGGCGCCCTCGGCGTAGGAGGTGTCCATGACCTTGACGGGGTACTTGTGGCGCTCGGCCCAGCGCAGGTACATGCGCAGGAGCATCTCGGCGAAGTCGGTCGCGTCGTCGCCGCCCGCTCCCGAACGGATCGTGACGACCGCGGAGCGCGGGTCGTACTCCCCGTCGAGGAGCGTCTGCACCTCGAGCTGGCCGATCACGTCTTTCAGTGCCGCGAGCTCGCGACGGGCCTCGTCGGCGGAGTCCTCGTCGTCCATCTCGATCGCGAGCTCGACGAGCACCTCGAGGTCGTCGAGACGCTGCTCGATCTCCGAGACCCGCTTGAGTTCGGCCTGACGGTGGCTCAGACGGCTGGTGACCTTCTGGGCGTTCTCGACGTCGTCCCACAGGTCGGGGGCACCGGCCTCTTCGCTGAGGCGATCGATGTCGGCTTTGAGTGCGTCGACGTCGACCACGGCCTGGATATCGGCGAAGGTCGAGCGCAGCGCCTGGATGTCGGCGGTCAAATCGAGTTCGAGCATGAGACATCAAGCCTATCGTGGAGACGGTGACAGCCGACTCTCCCCGGAACGTGCTGGTGCGCTTCGCACCGATGATCTACGGCCCCACCCTGCTCTTCGCGCTCGGCGAGGGCGCGGTGATCCCCCTCATCCCCGTGATCGCCAACCGCCTCGGCGCCGACGTCGCCGTGGCCGCCCTCGTCGCCGCCGCCCTCGTCGTGGGCCAGCTGTGCGGCAACATCCCGGCGGGATGGGCCGTCGCCCGCTTCGGCGAGCGCCTCACGATGGGCGTGGCCGGGATCATCGTGCTCGCGGGCCTGACCGGGATTATGTTCGCGCAGTCGCTGGCGTTCTTCGCCGCGGCCGTCTTCCTCATCGGGTTCTGCGCCGCGTCGTTCGCGCTCGCGCGCCACTCGTTCATGACGACCCGCGTGCCGCTGCACTTCCGGGCGCGGGCCCTGTCGCTGCTCGGCGGGACGTTCCGCCTCGGGATGTTCGTCGGCCCGTTCATCTCGGCGGCACTGCTGGGGATCTTCGGCGACGAGACGGCATCCGTGGTCTTCTTCGCGGTGTGCCAGGTCGCCACCGTCCTCCTCGTGTTCTTCGGCCCCGATCCCGAGAAGGCGGTGCCGGTGGGCGCGGGGGCGCGCCGCGTCGACGGCGACTCGCGCGACGCGGAGGACACCGGAGAACCCGTGACGGGAGCGATCCCGACAGTCGAGCGCGCCGGGGTGTTCCGCACGATGTGGCGGTTCCGCGGAGTGCTCGCGCGGCTGGGGCTCGCCGCGGCCTCGCTGTCGGCGGTGCGGTCGGCGCGGCAGGTCGTGCTGCCCCTGTGGGGCGTGTCGCTCGGACTGGATGCGGGGACGATCGCGGTGGTCGTCGGGGTGTCGGGCGCGATCGACTTCGCCCTGTTCTACGCCAGCGGCCAGGTCATGGACCGCTTCGGACGCCTGTGGGCGGCACTGCCCGCGATGATCCTGATGGGAGCGGGGTTCTTCGCCCTGTCGTTCACGCACGACCTGGACTCGGCGGCCATGTGGTACGCCATGTTCGCCGCGGTGCTCGGGGTCGGCAACGGTCTGTCCAGCGGCATCCTGCTCACCCTCGGGGCCGACATCGCACCGCCGAACGAGCCCGCGGCATTCCTCGGCTCGTGGCGGACGCTCACGGATGCCGGCGGTGCCGTCGCCCCGCTGATCGTGTCGGCGCTCACCGCGGTGGCGACGCTGTCGATCGGCGTGGGGGCCATGGGCGTCATCGCGGTCCTCGGCGCAGCGGGGTTCATCCGCTGGGTGCCGCGATACGTGCCCCGCGTGCGCTGACGGCGGGGCCCGGAACCCCGGCGGCGGTGGATGCCGCGGATGGACGGATTTGCCGGGTACGCCGTGCCGGGACGACGATGGAGCGCCTCGATCCCTCGACCGAGGCGAGGAGGCACGGTGCAGAACGTCGGACGGGGAGCCCTCGCGCTGTCGGCCGCACTGGCGGCGGTCGCCGGCTTCGTCGACGCCGTCGGGTACCTCGACACCGGCGGACTGTTCGTGTCGTTCATGAGCGGCAACTCCACGCAGGGCGCGGTCGACGTGCCGAGCTCGCTCGCCCTGGCCCTCGTGCCGCTGGGGCTCATCGCGGCGTTCGTCGTGGGTGTCGCGGTCGGCGGCGCGGTGCGCCCGCGGTCGCGGCGCGCGCAGGCCTCGCTCATCGCGGGATCGGCCCTCGTGGTGGGGCTCGCCGCGGTGCTCGCGACCGCCGGTCCGTCCACACTGTGGCGCGCGGGCCTGCTCGCCGCGGCGATGGGAGCCCTCAACACGCTGTTCCTCGCCGAGGATCGGGCGCGCGTCGCCATCACCTACTCCACCGGCACGCTCGTGAGCCTCGGCCTGGGTCTCGCCGCCCTCGTGACCGGTCGTTCCCGCACCGCGTGGCGCCGCCCCCTGCTGCTGTGGGCGGCGCTCGTCGCGGGTGCCGTCCTGGGCGCCCTCGCGCACGACCTCGGCAGTTCCGCGGCGCTCGCGACGGCCGCTGCGACGATGCTCGTGGCAGCGGCGATCGTCGGGCGGAATCCGCGGCGCGGCTGATCGCGCCGCCGGTCGCTCGGGGTCCTCGGCCGTGTGACCCCCAGGTTTCAAGCCTGTGAAGAATGCGGCCACCATTGCGTTTTTTACGAATCCCCTATGAGAATCGTCTCGCGATCGCCTTCTCTGGGCGTCGCGTCATTCCCCCTGGATGATGCGGGCATCGATGCCCGCGGAGAGGCGCATTCATCGTGCTCCGAAACACCCTGCATTCCCCTCCCTCTCGCGCTCGACGGGCGTCGGCGTTGCTGGCGACCGGCGCCCTGGTGGGCGGCGGCCTACTGATCGCCCCGGCCGCGTTCGCCGCCCCGGCCACCCCGCCCGATGACCTCGGGGTCACGGGCGCCGACGTCATGACGCACCTGACCGAGTTGTCGGACATCAGCGAGTCATTCGCCGCCGACGGCTACCGCGTCTGGAACGGACCCGGGTACGAGGCCGCCGCCCGCTACGCCGAGCAGGTCCTCGAGGGAACCGGCGCCTTCACCGTCTCGCGTCAGACGTTCGAGGTCCCCACCCCGGAGTTCGGCGAGGCCTCGCTCACGGTGGACGGCACCACCTACACCGGGTCGCACTTCGACCTCAGCGAGGGCATCGAGGGCGACTACACCGCGCAGCTGTCCTTGCCCTCCGACGCCGACGGCGCGCACCTCGGCTGCGAGCCCGGTGACTTCGCCGCCGTCCCGGCGGGCGCGATCGTGCTCATCCAGCGCGGCATCTGCACCTTCGAGGCGAAGATCGACAACGCCACCGCGGCCGGGGCGGGAGCGGTGTTCGTCTACAACAACGAGCGTCCCGCCGAGGAGGGCGTTTCCCCGGACGACCAGCTGACCAACGTCGCCTCGGGACCGCGCAACGAAGACGACTCCCCCGCCGCCACGCTGCCCCAGGCCAGCGGTGACGCCATCGCGGCGCTCGTCGCCGCGGCCCCTGCCGACGTTCCAGTCGAAGGGACGGCGGTCATCGAGAAGCAGTTCCTCGTGACCGAGTCCTTCAACGTCATCGCCGACAGCATCGCGGGCGACCCCGACGACACCGTCGTGATCGGCGCGCACCTCGACGGTGTGGCCGAGGGCCCCGGCGTCAACGACAACGCCTCGGGTTCGGCGGCCATCCTCGCCCTGGCCGAGAGGATCGCGGCATCCGAGACGCCCAACGACAAGCGGATCCGCCTCGCGCTCTGGAGCGCCGAGGAGGTCGGCCTGGTCGGCTCGACCGCGTACGTAGACGATCTGATCGCCAACGACCCGGCCGAGCTCGAGCGCATCTCGTCCTACCTCAACTACGACATGATCGGGTCGGAGAACTTCACCGTCGGCGTCTACGACGCGAACGAGTCGACGTACGAGGCGCCCGTCGAGATCCCCGCGGGTTCGGCGGAGATCGAGCAGATCTACACCGATTACTTCGACGCGATCGATCAGCCGTGGATCGACACCGAGTACTCGGGCCGCAGCGACTACCAGGCCTTCATCGACAACGGCATCCCCGCGGGCGGTCTGTTCTCGGGTGCCGACGACATCAAGACCGAGGAGCAGGCGCGCCTGTTCGGCGGAACGGCCGGGGTGTTCATGGACCGCACCTACCACACGATCGACGACACGCTGGCGAACGTCAATCGCGACGCGATCGACATCTTCGCGCCCGCGATCGGTCACGCCGCGTTCGCCCTCGCGTGGGAAGCCGCGGTGGAGCCCTCCCCCGAGCCCACGCCGGGTGAGCCGTCGCCCGAGCCGACCACCGAGCCCACCGTCGCCCCGACGGCTGAGCCCACCGCGGCGCCGACCACGGCACCGAGCCCCGCGCCCAGCGCCACCGGGGGCCCGGCCGGAAGCGGCCCGCGCGGCGGCGACCTGGCGAACACCGGTAGCGACGTCGACGGCTCGCCGCTGCCCGCGGTCGGCGCCGGCATGCTGGCCCTGGGGCTGATCGTCGCAGCCGGCACCGTGATCGCCCGCCGTCGCACTCAGCAGTAAGCAGGCGAACGCGAACCGCCGGGGCCCGTTCGGGTCCCGGCGGTTCGTCGATGAGGGGGGCTCACTCCGCGTCGGTCACCCGGATGAGGACCTTGCCCGTGGCGCCTCCCGCGACGGCGTCATGAGCGGCGGCGGTGTCGGACAGGTCGAACCACGTCAGCGGCAGGCCGTGCGCCTCGCCCACCGGGAGGGCACCGTCGGCCACCGCGGCCGCGACGTCCTCGGCCGCTGCGGCCAGCGCGCGCTCCCCCACGGTGTACAGCAGCAGTCCCTGCCAGCGCACGTTCTTCGCGAAGCTGGGGCGGACGGGGGCGGCGAAGGTGTCACCGCCGTTGTCGGCGTAGTAGCCGATCGTGCCGTGGTTGGCGACGACCTCGACGTCGAGGGCGGCGTTGTCGGCGATGGCGACCTCGACGATGTGCTCGACCCCGTCGGGGGCGATCTCACGGATGCCGTCGGCCAGCGACGCGCTCGGGTACTGCAGCACGTGGTGCGCGCCGGCCGCGCGGGCGAGCTTCGCCTTCTCGTCGTTGCTGACGGTGGCGATGACCTTCGCGCCGGCCCAGGCGGCGAGCTGGATCGCCGCGTGCCCCACGGCGCCGGCACCGCCCTGGACGAGCACGGTACGGCCGGTGAGAGCACCGGGCGCGAGGCGCGAGGGGCCGTCCTCGTGCACGGTGAGCGCGCGATGGGCGGTCATCGCGGGCACGCCGAGGCTCGCGCCGAGTTCGAACGACGCTCCGTCGGCCAGGGGCACCGCCCGCTCGGCCGGGAGGACCGCGTACTCGGCGGCGGTGCCGGTCGGACGCTGGTGGGCGGCCAGGTAGACCCAGACCCGCTGGCCCGCCGAGAGGGTCGAGACGCCGGGGCCGACGGCATCCACGATGCCCGCTCCGTCCTGGTTCGGGGTGATCTCGTCGAACGGGAGGGGGCGGCCGGCGCTTTCACGCGCCTTCCAGTCGGTGGGGTTCACCCCCGACACCGTGATGCGCACGCGCACCTCGCCGGGGCCCGGCTCGGGCAGTGGTCGCTCGACGAGCGACAGGACGGAGGAGTCACCGGGCTGGGTATACGTGATCGCCTTCATATGGAGTCAAACCGCCTCGGCGCAGGGGCATTCCCGTGGGCGTGTCGGCGGGCCCCCGCCCCCGCGGCGGCCGCGGGTGAGATCGCGGGGGTTTGACGGCTCGTTCACATCGAGCGCGCGCGTGCGCGCGCTTAGACTGATCCCACTCGCGGGAGTGGTGAAATCGGCAGACACGCAGGATTTAGGTTCCTGTGCCTTCGGGCGTGGGGGTTCAAGTCCCCCCTTCCGCACGTTCACCGTTTCGCCAGCACCGCCTCTCCGACCCGAACGGGACCGATGTGATCCACACCACCGCCTCACTGCTCCCGTGGCTCGACCCCGCGACGATCATCGACTCGGCCGGCCCGTGGGCCCTGGCCATCGTCTGCCTCATCATCTTCGCCGAGACGGGCCTGCTCATCGGCTTCCTCCTTCCCGGCGACACGCTGCTGGTGATGGCCGGCATCCTGTCGAACCCGGTCACGCACCCCCCGCACGGCGTCTTCGGCGTCAACGTGTGGGTCACCGGGCTGCTCATCGGTCTCGCCGCGTTCCTCGGCGGTGAGGTGGGCTACGTCATCGGCCACAAGGCCGGTCCGGCGATCTTCGAGCGCAAGGACTCCGGCCTGTTCAGCCGCAAGAACGTCGAGCGCACCAACGCGTTCTTCGTGCGCTTCGGTGGTCTGACCGTCATCCTGGCGCGCTTCGTGCCGATCGTGCGCACCTTCGCCCCCATCGCCGCGGGCGTCGGCCACATGAACAAGTGGAAGTACACCCTCTACAACTTCATCGGAGCCGTGCTGTGGGGCTTCGGCCTGACGGTGTTCGGGTACGTGCTGAGCCTCATCCCCGGCGTGGGCGAGTTCGTCGCCGAGTACATCGACGTCATCCTCCTCGCGGTCGTCGTCGGCACGGTGGGCTTCGTCGTCGTCCACTACTTCCGCGAGCGCGCCGCCGCCAAGCGCGAGGGCGCGGTCACCCCCGCCGAGGCAGAGTCACTCTCCCTCGACCCGAAGACCCTCGAAGACGGAGACCAGCCGACGCGCTGATGCCGTGGGCGCCGCCGGCGCTCTGCTGCCGCCGACGCCTCGGGCACCCGACCCCGTCACGACGCCTTCGACGTCTTCTTCTTCGCCGGAGCCTTCTTCGCGGGCGCATCCTTCTCGCCCCGCGCGGCGCGCGACCGCTCGACGCTCGCCCGCAGCGCCTCCATGAGGTCGATCACCTCGCCGCCGTCGTCGTCCTCGGCCTTGCCGAAGGTGGCATCCGTGTCGAGGGCGTCGCCCTGCTCGAGCTTGGCGTCGATGAGGGTGCGCAGCTCCTCCTGGTACTCGTCGGTGAACTCCTCGGGGTCGAAGTCCTTCGAGAAGCTGTCGACCAGAGATGCCGACATCTCGAGCTCCTTCGCCGAGATGCGCACGCTCTCCTCCAGCGCCGGGAACGCGGCCTCGCGCACCTCGTCGGCCCACAGGAGCGTCTGCAGCACCAGCACATCGCCACGGACGCGCAGGGCGGCGAGCCGCGTCTTCTGCCGCAGGGAGAACCGGACGATCGCCGTGCGGTCGGTCTGCTCGAGCGTCTTGCGCAGCAGCACGTACGCCTTCGGCGACGAGGAGTCGGGCTCGAGGTAGTAGGCCTTGTCGAGGGTGAGCAGGTCGACCTGCTCGCTGGGCACGAACTCGACGACCTCGATCTCGCGGCTGCGCTCGCTCGGCAGCGACGCCAGATCGTCCTTGGTGAGGACGACCGTCTGCTCGCCGTCGTCGTACGCCTTGTCGATGTCGCTGTAGGGCACGACCTCGCCGTCGATCTCGCAGATGCGCTGGTACCGGATGCGTCCGCCGTCGGCGTTGTGCACCTGGTGCAGCGAGACGTCGTGGTCTTCGGTGGCCGAGTACACCTTGACGGGCACGTTGACGAGGCCGAACGTCAGGGCGCCCTTCCAGATCGATCGCATGACCCCAGTGAACACCCGGAGGGGGACGGATGCCGAGCCCCTTGCGCCGGGGGGAGAGCCCCGGTCCCTTCGTCACGCTCAGGGACCTTCCCGCGGAGGTGGCTGAGCCCGTCGACGCCATCGGGAGGGCCGACGGGGCGCAACCCCCTCGGCATCCGGACCCTCCCCCGCCCTACGCTGGGGCGATGACGGAGCAGACGGTGCGGATCGACGGCCGCCGCCTGCGCCTCTCGAACCTCGACAAAGTGCTCTACCCCGAGACCGGGACCACCAAGGGCGAGGTCATCGACTACTACTCGCGCATCGCCCCGCTGCTGCTGCCCCACGTGGCCGATCGGCCTCTCACCCGCAAGCGCTGGCCCGACGGCGTCGGCACGGCGTCCGCACCGGGCGAGCCGTTCTTCGCCAAGGCCCTCGAGCCCGGGGCGCCGGCGTGGGTGCGGCGCTTCCCGATCGACCACTCCTCGGGCGCCAAGGACTACCCGCTGGTCGACGACCTCCCCACCCTCGTCTACCTGGCGCAGGTGGCGAGCCTCGAGCTGCACGTGCCGCAATGGCGCTTCTCGAGCGAGGGAGAGCGTCAGAACCCCGACCGGCTGGTGCTCGATCTCGACCCGGGTCCGGGCACAGGGCTCGCGGAGTGCGCCGAGGTCGCACGGTGGGCGCGCGCCATCCTGACCGACATGGGACTGGATCCCCTGCCGGTCACGAGCGGGAGCAAGGGCATCCACCTGTACGCGCGCCTCGACGGGCGGCAGTCGAGCGACGCGGCGAGTGCGGTGGCGAAGGAACTCGCGCGCGCGATCGAGGCGGATCACCCGGAGCTCGTGGTCAGCCAGATGTCCAAGGCCGCGCGGCCCGGGAAGGTGTTCATCGACTGGAGCCAGAACAACGGCTCGAAGACGACGATCGCTCCGTACTCGTTGCGCGGGCGCACGCAGCCGTTCGTCGCGGCTCCCCGCACGTGGGCCGAGCTCGACGATCCCGAGCTGCGGCATCTGCTGTTCACCGAGGTGCTCGACAGGCCCGAGGACCCCCTGGCCCCGGTCGACGAGGTCCATGGACCCCTCCGCGCGTACATCGCGAAACGATCCGCCGATCGGACGCCCGAGCCGGTGCCCGAGCATCCTCACGGCGCTCCCCGTGGCGAAGGCGCGCCCCGCTTCGTCATCCAGGAGCACCACGCCTCGCGGCTGCACTGGGACCTCCGGCTCGAACGCGACGGCGTGCTCGTCAGCTGGGCGGTGCCGAAAGGCGTCCCGCCGACCACGGCGAAGAACAGCCTCGCCGTGATGACCGAGGACCACCCGATGCAATACCTCGACTTCGCGGGCGAGATCCCGCGCGGAGAGTACGGCGCCGGAACCATGACGGTGTGGGACACCGGCACCTACGCCCTCGAGAAGTGGCGCGACGACGAGGTGATCGCCACCCTCACCGGTCGAGAGGGTGGTCCGCTCGGGCGCGTGCGTCTCGCGCTGATCCGCACCGAGGGGCGGGGCGAGAAGTCGCAGTGGCTGCTGCACCGCATGAAGACGGATGCCGACGGCCACCCGCAGAACGAGGGAGCCCCGGTCGTGGCGCGCGACCGGGCGGCGCCCGCGCCCTCCCCCGTCGCCGCGGACGCCGTGATCGGCCGGTCGGCGAGCGACACCCCCGTCGCCGCGGACCTTCGACCCATGCTCGCCACCTCCGCCACGCCGGGAATCGCGCGCGCGGCGGCGGCGCGCTGGGGTGGCACCCCGTGGGTGGAGATGAAGTGGGACGGCATCCGGGGTCTGGGGGTCTGGGACGGCGAACGCTTGCGACTGCGCTCGCGCAACGGCAACGACCTCACCGCCGCCTACCCGGAGCTGAGCGCCGTCGATCTGCACCTCGGCCCCCAGCACGCCGTGTTCGACGGCGAGATCGTGGCCCTCGACGACACGGGACGACCGAGCTTCCCGCTCCTGCAGAAGCGCATGAACCTGGCGCAGCCCCGCGAGATCGAGCGGGAAGCGGCCCGGACGCCCGTGCACCTCTACCTCTTCGACGTGCTGTCGGTGGGAGTGCGCGATGTGGCATCCCTCCCCCTCGCTCAGCGTCGTGAGGTGCTCGAGGACCTCGCCGCCGCGGCCGGTGCGCCGATCGTCGTGCCGCCCGTTTTCGACGACGTGGATGCCGCCGTGTCCACAAGCGAGCGGTTCGGCCTCGAAGGGGTCGTCGTCAAGGACCCGGGCTCGACCTACCGCCGAGGTGCGCGGTCGGAGCAGTGGCTCAAGGTCAAGCACTCGCGGACGCAGGAGGTGGTGATCGGGGGGATCCGTCCGGGCAAGGGGAACCGCGCGGGCACGATCGGCTCGCTGTTGGTGGGTGTCCCGTCGACGGACGGGCTGCGGTACGCGGGACGCGTGGGGTCGGGGTTCAGCGAGCAGACGCTCGCCCGCCTCCGCGGTCTTCTCGAGCCGCTCCGGTCGGAGATCGACCCGTTCGTCGGGGTTCCGGCGGCAGACGCCCGCGACGCGCTGTGGGTGCGGCCGGAGCTCATGGGAGAGGTGGAGTTCGCGGAATTCACGCCCGGCGGCATCCTGCGCCAGGCGCGGTGGCGCGGCCTGCGGCCGGACAAGAGCCCCGAGGAGGTCGTGCGGGAGGTCTAGCCCCCGGCCCGCGGCGCGAGGTGGGTGAGCCCGTCGACGCCACCGAAACCCCCGGCGACGGGGAGCGACCGGTCCCTTCGACGAGCTCAGGGACCTCCGGCCCGCGGCGCGAGGTGGCTGAGCCCGTCGACGCCGCCGGGTCCGGCGACCTAGGCGTGGCGCGAATCGTGCTCGACGTGACCGGCGGGTTCGAGCTGGAACGTCGAGTGCTCCACATCGAAATGATCTGCCAGACACGTCTGCAGCGACGCGAGGATGGCCGCGGCGCGACCATCCGCGAGAGCCGCGTCCTCGACGATGACGTGCGCGCTGAACACGGGCGCGCCGCGGGTGAGCTGCCACACGTGCACGTCGTGCACGTCGACCACTCCGTCCGCTCCGCGCAGGTGCTCGCGGATTTCGGCGACGTGCATCCCGACCGGCGCCGACTCGGTCAGCACCACGACGACCTCGCGCAGTAGCCCGATGGCCCGCGGCACGATGAGCACCGCGATCAGCAGGGAGGCGATGGCATCCGCCTGCACGAAACCCGTCGTGACGATCACGATCGCGGCGATGATCACCGCGATCGACCCCACCAGGTCGCCCAGCACCTCGAGGTAGGCGCCGCGGACGTTGATGCTGCGCTTCTGCGCGCGGCTGAGCAGCCACATCGACACCGCATTCGCGACCATGCCGACACCGGCGACGACGAGCATGAGCCCGCCCTGCACCTCGGCCTCGGCGGGAGCGAGCAGCCGCTGCACGGCCTCGACCCCCACCCAGGCGCACAGGACGATCAGGATGACGCCGTTGACCAGTGCTCCGAGCACCTCGGCGCGCTGGTACCCGAACGTGCGGCGGTCGTCGGCGGGGCGCGCGGCGATCGCGGTCGCCACGAGCGCGACGACGAGCGCCGCCGCGTCGGTGAACATGTGCGCCGCGTCGGCCAGCAGCGCCAGGGAGCCCGACAGGATCGCCCCGACGATCTGCACGAGCATCACCGTCGCGGTGAGCGCGAGTGCGGTGGCGAGCAGGCGCCGGTTGCCGGCATCGCGGATGCCACCGGACGGGGCGTGGTCGTGCATCGGTCCAGGCTAGGCGCGGTGCGGCGACATCCGCGTGATTCCGGGGAAGTCGGGAATGAGAACCTGTCTCGTCATCGCCGCCTGACGCGCTCAGCCGCCATCGACGGCGTCGCCACCCCGGATGCGCGCGCGCAGGCCGTTCTCGAAGGCGTCCTGGGCCGACAACCGTTCGAGCACCTCCTCGAGGGCCGCGGCGGGGAGCACGACGATCCCGTCACGGTCGGCGACGATCGCGTCACCGGCGCGGCAGACGACATTGCCGACGGCGACCGGCGCTCCCACCACCCCCGGGCCGGCCTTCGAGGGGCCGGCCGGATTGACCGCTCGCGCGAAGACGGGCAGGCCGAGTCTCTCGAGCTCATCGACGTCGCGGGTCGCCCCGTCGATCACGACGCCGCGTACACCGCGGACGACACAGACCTCGCCGAGGATGTCGCCGAAGACCGCGCGGTTCGTCTCAGCGTGCGCGTCGACGACGAGCACGTCGCCGGGGGCCGCTTCGTCGAGACCACGATGGATGGCGAGGTTGTCACCGTCGCGGGTGAGGACGGGCAGGACGGTACCCGCGAACCGAGGGAGACCGTTCTGCGGGCGGATCACGGAAGTCATCATGCCCATGCGCGCGGTGACGTCGCCGATGAGGGCGACGGGATACGCGGCGACAGCGTCGACGAGGCCGATCGGGGCGCGACGCCACCCCGGGGAGACGGAGATGGAGGAAGCGTCGGCGGCGATGAACATCAGACCACCGCCGTTGCGGCGAGATCGCGGACGGCCCGGTCGGGACGACGTCCGGCGAGCGCCTGTTCCACGCTCTGCGCCGCGAGTCGGCCGACCGCGACGAGCGCCTCCTCCGTTTGACCGGCCACATGCGGGGTGACCAGGAGGTTCCCGAGCGTCAGGTCGGTGCGAGTGTGGGTCAGGGGGTCGTTCATGTCGATGCTCTCGGCCTCGATCACGTCGAGCCCCGCGCCGGCGAGCGCCCCCGACCGCAGTCGGGCGACGAGGGCCGCCTCGTCGATGACGCCGCCGCGCGAGGTGTTGATCACGACGGCTCGCGCGGGTAGCAATCCGAGGCGACGGTCGTCGAGCAGATGCCGCGTCTCGGCGGTCAGCGGAACGTGAAGGCTGACCACGTCGGCCGAAGGAAGGGCGTCGTCGAGGCCGGCGAGGCCCACGCCGAGCTCGTGAGCCGCCTCGGGTGCGAGATAGGGGTCGGCGACGACGACCCGCATTCCGAATCCACGCGCGATCGGGGCGACGAGGGCTGCGATCCCCCCTCCGCCGACGAGCAGCAGGGTGCGCCCGTTCAACTCTCCTCCGGTGAGCGAGGGACGCTCTTCGCTCCAGCGCCCGCGCTGAACGCTCGACGAGGCTTCTCGAACGCGTCGTATGAGCGTCAGCATCAGCGCGAAGACGTGCTCGGCAACCGCGCGCGCGTTCGCACCGGGCGTGGTGGTGACCCAGATGCCCGCCGCAGCGGCGGCGTCGAGGTCGACGTTGTCGGTTCCGACGCCGTGCCGGGCGATGATCTTCAGGCGAGGGGCCGACGCGATCATGCGCGCGTCGATGGTCTCCGCGCGGACGATCGTGGCCTCGACCGTGGTCGCCACCTCACCCCACCCCCGGGCGTCGTCTCCGAACCCGACGGTGACGTGGTGGGATCGTCGCAGGTCCGCCAAGACGTCCTCGTCGATGGGGTTCGTGACATGGATGTGACTCATCGCTGCACCTTTGCTAATCGAGACACTGCTCTCGTTTTAAACACCATACGTCGCAACGGCGTCGTCCTCAATCATCGTCTCGCACGTGATGCGGCTCCTGCAGTCACGCAATGGGCGTCTTGACAGCATGCCGAAACCCCCTCATGCTGAACTCGTAAAGTGCGACACAAGGCGCATTTAGTCAACGGAGACAGGATTCACTCATGACCGCTGTGACCGAGAAACGCCGAACGGGCGCCAAGAAGGCCACCGGTGCCGCAATCTTCGGCACGTTCATCGAGTACTACGACTTCAGCGTCTACGGCTACGTCGCCGCGACCCTCTCCCTGGTGTTCTTCCCGAGCGACGACCCGACCGTCGCTTTGCTCAATACCTTCCTGGTCTTCGGCTCGGCATTCCTCGTGCGCCCCCTCGGAGCGTGGTACTTCGGTCGGCTCGGTGACCGGCGTGGACGCCGGGTCAGTCTCGTGGCGAGTATCACCCTGATGGGAGCCGCGGCCACACTGACCGGCCTGCTGCCCGGCTACACGCAGATCGGCATCCTCGCCCCCGCCCTCCTGGTCCTGCTGCGCATGCTGCAGGGATTCTCCGCCGGTGGAGAGATCGGCGGCGCGGCTTCCTACATCCGCGAGTGGGCACCGCCGCACCGTCGACCGCTCTACATCTCTTTCATCCCCAGCGTCGCCAACCTCGGCAAGGGCCTGGCTGCAGGCGCCGCGGCACTGATCGCCGCGCTGATCCCGGCCGACATCATGGTGGATTGGGGCTGGCGTCTGCCCTTCCTCGCGGCGCTGCCGCTCGGCATCCTGTGCCTGTACATGCGCCTGAAGGTCGAGGACAGCCCCGAGTTCACAGCCCTCGCTCAGGAGGACGCCACCACGAAGAAGCCGTTCCTCGACCTCGTCCGCGAGTACCGCCCGCAGCTGTTCAAGGTGATGGGCATCTCGACCGTCCAGAACCTCGGGACCTACGTCGGGACCGTGTTCGTCGCCGTCTACTTCTCCGAGGTGCTCGGCTTCAGCAAGAGCCAAGCCTCGACGATCGTGCTGGTCGCGGTGCTGCTGGCGGCCTGTCTCATCCCGTTCGCCGGTGTGTTCGGCAATCGCGTGGGCGCCAAGCGCACCCTCGTCGTGGCCTACATCGCGTACGTCGTGATCACCCTGCCTTCGTTCGCCTTGATGAACACCGGGTCTTTCGGGCTCGCCGTCCTCGGTCTGGCTCTGGGAATGATTCCGTACGCTCTGTGCCAGGCCGGCACCTATGGCTCGGTCTCCGAGTTCTACCCCACCCGCATCCGTCATACCGGTGTGGCCGTCGGCCATAGCGTCGGTGCCGTGATCGGCGGCGGTGCGGGTCCCTACCTCGCCACCTGGCTGATCGACGCCACGGGCAACACCTACATGCCGGCGTTCATCCTCATCGTGGCGGGCCTCCTGGGCCTCGTCCTCGTGACCGCCGGGGTGCGCCCCAGCCGCGACGGCACGAGCCACCTCTACCGGTGACGCACGCGGGGGTCGGCGGTTCCCAGAGCCGCCGACTCCCGCGCTACCCTTTCTGCATGACCCCCCTGCCCGCCCCCGTCGACGCCGCCGCGGACCCCGCCGCCGGCTCGGTACGGCGGCGGGGTCCGCGGCAGGATGTGGCGCGGAACAAGGCCGCTCTCCTGGCGGCGACCGGTGATCTGCTGCTGGCCGATCCGGAGGCCGCGTCGATGCCGGCGATCGCCGCGCGGGCCGGCCTGTCGGTCGCCACGGCGTACCGCTATTTCCCGACCATCGACGAGCTTCATCGCGAGTACTTGCTCGACGTCCTCGAACAGCTCATCGGCTACGCCCGAGATCTCGACCTCGATGGCGCCGACCTCTTCGAGGCGGTTCTCGGCAAGTGGTTCGAACTCGTCGTGGCCCACGGACCGGCCATGGTGCTCATCCGCTCGCGCGAGGGGTTCCTCACCCGCAAGGCCCGGGGCGAACGCCACGCGCTCATCATCGACGCGGCCTGGGGACCCGCCGTGCGCGAGCTCATGAGACTCGACGGCGTCGACGAGTCGCTCTACGACCGCGCCCTCGCAACCTGCAATGCGCTGTTCAACTCGCGCGAGCTGCTCGATGTGCACACGGTCACGCGCCGCGCCCCCTCACGTATCGTGCGCGACCTGACCACGATGTATCGCGGAACGCTCCGCGGACTGGCCGCGACGCTGGTCGACTGACCCCGACCGCCGGGCGCCCCGACGGTGTCCCTCGTCGAGCACCTCCGGGGCCCGACTACAGCGTCGCGAGCAGCGGCACCAGCTCGACGAACGCCCGGGCGCGGTGCGAGGCGGCGTTCTTCTCCTCGGCGGTCCACTCCCCCACCGTGCGCTCTGCGCCCTCGGGCTGACCGTCGGGGATGAAGATCGGGTCGTACCCGAAACCGCCCGGGCCGGCGGGCGCGGTCGCCAGGCGACCGGGCCAGCGGCCCTCGACAACGTTCTCCGTCCCGTCAGGACGCACGAGCGCGATCACCGACACGAACTGCGCCGCGCGGTGCGGGTCGGCGACGTCGGACAGCTGATCGAGCAGCAGCTCGAGATTGGCTGTGGCGTCTTTCCGGTGGCCCGCCCAGTACGCGGAGAACACGCCGGGAGACCCGCCGAGCACGTCGACCGCGACGCCGGAGTCATCCGCCAACGCCGGCAGTCCCGTGTGGGCCGCCGCCGCCCGCGCCTTGATCAGCGCGTTCGCCGCGAAGGTGACGCCGTCCTCGACCGGCTCGGGCCCGTCGTATCCGACGACCTCGAGGTCGGGGCGGACGGCGGCGACGATCGCCTGGAACTCCTCGACCTTGTGCGGGTTGTGCGTGGCGAGGACGACGCGCGCCATGTCAGGCCTCGAGAGCCGCGGACTGGATGCCGCGCAGGTCGGCGCAGCCGTTCACCGCCAGGTCGAGCAGCCGGTCCAGCTCCGCCTTGTCGAAGGGCGCCCCCTCGGCGGTGCCCTGCACCTCGACGAAGAGGCCGCGCCCGGTGACGACGACGTTCATGTCGGTCTCGGCCCGCACATCCTCGACGTAAGCGAGGTCGAGCATCGGCTCACCGTCGATGATGCCCACCGACACCGCGGCGACGGAGTCGCGCAGCACCTCGGAGCGCTGGGCGATGAACTTCTTCTCGCGGCCCCAGGCGATGGCATCCGCCAGGGCGACGTACGCACCCGTGATGGCCGCCGTCCGCGTGCCGCCATCGGCCTGCAGCACGTCGCAGTCGATCACGATGGTGTTCTCGCCCAGCGCCTTCGTGTCGACGACGGCGCGCAGGGCACGGCCGATCAGGCGCGAGATCTCGTGCGTGCGACCGCCGACCTTGCCCTTGATGCTCTCGCGGTCGTTGCGACTATTCGTCGCGCGCGGCAGCATCGCGTACTCGGCGGTGACCCAGCCCTTGCCCTTGCCGGTCAGCCAACGCGGGACGCCGTTGGTGAACGACGCGGTGCACAGCACCTTCGTGCCGCCGACGGTGATGAGCGCGGAGCCCTCGGCGTGCGCCGACCATCCGCGTTCGATGGTCACGGGACGGAGCTGGTCGTTCTCGCGACCGTCTTTGCGGGTCATGGGTCCTCCTCAGGACGAAGATGGATGCCACGCCTCAGCGCGGCAGGTCGATGGCACCGGTCTGCACGAGCTGCACCTCGCGCACCTCCCGGCCCATGAGGCGGTGCGCCAGGCGCAGGAAATCGTCGGCCGACGAGCCGGTGGCCTCGTAGCGGTGGTGGGGAACGGCATCCGGGCTCGCGAGCAGGTCACGTGAGACGAGCTGACGGAACACGTCCTTCGCGGTCTCGCTGTCGCTCGAGACAAGGCTCACGTCGGGACCCATCACGTAGCTGATGGCGCCCTCGAGGAACGGGTAGTGCGTGCAGCCGAGCACGAGGGTGTCGACGCCCGCGTGCCGGAGCGGCGCCAGATACTGCTCCGCCGTGGCGAGCACCTCGGGCGAGTCGGTGACGCCCGCCTCGACGAACTCCACGAACCGCGGGCAGGCTTCCGCGAACACCGTGAGGCGCTCGTTGACCTCGAGCATGTCCTGGTACGCGCGGGAGCCGATCGTGCCGGTCGTGCCGATGACGCCGATGCGGCCGTTGCGCGTGGTCGACATCGCGGTGCGCACCGCGGGGCCGATGACCTCGACCACGGGGACGTCGTAGCGCTCGCGCGCATCGCGCAGCATGGCGGCGGATGCCGTGTTGCACGCGATCACGAGCATCTTCACGCCCTGCTCGACCAGGGTGTCGAGCACCTCGAGCGAGTACTTGCGGACGTCGGCGATGGGCTTGGGGCCGTAGGGCGAGCGGGCGGTGTCGCCGATGTAGAGGATCGACTCGCGCGGCAGCTGCGCCGACACGGCCCGGGCGACGGTGAGACCGCCGACTCCCGAGTCGAAGATCCCGATCGGCGCGTCATTCATAGGGGTCCAGCCTACCCGGCGGGCGAGGACGAGCTCGGTGGGCCGGGGCGAACCGTCGCGCCCGTGTCAACCGCCGACGGGACGGGCGGGCTCCGCGCGGGTGCCGCAATAGGCTGGCGCGATGAGCCGCAGCACCGCCCTGCACACCGACCGCTACGAACTCACGATGCTCGACGCGGCCCTCCGCGACGGCACGGCGCAGCGCCGATGCGTCTTCGAGGTGTTCGGGCGGCGCCTGTCGGGCGGACGCCGCTTCGGCGTGGTCGCCGGCACGGGCCGCCTGCTCCATGCCATTCAGGACTTCCGCTTCGGCGACGACGAGCTGCGCTATCTGCATGATGAGAAGGTCGTGGATGCCGCGACCCTCGACTTCCTCGCGGACTACCGCTTCACGGGATCCGTGACCGGCTATCGCGAGGGCGAGGTGTACTTCCCCGGTTCTCCCCTTCTCACCATCGAGGGCACGTTCGCCGAGGCCGTGATCCTGGAGACGCTGGCGCTCAGCATCCTGAACTACGACTCGGCGGTCGCGACCGCCGCCGCGCGCATGAGCGTCGCCGCCGGCGACCGCCCCCTCGCCGAGATGGGCTCGCGTCGCGCGAGCGAGGAGGCGGCGGTCGCCGCGGCCCGCGCCGCCTACATCGCCGGGTTCTCGGCGACCAGCAACCTCGAGGCCGGCCGACGCTGGGGCGTGCCGACGATGGGCACTGCCGCGCACGCGTGGACGCTCCTGCACGACAGCGAGGAGGACGCGTTCCGCTCGCAGGTCGACGCGCTCGGCAGCGCCACGACCCTGCTCGTCGACACCTACGACATCACCGAGGGCGTGCGCACCGCCGTGCGCGTCGCCGGCACGGGGCTCGGGGGCGTGCGCATCGACTCCGGCGACCTGCCGATCGTCGCCGGCGAAGTGCGGGAGCTGCTCGACGAGCTCGGCGCCACCGGAACCCGCATCACCGTGACGAGCGATCTCGACGAGTACGCCCTCGCCGCGCTTGCGGCGTCGCCCGTGGACGCGTACGGCGTGGGCACGTCGGTCGCGACCGGGTCGGGCGTTCCCACGGCGGGGCTGGTCTTCAAGCTCGTGGCGCGCGAGGCGGCCGACGGCTCGTGGGTCGGCGTGGCGAAGGCCTCGGCGCAGAAGGCGTCGCACGGCGGCCGCAAGGCGGCGTTCCGCACGCTCGACGCGGGCACCGCCACCTCGGAGCTCGTCGTCGTCAGCGACGGCTTCGAGGAGCTGTCGACGGCGGCCGAGCACCCCGATGCCCGCCCCCTGCAGACGACCCTCATGCACCACGGCGAAGCGGATGCCGCGGCCCTCGGTGCCGCGGGCGTGCAGGCCGCACGGGCCCACCACGCGCGCGTGCGGGAGGAGCTCCCCGTGCGGGCGCTCGCGCTGAGCAAGGCCGACCCCGCGCTGCCCACGGAATATCGCGAGGCGCAGTGAGGCACGGGGCGCTCACCGTCTGACGCAGGGCTTCGGCCATGGCGCGATCCGGGCGCCGCGCGCGGAGGACCGCGCGCTCACGGGTCGGATGCACGTGCGGCACGGCCGTGGCCCTGCACGGTGCTCACGGGCCGGATGCACGTACGGCACGGCCGTGGCCCCGCACGGTGCTCACGTGGTCGGGGTGGTGTGCCGGTAGGAAGCGCGGAGGACCCTTCCCGCCCTCACGCGGGGTCGCGGGTCCCGGCGGCGTGAACGGCTGAGGGTTCTCCCCCGGCCGACCGCTGCGCGGCGATGTGCGGCGAACACGATCGGAGAGGCGACCTCGCCCCGCCGCGACCGGGCCCCGCACGGCTTCGATCGCCCCACAAGGCCGCCCCCACGCCCCCTTTGCGGCCAACTACGGCAAACACAACCGCAGAAACAACCTCGCCCCGCCGCGACCGAGCCCCGGCCGCGTCAGGTGCGGGGGATCGTCGCCGGCGCGGCCACGCGGAGACGAGCCCGAGCAGTTTCGCAGGGAGGGGAGCGCGCGAGACGCCGGAGACGCACGTGAGGGGTCAAGAAGTATCGCCGGGCGGACGCACGGGCGACATCTCTTGACCCCTCACGGGGGGAGAGTCCTCAGTTGACGAGCGACTCGTAGATCTCTTTGCACTGGGGGCAGACGGGGAACTTCTCGGGGTCGCGCCCGGGTGTCCACTTCTTGCCACAGAGGGCGCGCACGGGCTTGCCGGTGATCGCCGACTCGAGGATCTTGTCCTTCTTCACGTAATGCGAGAAGCGCTCATGATCGCCGGGCTCGATGTTCTCTTCGCGGATGAGCTCTTCGAGCTCGCGATCGAGGGTCGCGAGACCCCCGCTGTCCGGACTGTCGAGAGGCGTGCTCATGGAGAGCCAGTGTAGCCGCGACCCCGGCCCCGGGCTCGGTCGGGTTCGCGCTCAGGTCGCCTCGGCGAACTCCATGAGTCGTGTCGCCCGCTGCTCGAAGAGCACCGCGCCGACCGTGACGCCGACGATCAGGACGACGCCTCCGGCTCCGATACCGACCCACATCGCGAACATCGCATCGATGGTGTCTCCCCCGACGGCTCGCCAGGTCAGCAGGATCGACGGCAGGGCCGCGAGGATGGCTCCCACCATCACGAGGCCCTGCGCGATGACACCGCCCGAGCCGGTGCGCTGCGGCTGCTGGAACGGGCTGTCGCCCGGGCGCGACACCGCGTAGGGGGCGAGCACCGACGACACGCTGGACAGCCCCAGACCGGCGAGAAAGAGGGCAGCGCAGACGCCGATCATGGCGGGCAGGATCGCCCACCGCCCGTGGGCGACGACGGCGAGCGGAAGAGTGACGGCGAGTACCGGGATGCCGATGAGCAGTACCGGCACGAGACGGCCGATGCGGTCGGGGGCGCCGCGCATGCCGCTGGCGATGTGCATCCACAGGGCGGTCGAGTCGTACGCGAGATCGTTGTGCGGGAGCCAGCCGAAGAACAGCGCCATGATCGGTACGGGCAGCAGAACCGCGAGCTCGAAGGGCACACCCGCCACGAGCAGGGGCACCGTCGACACGACGGCCGCGATCGGCACGACGACCACGTTGACGATGTACCGACGGTCGCGCAGCCAGTACGACAGGCTGCGGGCGGCGACAGCTCCCCCAGGCGTGCCCGGGAGGATCGCGAACCACCCCAGCCCCCCGCGCTCGCGCGCCGCCGCCGGACGGCGCGTGGTCGTCAGGAGCAGAGTCACGAGAGCGAACCACGCCAGCCCGAGCACGGCGATGGTCACGAGGGCCACGACGAGACTGCCGATGGCGGCGCCCGCGGTCGGTGCCAGCGCGATGCCCCATGCGGCACCGATCGGCGTCCACGCCAGGATCTCGGCCGCCGAGGCCAACTGCGAGGGGACGGCGCCGCGCCACTCGAGCGAGCCGAGGAACACCCCGACGGGCACGACGACCACCAGCACGGCGACGAGGTACACGCCCATCAACTCGCGGGACTGCCGAGGTCGCTGCACGAGCGCGCCGAGGGCCATGCTGACGCGGGCGAGCAGCACGCACGTGGTGAGCCCGAGGATGACGGATGCCACGGTCGCCACCGCCGGAGCACCGTGGGCGCTCCAGGCGACGGCGAGGCTGATGCCGAGCACGAGGACGACGAGGACCGGGACGCTGAGGAAACCCGCGAGCAGGAGGGCACCCGCCAGCGGACGCGGCTCGGGTCCGACGACGGCGAAGCGGCGCGGGTCGAGCGGATCGACCGAGGCGGTCACCGGGGGCCCCACTGCGAAGCCGAGGGTGACGGCGGAACCCGCGAGAACCGTCACGACGGCCGTGGTCAGACGGTCGGCGTCGGCGAGGCCGGCGGCGCTGACCGCGGCGACTCCCGTCGCGGCGGTCAGCAGTACCACGCCGATCGCGCGGCGCACCACCTCGCGCGGGTCGCCCCGCAGGGCGCCCACCATCATCGCCAGTCTCAGGCGGAGAACGTGTGCAACCACTCGAGGCCCTCCACGTCGCCCAGGCCGCCGGCCAGCTCGAGGTAGCGCTCTTCCAGGCTCGCCTCGCCGCGCACCTCGTCGACGGTGCCCTCGGCGAGCACCTGACCCGACACGATCACGGCCACCCGTGAGCAGACGCGTTCGACGAGCTCCATGCCGTGGCTGGAGAGGATCACCGTTCCGCCGTGATCGACGTACGACCCGAGGATGTCGAGGATGACGCCGCTCGACACGGGATCGACGGCCTCGAAGGGCTCGTCGAGCACGAGCAGGCGCGGCGAATGGATCATCGCTCCGGCCAGCATGACCTTCTTGGTCATACCGGCCGAGTAGTCCGACACGGGACGGGTCAGCGCGTCGACGAGGTCGAACGCACGGGCCAGATCGGTCGTGCGACTCTCGACGAGGGGGGCGGGCAGCCCGCGGAGGGCGCCGTAGTACGACAGCAGCTGGCGCCCCGTGAGGCGGTCGAAGGTGCGCAGACGATCGGGCAGGACCCCGATGAGCTTCTTCGCCTCGCGCGAGCGCTTCGTCGCGTCGACGCCGTTGATCGAGACCGCGCCGGAGTCGGCGCGCAGGAGTCCGGCGATGATCGACAGCGTGGTGGTCTTCCCCGCGCCGTTGGGGCCGACCAGGCCGTAGAACGAGCCGGCGGGCACCGTCAGGTCGATGGCGTCGACCGCGCGGAGCTCCCCGAACGACTTCGACACGTTGCGCAGGCTCAGCACGGGAACGGCATCGGGGTCGACCTCGGCGGCCGGGCGGTCGGCGATCACGGCGGTGTCGGCGGCGAGCGCGAGGTCGGGGTCGTCCGTCGCGGGGACGTCGGCGGCGGAGACGTCGGTCGCGGAGACGTCGGCGGCGGAGACGTCCGTCGCGGAGACGTCGGTCCCCGAAACGTCGGACGCGGGGTCGTGGGTCGCCGCGTCGTCGGCGCCCTGGTCGTCGGTCACGGGTTCGTCGGTTCCGGGCCGGGTGTCTCCGGACTCGTCGACGCCGGGCTCGTCCGCATCGAGGATCCACTCCTCGGCACTCGGGGCGTGCACGGGGGCGTCCGGCGTCTCGTCGACGGTCAGCTCCTCGACACGGACCTCGGGAGGCGTGGGATCCTCGCCCTCGGCGGCCTCTCCCGCGGGAACCTGCGGGGTGTCGAGGAGGCGGGTGGGCGCGTCGGTCGAGGCGGTGTCGTCCGCCTCTTCCGCGGGCGTGTCCGCACTGATGAGCTCACCGGCGGCGGCTGTGCCGTCGCCGGATGACGTCGGGGCAGCGGGGTCGGCGGGCAGTCCTGCCCTACCCGGCTCCGCGCCGCCGAGCTCGGCGTCGACGGCTTCGTCACCGGCGGGCTCACCGTCGACGGCCTCGGTCGCGGCGGGCTCAGCGCTGATGGGTTCCGCATCGACCGGCTGCTCGACGACGGGCTCCTCCACGGCGACGTCGGCCGGAGTGGGGTCGACGGGCGCGGCGGCATCCGCGACGACATCCGCGCCCGTGGGCGCGGCCTCATCGGTATCGGCGGCGGGTGCGTCCGCCGACGCCGCGTCGTCGGAGTTCGGTGCGATATCGACGCCCGCAGGTGCCGACGAGTCGTCGTCTGCTGAACCCTCCGCGGGTGTCGATGCTCCGGCGTCCGCGTCCGCCGACGGGTCCGCGTCGGCGGACGCGGCGAGGGGGGCTGCCGGGTCGGCGATCACGTCATCGGAGACGGTGCTCGCGGCGGGAGCGGGCAGCGGCGGACGCGGGGGCACCACGATGTCATCGGGGAACGCGACCGGCGTCACGGTCTCGCTGGCGGCGGCCGGGGCGGCGACGCCCTCTTCCGGCGTTTGCACAGCGGCATCCGCCGCCGTGTTCGGCTGCTCGGCCGGATCAGTGGGCGCGTGCGTCGGCGCCACGGAGGCCGATCCTCGAGGCGTGGCGGGCTTCTTGGCGGCCGGACGCTTCGCCGCGGGCTTCGCGGCGGAGGACTTCGCCGCAGAGGTCTTCGCGGTGGGGGTCTTCGCTGCGGTGGTCTTGGCCGCGGTGGTCTTCGCCGCGGTGGTCTTGGACGCGGCGGACTTCTTCGCGGCGGGCGTGCGCGGCGAACCGGTCGTCGCGGAACCGCTCGCGCGCGGCGCGCGCGGCTTCGGCGCGGGGGACGCGGACTCGTCGGCACTCTCGACGGCGTCGCCCGCCGTCGCGGACGCGGCGGAGCCCGGCGCCCGCCGGGGCGTCCGCGGCGTCGTGGTCCGAGGCGTGGTCGTGCGCGGGGTGGAGGTGCGCGGAGCCCGCGGCGTGCGCGGCTTCGCCGGCGTCGACGCAGAAGGTTCGACGCTCTCCGAACCACCCTCGGCGGAGGAAGAGGAGGGTTCAGGCGATTCCGGCAGCGAGGCTGTCATCGCACCAAACTATCAACGTCCTCCGACACCGCCCGCAGGCTGGTCGCGCGGCGCAGCGATCCACCGGCATCACGAAACCACAACGACCGGCGCGAATCATGCCACCTTCCAGGCCCCCCTCGCTACTGTTGATCGAACACGAAGGCGTGACATTCCGGTGAACCGGACATGACGACTCATCCCCCCAGGAGCCAGCCTTGACAGTCCAGATCGTGATCCTCGCCGCGGGCATGGGCTCGCGCCTCGGCCGCAGCCTGCCGAAACCGCTGACGCCCCTCGCCGACGGCCGCAGCATCATGCAGCAGCAGCACGACAACATCCACGCGGCCTTCGGCGCCGACGCGCGCATCATCACGGTGGTCGGATACCGCGCAGAGACCATCGTCGATGCCTTCCCCCGGGTCGACTACGTCTACAACGACCGCTACGACCAGACCAACACGTCGAAGAGCCTGCTCCGCGCCCTCGCCAAGACGGGCCGCGGCGGCGTTCTCTGGATGAACGGCGACGTCGTGTTCGACCCCCTCGTCCTCCGTCGCGCCGCGCGCCTGGTCGCCGACGACCGCTCGTTCGTCACGGTCGACACCGCCAAGGTGAGCGACGAAGAGGTCAAATACACGGTGGATGCCGAGGGCTTCATCCACCAGCTGTCGAAGGTCGTCGTCGGCGGCATCGGCGAGGCCGTGGGCATCAACTACATCTCGTCGCGCGACAAGAAGACGCTGCAGCGCCACCTGCAGCGGGTCGACGACCAGGACTACTTCGAGCGCGGCCTCGAACTGGCCATCGCCGAGGACGGCGTGCGCGTGGAGCCCCTCGACATCTCCGACCTGTATGCGGTCGAGGTCGACTTCGCCGAGGATCTCGAGCGCGCGAACCTCTTCGTCTGAACCCGCCGCGAGCCGAGCGCACCGCAGGTCGGCCCCGATCTCCCCGGCGCACGCGAGAGCTCTCGCCCACCGCTCAGCCCAGCGGGAGAGGATGAGCGCATGGCCGAGAAGGTGCACCGCATCCACTCCCTCCCGTCGGACGCCCCCTGGCAGGGGGGACTGCCTCCCGCGGGGTCGGAGGAGCACCCGCCGGCCATCCGCCTGCTCGACCGCGTGCTGTCGGTGCAGCGCCCCGTCGTGCTCGCGCACCTGCGGAGCATCCGCCTGCGGCATCCGGATGCCGCGGTGGGCGAGATCCTGAGGATCCTCGAGCGTCGATACCTGGCCGCGGTAACGACGGGCGGCGCAGCGGTGGGGGCGACCGCTGTCGTCCCGGGTATCGGAACCGGGGTGACCCTCGCCCTCAGCGGCGTCGAGACCCTCGGGTTCCTGGAAGCGACGGCGCTCTACGCGCAGTCGGTCGCCGAGGTGCACGGCGTCGCCGTCGACGACCCCGACCGCGCCCGCGCCCTCGTGCTCGCCCTCCTGCTCGGCAAGGAGGGCGTCGACCTCGTCGCGCAGCTCGCCCGGCAGGGTGACGGTCGCGGAACGACCCGCTCCGGCTCGTGGGGCGAGACGATCACGAAGACCCTGCCGCGCGCGGCCGTCGGACCGCTCGTCGACCGGCTCAAGACGATGTTCGTCCGCCAGTTCGCCACTCGGGGCGGCGCGTCCTGGGTCGGCAAGGCCCTCCCCTTCGGCGTGGGCGCCGTCGTCGGCGGAGCCGGCAACCACGTCCTCGGACGCCGGGTGCTCGTCACCGCCCGCCGCGCGTTCGGCGCCCCGCCGCTCGTCCTGCCGACCGACCTCGAACCGCGCCCGGGAACCGAGCGCCCCGAGAGGACCGCGGTCGGAGGCGTGCGCCGCGTGGGAGATGCGCTCTCCGCCGCGGTCGCCGGCGCCGGACGCAGGACCGGATCCGCCGCTCGCGGGGCGCTCCCGCGGCGCCGGAGAGCCGCAACAGCCGAGACCCACGCCGACACCGGTGGCGATACGGCGCTCGACTGACGGCATCGCCGCCCGACCGCCACCGGATTCCCCTCTCATCTCATCGACACCCGCACCGGCGCAAGGCCCGCGTGTCGCGGCGGCGGGCGCGTTAGCCTCGCCGCATGGGCGACCTCCTCGATCTCCTCGCGGTCTGGATGCCGCGTCAGCGCTGGTACGGCACGAAGGGCCGCGATCCTCGGCTCACCGTCGTCGCCGACTGGACGCTCGACGCCGACACGCGACTCCTCCTCGTCCGCGACGAGGCGGTGCAGCCCGCGATCGTCTACCAAGTACCGGTCGCGCGGCGCCCCGAGGGATCGGTGCCTCCCGGCAGCCTGATCGGCCCCGCCTCCGATGACGACGTGTGGGCCGATGCCACCACCGACCCCGGCTTCACCGATCAGCTGTACTCCTGGGTGACCGTCGGCGGGGAGGTCGGAACACCCGAGAACGGATTCCTCGGCATCGCCCTCGCCTCCCCCGGCCCCCGGGTCCCGGCCCCGCGCGCGACGGCGAAGGTGCTCAGCGGGGAGCAGTCGAACACGTCGCTCATCTTCCGTCCCGCCACGGCGGACGGCGCGGAAGCGGACGCGCAGGATGCCGGCATCCCGGTCATCTGCAAGCTCTTCCGCCAGGTGAACCCCGGCATCAACCCCGACGTGGAGCTGCAGTCGGCGCTCGCCGCGGGCGGTGCGGCCTTCGTCCCCGCCGCGATCGGCGAGGTCCGCGGATCGTGGGTGACCCCCGAGGGCGTGCCCGTCAGCGGATCGCTGGCGTTCGCGCAGGAGTTCTTCGCCGGCGTCGAGGACGCGTGGCGGGTGGCGCTGGACGCCGCGGCCGCCGATGAGGACTTCGCCGCTCGGGCGCACGCGCTCGGCGCGAGCGTCGCCGGGATGCACGTTGCCCTCGCCGCGCAGTTCCCGACGCGGGAGCCCGACGACGCCGACCGAGCGGCCGTGGCCGGCGCATGGGAGCGACGGCTGTCGATCGCCCTCGCCGAGGTCCCCGCGCTCGCCCCCTACGCCGACCGCATCCGGGAGGTCTACGCCGTGGCGGCCGCCGCCCCCTGGCCCGCGCTGCAGCGCGTGCACGGCGACCTGCACCTCGGGCAGGTGCTCGACACGGCCGCGAACGGATGGGTCTTGCTCGACTTCGAGGGCGAGCCGTTGCGGCCCATCGCCGAGCGCCTGCAGCCCGACGTCGCCGTCCGCGACGTCGCGGGCATGCTGCGCTCGTTCGACTACGTCTCGGGTGCGGTCGCCGACGACGACGGTGCCGCGGTGCGCGCGTGGGTCATCGCCGCCCAGCAGGCGTTCCTCGCGGGATACGCCGAGACGGCGGGACCAGACCGGGCGGTCGACGACGCCCTGCTCGCGGCGTTCGAACTCGACAAGGCCGTGTACGAGGCGATCTACGAGACGCGCAACCGCCCCGACTGGGTCGGCATCCCGCTCGCCGCGATCGGACGCCTGGCTCCCCTCACCTGACGGTGGCGCGAGGGGGCTGAGCCCGTCGACGCAGCGGGTCCCGGACCAATCGACAGGCTCAGGGACCTCCGGTGCGCCGCGGGTCCCGGACCCTTCGCCGGGCTCAGCGATGTTCGCCGCGTGCGCTCAGCCGGCCGAGTCGGCGTGCCACTGCTCCCACCGCTGCATCAGCTCGCCGATCGCGGCCTCGAAGCGGGCAGTGGCGGCGCCGGGGCCGGTGTCGCCGAAGTAGTGGCGCACCCAGTGCTCGAGCCGCCCGACCGCGTCGGGATCCCCCAGCACCCGGTCGGCCTCGGCCACGATCGACCCGGATGCCGACGCATCCAGCCATTCGCAGTCCGACAGGTAACCGCTGTCGTCGACGAGGGCCTCGGGGTCGAGGGGCCGCGTGATCATCAGGGGCCTGCCGACCGCGAGCCGGTCGTACACCATCGCCGAGATGTCGACGATCGCCAGGTCGGCCGCGGCGAGCTGCCAGCCGAGCTCGGCGCCCGTGTCATGGACGTGGTGCGCGTCGGGGTCGGCGGCGTTCGCCGCGGCGAGCGCGGACACGATCCGCGCGTTGGCCGCGCCGTAGGCGGCATCCACCACTCCCGACCGCGGGTGGGGGCGGTAGACGACGCGGTGGCGCCCCGTGGCGAGCAGGGCCCTCACGAGGGTCTCCCCGTGCGTGACGACGGACCCGTAGTGCGCGGAGGGACGGTCGCCCTCCCAGGTGGGCGCGTACAGCACGACCGTACGGTCGTCGGACTCGTACGGCACGTCGCCGGAGTAGTGGTCGGCCTGCGGGCGGCCGATCGAGAACGTGCGGCGGTCGAGGTCGTAGTCCCACAGCACGCGCGAGAGGCGGGCGCGAGCCGCATCTCCCGCGACGAAGGCGTAGTCGTAGGCCTTGTACTGGTTTGTCGACATGTACATCTTGTCGCTCTCACCGTGGTTGATGAAGACGTGCCATCGATGCCCGTACCGGAACATCTGGAAGTTGCGGGTGTTCTGGTTGACGTAGAGCACGACGCGGATGTCTTGCTCCGCGAGCACCTCCTCCACCGCGCCGACGGTGGGGGCGTAGGCGATGGGGAGCGCGTCATCCTTCAGCAGGGCGTCCGCGCCGCGGATCGCTCGGCTAATGACCACGACCGGCCAGGTCTTCGCCAGTTCCTGCAGGGGCGCGTACCACTGGCGCATCTGATACATGTTCACCGCGCCGTCGGCGAAGTAGACCGCGATCGTGAAGCGCCCGGCGGGCAGCGGACCGCGCGCGTCGAGGGCGCGGCGCAGGTCGCGGCGGGCGTTGCGGGTGGCGAGGGCTTTGCGCAGCAGCCCCACGGCCAGCTGGGCGTCGCGGGCGAGAGGCATCGTTCCAGGGTACCGGCCAGGCTCGCATGACAGGATCGACGGATGCCCCTCCCGACCCCCGGCGGAAGAGACGCGCCCGTTCCCCCCGACGATGCCGGCGTGAGCTTCGTCATGCCCGTGCTGAACGAGCAGAGGTATCTGCGCCGGGCCGTGGCATCCACTCTCTCCCAGGACGTCCCGGGACCGGTGGAGCTGGTGCTCGCGCTCGGGCCCTCCACCGACGGCACCGACGCGATCGCGAAGGAGCTGGCGGATGCCGACGAGCGCATCGTCCTCGTCGACAATCCCGCGGCCGACATCCCGGTGGGACTGAACCTCGCCATCCGCACGAGCCGGTACCCGACGATCGTGCGGGTCGATGCGCACTCGGAGTTGTCACCGGGATACACCCGCCGCGCCCTCGACACCCTGCGCCGCGTGCAAGCCGCGAATGTCGGCGGGGTGATGCGCGCGGACGGCCGGTCGCCGTTCCAGCGAGCGGTCGCCCGCGCCTACAACTCCCGCGTCGGACTCGGTGGCGGGGCGTACCACAGCGGCGGCGCCGAAGGGCCGGCCGAGTCGGCGTACCTCGGGGTCATGCGCCGCAGCGTGCTCGAGGAGGTCGGGCTGTTCGACGAGAGCATCCGTCGCGGGGAGGACTGGGAGCTGAACCTCCGCATCCGTCGCGCGGGCTATCGCGTGTGGTTCGATCCGGCCCTGTCGGTCGTCTACTGGCCGCGTGAGAGCTGGACCCGCCTGATCCGGCAGTTCCGTGCGACCGGCGCCTGGCGCGGCGAGCTCGTGCGGCGCTACCCGCGGCGCACGCCGCTGCGCTTCTTCGCTCCCCCGGCGCTGCTGGTCGCGACGCTGGTCTCACTGGTGGCGGGGGTCGCCCAGATCTCCCGACGTCGCCCCGGACGACTCACGGTGCTGCATCTGCCCGTGGCGGCGTACGCGGCGCTCGTCGCCACCGGCGCGCTCGGCCGTGCCGGAGGCCGCGGTTGGCGCGACAAGGCGTGGACAGCAGCCGTACTTCCGTCGATGCACGTCTCGTGGGGAGCGGGCTTCCTGTGGGCGCTCGTCCGCGGCGCCCGCGACACGGTCGACACCTCGCGTCTCGACGGTCGCAACACCCCCCTGCCCTGACGCCCGATCGTCACGGACGCGAGGACGCGGCGCCCTCGACCCACGTCGACCGGACGCGCCGCCCCTCGGAGGAGGTCAGGCCGCAGCGGACGCGTCGGCCTCGGCGTCGACGCGCTCCACTTCCTCGGTCGCCGCGGCCGTGGTCTTCGTCAGGAAATCGGCCAGGTCGCGTTCGATCTGCGCGTCGAGACTGCCAATGATGCGTCGGCAGGCGTCGTCGAAGCGCGCGAGCTGCGACCACGGCTCCTTCTCGAGATCGACCGCGAGGTGGATGTGGTTCACGCGACGGTCGCTGTCATCCGCCTCGCGCCGGAGGATGCCCCGCCGCACGAGGCGTTCGACCATCGTGGTGATTCCGGCCGAGGTGACGCCGAGGGTGGCGGCGAGTTCCGACGGACGCATCCCCGGGCGAGCCCCGACGATCGCGAGGGCCTTCGCGTCGAGCTCGTTCACGCCGAGCTGCTTGCGGGCCTTGGCGGCCGCCGCTTCGCGCTCGCGGGAGTAGGCGGTGAGCGCCTCCATCAGGGGCGAGGAGTCGTCGATTCGCGGTGTCACCGGCTCCTCCTCCTCGACTCGATGCATCCCGTCACTATAGCCAACAGGAGAAGGTTTCTCGAATGACTGTCATCCTTGGTGAATGTTTGTCCACATGATGTTTAACGCGCTTAATTAGATGCTAGGCTACTGATCACCGGGGTTGACCACCCCAGCCCACGAAGAAGGGAACGTACCGATGACCACCACCGCCCTCACCACCGCACCGCTGCGGCACCGTTCCACCTTCGTCCCGAGCGCGAGCGCCGTGTCGACCGCGCGGCTGACGACGATCGTCGTCTGGGCCAGCATCGCGACCTCGGGCCTCAGCGCCGCCGTCGTGCTGTCCCTCTTCCTCTGACGCACCCGCTCCCCGAAAGCACTCCCATGGGCACCCTCTTCTACAGCGCCGACACGCAGCCGATCCAGATCGACGACCGCCTGCTGCAATATCTGCAGGTCGTCCTGACGACCAAGCTGCGTCGCGGCGAATCCTTCACGATCACGTGGACCGACACCGCCGGCGGGCACGCCCGCACGACGTTGTGGATCCAGCCGTCGATCTCGATGCGCTTCCAGTTCGCATCCGCTGCCTCCGCTCCCCTGTCGGGCGGCTACCTCCGCCAGCTCGCCGACCACGCGTCGATGTCGTCGGGTCTCCTGCTCGACGCCGAGACCTGGCAGCAGCAGGAGGACGCGCACCGGGTGCAGCTGCTCGCGGCCGCCTGACCGCGCGCGGCGCGCACGTCAGCCGCGGTCGACGAATCCCTGATCGAGGATCCGCGCCACGACGCGCTCGGCGGCGCGACCGTCATCGCGCGGCACGAAGAGGGTTTTCCACCGGGCGTACCGCTCGGCGAAGATCGACGGATCCACGTCGATCAACGCCCTCTCCAGCTCGTGCTGCGTGCGCACCACCGGTCCCGGAGCCAGATCGAGCAGGTCGAAGAAGAAGCCGCGCATCTCGCCCCGGTAGCGCTCGAGGTCGGGGACGAGGAAGTACAGGGGCTTGCCCGTGACGGCGAAATCGAACATCACCGACGAGTAATCCGTGACGAGGGCGTCCGCGGCGGCGAGCAGGCGCGACGTATCGGGGTAGCCGGTGACGTCGATGACCCGGGGGCCGTGGAGGTCGGCACCCGGCTGCAGCGTGCGGGTGTGCCCGCGCACGAGCACGACGGCGTCGGCCGCCCGCGCGAGAGCGGACGGATCGATGAAGTCGACGATCCGCTCTCGATCGTCGCGCCAGGTCGGGGCGTACAGCAGCACGCGCTCCTCGGGATGGATGCCGAGGCGTCGACGCGTCTCGCGCCCGTCGTCGTGCTGCAGGGCGTCGTCGCGCGGGTAGCCCTCGACCCAGACCGGCCGGCCCAGGAACGCGTAGGCCTTGCTCAGCACCCGCGCGGCATACGGGCTCTGCGCCAGCAGGACGTCCCAACGCCGACTCTCCCGCACCACGGCGAGCGCGCGACGCGGATCGAAGCCCGGGCGATACAGGGCGAGTCGCTTGAGCGGGGTCCCGTGCCATGTCTGCAGCACGCGCTGTCCGCGACGACGCACGAACCGCCGACGGAGCCAGTCGTTCACCACGAGCAGACGCGAGACTCCACGGGCCCGCCACCAGTCGGGACTGCCCTCGACGACCGCGATCGCCCCGTCGGGGACCTCGACCGACAGATCGACGACGCTCCAGTACCGCGTCACCCCCGGGGCGACGCGCGCGAGCTCGCGGTCGATCGCGAGCGGGTTGCACCCGGCGGTACGGCCGTAGAAGCTCTCGAAGAACACGGCGTTCTCGAGCGGCTCCCGCCGCCCCGTGGCGTAGCGCCGTTCGATCGCGGCGCGCCCCTCCCCCGACCGGTACACCGGGTCGACGGGGGCCGAGATGGTCACCACCCCGGCGTCGAGCGCGGCACGCAGGCCCACGAGGCCGGTCTCGGCGATCGACGCCGCCGACGGATCGGCATCCGTCGCCTCCCCCGGCTCGACGCGCAGACGGTAGCGTCCGGAGGGCAGAGGCAGATCGGCACCGCCCCATCGCGAGACGTGCAGCGGGACGACGGCACGCCAGGTGCGTCCGCGGCCGCGCAGGCGGCCGTACGAGCGCGCCCGCGCCCCCTCGAGCACGACGGATACCGGGCGGGCGCCCTCTCCGCTGAGCTCGAGCGCGGGCATCCCGGCGTCGTCGAACAGGCGAGCGTCGGTCATGGGCGGTCGTCCTTCCGGGAGGGAGCGGAGCGCAGCCGTGCACGGACGGCCCGGTACACGCGCTCGGCGTTGCGGCCGTCGCGGTGGGCGTGCACGCGCGCGCTGCGCTCGCGTGAGGCGGCGAGCGCCGCCGTCGGGTCGGCGAGCACGGCGTCGAGCTGCGTGAGGGCCTCACCCCACGACCGGGCCGGATCCGTTCCGGCCACGTCGGCGTAGCGGCCGTAGAGACCGCGCCGCGCGGTGTACGCCTCGAGGTCAGGGGCGAAGAACACCACCGGCAGCGGGACGAGCGAGGCGTCGAAGGCGAGCGAGGAGTAGTCGGTGATGAGGGCGTCGAGTCCGGGCAGCAGCGGCGTGACGTCGGCGACGCGGTCGCTGCCGAGGTCGGCGATGCGGTCCGTGTCCCGCGGAGGACGGTAATCGCCCGCGCCCAGGGGGTGAGAGCGGACCAGGAGCAGAGCGTCGGCGGCATCGAGCGTCGCGCCGATGCGCTCCCACTCCCCCGCGTCGGGCACCGCCGGGTCGGGCTCTCCATCGCGCCACGTGGGCGCGTAGAGCACCACGCGGCGCTCGCCCAGCGGCATCCCGAGCAGGTGCGCGAGCCGCTCGCGCGCCACCCGGCGTCGCGACTCGGCATCGCCGGCCGACAGCACGTCGACACGCGGCTCACCCGTGACCGGCACCCGCTCGTCGGTGAGCGAGAAGGCGCTCTCGAGACGCCCGCGCACCAGGTGCGAGGCCGCCGGCAGGAGCGAGATGCGCCGGGTGGCACGCCGGTACAGCGTCCGCAGCACCGGGGAGAGCACCCCGGGAAGCACGGGGCTGCGGGTGGTCTCCGCCGAGTCGAGGCCGATGCGCTTGAGCGGGATCCCGTGCCACAGCTGCACGATCACGGCCCCCGTGGTGGCGTAGCGCTGCACGTCGCCGAAGCCGTGCGTCACGACGATCACGCGCGCCCGCGCGGTGCGCCAGAATCCCGCCGCGCTGTCGCGCCGCACCCACCGGATGCCGAGGCGCTCCGCCTCGCGGGCCTGATCGGCGTCGGCGACGAGCCAGGTCGTGTGCTCCCCGTGGGCGGCGGCGACGGCGTGGAGGGCGAGCGCTCCGTCGGCGAGTCCGACCGCGCACCCGAACACCCACTCGCCGCGGGAGCGCGGCACGACGGCGGTGACGAGACGACCGGCGACGTACAGGGGGATGCGGCGGAGTTTCCGGGCGTTCCCCGCACCGAACGAGAAAGACGCCACCCCGCGAGCCTATCGCGGGGTGGCGTCTCGTCTTCCGGGCTCAGCCCTGGGTCATCGTCCCCAGGGTGACCTCGGCGGTCTTCTCCTGACCGTTGCGGAGGTAGGTGACCTCCGCCTTCGCGCCGGACGCGAGAGCGCGCACCTGGGCGGTGAGGTCGATCGAGTTCGTCACCGGGATGCCGTTGAACTTCGTGATGATGTCGCCCTTCGTCAGGCCCGCGGCCTGCGCCGCACCGCCCGAGACGGCCTCGGCCACGTACGCGCCGGTCGTCGTCGCACCCTGGATGCCACTGGCATCCTGCACCGACGCGCCCAGCAGACCGTGGGTCGCCGAACCGGTGTCGATGATCTCCTCCGAGATGCGCTTGGCGATGTCGGAGGGGATCGAGAAGCCCACGCCGATGTTGCCCGACTGGCTGCCCGACGCCGACGATCCGCCGGCGCTCGCGATGGCGACGTTGATGCCGATCAGCTTGCCCTCGTCGTCGACCAGCGCACCGCCGGAGTTGCCGGGGTTGATGGCCGCGTCGGTCTGGATCACGGCGATCTTGATCGTCGAGGTGGCCGACTGCGACTGCTGCCCCTGGCCGAAGTCGAAGCGGAACGGGCTCTCCTGTCCCGGCTCGCTCTGCTGCGAGTCGGATCCGTCGGAGGGGGCGGCCGACGACGCGACCTGGATTGACCGGTTCAGCGCGCTGACGATGCCGGTGGTCACCGTGTTCGACAGTCCCAGCGGAGCACCGATCGCGGTGGTCGAGTCGCCCACGTTGAGCTTCGAGGAGTCGCCCCATTCGACGGGGGTGAGACCCGAGGCGTCGGTCAGCTTGATGACCGCGAGGTCGTAGGTGGGGTCGGTGCCGACCACGGTGGCCGCGTAGACGCGTCCGTCGGAGGTGGTCACCGAGAGCTTCGCGTCGCCGGTCTGACCGTCCAGCGTGACGACGTGCGTGTTGGTGAGCACGTAGCCGTCGGCGCTCAGGATGACGCCCGAGCCCGTCCCGCCGGCCGAGGTACCGGTCGCGCTGATGGTGACGACGCTCGGCACGACCTTGGAGGCCACGGCGGCGGTGTCGTTGACGTTGTTGGGATCGTTCACCGTGATCGCGGTGGGCCCCGACACGGTGGAAGCGTCGGAGCCGCCCCAGAGGTTGACGCCGGCGTACGCGCCACCCAGCCCCGCACCACCGCCGACGAGGGCGGCGGCGACGAGGAGGGCCGCGATGCGCGGAGCCGAGCTCTTCTTGCGGGGGGCGGCGGGGGCCGGGTCGTGCAGCGTCAGCGTGGGGTGGGCGTCGGTGGCGGCGGGGCCGAAGGCCTGGCCGGTGGGGGCCGTGGCGCCCGAGGGGGCGGAGGCGTATCCGCCGTGCGCGGGCTGCGCTCCGGGCTGGGCGGGGAGGCCGGGCTGGGCGCTGCCCGCGGCGGGCGGAGGCCACGCGGCCGCAGCAGCGGCGGGCGAGCGCGTCGGCATCGGGGGCACGTCGGCGCGCGGCGCGGCGGCCGCGACGTCGGCGGCGGGCGCTGCCGGGGTCTGCGCGGCGTCGGCGCCGGCGGGGGTCGGGGTGTGGTGCTGCGACGACGTGGGCGCCTCAGCGTTGTGGCTGTTGTCGTTACCCTCGGGACGGTTGTCCGTGGTGTCGCTCATGGGATGCTCCTTCTTCCAGGCGCTTCTACGATGACCGCGGATCCTGTGGGCCACCTATGACGAGCGTGAGTCGCCTCTATGGGTCTCGCAGCAAGCCACCGCGAGAGGTCGGGGGCGCCGAACGCCCCTCTCGAGGTGTAGCACGTCGCCCCGTGACGGCATTCCCGCTTGCGCTGCGCGCCGTGCGGCATCCTGGGAGGATGCAGCACATTCCCGGCGCCTGGCAGCGCACCGCCCGCGGCGCGGGACTCCTCGCCGCCGACGGCTCCTCGGTCCCCACGATCTTCGCCGAGATGAGCGCGCTCGCCGCCTCCACCGGAGCCCTCAACCTGGGCCAGGGCTTCCCCGACGAAGACGGCCCCGAGGCCGTGCTCGACGCGGCCCGGAAGGCCATCGCCGACGGAGTGAACCAGTACGCTCCCGGACGCGGCTACCCCGACCTGCTCGCCGCGGTCGCCGAGCATCAGCGGCGTTTCTACGGCATCGAGCTCGACCCCGCCCGCGAGGTCCTCGTGACGGTGGGAGCCACCGAGGCGCTCGCCGCCACACTGCTGGCGCTCGTCGACGGGCCCGACGACGAGGTCGTGGTGTTCGAGCCCTACTACGACTCCTACGCCGCGTGCGTCGCCCTCGCGGGTGCGAAGCTCGTCCCGGTGCCCCTGCAGTGGCCCGACTTCCAGCCCGACCTCGCGCAGCTGGCATCCGCGGTCACCGACCGCACGCGCGTGATCCTCGTCAACGATCCGCACAACCCCACCGGCACCGTGTTCACGCGCGAGGTGCTCGACGAGATCGTGCGCCTCGCGCACCGCCACGACGCGATCATCGTCACCGACGAGGTCTACGAGCACCTCGTCTTCGACGGCCCCCATGTGCCCCTCGCGACCCTGCCGGGGGCCGCCGAGCGCACCGTGTCGATCTCGTCGGCGGGCAAGACCTTCTCGCTCACGGGATGGAAGACCGGGTGGGTGACCGGGCCCGCCGACCTGGTGTCGGCGGTGCTGGCGGTCAAGCAGTTCCTCACCTACGTCGGCGGGTCGCCGTTCCAGCCCGCGATCGCGGTGGGTCTGCGCCTGCCCGACGCCTTCTTCGCCTCCGTCGCCTCCGAGATGGCCGCCAAGGCCGCCCTGCTGGGCACCGGCCTGCGCGCGGCGGGGTTCGAGGTGTCCGCCCCGGGCGGCTCCTACTTCACGGTGGTGGATGCCGCCCCGCTCGGCGCCACCGACGCCGACACGTTCTGCCGCGAGCTGCCCGCCCGCGCGGGTGTCGTCGGCATCCCGCTCACGGCCTTCGTCTCGCCCGAGCACCGCGATCGCTACGCCACGCTCGTGCGGTTCGCGGCGTGCAAACGGGTGGAGGTGCTCGCCGACGCGGCGGAACGGCTCGCCGGGATGCGGCGCGACTGACCTCCCTCAGACGCGCGCGATGGGGCGACCCGCCCCCTCCTCCTCGCTCGACGTCGCCCGCAGCAGCGCGATGCGCCCGTCGACGACGTCGTAGACGCCGAGGCTCGACGAGTGCACGCGCTCGCCGTCGAAGCCCCGCATCGACCACGCGGTCCTCACGACCAGCGATGCCCCCTCGAGATGACTTCCGGTGGCCTCCACCGAGACCTCGCGCGAGATGATCTCGGCCAACCAGGCGCGGATCTCGTCGCTCCCCACCGCGAGGGTCCGGCCGCCGCAGGCCCGGCCGTCGGCGTAGCGCACCCGGATGATGCGCGCTGCGTCGGCGAATACCCGAGCGGCGGTCTCGAGGTCGCCGTCCGTGATCGCCGCCAGCAGGCGTCGCACCGGCTCGATCGGGGTCGGAGAGGTGTGCAGGTCTGCGGTCATGGGGGAGAGGGTAGACAGCCGGCGCACACCGTTGCGCCGAGACCGGCGGGCGCACACCGGGTGATCCGCGCTGACCAGGCGCGCGGAAACGGGCCCCCGTGCGCTCAGCGCGGCGTGACGCGGAACCGGCGCAGCGCCAGCGCGGGATTCACGCGGCGCACGCGGGCGATGACATCCGGGTCGATGTGGGCGACCGCGACGTCGGTGGACGTGCCGATCTGCGCCATCGCGACCCCCTGCGGGTCGACGATCATCGAGTGCCCCACGCCCAGCGGCGGAGAGTGGTCGGCCGCGGCGACGAAGAAGGTGTTCTCGATCGCCCGCGCCTGCACGAGGGTGCGCCAGTGATGCTCCTTGAGCGGCCCCCGCACCCACTCGGCGGGGATCAGGGCCACGTCGACCGCGGCATCGGCCAGCGTGCGAGCCACCTCCGGGAAGCGCAGGTCGTAACAGGTCATGAGCCCGAACCGCAGCCCCGCGGTCTCGAACGTCTGGGGCGGCGCGATCTCGCCCGGCTCCACCCAGTCGGACTCCCGTTGCCCGAAGGCGTCGTAGAGATGCAGCTTGCGGTACACCGCCCGGATGCCGTCGCGCGCCACCGCGACGACCGTGTTGCGCACGCGCCGGCCGTCGTCGGCGCGCTCGAGCAGCCCCGCGACGACCACGACGTCGAGCTCGGCCGCGAGCGCGGTGAGGGCCCGGACGAAAGGGCCGTCGAGATCTTCCGCGTTCTCGGCGAGCGACGCGTCGAACGGGTCGACGAAGTAGCTGGAATATTCGGGGAACACCACCACCCGGGCCCCGCGCGCGGCGGCCGTGCGGGTGGCATCCGCGATGTGGGCGAGGTTGGCCTCACGCGACGCCGTGGGCGCGAACTGCGCCACCGCGACGCCGACGGTCTCGTGGCTCATCGTGCGGTTCCCCTCCCCCGGTGTCGGACGGACACCGGCACCACGACCCACAGTACGAGGATCACCAGCCCGAGGACGACCCCGGCCGTCACGGCCGCACCCAGGCTCACGACGACGTCGAAGACGAACACCACCACGCCCACCAGCAGAAGGGACACCAGGGCCAGGGCGCCGCGGAGCGCGTTGTGCCCGAACCGCACGAGCGACGGTTTGACCTGCAGATGGAACACCGCCCGGTGCAGGGCCACCGGCGCCAGCGCGACCACGGCGCTGAGGGCTGCGAGACAGATGAGCACGAGGTAGAACGTGCGCTGCGACGACGACAGATCGGCGAACGACGACTGGAAGGCGAGCGCCAAGAGGAAGCCGGTCAGGATCTGCGTACCCGTCTGCAGCACGCGCAGCTCCTGCAGGATCTCGCTCCAGTTGCGGTCGGCGCGCTGCGCGGGGCTCTCCGGGCGTCCGTCGGCGAAATCGTCGAAAGTGTTGCTCACCAGCCCATCTTGACGCGACACTCCCGGGAGGTGCGTCCGGATTTGCCATGTCGTTCATCTCGGCGTAATGTTTTCTCTTGTGCCGCGGGGTGGAGCAGCTCGGTAGCTCGCTGGGCTCATAACCCAGAGGTCGCAGGTTCAAATCCTGTCCCCGCAACAAGAAGAAGGCCCCGGATCGCAAGATCCGGGGCCTTCTGCCTTTTCCCCCGCGGTCGTTTCCCGGGGCACCGCGTGCGTCCCCCGATCTCTCGCCGGGCGCCTGGCCGCCTCGACCTGTGCGGGGGTCGGTGTGTTGTGCATCGGGTTCACCCGGGGAATACTGGGGGAATTGATTGATTTCGCTCAACGATGTGTGAAGACCCGACAGGTCACCGTGGCCTTCGTCGCGGACCCCTCGAAAGAAGGCACTCGTGAGACGTACGTTCACGCACGGCGTGTTGTCGCTGGCGCTGGCGACCTGCTTCGCGGTGGGCGGTTCGGCCGGCGCCGGAGCCGCCTCGGCATCCGTCGACACGTCCGCGTCCGCCGCGGCGACCGTCACGACGCCGCGATCGACCGTCGACGGGTCGGGCATCGCGCCCTCGCCGACAGCGCACGCCCTGCGGTCCACGGGTCTCGACGCGTCCACCCTGCTGGGCTTCTGGGTGGGCGGAGGCGCGTTGGCGCTCGCGACGGCCGCCGTCCTGGTCACCGTCAAGGTCCGGCAGGCGCGCAAGGAGACGGCCGCGGCGAACTCGTCAAGCGGGATCGGCGCGCCTCCGCCGCGCGGTTGACTCGCTGTCATGCACACCACCACCACCGCGCCGCTCGACACCGACGGCCGCGACGCCTCGACTCCGCCGTCACTGCCCTTCGTCCACATGTGGACCGATGTCAACGGCACCAGCCGGCTCGATGAGTCGATGCTCCGCGGCTTCGGGCTGCAGAGCGTGGGCGGCGGCGCCGATCCGCAATGGATGCGGCCGTTCCCCGGCGAGGTGTCCGCCGTGCTCTTCGCGGCGCTGCCGGTGGGATGGGTGGGGCAGTGGCATCCCTCCCCGCATCCGCAGTGGGTGATCCCCCTGCGCGGGCGCTGGTTCCTCGAGACGCAGGACGGCTCGCGCGTCGAGATGGGCCCCGGAGACATCCACTTCGGGCAGGACACCTCCACGGCCGAGATCGACGGGACGACGGGGCATCTCTCCGGCACCGTCGGCGACGAACCGTGCCTGCAGGTGCTGATCCAGTTCGCCGCGTCGCCCGCCGCCCCCACGCCCCACCCCTTCGGCTGAGCCGGCGTCAACCCGCCTGGACCCCACCGGGTCACGGGGTTGACTGATCTCATGCCCCAGATCCCCATCGACGGACGTGTCCTGCAACCGCCCCGCGAGCCTCGCGTCGTCGACGTCGCTCCCCCGCGGGTGTGGGACGACCGTCTCGCCGCCGTGCTGCCGGCATCCTCCCGCCTGCTCTCGCTCTACGACGACGCGACCTGGGCCGAGGGGCCGGTGTGGTGGCCGGCCGAGAACGCGCTCGTCTTCAGCGACGTGATCGGGCGGCGCACGCTCGCTCGGTACGAGGACGGGCGCATCGTCACGGTGCGCGACCGCAGCGACTTCGCCAACGGCAACGCGTTCGACGCGCACGGACGCCTCGTGCAGGCCGAGCACGGCCGCCGCGGGATCAGTCGCACCGACGCCGAGGGCACCCGTCTGCTCGTCGACGCCTACGAGGGAGCTCCCCTGAACTCCCCGAACGACCTGGTCGTGGCCTCGGACGGGGCCATCTGGTTCACCGACCCGACCTACGGCATCTCCGACCCGCGCGAGGGCTACCCCGCCGAGCCCGCTCTCTCGCACCGGAGCGTCTACCGATGGCACGAGAAGACGGGCCTCGAACGCATGATCGACCTCGACGAGCCGAACGGCCTCGCCTTCAGCCGCGACGAGCGCACGCTCTACATCGCCGAGTCCGACGCCACCGCCCTCCCCCGCGTCGTCGCCTGCGCGTGGGACGGGGAGACCCTCGGCCCCCCGCGCACCTTCGCGACGGTGGACGCCGGCATCCCGGACGGATTCGTCGTCGACAGCCGCGACTGGCTCTGGATCTCGAGCGAAGCGGGTGTCGTCATCGTCGACGAGGAGGGTCGGCGGCTCGGGATGATCCCCACGCCCCATGTCGTGAGCAACTGCACCTTCGACGCGGATGAGAAGCGTCTGTTCATCACGGGCGACAGCGACCTGTGGCTCGTGGAGCTGGCGTGACCGACGTCGAGATGGCGCGCATCCCCGCGGGTCGCGTGCTGCGCGGCGATCAGCGGGGCGCGGAGCGGCGCGAGATCGAGGTCGCCTCGTTCGAGATCGGCGTCTATCCCCTGACCGAGGAGCAGCTCGCCGAGCTCCTCGGCATCCCGTCACGGCATCCGCGTCGCCCGGCGACGCAACTCAGCTGGCTGCGGGCCATCCGCCTGTGCAACGCCCTCAGCGAATGGGAGGGGCTCGACCCCCTCTACTCCTTCGACGGCGAGGTGGTGACCGCGGATGCCGACGCCGACGGCTTCCGCCTGCCGACCGAGGACGAGTGGGAGTACGCGTGCCGCGCCGGCTCGACGGGCCCGGCTTACGGCCCCGTGCGGGAGGTCGCGTGGACCGCCGGCGACGGTCTGAGCGGCCCCGTCGACGTCGGAGCCAGGATGCCGAACCTCCACGGTCTGTTCGACACCCTCGGCAACGTGTGGGAGTGGTGCAGCGACCTGTACGACCCCGAGGGGGAGAGCGATGCGCGGGTGTTCCGCGGCGGTGGATGGTCGGACGCCCCCGCGCTCGTGCGCGCCTCGGCCCGGCGCGGCGGGCGGCCGCGCGACGCGTTCGACGACGTCGGCGTGCGGGTGGCGCGCGGCCCGCTGCCCTCGCGCAGCTGAGGCGCGGGGGGCACGGACCCCTTCGACAGGCTCAGGGTCCCTCGGGTACGGGTGGGTGAGGGCACGACGGGGGTGGCTGAGCCCAACGAAGCCACCGACCCCGCGACAGCCGACGGCAACGCGCGTCAGTCGTCGGTCGAAATCGCCTCGGTCAGCTGGTCCATGAACGAGGCGACGGTCTCGAGCTGCGCGTCGTCGAACCCCGCCGCCATCTCGCGCATCGCGCCGAGATGGGCTCCGAAGTGCTGGAAGAACTCGCGCCGCGACTTGTCGGTGAGCACCACCACCCGTGCGCGCCCGTCCGAGGGGTGCGGGAGCCGCTCGAGATGTCCCGAGGCCACCAGACGGTCGATGAGTTTCGTCGTCGACGCCGTCGAGATGCGCAGATGGGCCGCGACGTCGTGGGGACTCACCATCTCTCCGCGCGTCTCGCGGATGGTCAGCATGCGCAGCGTCGCCAGGTCGCTGGCGTTCATCGCCATGTCGCCTTTCATCCCGCTGTGCATGCGATCGAGCGCGTCGCTGAGCGTCTGCACCGCGCGGAGGGTCTGGACCACCGCGGGCCTCGTACCAGAGGTGGAAACGGTCTTGTCCACGGTGGACACCCCCTTTCGCGCTGGGTATAGTCGGGCTCACATCGCTAGCTAAACTAGCAAACGGGAGGCACGATGAGCGAGACCGAATATGTCGTCCTCCTGGACGACTTCGGCAACGAGATCGGCACGGCACCCAAAGCGAGCGTGCACGGCACCGATACGCAACTGCACCTCGCCTTCTCCTGCCATGTCGTGAACAGCCGGGGCGAGGTGCTGGTCACCCGCCGGGCGCTGCACAAGAAGACGTGGCCGGGTGTGTGGACGAACTCGTTCTGCGGCCACCCCGGTCCGGCCGAACCCGTGCTCTCGGCCGTGCATCGGCGTGCGGAATTCGAAGTGGGCCTCACGGTCCGCGACCTCGAGCTCGCCCTCCCCCTCTTCCGGTACCGTGCCGTCGATGCGAGCGGCATCGTCGAGCACGAGATCTGCCCCGTCTACGTCGCCCGCACCGACGACGACCCCCAGCCCAACCCCGACGAGGTCGCCGAGTACCGGTGGGTCGACCCGCTCGACCTCGCGGCATCCCTCGAGGCGACGCCGTGGGCATTCAGCCCGTGGTTGGTCCTTCAGGCGCAGCAGCTTCACCTGTTCGAGTCTCCACCCGTGGTCCGGCGCGCGTCATGATCGCGCTCGACTCCACCCCCCTCGCCCGGCAGGGCATCGACGCCGCGATCGACGTCGCCCTCGAGCGCCTCGATCGGCGGGTGGCCCCGCTCGGCGACGGCGCGCGCGCCCTGGCATCCTCGATCCGTCGTGCCGCCTCCGGCGGGAAGCGCTTCCGCCCGCTGCTCGTCGTCGCGGCCTTCGAGACCCTGCACGGCCCCACGATCGGCCGACCGGCGCTTTACGAGGTGGCCGCAGCCTTCGAGCTGTTGCACACGGCCTTCGTCGTGCACGACGACGTGATCGACCACGACGTCGAACGCCGCGGCGTGCCCAACATCGGCGGCGAGTTCCGCCGACGCGGGCTCGAGAAGGGCGCGGATGCGGGTGGCGCGGCGCTCCTCGGAGACGCGGCCGCGATCCTCGCCGGAGACCTGCTGCTGCACGAGGCCGGGCGCATGATCGCGGTCGCCGAGATCCCGGCATCCCTCCGCGGACAGCTGCTGCAGCTCGTCGACGACGCGGTGCTCGTCTCGGCCGCGGGAGAGCTCGCCGACGTCGAGAACGCCGTCTCGTCGGGCGACGTCGACCCCGAGACCGTCCTGCGCACCACGCACGACAAGACAGCCGTGTACTCGTTCTCGGCGCCCCTGCAGGCCGGGGCCGTGATGGCCGGGGCGGAGCGCTCCACCCAGTGGGCGCTCGAGCGCTTCGGCGAGCGGCTCGGACTCGCCTACCAACTGGTCGACGACCTCATCGGCGCCTTCGGCACGGCCGAGGCATCGGGGAAGGACGAGGGCTGCGACCTGCGCGAGGCGAAGAAGACGCACCTCATCACGCTCGCGCGCGAGAGCGCCGATTGGCCCGAGGTCAGCGCGGCGCTCGCGCAGGCGCACACCGGCCCGGTCGCCGTGCGTGCCGCCCAGAGCGCTCTCGCGAAATCCGGCGCCCGTTCGCGGCTCGAGGTGCTCGTGTGCGAGACGCTGGACGAGGCGGTCGCGATCGTGGAGGCGTCGACGCTGCCGACCGAGTGCCGTCTGATGCTGATCGAGTTGGTCGAGGCCGTGCAGGAGCGCATTCCGTGAGCAACGCCCCCACGGGTCTCGAGCTGTATTCGCAGACGGCCGACGACGTCGCCGCCGCCGTCATCTCCCGCTACTCCACCTCGTTCGGCATCGCCGCGCGGCTGCTCGGCCCCCGCCCGCGACCGCACGTGCGCAACATCTACGCCCTCGTTCGCGTCGCCGACGAGATCGTCGACGGACCCGCGCACGATGCCGGGCTCTCACCCGACCGCGAGCGCGCGGTCCTCGACGGGCTCGAAGCCGAGGTGGCGGAGGCCATCGTCACCGGCTTCAGCGCCAATCTCGTCGTGCACGCCTTCGCCCGCACGGCCCGCGAGTGCGGGATCGGCGACGACCTCATCGCCCCGTTCTTCGCGTCGATGCGCACCGATCTCGACACCGCCGCCCACGACGACCTCTCGCACGACGCCTACGTCTACGGCTCGGCGGAGGTCGTCGGGCTCATGTGCCTGCAGGTGTTCCTGAACGCCGGGATGTCGGCGCCCGCGCGCCCCGCCGCCGACCTCGTCGATGGAGCCCGGCGACTCGGGGCGGCGTTCCAGGACGTCAACTTCCTCCGCGACCTCGCCGACGACGCCGACCGTCTCGGCCGCGACTACCTCGACGGCGCGGCCGACGACGAGCGCCGGGTCGCCGTGCTCGACCGCATCGACGCCGACCTCGCCGCCGCGGCATCCGTCATCCCGCACCTTCCGCCGGACTGCCGCGCGGCCGTGACCTGCGCGCACGACCTCTTCGCGGAGTTGTCGCGCCGCCTCCGCCTCTCCCCCGCCGGCGCACCCCGCGTCCGCGTCCCCGACGGTGTCAAAGCCACCCTCGCCGCCCGCGCCCTCTTCGGGCGTCCTCCGAAAGGTTCACGCTCATGAGCGCCCAGCGCATCGTCGTCGTCGGTGGGGGCATCGCCGGACTCGGCACCGCAGCCCTCCTGGCCGACCGCGGCCACGACGTCCAGTTGTTCGAGGCGCGCGATGCGCTCGGCGGCCGCGCCGGGTCGTGGGAGAGCGACGGCTTCCGCTTCGACACCGGTCCGAGCTGGTACCTCATGCCCGAGGTGTTCGACCACTTCTTCCGGCTTCTCGGAACGAGCGCCGACGAGCAGCTCGATCTCGTGCGCCTCGACCCCGCCTACCGCGTCTACGGCCCTCCCGGAAAGGGCGAGCCGATCGACATCGTCTCGGGCCGCGAGGCCGTGCGCGCGCTGTTCGAGGAGCACGAGCCCGGCTCGGGCGACAACCTCGAGGCGTACCTCGACTCCGCGAAGGACGCCTACGAGCTGTCGACGTCGAAGTTCCTCTACGACCCGTACTCGTCGACCAAGGGGCTGCGCGACCCGGCGCTCGTGAAGCGGCTGCCCACCCTCATCCCGCTGCTCACCCGCACGTTGTGGAAGCGCATCACCGACTCGTTCACGAACACGCGCCTGCAGCAGATCCTCGCGTACCCCGCGGTGTTCCTCGGCGGATCGCCGTTCGAGGTGCCGAGCCTGTACCACCTGATGAGCCACCTCGACCTGGGCGACGGCGTGCTGTACCCCAAGGGCGGCATGACCGAGATCATCCGGGCGATCGAGAAGCTCGCCCGCGAGCGCGGCGTGCGCATCGAGACATCCTCCCCAGTGGATGCCATCATCACCGAGTCGGGGATCGCTCGCGGCGTGCGCCTGGCCGACGGGCGGGTCATCTCGGCGGATGCCGTGGTCTCGGGCGCCGACCTGCATCACACCGAGAACGACCTCCTCGAGGAGAAGGACCGCCAGTACCCCGAGAAGTGGTGGAAGGACAAGGTGCCCAGCCCCGGCGCGCTCCTGCTGCTGCTCGGGGTGAAGGGCGAGCTGCCGCAGCTCACGCACCACACCCTGCTCTTCACCGACGACTGGCACACGAACTTCGACGCCATCTTCGGCGCGGACAAGAAGATCCCCGACCCGGCGTCGATCTACATCTGCCGCCCCAGCGCATCGGACGACTCGGTCGCACCCGAGGGTCACGAGAACCTGTTCGTCCTCGTGCCCGTGCCCGCCGACCCCGTCAGCGGACGCGGCGGCGTCGACCGGGCCGGAGACGAGCGGATCGAGCAGGCCGCCGACCGCGTGATCGCCCAGATCGCCGAGTGGACCGGCGTCCCCGACCTCGCCGAGCGGATCGTGGTGCGCAAGACCATCGCCCCCGAGGACTTCGCGCACGATCTCAAGGCGTGGCACGGCAACTCGCTCGGGCTCGCGCACACGCTGAACCAGAGCGCGATCTTCCGCCCGAAGAACCGCTCACGCAAGGTCTCGAACCTCTATTACGCGGGGACCTCGGTGCTGCCCGGCATCGGTCTGCCCATGTGCCTGATCTCGGCCGAGCTGGTGGTCAAGCGCATGACGGGCGACAAGACCCCCGGCCCCCTGGCGGAACCCGCGCGCGCGGTGGTCTGAGGTGCCGGGGATCTACCTGGGTGCGATCCTCTTCTCACTGGTCGGCATGATGCTCATCGACGGGAAGTACTCGCTCGCCCTCCGGGTCGCGCCCGTGCGCACGGTCGCTGCGGTGCTGATCGGGACGGCGTTCTTCCTCGCGTGGGATCTGGTCGGGATCGTCACGGGCGTCTTCGTGAAGGGCGAGAGTCCGCTCTTCGCCGGCGTGATGCTCGCTCCGCACCTCCCCCTGGAGGAGCTGTTCTTCCTCGTCTTCCTCAGCTACCTCACCGTCGTCCTGTTCGCCGTCTTCGATCGACGCGCGCGGGCGCGAGCCCGCGTGCGGGAGTCGTCGTGACCTACCCGCTCATCGTCGTGCCGTTCGTGGTGCTCACGGCCATCGTGACCGTCTCGACGGTGCGGATGCCGGGATTCCGCCGCCGCATGGCATCCTCCGCCGTCACCGCCCTCGTGCTGATCGGCCTCACCCTCGTCTTCGACAACCTCATGATCGCCGTCGACCTGTTCTCGTATCCTCAGGAGCACCTGAGCGGGCTGCGGCTCGGCCTCGCGCCGATCGAGGACTTCGCGTACCCCCTGTGCGCGGCGTTCCTGCTCCCGGCGCTGTACACCCTGCTCACGCCCCGCCCTCTGCAGAAGGACTCCGCATGACCACGCCCGCCCTCACCCCCGGTCGCGTGGCGCGCGAGCTCTTCGTGTCGTCGCGGCCGGTCAGCTGGATCAACACGGCCTTCCCCTTCGCCGCCGCCTACCTGCTGACCACGCGGCAGATCGATGCACCGCTGGTCGTCGGCATCCTGTTCTTCCTCGTGCCGTACAACCTCGCGATGTACGGGGTCAACGACGTGTTCGACTACGAATCCGACCTGCGCAATCCCCGCAAGGGCGGCACGCACGGTGCCGTGCTGGCCAAGCGCATGCACCCCATCACCCTGTGGGCCTCGGCCCTGTCGTGCCTGCCGTTCGTGGTGTACCTCGTGATCATCGGGTCGCCGCTGTCGTGGCTCGTGCTCGCGCTGAGCCTCTTCTTCGTCGTGTTCTATTCGGCGCCCCCGCTGCGGCTCAAGGAACGCCCGTTCCTGGACTCGATGACCAGCAGCATCCACTTCTTCTCCCCCGCCGTCTACGGGCTCGTGCTCGCCGGTGCGGTCTGGACGTGGCAGCTCGTGTTCGTCTTCATCGCCTTCGCCCTGTGGGGCATCGCGTCGCACGCTTTCGGCGCGGTGCAGGACGTCGAGGCCGACCGCGCGGCCGACATCTCGTCGATCGCCACCGCCCGCGGAGCGCGCTGGACCGTGCGCTTCGCCCTGACGGCCTACGCGCTGGCGGGGGTGGCGATGCTCTTCACGGCATGGCCGGGGCCGCTGGCCGCCGTCCTGGTCATCCCGTACCTGGTGGTGTGCTGGCCGTACCGGAACGTGACGGATGCCGAGAGCGACCGCGCCACTGCCGGGTGGAACCGCTTCCTGTGGCTCAACCAGTTCGCCGGCTTCGGTACGACGATGCTGCTCATCTGGTGGTGGTTCCTGAGCGCCTGACGCGCTCCGCGGGCGGGGCGCCCGGCACCCCGTCGAGTGTCCGGGACACGCCGCTGTCCGCCGGTGGATGCGGCGTGTTTCGGACACTCGCGTGCCCTCCGAGCGCCACGCCGACGCTGCTCCCGCGCTGACGAGACGAGGCGCGAGCCGCCCCGCGCCCGCGCGCCGGCGCTCTCCCGCGCCAGCGTGTTGAGGCCGCGGCACCCCCGCGCCCCCGCGGAAACGTCGAGTGTCCAGGACACGCCGCTCGGCGCGCGAGGATGCGGCGTGTCCTGGACACTCGACGGGTTGGGCAGCGCCCGGGAGCGTGTGCGAGCGACCGGAGACACCGGCAACGACGACGCCGGCGCCCCGCGCGAAGCGGGACGCCGGCGTCGTCGTGAGGAGCGAGGTCAGCCCGCGGGCGTGGCCTCGGGGGTCGGCGTCGCGGTCGGCGACAGCGTCGCCGTGCCGCCCTGACCCTGGCTCTCGAGGTCGAGCAAGCGCTGCACGGCCGCGGTCAGGCGGGCGTCCTGCGTGGCGAACTCGGCGAGGTCGCCGCTGGTCAGCGCCGCCTGGCGCGCGCTCAGCGCGTCGCGCGCCTCCTGCAGCGCCGCCGCATAGTCGCCGGCCGGAACCGTGGGATTCGTGGTCGTCCCGTCGCCCGCGTTCTGATCCGTCGGTGTGACCGTCGAGTCACCGGTGCTGGCACCGGAGTCGCCGCCGAACAGCGTGTCGAGGGCTTCGCTCAGCGTGTTCTCGAACGCGATCTTGTTGCCGAAGGCGACCAGCACGCGCCGCAGCTGCGGGAGCTTGGTGTCACCCGACGACTGCACGAACACCGGCTGCACGTACAGCAGACCGCCGCCGACGGGGAGGGTGAGCAGGTTGCCCGGGAGCACCTGCGACTGGCCCTGCTGCAGGATGTTGATCTGCGACGACACGTTCGTGTCGGAGTCGAAGGTGTTCTGCACCTGACCCGGACCGGGCACCGTCGTCGTCGAGTCGATCACGAGCATGCGCAATCGTCCGTAGTCCTCGCGCTTGGTCCCCTTGACGTCACCGGCGTTGGCGTCGACGGCGAGATAGCCGGTCAGCACGTTTCTCGCCTGACCACCCTGGGATGCCGGGATGAAGCTCGTGAACATCGAGAACGTCGGCTCGTCCTGGCTCGGCATCTTCATCGTCAGGTAGTACGGCGGCTGGAACGTCGCCGGGTCCTGCGGGTCGTTCGGCGTGGTCCACCGGTTGTCCTGGCGGTAGAACGAGGTCGCATCGTCGACGTGGTACACGCCGAGCATCGAGCGCTGCACCTTCATGAGGTCGGTCGGGTAGCGCACGTGGCTCATGAGGTCGGCCGACATGTCGCTCCAGGGCTTGAGCGACGAGGGGTAGATGTTCTGCCATGCCTGCAGCAGCGGGTCCTGGTCGTCCCACGCGTAGAGCTGCACCGAACCGTCGTAGGCGTCCACCGTGGCCTTCACCGAGTTGCGGATGTAGTTGATGTCATCCAGCGCGTAGGTGGGAGCCGGGTTGTTCGAGTCCGCGATGGCGCGCGAGAGCGAGACACCCGTGGAGTACGGGTAGTTCGAGCTCGTGGTGTAGCCGTCGATGACCCACTTGATGCGACCGTCGACGACCGTGGGGTACGGGTCGCTGTCGAGCGTCAGGTACGGCGCGACCTTCTGCACGCGCTCCTTGGGGTCGCGGTCGTAGAGGATCTGCGAGTCGGCGTTGACGCTGTCGGAGAAGAGGATCTGCTCCGACTGGAACTTCAGCGCGTAGATGAGGCGGTTGAAGACGTTGCCCACGCTCGGCCCGCCGTTGCCGGTGAACGTCGTGCGGGTCTCGGTGCCGCCATCGGCGCCCAGGGGGTAGTCGAGCTCGATCGGGTCGGTGCCCTCGGGCGCCCCGACGATCGAGTACTGCGGCGAGCTCTCGCCGAAGTACACGCGCGGCTCGTAGTTCAGGTCGGTCAGGAAGCCCGTCCCCGGGATCGCCTGCTCCAAGAACACCGGGTCGCCGTCGGCGGTGCGCTCGTTACCGGCGGCCGCGACCATGCCGTAGCCGTGCGTGTAGACGAGGGTGGTGTTCTGCCACGACGCAGCGTCGCCCAGCTGCCCGATGTTCAGCTCGCGCAGCGACACCACGGTGTCCTGCGTCTTGCCGTCGATCGTGTAGCGGTCGACGTCGAGGGGGTTCGTGAACTGGTAGTAGGCCCGGTACTGCTCGAGCTGGCGGACGGTGGGGCCGATGATCGCCGGGTCCATGATGCGCAGCTGCGCCGTGGACTCGGCGTCGTTGCGCAGCTGACCGGCCTCGGCCTCGGTGGTGGCCTGGAAGTTCTCCTTCTCGACGTTGTCGATGCCGTAGGCGGCCTTCGTCCCGTCGAGGTTGCGCTGGTAGTACTGGCTCTCGAGCGTGAGCTCGTTGGGACGCACCTGGAACGTGGTCACGGCCCACGGGATCGCCGCCCCCACCACGATCGCCGAGACGACCAGGAGGGCGGTTCCGATGAGCGGGTAGCGCCAGCGTCCGATGAACGCCGTCACGAAGAACGCCAGGGCGACGATGACCGCCGCGATCGCGAGGATCGTCTGACCGGGGATGACGGCGTTGGCACCCACGTATCCCGGACCGGTGATGCGCTCCGACGGCTCCACGAGCTGGCGGAACCGGTCGAGCCACAGGCTCGCGCCCTGCAGGAGCAGGTAGAGGCCCGCGAGCAGGGCGAGCTGGATGCGTGCCGCCTTGGAGATGCGCAGCTCGCGCTGGCCGATGCGGACCGAACCATAGAGGTAGGACACGACGCCGGTCAGCAGCAGGCACACCAGCACGACCGCCGACGCGAATCCGAGGGCGGCGGCGTAGAACGGCATCCCAAACAGGTAGAAGCCGGTGTCGAGGCCGAACTGGGGGTCGGTGGTCGAGGTGGCGACGCCGTTGGCCCAGAGCCACGTGGTCTCCCACTGCGCCGAGGCGGCGAAGCCGGCGAAGAAGCCGAAGAAGATCGGGATGCCCCACATCGCCAGGCGACGCAGCGGCTCGACGACCTCCTGGTAGCGGTCGAGCTGCGAGCTCAGCCGCGCGTAGACGGGACGAAGGCGGTACGCCAGCTGGATGACGCCCCAGACCGGGATCGCCATGGCGAGGAAGCCGACGACGAACATCACCGTCCGCGCGATCCATTGGGTGGTCAGCACGCCCGTGAACCCGAGCTGCGAGAACCACAGCCAGTCCGAGTAGAGGTTCGCGAAGACGAAGAACGCCACGACCAGCGCGGCGATCACCGCCAGGGTGATCGAGATGATCCGTCGAGAGCGATTCGGGGGCGTGGCCTGGTTCGGCGCTGAGGTCGTGGTCACCCCTTCATCCTAGGCGCGGCGTTCCGGGGGTTCGCCGTGAATGCTACGTTCCCGAAGCACACGTGGGCAGCGCGTCGAGATCGCCGCCCTCGCGGATCGTCCGCAGCACCGTCATCGACTGTTCCAGGGTCGAGGTCGAGAACACCCGGATGCCGTCGGGCACGTGGCCGACGACCTCGTTGCAGTTCGATTCCGGGGCGAGGAACACCGTCGCTCCGGCATCCCGCGCTCCGTACAGCTTCTGGCGGATGCCGCCGATCGGGCCCACGTTGCCGTCGGCGTCGATCGTGCCGGTGCCGGCGATGTGCTGGCCGCCGGTGAGGTCTCCGTCGCTCATCTTGTCGATGATGCCGAGGGCGAACATCATGCCGGCGCTCGGTCCGCCGACGTCATTGAGCTGGATCTTCACGTCGACGGGCAGGTCGAAGGACTCCTGCAGGCCGATGCCGAGCAGCCACTGCGGCTGACCGTCCACCTCCGTCTGCTTCGGCGTCACGGTGACCGTGCCCGGGGTGTCGTCGCGGGTGTACGCCACCGTGACCGGCGCTCCGGCCGCGGCCTGCACCGCGGCGCGGACCGCGTCGACGTTGGCCGCGGCCACCGCATCCACCGAGGTGACGACATCGCCCACCTGCAGCGCTCCCGCGGCGGCTCCGGCGTCGTCGACCGTTCCGACGGCGATCTCGCCGGGCACGTCGTACCCGAGCTCGCGGAGCGCCGCGGCGCTGGCCTCCAGCTGCGAATCGCTCATCAGGGCGGCGTTCTCGGTGTTGCGCTGCTCGGTGGTCTGCCCGGCGGGGAAGATGCGGTCGATCGGCACGACGGCGCGCGAGCGGTCGAACCACGCCTGGGCGAGCTCGAGCCACGAGGGCGTGCGCTCGCGGTTGCCGCTGACCTGGACCGTGAGCAGGTCGAGCTGGCCGGTGGTCGTGCTGTCCTTCTCCTCCGGTACCGAGATGAGCGGGACCTCCTGGCCGTCGGCGGTGGTCGTGGTGCCGAGGGTGTTGAAGACGGGGCCGGGCTGCTGGATGACGTAGGCCGAGGGCAGCAACGACATCACCAGCAGGATGACGAACGCCACCGCGAGCGACCACACGCCGACGACGGAGCCGCGTCGCCAGCGCTGTCGGGGCGCGGGCGCGGGAGAGGCGTTTTCGTCGAACAGCGTCACAGTGGGGAGTCCTTCGTCGGGGTCGTTCGCGCGCGGCGTAAGCGGCGAGGGGCCGGGCCGACTGTTGCGGGGAAACGTGCGACTAGCGTAGATCTCGTTCCCCCAGACCTGGCTGAAAGGCGGCTGAAGTGGCAGACGACGACAAGAGCCCCGAAGAAGAGTTCCAGGAGCTCATGCGTCGCCTCATGTCGGGCGACACCAGTGGCATCGATCCCGAACAGCTCTCGCGCCTGTCGGGCATGCAGATCGACCCCGCGATGCTGCAGCAGGTGATGAATCAGCTCCAGGGCGCGTTCAACGGCACGCAGGAGGGCGTCGACTGGAGCCTCGCGGAGCGCCAGGCCCTGCACATCGCGAACCAGGACGGTCTCGGGGTGACCACCGGCCAGCGCACCGACCTGGATCAGGCCTTCACCCTCGCGGGTCTCTGGCTGGGCGAGGCGACGGCGATCAGCGACCTCCCGCGCCCCCCGCGCGCCGTCACGCGCGGCGCCTGGGTGAGCGCCACCCTGCCGGTGTGGCAGGAGCTCGCGGAGCCCGTGGCCACGAGCATCGCCGACGCGCTCACCGCCGCCCTCGGACAGCAGGCTCCCGACGACATGCAGGACATGATCGCGGGCGCAGGACGACTGATGCGCACCGTCGGCGGATCGCTGTTCGCCACGCAGCTGGGTCACGTCGTCGGACGCCTGTCGACCGAGGTCGTGGGCGGCGGAGACGTCGGCATCCCGCTCATGCCCGACGGAGACGCGGCGATCCTGCCGCAGAACTTCGCGGACTTCGGCCGCGACCTCGAGATCCCCGACGATCAGCTCGCCCTCTACCTCGCCACGCGCGAACTCGCCCATGCACGCCTTTTCCGGCACGCGCGGTGGCTGCGGCTGCACGTTATCTCGCAGGTGCGCGACTTCGCGCACGGCATCCGCGTCGACACCGACGCGCTCGAGGAGCTCGCCACGCGCTTCGACCCGTCGCAGCCCGACGAGCTCCGCGGCGCGCTCGAGAGCGGAGCGCTGCTGCCCGAACGCTCCGAGGAGCAGACGGCGGCGCTCACGCGGCTCGAGAATCTGCTCGCGACCATCGAGGGATGGGTCGACGTCGTGACCGAGGACGCCACCTCGCGCCTTCCCTCGGCCGCCCGCATCGCCGAGGCCGTGCGGCGCCGCCGCGCGGTGGGCGGTCCCGCCGAGCAGGCCCTCGGCTCGCTCGTGGGCCTGGAGCTGCGCCCCCGGCGCATGCGCGAAGCCGCCGCGATGTGGCGCGCCGTGACCGCGGCCGTCGGCGTCGAGGGCCGTGACGCGCTGTGGGACTACCCCGACCTCATGCCCTCGTCCGACGACATCGACGACCCGGCCGCCCTCATCGCCCGTGTCACCGCCGCCTCCCGCGGCGAGGCCGCCCCCGCCGACGCGATGGACGACGCGCTCGCCCAGCTGCTGGCCGAGGAGGCCGGCGGCGGCCGATCGGATGCCGACTCCACGACGACCTCGGCCGATGCGGACGGCCCGACTCCTGACGGCAACCCCGACGACGACGACGCCGCACCGGGAGATCAACGACCGGTGTGACGGCGATGATCGTGGCGAGGGGCTGAGGCTCCTCGCCACGGTCGTTCGTGCGCGTACGGACGGGTGCGGTCGCGCGGTGCACGCGAGCACGTGGCGGTGGGCGCGGCGCGGGCTGGATCGGCGCGGGCTGGGTCGGCGCGGGGGCGGGTTCTTCGGCGCGGGGCGGGTTCGTCGCGGCGTACGCGGGTCGGCCTGCGCGGTGACGCCTCCTCCCCACCCCGTCCTCACCGACGGGTACGTGTGGACAACGGCATCCCGGGGCGAGGGTCGCGCGATGATCGGGCCATGATCCGCCTCTCCCCCTCCGCCGTCCCCCTCTGGCGCGATGACGGCCGCGTGCAGTTCGGCGCTCAGGCTCTTGCCGTCACCCCCTCCGCCGCAGAGTGGGTCGACGTCGTCGTGAGCGCGCTGGTCGAGGGCACGACGCACGCGGCCGTCCGCAGCCTGGCGCGCCTGCACGGCGCGCCAGAGAACGAGGCCGATGAGCTGCTCGCGGCCGTCGGCCCCGCGCTGCGCACGCGCCGACGGCATCCCCCGATCGCGCTCCAGACCGCCGACGACCTGCCACCACGCGCTGTCCGCGCGGTCCTGGCCGCCCTCCCCGCGCGCAGTCGGGTGCTCCCGTGGGCCGGGCCGCTGGCGGAAACGGCCCCACCGGGCACCGTGGTCGTGATGCTCGGCGCCTACCGCGTCGACCCGCGTCGGGCCGCGACGTACATGCGCGACGACGTCACGCATCTTCCGCTCACGCTCGACGGAGGGCGGGCGCGGATCGGCCCGGTCGTACGGCCGGGCCGCACGGCCTGCCTGGCCTGCCTCGACGCCGATCGACGTCGCGACGATCCGCAGTGGCCCGTCGTGGCCCCGCAGTTGATCGGACGCCCCCGACCCGACGTCGACGTCGCCCTCGCCGCCGAGGCCGGGCGCGCCGCGCGGTTTCTGCTCAGCGCCCCGATCGGGGTGACGACGAGGTCGCTGCGCCTCGACGTCGATTCGTTCCCGCGGGTCTGGGAGCTTCATCGGCCGAGCGCAGACTGCCACTGCCGATCTCCCGCAGGAAGCGCGACGGCGACCGCTCCATCCGCCCGTAGCCGCGAGCCCAGCTCACCGACAACGTCCGCGCGGCGCGCGTGACCCCGACGTAGGCGAGACGACGTTCCTCGTCGACCGCCTCGAACGTCTTCGCATATGAGATGGGCAGCAGCCCCTCACTGACACCGATGAGGTAGACGTGGCTCCATTCGAGACCCTTCGCGGCGTGCAGGGTGGCCAGCGTCACCGTGCGGGTCGTCGGCTCGTGCTGGTCGCGCGCGCGTGCCTGCAGATCATCGGTGAAGCCGCGCAGGTCGGTGCCCTCCGGTGCCTCCTCGGCCAGGCGCAGCAGCGCCGCGCGCGCCTCCCACGCCTCGCGCAGGGCGCCGCCCGCCTCCGGCGGGTCGTCGGTGAGGCCGATGCTGCGCAGCACGTCGCGCACCGTCGGGAGGAATCCCGTCTGCATCGGAGCGACCGAGGCGGCCCGCAACGCCATGAGCGCCTGGCGCACCTCGGGCAGGTCGAAGAACTTGCGTCCTCCGAGCACGGATGCCGCGATCCCCACCGCGGCGAGAGCCGAGATCACCGCGGCGGACTGCGCGTGCGATCGATACAGCACGGCGATGTCGTGCGGATCGACGCCGCGGGCCAGAGCCTCGGCGATCGAGCGCGCGACGGCAGCGGCCTCGGCCTCGTCGTCGTCGTAGGCGCGCACGGTCGGCACCGGAGCCTCGTCGGCGCGGGCCGCGACCAGCTCGAGGGCGCCCGCCCGGCCGCGCATGAGGTCGTTGGCGACGGCGAGCACGGGCGCGGCGGAACGGTAGTTGCGCTCGAGGCGCACCACCCGTGCGTCGTCGTGCGTGCGTTCGAACTCCAGCAGGTATCGCGCGTCGGCTCCGGTGAAGGAATACACCGTCTGGCTCGCGTCGCCGACGACGCAGAGGTCGCGCCGGTCGCCGAGCCACAGTTCCAGGAGGCGGTTCTGCAGGGGCGAGACGTCCTGGTACTCGTCGACGGTGAAGTGACGGTACTGCTCGCGCACCGCCGCCGCGACCCTCGGCTCCGCCTCGATCATGCCCGCGCAGGTCAGCAGGACGTCTTCGAAGTCCATCTGTCGACGCTCGTCCTTGAGTTTCTCGTACGCACGCTGCAGCGCGACCACCTGGTCGACGCCGAGACGACCGACACCCTCAGGTCGATCCGTCGCATACTGCTCGATCGAGCGCAGGGTGACCTTCCGCCACTCGATCGCCGCCGCCACGTCGCGCAACGTCGCGGTATCGGGGGCCAGCCCCACCCCGTCGGCGGCATGCGCGAGCATCCGCACCTTGTTGTCGATGATCGACGGGGCCTGGTCGCCCGCGAGCGTGGGCCAGAAGAAGTTGACCTGGGCCAGGGCCGCGGCGTGGAACGTGCGCGCCGACACCCCCGACACCCCGAGTGCACGGAGTCGGCCCCGCATCTCCCCCGCCGCCTTCGCGGTGAAGGTCACCGCCATCACCCGCTGCGGCGAATACGCCCCCGTGTCGACCCCGTGCGCGATGCGCCGCGTGATGACGCGGGTCTTGCCCGTTCCGGCACCGGCGAGCACGCAGACCGGACCCCGCAGGGCGCGCGCCGCCTCGAGCTGGTGCTCGTCGAGGCCGTCGAGAGGCCCCGTCACGCGACGCCCCGGAACCAGTCGTCGATCAGCTTTCGGGCGATAGATGCCGGCCCCGGCAGCTGCACCGATCCCTCGCCCCTCAGGGCGGCGCCGATCTCCTCACGGTCGAACCAGCGCACCTCGACGATCTCCTCGCCATCGGCACGTGCTTCGTCATCAGCCACCACGCGCGCACGGAAGCCCAGCATCAGCGAACGCGGGTACGGCCACGCCTGCGAGCCGCGGTACGAGATGTCGTCGAGCCGCACGCCCGACTCCTCGCCGACCTCGCGGCGCACCGCGTCTTCGAGCGACTCCCCCGCTTCGGCGAACCCGGCGAAGCAGGAGTACCGGTCTCCACCCCAGGCGGCGTTCGCGCCGAGCAGGATGCGGTCATCCGACTCGGCCGACTGCACCAGCACGATCACCGCGGGGTCGGTGCGGGGGAAGTGCTCGCGTCCGCACGAGGGGCAGTGCCGTGACCATCCGGCGTGCCGGAGGTCGGTACGCGCCCCGCACGCGGGGCAGAAGGGCGCGTCGCGCAGCCAGCCCGCCAGAGCGACGGCGGTGGTGAGGACCTCCGCCTCCGACTCGGGCAGATCGCCTCCGGCGGTACGCAGCGCGGCCCATTCGGCATCCCGGACGAGATCGTCGGGGGCGTCGTCGGGCAGCACCGCGAGCAGGAGCGCGACGCCGTCGACGGCGCGCCCCAGGAACGCCCATTCGCGCACCTCGACGCCGGCGGATGCCAGGTGCCCGCGCTCCAGGAGCGCGAGGCGACCGGAACGCACCGGTGCCGCGTCTCGCCGCACCGCCAGGATCCGGGTCGCCGCGTCGGCTCGAGCGCGCTCGAGAAGGCCCTCGTCGTCGCGCTCCGCTCCAGAGCGGTCGACGTGCAGCGGAAGCGGGGACTCGGCCGGGGCGGACGCGGGATGCGGCATCGGACACCTCTCTGACGGGCGGACGCGGACGGGCGGATCAACGGCCCGACCTCACCGCAGAAGGGCGTGGCGCAGGCAGACGGGAGAAAGCCCGACCTACCCTGGGGGCATGGCACGCTCGCCCCTCATTTTAGCCGCGTCGGCGACGGCGGCCCTCCCGCGCACCGCCATCACCAACGTCAGCGCGCTGACCGAGAACAGCGGCGGACGCTTCGATTCCGCCCTCGCTCGAACCGATGACGGGCGCGAGGTCGTGGTGCGCATGCCCGCGACCGAGGAGGCCTCGGCCGACCTCGCCGCGGAGACCCGGGCGCTGCACGCGCTCACCGCGGGCGTGCGGGCACTACTTCCTTTCGCGGTGCCCGAGGTGCTCGGCGAGGCCGGCTCCGGCGTCCAGCGCGTCCTCGTCGTCGATCACATCGACGGATACCGCATCGACCCCGCGCACCTGCCGAAGGGCCCGGGCTACGCCCCCGCGATCGGTGGAGCGCTGGCCGCGGTGCACGCCCTCCCCGTGTCGATCGTGCGCACCGACGGACTGCCCGTGCGCTCCCCCGAGCAGGTGCGCGACGATGTCCGACGCCTCCTCGACCGTGCCGATGCGACGGGCCGGGTCGGCGACGATCTCATGATGCGCTGGCGGCGCGCTCTCGAGGTCGACGACCTCTGGCGTTTCGAGTCCGCCGTGATCCTCGGCGGAGCGACGAGCTCCTCCATCGTGCTCGCGGACGATGAGCACGATGTGCCGCACGTGGTGGGCATCCTGGATTGGGCGGGACTCAGCGTCGGCGATCCCGCCGTCGACCTGCGCTGGCTGGCCTCCTCGCCGCTGGCAGCCGACGACGTGCACGCGGGGTACGCCGCCGCCGGCGAACGCTCGCCCGATCCGCTGCTGCGCGAGCGTGCTCGCCTGTACGCGGAGCTCGAGTTCGCCCGATGGCTCGTGCACGGTCACGACGCCGGTGAGAGCGAAGTCGTCGCCGACGCGGTCGCCCTTCTCGACGCTCTGGCGGACGGCGTGCGCGGCGACCACATCGTCCCGGACTCGCGCAGCGACATCGACGACGCCCTGGCCCTCGTCGAGGCCGTTCCGCCCGTCGTCGCGCCCGCCGTCGTCGACACGTCGATGCAGACCGACGCCTACGATCCCGAGGCTCTCTCGCTGTACCTCTCCGCCGAGCGCGATCGGGTGGCAGCAGCCGAAGCGCTCGCCGAGGCCCTCGACACCCCCGGACCGGATGCCGACACCGGCGCGATCCACATCGACCAACTGCCGGCGCGCGACGATATCGACCCCGAGGCCACTGCACCGATCGACCTCGACGGGTGGGACGATGCCGCGCGCGAATCCACGCCGATCCCGCGCGCAGAGTCCAGCGCGCCGTCGGCGATGTCGGACCTCCCCGGTGCCTCGGAGACCCCCGTCACCGACGAAGAGACCCCCCTCCGCCAGCCCCGCCCCTCCGACGACCCGGCCGTCACTGCGGTCGACGATGAGGAGGACGCTGCGCGTGCGAGTCGCGCGGCGCTCCGCCGCTGGGGCGTGTCGGACGACACCGTCTGAGTCCGCCTCGCGCGCACCCGACCAGAGATCCTGCGGGCGCATCGGGTGACACCGCCCGAGCCGGCGTCTCGCGCGCCCGACCCGAACGGCTCGGGGCCGGCTGGCTCGGCTGCGTTCCCGCCCCGGCCTCTTCGCGATCCCACGTCGCCCGTGGCCGACAGCCACGCGGGCAGGACGCCTCGCCCCACTTCACCCGCGCAGGGCGTGCAGCTCGGCCCGGCAGAGGCCCCGTCAGCCGCGCAGCACCAACTCGTCACCGACGTAGAACAGGGCGACGTCGATGCGGTCGAGATCGATGCGGTGCTTGGCGTGGTACGCCTCCCGGTACAGCTCCAACTGCACCATGCGCGCACGGCGTTCGGCCTCGCTCGCGGGCGGGCGGCCCGTCTTCCAGTCGACGATCTCGTATCGGTCGCCGCGTCGGTACACGGCATCCAGCTTGCAGATGACGACGTGATCGCGCCCGTCGAGTCGCCGCGTGACGAAGTCGATCTCGGTCTCGACCTCGAGGGGGCGCAGCGGCGCCCACTCCGATCGCTCGAAACATTCGCGCAAGCGCTGCAGCTCGGCGGCGTCGGCGGTCGATGCGCCTCCCTCGTCGTCATCCCAGAGCGCGTCGTCGTCGAGGCCGATGCTCGATCCGACGAGTCCCGAGCGCTGCTCGACCCACGCGTGGAACAGGGTGCCGAGGCGTGTCTGCCGGTACGGACGCTCCGGCATGGGGCGGCGCAGGTCGTCGACGGCGCCCCCGTAGTCGGCGACGAAGTCCTTGAACTTGGATGCCGGGATGCGCGTCGGGGCGGGCGCGTGGGCAGGGCGTAGCCGAGCGGCCCGCTCGGCCAGGAGCAGCTCGAGGTCGGGATCGGCGTCAGCCGCCGGCTGCGCCCTCGCGGCCTGCGCCTGCGTCGCCGCGGCGGCGACCGCGGTGCGGCGGGAGCCCAGCGGATCGAGCGGCCAGTGCAGGAGCCGCCGCTCGCCGTCGTAGGGGTCGTCGCCCGGCTCGTCGATCACCGGATCGAGACCGAGCGCTTCGACGGCCTCGTCGAGGAAGACGCTCGGACGACGGGGGCGCTTCGTCCCGGACCAGCTCGACCCCGACAGCAGCAGATGGTCGCGGGCGCGGGTGAACGCGACGTAGGCGAGGCGGCGGTCCTCGTCGAGCTGACGCGCCCGATTGTCGGCGACGAAGGCGTCGATCGCCGCTTTCAGGTCCTGCTGCGTCTCGGCGCCGCGCCACGCGAACACCGGCAGCCACGCCGCGTCGCCGCGGAACTCCGAGGGAAGGATGCCGAAGCCGAGCCACCCCTTGGTATCGCGGGCGAGAGAGGGCAGCTCGTCGGTCACCAGACGCACCACGGCCACGGCATCCCACTCGAGCCCCTTCGACCCGTGGATCGTCAACAACTGCACGACGTCGTCCTCGGGCGGCTCGGTCCGCGGAGCGAACTCATCGGCCTGCTCGGCGTGGTCGAGCCAGGCCAGCAGACTCGAGACCGACCCGGACTCGTCGGCGGCGAGGAAGCCGCGGATCTCGTCCACGAAGGCCCGCAGCTGCGCCGACGCGATGCGTGCGGGACCGCGTGCCTCGTTCGCCGCGAGCTCGATGTCGAGCCGCAGTTCCGTCTCGATCAGGCGGATGAGCTCGGGCACGGGAGCGCCCACGCTGCGACGCAGCCCCGCGAACACCGCCCCCGCCTCGCGGAGCCGCGCGCGTCCGTCGGGGGTGATGTCGGCCAGCCACCCGTGCGTGTCGCTCTGCCGGGTGACGAAGTCGAGTGCGTCGACGAGCGACGCGCGGTCGGCACCCGGGGTGGATCGGAGCCGATCGACGACCTCGGGCGCCAGCGGCTGCAGCGTCACGTCGTGCGTGGCGAGACGCCGTGCCAACTGGGCCAGCGCACGCAGGTCGGCGAGACCCACCGCCCACCGCGGTCCGGAGAGGAGTCGGATCAGCGCCGACCCCGCCTCGGGGTCGCTGATCACCCGGAGCACGGACACGACGTCGACCACCTCGGGCGTGGTGAGGAGCCCGCCGAGTCCGAGGATGCGGTGCGGGATGCCGCGTCGGCCGAGCGCGTCGCCGAAGCGCACCATGTGCTTCTTGCTGCGGAACAGCACCGCACCGGTCGTGGAGCGCCCGTGGGCGGCACGCGCGGCGCGCACGCCGACGAACCAGGCCGCGACGCGATCGGCCTCGGCATCGAGGTCGTTTTCGAAGACCGTCTCGACGAGTCCCTCCGGCGCGCCGGGGCGGGAGCGCAGCTCCTCGACCGCCACCGCCGCGCGGGGCGCCAGGGGGGCGAGTACCGCGTTGGCCGCGGTGAGCACCTGCGCGCTGTTGCGCCAGCTCGTGAGCAGAGCGAAGCGCTGACACTCGGTGCCGGGTGCGAAGGCGTCGGGGAATCCGCCGAGGTTGCCCGCGCTCGCCCCGCGCCAGGCGTAGATGGCCTGGTGGGGATCGCCCACCGCCATCACGCCCGTGCCGCCGAACAGCGTCGCCAACAGGTCGGTCTGCACGACAGACGTGTCCTGGTACTCGTCGAGCAGCACGACGCGATAGCGGGCGCGCAGCTCGGCCACCACGGCCGGGTGCTCCCGTGCGATCCGCAGGGCGCCGGCCACCTGGTCGGCGAAGTCCATCACCCCGAGTCGGGCCTTCTCGCGGTCGTAGGCGGCCGCGAGGGTCGCCAGCAGCGACAGCGCCGAGACCTTCGCGGCGGCATCCCCGACCTCCTTGTAGACGCTCACCCGCGCGGAGGTCGAGGGCCGCTCCACGATCCGTCCGAACTGCTCGGGGAACGCGGCGAGCTCGTCGAGATCGACGAGGTTGTCCACCCCGTCGCGAGCGATGCGCAACGCGGCGTCGATCAGCGTGCGGGGCGACTCCTGGCGCTCCTCGAGGCGTGGATCGTCGGAGGCGAACACCACGCGTCGCATGAGCAGCCACGCCGCCGACTCCGACAGCACCGCGGCTTCGGCATCCCGACCGATCCGCAGGCCGTGCTCGCGCACGATCGCGTCCGCGAAGCTGTTGTACGTCGACACCGTCGGCCGGTGCAGCAGCTGATCGCCGTCGTGCGAATCCGGTACCTCGGCACCGGTCTCCGCCACCAGGGCATCGAGCGCCTCCCGGCGCGCCGCGTCGCCCCGCGCGCCCTCGAGGGCGGCGAGCTCGGCGAAGACCGCGAGGCGGCCGTCCGCGTGCAGGCGCGGAAGGAAGGGAAGCAGCCCCCGCACCTCGAACTCCGACAGGCGCTGCAGTCGGCGTTGGATGCGCTCGGCCAGCTCCCCCGCGGCCTTGCGCGTGAAAGTCAGCCCCAGCACCTCGTCACGGCGCACGAGGGCGTTCGCGACGAGCCACACGACGCGACCGGCCATGGTCTCGGTCTTGCCGCTGCCGGCCCCCGCGACGACGAGGGCGGGCGCGAGCGGCGCCTCGATGACGGCGGTCTGCTCGACGGTGGGCGGGAACTGGCCGAGAGCTGCGGCGATCGTCGCCGCTGACAGCGATTCGCTCACGAGGCGCTCACCGCCGAGACCGTGTGGATGCGACAGAGACCGTAGGAGAACTCGTCCCGGCAGTGCACCTCGTAGGGGGCGGCGAACGACGTGCCGCGCATGATGTCGACCGCTCCCTGCACCCGCGAGACGAAGGCCGCCCGCTGCTCGTCGTCGAACGGCTTCTGCGTCGGCTCGGCGTAATCCTTCGTCGCGGCGGTCGGACGCAGTACGAGCAGCTTCGCGCCGCCGGAGGCCAGGCCGGCGACCTGTTGGATCGCACCCGACGAGAACGCCAGCTGGTAGGCCGCGAGCTGAGGGTTGTCGGCGACCTTGGCGTCGGTCTGGGGCTCGCTCTTCCCGGTCTTCAGATCGACGATGACGACCTCGCCGGCCGGCGTGAGCTCCACCCGATCGATGTCGCCGCTGAGAACGGCGCCGTGCTCACCGGCATCGGGAACGGGGATGGGGACCTCGAAATGCCGTTCCGCGCCGATAAGGCGGCCGCCGGCGTCGTCGAAGCGCCGCAGGTAGGCGGCGAGCCGTCTCACGAGGTCGCGGGCGCGGGTGCGCTCCGCCCGCTCGCGCCACGCCGCGTCGAACACGAGCTCGCCCCACCGCTCGTCGACCACGGCCCAGAGGTCGTCTTCGGACGAGGATGCCGCGGTCTCGAGCGCCGCGTGGATGATGGTCCCGATGCCGGCCGTCGTGCCACCGCGGTCGCCGCCGAGGTCGGCGATCACCCAGTCGAGCTGGCATTCCTCCAGCGCGTGCAAGCGGGACGGCGAGACGCGGACGTCTTCGCGTTCGAGGTCGCGCAGCGGCGCCGTGGAGCTCGGCGGCGCGACGCCGTACCAGTCCTCGACGGCGGCACCGGCGACCCCGGCGCCCGCGAGGATCGCGAGCTGGCCGGCGGCGTGCGCCCTCTCGCCCGCGGGAACGCGCGGGGCCGTCAGGGAACGGCGATGCCGGGCGACGAGCCCGCGCAGCGACAGCGGATGCTCGGGGATGGCCGCGGCCGGTTCGGGAGTGGGGAGCATCTCGAACAGCACGCTGGGCCCGGTGTCGTCGTCGTCGACGGCCGTCACGATCACGAGGGCGTCCGCACGGCTGACGGCGCGCACGAACAATCGCAGCTCGTCGTGCATCGCGGCGCGGCGACGGTCGAGCATGCCCGCGGCGGGAAGGTCGGGATTCTGCACGGCGTCGGCCAGACGCCAGGTCTCGAGCAGTCCCCCACGCAACCGCGTGTTCGGCCACACGCCGTCCTGCACCCCCGCGATGACGACGGTGTCGAATGCCGTTCCGGCCGCGGCTGCGGGGGTGAGCACCCGCACGGTGTCGACGACGGCCGGTTGCTCGATGCGGTCTTCGGCGACGTCGGAGTCGAGCACCGACCGCAGGAACACCGACGCTTCTCCGTCGGGTTCACGCTCCGTGTAGCGCTTCGCCGCCTGGAACAGCGCCACGACCGCATCGAGATCGCGATCGGCCTGCTCGGCGACCGCACCGTGTCCTCTCGCCGCTTCGCGCCAGGTGCGCGAAAGGGCGCTGCGCTCCCACGCCGTCCACAGCAGCTCGTGCGCGGTCGCCTGCTGCAGGGCCTGCCCACGCAGAGCGCTCAACGTCTCGCCGAGACGGATCGCGCGACGGGCCTCGCGCGAGTCGATCACGGCGAGCTCGAGGGGGAAGCGCACCCCCGACACGAGCAGGTCGGTCGCGGGGCGCGTGCCCCCGGCCGTGACCTCGTCATGGCGCAGAGCCGTGCGCAGACGCCGCAGCTCGATGGCATCGAGCCCGCCGAAGGTGCCCAGCAATGCATCGACGACCTCGTCGGCCACCCACTCGTCGGGATCCGTCATGCCCAGTTCGACCAGGCGCACGAGGTCGCGCACCGGGCGCTGCGCCCCCAGCGCCAGCCCGGGTCCACTGGCGCGGGCCGGAACCTCGCGCGCGGCCAGCTCGGCCTCCAGCGTCGCCACCTGCCGGGAGTCATGGGCGATGACGGCGCACGAACTCCACGGGATCCCCTCGATAACGTGTCGCTCGCGCAGCAGACGCGCGATCGCGTCGGCCTCTTCCGCGGGCGAGCGCAGCAGGTAGGTGCGCACCGATCCCTGCGCAGGTGCCCCCTCGGGCGCGCGACGATGGGCGACGACGCCGGCGGCCCCGATCCGGGATGCCACCTGCCGCACCAGGTCGATCTGCTCGGGCGTGCCGCGATGCGGCGTGCCGAGTGCGGCGGTCGTGCCGAGCTCACGGGCGAGCCGCGCGAAGTTCTCGGGCGTCGCGCCGCGGAACGCCCCCGACCCGACGTCCGGATCGCCGAAGGCGACGACTCCGATGCCCGAGGTGCGGCATGCGCGCAGCAGATCGATCCCGCCGGCGGTGAGCTCCTGCGCGTCGTCGACGAGGATGCACCGCAACGTCGAGAAGCGCCCGAGCAGCTCGCGCTCGGAGCGCGCGGCGTCGAGGACGGCGACGGCCTCGCGCGCGAGATCGGCCGCGTCGCGGTGAGCGCCGCGCATGGCGGACCGCACCGCGCGGTACTCGTCGGCGAACGACGCCAACGATGCCCACACCGGAAGGTCGTGGCGCTCGGCGAGCAGCGCGAGGTCGTTCGAGGTGACGCCGAGCTCCGTGCACTCGGCGAGGAAGGCGCGGAGATCGCCGCGGAACCCGCGGGTGGCGCGGATCGTCGGCCCCAGCCACTCGGGCCAGCGCGACAGGCCCTCGAGCTCGTCGAGAGCATCGCCCTCGAGCAGATCGCGGATGATCTGGTCCTCGTCGCCGCCGGTGAGCAGCTGCGGCGGCTCCGCGCCCCGCCGCACCTCGGCCCCCCGCACCAGCTGGAAGGCGAACGACGCCACCGAGCGCGCCAGCGCGCCCGAGGTGGCGCGGTCGACCGCGAGGGCGAGGGGGTCGCGCAGGGCCGTGGCCGCCGGCCGGGTGGGGGTGAGCACGAGCAGGTCGTCGGGGTCGACACCGGATGCCACGAGTTCGCGCACGCGCGAGAGCAGGGTGGTCGTCTTGCCCGACCCCGGCGCGCCGACCACCACGCCGCTCGCGTCGGCGGGCCAGGCGACGACGGCACGCTGATCGCGATCGAGACCCCCGCGCTCACGCACGGCGCCGAGGGCGGCGGCATCCGTCATCTGCATGTGCTCCACGGTAATCGCGACCTCCGACATCGGCCGGGCGCGACGGGCGGCTGCGGTCTCCCGCGTCGGCCGGGACGGGCCGCGGCGGCCGGCGGGCGCGCTGCCGCGGCCGGACCGGGACGGGCCGAGGCGACCGCCCGGGGCGGGCCGAGGCGGCCGGAGCAGGGCGGGCCGCGGCGGCCGGAGCGGGGCGGACCTCACCGGCCGCTCGGAGCCGAGCCCACCGCGTCACCCGGCCCCGGACGGTGCCGGGAGGCGCCGCGTTCGCCGTCCGCGAAGCGCCCCGCGTGACGGGCTGTGGTGTCGGAACCCTGCCCTAGAGTCGAATCACGCGCCGGGCCGACCGCGGCCCGCGGGGAAAGGACGCATCGTGGAGATCCGCATCGGCATCATCAACACCGGCCGTGAGCTGAACTTCGAGACGAACGAGAGCTCCGACGTCGTCAAGTCGACCATCGCCTCGGCCCTCGACAGCTCTGCCAGCCACGTCACCTTCACCGATGTGAAGGGCAACTCCTACCTCGTCCCGACCGCCAACCTCGCTTTCGTCGAACTCGGCACCGAAGAGTCGCGTCGCGTCGGGTTCGTCGCCTGACCTTCCCGCCGTGCAGATCCTGCTCGGTCTCCTGATCGGCGCGGTGATCGGCCTGGCCGCGCACGTCGCGCTCCCCGGCCGGCACCTGCGCGGTGCGGCGTTGGCACCGTTCGCCGGGGCGTCGTCGGCCGGCGTCGTCTGGACCGTCCTCACGTGGGCGGGCCTCGGCGATTCGCCGCTGACCTGGGTGCTCGCCGTGATCGCGCCGGTCGTCACGACCGTGCTGCTGGTGACCCTCGTCACGCGTTCGCGTCTCGCGCGCGACGACGCCGACCGTTCGCGATTGCCCGTCTGAACCCTCGGCGAAGGCGCTCGCGCCCCGCCCTTTCGAAGCCCGCACCGCGCCCGCCGGAACCCCCACCGCCGAGCGATCGGTCGTTCCGGATGCCGCGCACCCACCCGCCCCAGACGCCGGACATCGCGGCGCACGCGCTCGAAACCGGTGCGACACGCGCTCAGAGGGTCGCGGGTGCCGCGCGCCCAGGCCACACGGCTGGGCCGCGTGCCCTCAGGCGGCCAATCCCATGGCATCCATCCGACGGGCGTGCGCGCCCATCAGCTCGCTGAAGACGGGTTCGACCTTGGCCTCCTCGGCGCGGTCGAGGTGTCCGTGGCGCAGCGCCGTCCGAGCGACGAGGAGCGTGTCGCCCACGAGACGTCGTCCCCACAGCGCCAGCAGCCACCGCCACTCCTCGTCGCTCTCGATGGTGGCGCCGAGGATGTCGACGATCGCCTGACGGTCGTCATCGGCCTGCAGGATGCGGGCGACGCGGCGTCCCGTGTCGCCGTAGCTCGACGACAGCGCGAGGTAGAAGTCGTCGAGCAGCCCCGCGGTGATGTGCACGGTGAGCATCGTCTCCTGCGGCCGGACGCCGTGGGTGTTGCGGCGGAAGGCGTCGAGCGACTCGCGGAAGGGCAGCATGAGCTGCGTCGGATCGGCACCGCGCTCACGGATGACCGCGACGAGCTCCTGGTGCTTGATGAGCGCCGCGCCGGCCGCGCGCGACAGCGACTCCTTCTCCGCCAGCTCGGGCGTGAGGGCGATCAACTCGCTCAGGGTCTCGAAGAACCCCAGCTGCAGATAGGCCGCCTGACCGAGGAAGGTCTCGACGTCGGGCGCCAGCTCCGCGAAGTCGACGCGCATCGCCTCGCCGAGGTCTCCCCGCGAACGCAACTGCAGCGTGCGACCCACCGGGCGCTGACGACGACGTAACCACGCGAACACGTACGACAGCCTAGGCGTCGGGGCCCGCCGAGACACGCCGGGTAGAGTGGACACGTCCCGGCGATGGATCGGGACCCCGCGCCTGTGGACGAGTGAGGCGTGGATACGACTCCCCCAGGCGGTCTCTCGCCGCCGGAACAGGCACGCACATGACGACATTCGCCGAGCTCGGCATCGATCAGGACATCGTCGATGCCCTGGCAGCGAAGGGCATCGTCGATGCCTTCCCCATCCAGGAGCAGACGATCCCCCTGGGCCTCCCCGGACAGGACATCATCGGCCAGGCCAAGACCGGTACCGGCAAGACCTTCGGCTTCGGCATCCCCGTCGTCCAGCGCCTCGGTCTCGACCCCGAGCCCGGCGTGAAGGCGCTCATCGTCGTCCCCACCCGCGAGCTCGCGGTGCAGGTCTACGAAGACATGGACATGCTCACGAGCAACCGCTCGACCAGCGTCGTCGCGATCTACGGCGGCAAGGCGTACGAGGGGCAGATCGACCAGCTCAAGGCCGGCGCGCAGATCGTCGTGGGAACCCCCGGCCGCCTCATCGACCTCGCGAACCAGCGCCTGCTCGACCTGTCGCACGCGACCGAGGTCGTGCTCGATGAGGCCGACAAGATGCTCGACCTCGGCTTCCTCGCCGACATCGAGAAGATCTTCTCCAAGGTCCCCGCCGTCCGTCACACGCAGCTGTTCTCGGCGACCATGCCCGGGCCGATCGTCGCCCTCGCGCGCCGCTTCATGTCGAACCCCATCCACATGCGCGCCAACGACCCCGACGAGGGACTCACCCAGGCGAACATCAAGCACCTCGTCTACCGCGCGCACTCGCTCGACAAAGACGAGGTCATCGCCCGCATCCTGCAGTCGGAGGGTCGCGAGAAGGCCGTCATCTTCACGCGCACCAAGCGCGCCGCGCAGAAGCTCGTCGACGAGCTGGGCGACCGCGGCTTCAACGCCGCCGCCGTCCACGGCGACATGAGCCAGGAGGCGCGCGAGCGCTCGATGGCCGCGTTCAAGGCCGGCAAGAAGGACGTGCTGATCGCCACCGACGTCGCCGCCCGCGGCATCGACGTCAACGACGTCACCCACGTGATCAACCACACGATCCCCGACGACGAGAAGACCTACCTCCACCGCGCGGGCCGCACCGGCCGCGCCGGCAACACCGGTATCGCCGTGACCTTCGTCGACTGGGACGACGTGCACAAGTGGGCGCTCATCAACCGTGCCCTGGAGTTCGGCCAGCCCGAGCCCACCGAGACCTACTCGTCGAGCCCGCACCTCTACACCGACCTGAACATCCCCGAGGGAACGAAGGGCCGTCTCGTCACCGCGCCGAAGGCCGTCGCGCCCAAGCAGGTCGAGAAGAAGACCGAGGGCCAGGATGCCGAGGGCGACCGCGCCCCGCGCCGTCGCCGTCGTCGTGGCGGATCGTCGACCGGCGAGGCGGGCGGCGAGGGTGCCCCGCGCACCGAGGGCGGCGCCGGGACGCACGACGGAGCGGGCAAGGAGCATCACGACGGCAACGCGGCCCCGCGCCGCCGTCGCCGCCGTCGCAGCGGCGGGGGCAGCTCGGGCACCCCGACGGCTCCCGTGGCCTGACGCACACTCGCCGAACGGCGCTGCTCCCCTCGGGGGCGGCGCCGTTCGTCGTCTGGGTCCGCCGGAGCCGCGGGTTACGGGAAGACCGGCACCGATCCGCGACCGCGCGCGAAGAGGCGCGCGACCATGTCGTCGGCCGTCGTGTTCTCGCCGGGCACGTTCGGTTTGCCGAGTCCGTGGTAGTCGCTCGACCCGGTCACGATGAGGTCGCGCTCGGCGGCGAGGTCCGCCAACAGGGCGGTCGGCTCGGGCAGGTTCTCGCGGTGCGCGAGTTCGAAGCCCGCGAGTCCCGCGTCCAGCATCGCCCGCAGCACGCCGTCGGGCAGCAACGCCCGCCCCGCCGGGTGGGCGATGATCGGCACGCCCCCGGCACCCACGACGAGTTCGACCGCCGTGACGGGGTCGGGGGCGTAGAGGGCGACGTAGTAGTCGCCGGCCGGATGCAGGATGCCGGCGAACGCCTCCGTGCGGTCGGCCACGATCCCGCGCGCGACGAGCGCGTCGGCGATGTGAGGGCGCCCGACGGTCGCGCCGTCGGTCGTCTGGGCGACGATGTCGTCCCAGGCGATGTCGTAGTCGTGCGAGATGCGCTCCGCCATGATCTGCGCGCGATCCACGCGGGACGAACGGATGCGATCGGTCATCGCTCGCAACGCCCCGTCGTCGGGGTCGACGAGGTAGGCCAGCAGGTGCACGCTGCGCCACCGGTGCCGCGCCGACAGCTCCATTCCCGGGACGAACGTCATCCCGAGCGAGGTGGCCGCCTCGGCGGCTTCGGCCCAGCCCGAGGTCGTGTCGTGATCGGTGAGGGCGGCGGTCCGCAGGCCGTGGCGGTGCGCGGCGGCCATGACCTCGGCGGGCGGCTCCGTGCCGTCGGAGTGCGAGGAGTGCAGGTGCAGATCGGTCGGTCCGAGGAATCGACGATCGCGTGGCACCCGTCGAGCGTATCGCTCCGGCTCGCGCCCGGGCGCAGCGTCCATGCCCTGGCCGTGCTGCCGGTCCGCGCCGCCCGCCGATGCGGCGACGGCACCCCGCCCGCACGCCGTCCCCCTCGACCGTCACGACGCTCGGGCAGCACCCTGCCGGCATCCGTCGATCTCCCAGACGGCTCCCCTAGGGTCGATCGGGTGCGTCGACTGCTCGGATTCCTCGTCGCGCTCGTCGTCGCGGCGGGCGCTGCGGTGCTGACGTGGCCGTCGGCCTTCGGACTCGAGCGGACGTTCCCGCTGGCGCAGATCATCTCCTTCCGCGCCGCTCTGGCGGCCGTGCTGGTCGCCGCGACGCTGCTGATGCTGTTGTTCGCGCTCCTCCGGCCGATCCGCGCGCTCGCGCTGGTACTGGCGCTGATCCTGGGGATCGCGGGCGGGGTCAACGTCGCCCTGCTCTCCGGGCGGGGGCTCGGCACCGAAGGCTTTCCGGCGAAGACCGACACGAGCCTGCGCGTGATGACCTGGAACACCGCGGGATCGGCCACCTCGGCGGAGACGATCGCCCAGTTCGCCGTCGGGATGCAGGCAGACGTCGTCACCCTCCCGGAGACGACCATCGACACCGGGGCCGAGGTCGCCGAGCTCATGCGCGGCATGGGGCAGCCGATGTGGGCGCACCACGCGGAGTACGGCGAGTACGGCATCACCGGGTGGGATGCCACCTCCACCACCGTGCTGATCCGGCCCGAGCTGGGCGACTATTCCGTCATCCAGTCCTCGCTCGACGGGTCGAGCAACACCTCGACCGTTCCGAGCGCTGTGGCGATGCCCGTGTCGGGAGACGGTCCGATCATCGTCGCCGCGCACGCCGTCGCTCCGCGCGAGGAGTACATGCCCCAGTGGCGCAGCGACTTGCAGTGGCTCGCCGACCAGTGCGCGAGCGACAACGTCATCCTCGCGGGCGACTTCAACGCCACCCTCGACCACATGACGGGGATGGGCGTCGACGGCGGCACGCTCGGCCGATGCCACGATGCGGCGTCCGAGAGCGGAAACGGCGGAGTGGGCACGTGGCCCACCGATGCCCCCGCCCTCCTCGGCGCACCGATCGACCACGTCATGGCCACGCCCGACTGGACCGTCTCGGGGTCGGTCGTCATGCGCTCCCTCGACGGGTCGGGCAGCGATCATCGGCCGATCGTGGTGCAGCTGGAACGCACCGGAGGCTGAGTACGGCTCCTCCCCCGCCCGCGCCGGTGCGGCGGCATCCGTGCACGAGAGGGCGACGGGTGCGAGACTGGAACGATGGACGCCCCCTCCACCAGCGACACGACCGCCCCCGCCGAGCCCACGACCGCCGAGCCGCAGACCGATGAGGTCGCCCTCGAGGCCCCCAGTAATCGCAAGGCGCCGTTCCCCCGCGGATTCCTCGACACGATCTCCACCGGCTGGGCGGAGCACCCGGCGTCGACGCCCGAGCCCCGTGAGCAGGCGGCCTGGGCCGCACGTCGTCGTGCGCGCGTGTCGCGCGCCTTCCCCGGCCAGCGCGTCGTGGTCCCCGCCGGCGGGCTGAAGCAGCGCAGCAACGACTGTGATTACCCGTTCCGCGCGCACTCCGCGTTCTCGCACCTCACCGGGTGGGGCAGCGACGCGGAGCCCGACGCCGTGCTCGTCTTCGAGCCGCGTGACGAGGGCCACGAGGCGGTGCTGTACTTCCGCGAGCGCGCCGACCGCACCACCGCCGAGTTCTACTCGGATGCCACGATCGGCGAGTTCTGGATCGGCCCGCGCCCCGCCCTCGACGGCGTCGCCGCCGACCTCGGCCTCGCGACCGCCCACCTCGACGACTTCGCCCCCGGCGACGACGACCGCACCGTCGGCACCGACGACGAGCTCACCCGCTTCGTCTCGGAGCTCCGCCTGGTGAAAGACGAGTACGAGCTCGCGCAGATGGCGCTGGCCGTCGAGGTCACCGGACGCGGGTTCGACGACATCGTCGCCGAGCTGCCGCGCATCATCGAGCACCCGCGCGGCGAGCGCGTGGTCGAGGGCGTCTTCCACCAGCGTGCGCGTTCCGACGGAAACAGCGTGGGCTACGACACCATCGCCGCGTCGGGCCCCCACGCCTGCTACCTGCACTGGACGCGCAACGACGGCATCGTGAAGCCGGGGGATCTCATCCTCATCGACGCGGGCGTCGAGGTCGACAGCCTCTACACGGCCGACATCACGCGCACGCTCCCGGTCTCGGGCACGTTCACCGACATCCAGCGCCGCATCTACGAGACGGTGCGCGAGGCCGCTGACGCCTCGTTCGCGGCTGCGCGGGTCGGCGTGCCGTTCCGTCGACTTCACGAGGCCGCCATGGAGGTCATCGCGGCGCGCGTCGCCGAGTGGGGACTGCTGCCGGTGACCGCCGAAGAGGCGCTCGACGCCGATTCCGGCGGCCAGCACCGCCGCTACATGGTGCACGGCACGAGCCACCACCTCGGCATCGACGTGCACGACTGCGCGCAGGCGCGTCGCGACATGTACTACGACGGCCTGCTGGAGCCCGGAATGGTGTTCACGATCGAACCCGGCCTGTACTTCCAGATCGACGACCTCACGGTCCCCGAGGAGTACCGCGGCATCGGCGCGCGCATCGAGGACGACATCGTCATGACCGAGGACGGCCCGGTGAACCTGTCGGCGGGCATCCCCCGCACCGCCGACGAGATCGAGGAGTGGATCGCCCGGCAGTCGCGATGACCTTCACGCCCCCGGCGCCGTTCACGACGCGGCCGACCCTCCGGGGCACGTTCGGCATGTCGGCGTCCACGCACTGGACGGCGACCGCGACGGCGCAGGCCGTGCTCGAGCGCGGCGGCAACGCGTTCGACGCGGCCGTCGCCGGGGCGTTCGTGCTGCACGTCGTCGAGCCGCACCTGAACGGACCGGGTGGCGACCTCGTCGCGCTCGTCCGACCCGCCGGCGCGTCGGTCCCCGTCGTGCTGATGGGGCAGGGGCCGGCGCCGGCCGGAGCCACACTCGCGCACTTGCGCAGCCGTGGCCTCGATCTCGTGCCCGGCGCCGGCGGTCTCGCCGCCGCGGTGCCCGGCGCGGTCGACGCGTGGCTCCTCCTGCTGCGCGACCACGGTACGTGGGACCTCGGCGACGTCCTCGCCTTCGCCAGCGGCTACGCCCGCGACGGTCACCCGCTCGTGGCGGGAGCCGCCACCACCATCGCGCGGGTCGCCGACCTGTTCCGCGACCACTGGCCCACGTCCGCCGAGAGGTGGATGCCGACCGGCCGCCCGCCCGCGCCCGACACCCTCGTGACCAACCCGGCGTGGGCCGACGTGCTCGATGCGCTCGTGATCGCCGGCGCCGCCCTGCCCGACCGCGCGGAGCGCATCGACGCAGCGCGTGAGCACTGGATGACGAAGGTGCTCCCGGAGGCGGCGTCGTTCATCGCGCGGCCGCACCGACATGCCGACGGCGCCGATCACCCGGGCGTCCTGTCGGCTGAGGACGTCGCATCCTGGCGTGCCGGGTGGGAACCCGCGGTGACCGCGCGCTTCCGCGGATGGGACGTCTTCAAGGCCGGCACCTGGACGCAGGGACCGGCGCTGCTGCACACACTGCGGCTCCTCGACGACGTCGATGACGCCGAGCTCGACCCCGCCACCGTCGAGGGGGCGCACCTCGTGATCGAGGCGCAGAAGCTGGCCTTCGCCGACCGCGACGCGTGGTTCGGAGACGCCGGAGGCGCGGTCGAGGTCGAGGCCCTGCTCGCCGATGACTACGTCGCCACCCGCCGCGCACTGATCGGCGACGAGGCCTCCACGCAGTGGCGGCCGGGTTCCCCCGACGGCCGCGACCCCGTCCGTCCGCCGCTGCGCACCGCGCACGGGGTGAACGACGGCTCCACCGGCGAGCCCACTGTCGACCGGTCGGGCCAGACCCGCGGTGACACGTGCCACATCGACGTGATCGACCGCTGGGGCAACGTCGTCTCGGCCACGCCGTCGGGCGGATGGCTGCAGTCCTCCCCCACCGTCCCGTCCCTGGGCTTCTGCCTGGGCACGCGGCTGCAGGCGACGTGGCTCGTGCCGGGGCACCCGGCATCCCTCACCCCCGGTCGCCGTCCGCGCACGACGCTCACCCCGACGCTGATGTCGCGCGCGGACGAGGTCGTCGCGCTGGGATCCCCCGGCGGCGACCAACAGGACCAGTGGCAGCTCACCGTGCTGCTGCGCATGCTGGTCGGGGGATACAGCCCTCAGCAGGCCATCGACGCCCCGAATCTGCACACGACGGCGCTCGTCGACTCGTTCTGGCCGCGCACGTGGGCTCCGGCGGGTGTCGCGGTCGAGGATCGCCTCGGTGCCGCGGTGATCGCGGGCCTCGAGCAGCGTGGACACCGGGTGCACCGCTCGGGCGACTGGTCGCTCGGGCGCGTCACCGCTGTCGGACGCTCCGCCGACGGCACGCTGTGGGCCGCGGCGAACCCGCGCGGCGCCCAAGGCTACGCAGCGGGTCGCTGACCGGAACGGGGGGGTGCGGCTCGCCGGCGCACCGTCACAGCGATCGCACGAACTCCGCCACCACCGGCGCCAGCCCCGCGCCGATCTCGCCGGCCGGCCGGCGGGCACCCTTCACCTCGAAGGAATGACCGCCCCCGGGGATCCAGTGCACCCGCGCGTCCTGACACGACCCCACGACCTCGTCGAACTGCTCGCGCGGGTCGATGAACGGGTCGTTCTCGCCCTCGACGAACAGCTGCGGCAACCCGATCGCCGGCAGGTGCGCGCCGCGGGGCTTGTCGGCCCGCCCCGGCGCGTGCAGGGGGTAGCCGAGGTACGCGAGTCCGGCGGGAGAGATGACACCCTCGGCGGCGGCGACGGATGCCATGCGCCCGCCGTACGACTTGCCGACGGCCGCGTTCGGTCCCGGAGCCGTCTCCGCGAGCCAGGCCTCCACGCCCGCCCACGTCGCCACGGCGTGCGCGGCGGGTCCCGGCATCCGTCGTCCGGCCTCCACGTAGGGGAAGACGAACCGCAGCACGGACACCCCGTCCGCGACGAGGGCGTCGGCGAGCCCGGCGAGGAAGGGGTGCTCCATGCCCGCGCCCGCGCCGTGCGCGAGCGCGACGGTGGCGGCGGATCCGGATGCCGGTGACCACAGCCCCGAGACCTCCGTCGCGCCGGCCGGGAGCTCGACGGCGATGCGGACCGCCTCGGTGGGAGGGGCTGCGTCGGCGCTCACCGCTCGGTCGGTCGCGAGCCGCGGTCGGTGCCGCTGGCGGTGGAGGCGTCAGCGTCGTCCGGGCGTGCGGCGGGCGTCGGCTCGTCGGCCGTCCTCTCCTCACCGTGCGTTCCTCGGTCGGCCGCCGCGTCACCCTGCGGCGTCGGCGCCTGCGGCGCGATGCGTTCGCCGTATCGCGGCGGTTCGTCGTCCGAGGGCGCCGCCGTCGGTGCGGGCGGCCGCGGCGGCGCGGCGGGAGCGCTCGAGCCGGGGGTCACGCGTTCGCCGTACCGCGGCGGGTCGGACGGCGACGCCGAGGGACGCGAGACGACCGTGCGCGGCGCGCCGGACGGACCCACGATCCCCCGAGCCTTGTGAACGCTCGTCGCCGCCACGCACACGTCGTAGTGATCGGCGGCGACCTGCATCACCGACGCGAAGTCGCGACGACGGCGCACGATCGAGTACGTGCCGAGGCTGAGGAGCATGCCGAGCGCCATGCCGACGAGCAGCACGCCGACGAACAGCGAGATCTGCAGGGTGGGCTGCCCGAGCACGAAGATGAAGGCGAACAGCAGTCCGAGCATGAGACCGTTCAGCGCGCCCGAGCGCGCGGCCGTGGCGTAGCCGAGACGACCGGTCACGCGTTCGATCGAGCGCAGCCCCGACCCCACGATCGCGATGTCGCGGGCGGGGACCTCTCCCGCGATGAGCGACGAGACGGCCTTCTGGGCCTGCTCGTACGTCGGGAACGAGGCGACCTTCTCGCCGACCTCGTCTCGACCGGCACCCGGGCGCTGCGCGAACATACTCATTTCACCATCCTGTCACGCGCGCCTGGGGCGTTCCGAGGTGTTGCGCATGAGGCGCGGACTACGCTGGACCGGTGAGCACGCAAAGGGTTTTCGTCGCCCGCTTGGCGGGCTGCACGGTGTTCGACCCGGCGGGCGACCGTCTGGGCAAGGTGCGCGACGTCGTGGTGATCTACCGCGCGTCGGCCGCACCGCGCGTCGTGGGCCTCGTCGTCGAGATCCCCGGGCGCCGACATGTGTTCGTGTCCATCGGACGCGTCACCTCGATACAGGCCGGTCAGGTCATCACGACCGGCCTCATCAACGTGCGTCGCTTCCAGCAGCGCGGCGGCGAGGTGCGCGTCATGGCCGAGATGCTCGGCCGGCGCGTCAGCCTCGTCGACGGCTCGGGCGGCGCCGTGATCGAAGACGTCGCGATCGAGCGCAACCGCCTCGGCGAGTGGGACGTGGGGCAGCTGTTCCTGCGCCGCCCGCGCACGAGCGCGTCGCCCTTCGCGAAGGGGGCGACCACCTTCGCCGCGTGGGGCGAGGTGCGCGAGAACCAGACCCCCGGCGAGGCGCAGTCCGCCGAGCAGCTGGTCGCCACCTACTCAGAGCTCAAGCCCGCCGACCTCGCCAACACGCTCCTCGACCTGCCGGAGGAGCGCCTCATCGAAGTCGCCGAGGAGCTCAGCGACGACCGCCTCGCCGACGCCCTCGAAGAGATGCCCGAAGACGAGCAGGTGCACATCCTCGAGCAGCTCGGCGACGAGCGTGCCGCCGACATCCTGGATGCCATGGAGCCCGACGATGCGGCCGACCTCCTCGGTCAGCTCCCCGAGTCGCGCTCGGAGCAACTGCTCGACCTCATGGAACCGGAGGAGGCGGACGACGTCCGCGCCCTGCTGCAGTACGGCCCCGACACTGCCGGTGGTCTCATGACCCCCGAGCCCATCGTGCTGTCGGCGGATGCCACCGTGGCCGAGGCCCTGGCCCTCATCCGCCGTCACGAGCTGCACCCCGCCCTCGCGGCATCCGTCTTCATCACCCTCCCGCCCTACGAGACGCCCACGGGGCGTCTGCTGGGCACGGTGCACTTCCAGCGGATGCTGCGCTACCCGCCGCACGAGCGCCTCGGCGCGATCATCGACGACACGCTCGAGCCGGTCCCCTCCGACGCGACGGCGGCCGAGGTCGCACGCCTGCTCGCGAGCTACAACCTCGTCTCGCTCCCCGTCGTCGACCAGGCGCATCGCCTGGTGGGCTGCGTCAGCGTCGACGACGTGCTCGACTACCTGCTGCCCGACGACTGGCGCACGCACGACAGCGACGATCCGAAACCCCCGACCTCGGTCAGGCCCCTGCAGACGCAGAGCATCCCCACCCAGATCCCGCAGACCCCGAGGAGGCGCTGATGGCACGCAACAACAAGACGCCCGCCCTCGATGCGCCCCGCGGGCGCACCGGCGTGCTCGCCCCCCGCACCCCGCAGCCCTCCCGGGACCGCTTCGGTCGGTTCACCGAGTGGGTCGCCCGGGCCATGGGCACGCCCACGTTCCTTCTCTCGCTGACGATGTTCTGCGTTCTGTGGATGGGGTGGAACTCCATCGCCCCCGACGACTGGCGTTTCGACTCGGCCGCGATCGGGTTCACCGCGCTGACGCTGGTGCTGTCGCTGCAGGCGTCCTACGCCGCTCCGCTCATCCTGCTGGCCCAGAACCGTCAGGACGACCGCGACCGCGTGCAGATCGAGCAGGACCGCCAGCGCGCCGAGCGCAACCTCGCCGACACCGAGTACCTCGCACGCGAGATCGTCGCGCTGCGCATGGCGGTGAGGGACCTGACCGACGAGGTCATCACCAAGGACACGCTGCGCACCGAGCTGAAGGCCCTCCTGGAGCGCCTCGACGAGCAGCCCGACACGGGAGCGCGCCCGGCCTCGCCGCGGGCGACCCCGTGACGGCCGAGCTGACCGCCCGGGTCCGCGACGCGGTGGCGGGCGTCACCGACCCGGAGCTGCGACGCCCCCTCGGCGAGCTCGACATGCTCCGCGACATCGCGGTGCGCGACGGTGTCGCCGAGGTCGGTATCGCCCTGACGATCGTGGGGTGCCCCGCCGCCGATCGCATCGAACGCGACGTCCGGGATGCCGCGGCCTCGGTCGCCGGGGTCGACGCGGTCGACGTGCGCGTCGGCGTCATGTCGCCCGACGAGCGCAAAGCGCTGACCGAGAAGCTGCGCGGTGGCCGCGCGAAGCGCGAGATGCCCTTCGGACCCGACTCCCTCACGCGCGTCATCGCCGTGACCAGCGGCAAGGGCGGCGTCGGGAAGTCGACGATTACCGCGAACCTCGCCGTCGCGCTCGCGGCGCGCGGCCTGCGGGTGGGTCTCATCGACGCCGACGTGCACGGGTTCTCGATCCCGGGTCTTCTCGGCCTCGTCGACACCGACGGCCTGCCGCCGGCACCGACCCGCCTCGACGACCTCATCCTGCCTCCCGTGGCGTACGGGGTGAAGGTCATCTCGATCGGCATGTTCCTCCGCCGCCCCGGAGAGGATGCCGCGGGCGCGGTCGCGTGGCGCGGTCCGATGCTGCACCGGACGGTGCAGCAGTTCCTCACCGACGTCTTCTTCGGCGACCTCGACGTGCTGCTGCTCGACATGCCGCCGGGGACGGGCGACGTGGCGATCTCGGTGGGGCAGCTGCTCCCCCACGCCGATGTGCTCGTGGTGACGACACCGCAGGCCGCCGCCGCCGAGGTGGCCGTTCGATCGGGGCTCGTGGCACGGCAGACCGGGCAGCGCCCGATCGGTGTGATCGAGAACATGGCCGCCATGACCCTCCCCGACGGAACCGTTCTGGATTTGTTCGGCGCGGGTGGCGGCGACGAGGTCGCCCGCGCGCTCTCGGACGACGAGTCGTCGGTGCCGTTGCTGGCATCCGTCCCCCTCAGCCCGGCCCTGCGTTCGGGCGGCGACGACGGTCGACCCGTGGTGCTCTCGCAGCCCGACGACCCCGCCGCGCAGGCGATCGACGCCGCCGCCGCCGCGCTCGCCATCCGCCCCCGCGGCCTGGCGGGCAGGCCCCTGCGCCTGAACGTCTGACGGCTCTGCTCGGCGCGGTCGGGTGTCCGAATCTGTCGAAGCCACCGCCTCCACGCGCCCACGCCAGGTGGCTGAGCCCGTCGAAGCCACCGCCCCACAGCGGCACCGGTCCCTTCGACACGCTCCGGGACCTCCCTCACGAGCCCCGGCTCAGGTCGCTTCGTCGTCGAAGGGCGGGCGCTCGCCGGGCGCGAACGGCGGCACCGTCGGCTTCGGCTTCGCCGCGAGCGCGGCGGCGCCTGCCGCCCGCATGGTCGCCGTGGGAGTGTCGTCGAGCAGCGCCTCGCGGATGATGCGCCGCGGGTCGTACTGACGCGGGTCGAGCTTCTTCCAGTCGACGTCGTCGAACTCGGGGCCCATCTCGTCGCGCATGCGCGTCCGGGCCCCCTGCAGCGTCTCTTTGGCGCGCTTGGTGAACTTGGCGAGCGTCTCCGCGTAGCGCGGGAGCCGCTCGGGGCCCACGAGGACGGCGGCGATCACGCCGATCAGCAGCAGCTTCTCGATCGTGAGGCCGAAGAACATGGCACCAGATTACCGGCCGCGCCTGGGGGGTGCGCACCCTTCGTCCGTCTAGCCTGAGTCGAGGAGGTCCACGTGAGCGGTCAACAGGCGAACGAACGGTTCGTGCAGGAGTCGACGGTCGAGCCCGAGCACATCGCTCGCGCCCGGGCGCACGCGCTCGAACTGGGCGCTGCGCCCGTGAGCCCCGCCGTCGGCGCACAGGCGGCCGTGATCTCGGCGGCGTCGCGCGCCCTGAACATCGTCGAGGTCGGAACCGGCGGCGGTGTCTCCGGACTCTGGCTGCTGCACGGCTCCCCGCGCGCGACGATCACGACCATCGACAGCGAGCCCGAGCACCTCGGCGCCGCCCGTCAGGCCTTCCTCGACGCGCGCGTGCCCGCAGCTCGCGCCCGCTTCATCACGGGCCGCGCCTCCGACGTCCTCCCGCGCATGAACGAGGCGTCGTACGACATCGTCTTCATCGACGCCGACCCCGAGGGCGTCATCGAATACGTGGAGTACGGTCTCCGCCTGGTGCGCGCCGGCGGAACGGTGCTCATCCCGCGCGTGCTCGCGGGTGGCGCGGTGGCCGATCCCGTTCGCCGTGACGCCGTGACCACGGCCTACCGCTCCCTGATCCAGGAGGTCCAGGCCTCCCCCGCCGTCATCGGCGCCCTCTCCACGACCGGCGAGGGCCTGCTGCAGCTCACGACGCGCCCGACCGACGCCTGAGGCCCGGCCGACACGACGTCGCCCCGCCGACATGACGAAGGCCGGCCCCCGTGGGGACCGGCCTTCGTGCGGAGATGTTCGTCAGGCGGCGCCGACGACACCGCCGAGCACGTCGTAGAGTTCCTTCGCCTCGGCGTCGTTCACCGAGACGACGAGACGCCCGCCGCCCTCGAGCGGCACGCGCACGATGATCAACCGGCCCTCCTTCACGGCCTCCATCGGTCCGTCGCCGGTACGCGGCTTCATGGCTGCCATCGCGGCCCCCTTTTCCTCGTTGGTCTGTGAAGTAGTTTACTGTGTCGGCGCGCGCGCTCGACGTATCGCCGTCCCCGCCCGTCATCTGCGCCGGCGCAGAACCGCGTTCAGGGGATCTGCCAGAAGGCGTTCCCCAGCGCGTACATGTTGTAGATCCACCACCACTGACCGAGCAGGGCCACGGCGAGCACGCCGAGGCGCCAGGCGCGAGAGCGCGGGATCGCGAGTGCCCCCCATAGCGGCGACACCGGGACCAGGAGGCGGAAGATGCTCGACTGCGGGAAGAACACCAGCAGCAGGTAGATCAGATAGCTCGCCGACCAGAGGCGCACCTCGATCCCGAGCGCACGCACCTGCGGCAGCACCACGAGCGCGACGGTGATGCCGCCGACGAGCAGCACGAGGGCGATCACGCCCGCGAGCGGCCCGAGCCACCACTGGGTGAACCAGAACCGGGCCCCCTGCACCCACCCCTCCACCGGGACGAAGGTGCCGCCGGCATCCGCGATCCAGTTGCGGCGCCAGGCCAGCTCGGTCGCGAGGTAGGCGCTCGGTTGCCCGGTCACCACCGCCGCGATCGCCTGCCAGGCGAACCCCACCACGCTCGACAGCACGCCCAGCGCGACGACGTGCACGATCTCCAACACCGGAAGCGACTCGGCGCGGCGACGCAGGAAGCGATGGATGCCGTAGAGCCCGAGGAAGAGCGCGAAGGCCAGCGCACCGGGGCGCGTGAAGCCCATGACGGGCACGAGCACGTAGAGCCACTCCCACCGTCGCCGCTGGACGCACCACAGCGCCAGGAAGAGGAGGAAGAGGAAGAGCGCCTCCGCGTAGCCGACCTGGAACAGAGCGGCGAGCGGGCCGCTCGCGAAGAACACGACGGCCCACATCGCCGCGGATCCGCCGATCCGTTCGCGCAGAAGCGCATACAGCATGACGCTCGCGCCGTAGCCCGCCGCCAGCGAGATCGCGACGGCTCCCGCGCCCCACGAACCGAGGAGCAACCCCAGGCCGGCGGAGAGGAAAGCGTACAGCGGCATGAACGCCCAGGCGTTCTCCGCCACGTTGCCCGTCGTGGTGATCGGCAGATGCTCGGGATACCCTGACACCGCCGCGAACCAGTACCACTGCGCATCCCACCCGAGGGCCAGGTCACCGAGCGACGGGGAGACGCCGTACCGCGAGCCCGGGCCCGACAAGGCCGATGCGAGGAGGAAGAAGCCGGTGGTCACCAGCCGCGCCGCGACGTAGATCAGCGCGATACGTGCGGCGACGGGCAGACGCTCCCATGCGCGCACGGGAGCGGAGATCGTGGCCGCGGCGGTCACGACCCGCTCAGCCAGGCACGCAGACCCCGCTCGACGGCATCGATCTGCGCGACCGGCACGCGCTCCTCGTCGTGGTGCGCGAGGTGCGGGTCGCCGGGGCCGTAGTTGACGGCCGGGATGCCGAGGGCCGAGAACCGCGCCACGTCGGTCCAGCCGTACTTGGGCTTCGGCGTGGCACCCACGGCTTCCACGAACTCCTTCGCGAGTTCCGCGTCGAGACCGGGTCGCGCCCCCTCGGCGATGTCGACGATCTCGACCTCGAAGCCGGTGAAGACATCGTGGACGACGCGAGACGCGGCGGCCGCGTCGCGGCTGGGAGCGAAGCGGTAGTTGACCTCGACCTCGCAGGCGTCGGGGATGACGTTGCCCGCGACGCCTCCCGTGATGCGGACCGCATTCAGCCCCTCGCGGTAGACGAGACCCTCGACCTCGATCTCGCGGGCGCGGTACTCGGCGAGCCGGGCGAGGATGGGCGCCGCCTTGTGTATGGCGTTCTCGCCGATCCACGACCGGGCGCTGTGGGCCCGCACACCGTCGGTACGGACGAGCGCGCGCAGCGTGCCGTTGCATCCGCCCTCGACCTCGCCGTTGCTGGGCTCGCCGAGGATCGCGAAGTCGCCCGCGAAGAGGTCGGGACGGTTGCGGGACAGGCGGCCGAGGCCGTTGAGCGAGGAGTCGACCTCTTCGTGGTCGTACCACATCCAGGTGATGTCGACCCCGGGCTCGGTGAGTTCGGCCGCCAGCTTCAGCTGCACCGCGACCCCGGCCTTCATGTCCACCGTGCCGCGTCCCCAGAGGTAGGCCTCGCCCTCGATCTCGCGGTCTTCGACGGGCAGGTTGCGGTTGATGGGAACGGTGTCGATGTGCCCGGCGATGACCACCCGGCGCTCACGACCCAGGGTGGTACGGGCGACGATCGTGTCGCCGTCACGGACGACGTCGAGGTGGTCGTGGGCGGAGACCGCAGCCTCGATCGCATCGGCCAGCGTGGTCTCGTCGCCCGACTCGCTGTGGATGTCGCAGATGGCCCGCGTGAGGGCGACGGAGGAGGAGGTCAGATCGAGCGCGGCCATGCCCCGATCATTTCACACGCGGTCCCGCCGGTAGCCTGGGCCTGTGAGCAACGAACGACGCATCAGCGCTGCCGGCCTCTCGACACGGACCACCGACGGGACGGTGCTCGACGCCTGGTTCCCGAACCCCGTCCTCGGCGACTCCGACGACCTGGATGCCGCCGTCGCGGCGTTCGAGCCCTCGGCCGGGGCGGACGAGCGACGCGATGTCGTCGTCGAGGCGATCGCCCTCACCATCGACGTCGATGCGGCCCCCGCCTCGACGGCTGACGCGTACCTCCGTCTGCACGCGCTGTCGCACCTGCTCGTGCGCCCCAACGAAATCAACCTCGACGGTATCTTCGGGCACCTCCCCAACGTCGCGTGGACCACCGCCGGCCCGATGCATCCCGAGACCGCGGCGCGCGCCCTCCCGCAGCTCAAGCGGCACGGCATCCAGCTCCAGGGGCTCGACAAGTTCCCGCGCCTCACCGACTACGTCCTGCCCGCGGGCGTCCGCATCGCCGACGCCTCGCGCGTGCGGCTCGGTGCGCACCTCTCCCCCGGCACGACCGTCATGCACGAGGGCTTCGTCAACTTCAACGCCGGCACGCTCGGCTCGTCGATGATCGAAGGCCGCGTCTCGCAGGGCGTCGTGATCGGCGACGGCACCGACATCGGCGGCGGCGCCTCGATCATGGGCACCCTGTCGGGCGGAGGAACGCACCGCGTCTCGATCGGGGCGCGCACGCTCCTCGGCGCGAACGCGGGCATCGGCATCTCGCTCGGCGACGACTGCGTCGTCGAGGCCGGCCTCTACGTCACGGCCGGAACGAAGGTGCGCGTCGGCGACGAGACGGTCAAGGCCGGCGAGCTGTCGGGCCGCGACGGCATCCTGTTCCGCCGCAACTCCCTCACCGGCGCCGTCGAGGCGTCGGCCCGCGCCGGTGTCGGTGTCACCCTGAACGAGGCGCTGCACGCCTGACCCGGGCCGGGCAGCCGGAGCCGCACCGCTCGCGCAGCCCTGCCCCGCCCCATTCCAAAGGGGGCGGGGCAGGGCGCGGTGATGCCGGTCAGCGCAGGTGCTGCTCGTCGAGTTCGAGCGGGTCGGCGGCATCCGTGCCGTTCTCCTCGATGGTGCGTGGCGGCCAGGTGCGGAACACGAGCACGGCACCCACGCCCGCGATCAGAACCGTCACCAAGGGGGCGAGCGATGTCAGGACGCCCGCGTTCACCTCGGTCAGGGTGATTCCCACCGCGGCTGCCACGATCCACACGATCGCGCCGGGGGTGACGGTCGACAGTCGGTCCCGGCGTACCTCGGGCAGCGATCGCGACCTGCGCCTTGCCCGACACATAAACGCTACTCATCGGCAGAAACACCCCGTCCCCGCGTTTCTGCGCACGGATGCCGTTCATGCCCGCTGTCGCGGCCCCTGCGCCGCCGAAAGCCCGGCCCCGCACAGCAGAACGCCCGCCCCTCGCGAGAGGGACGGGGCGTTCCGCATGCCGGAACGCCCGCCCCTCGAGAGAGGGACGGGGCGTTCCGCATGCCGGTCAGACGCCGGGGTAGTTCCGCTCCGCGGCACCCGTGTACAGCTGCTGCGGGCGGCCGATCTTCGTCTGCGGGTCGGTGATGGCCTCGCGCCACTGCGCGAGCCAGCCGGGCAGGCGCCCGATGGCGAACAGCACGGTGAACATGCGGGTCGGGAAGCCCATCGCCTTGTAGATCACGCCGGTGTAGAAATCGACGTTCGGGTAGAGGCGACGCTCCTTGAAGTAGTCGTCCTGCAGCGCGATCTGCTCGAGCTCCTTCGCGAGGTCAAGGAGCGGGTCGCTGACGCCCAGGGCCTCGAGGACCTCGTCGGCGGCTTCCTTGACGAGCTTGGCGCGCGGGTCGTAGTTCTTGTAGACCCGGTGGCCGAAGCCCATGAGCTTGACGCCCTCTTCCTTGTTCTTCACCCGCTCGACGAAGCGCTCGACGCTCTCTCCGGAATCGCGGATGCGGCCGAGCATCTGCAGCACGGCCTCGTTCGCGCCGCCGTGCAGCGGGCCGGAGAGGGCCTGGATGCCGGCGGAGATCGACGCGAACTGGTTCGCCCCGGTCGAGCCGACAAGACGCACCGTCGAGGTCGAGGCGTTCTGCTCGTGGTCGGCGTGCAGCATGAGAAGAAGGTCGAGCGCCTTCGTCATGACGGGGTTGACCTGGTAGATCTCGCTCAGCACGCCGAAGTTGAGCTTGAGGAAGTTGTCGACGAAGCCGAGCGAGTTGTCGGGGTACAGGAACGCCTGGCCGATGCTCTTCTTGTGCGCGTAGGCCGCGATCACGGGGAGCTTGGCGAGCATGCGCACGGTGTTGAGCTCGACGTGCTCGGGGTTGTGCGGGTCGGACTCGGCCTCGTAGTAGGTCGAGAGCGCGGCGGTCGCGGCCGACAGCACCGACATGGGGTGCGCGGTCGGCGGCAGCGCCGAGAAGAAGCGCTTGAGGTCTTCGTGCAGGAGCGTGTGACGGCGGATGCGCTCGTCGAACGACGCCAGCTCGGATGCCGAGGGCAGCTCGCCGTAGATCAACAGCCAGGCGACCTCGAGGTAGGTGCTGTTCTTCGCCAGCTGCTCGATGGGGTACCCGCGGTAGCGCAGGATCCCCTGGTCGCCGTCGATGAAGGTGATGTCCGACTTCGTCGACGCGGTGTTGACGAAGCCGTAGTCGAGGGTGGTGTGCCCCGTCTGCTTCGTCAGCGACGCGATGTCGATGCTCGGGACGCCGTCGGTGCCTCGCAGGACCGGGAATTCGGCGGTGGAGCCCCCTACCGTCAGAGTGGCCTTGTCCTGCTGCGTGCCCGCGTCGCTCACCGCGCCTCCTTGCGATTTCTGGTCGCCCATGTGGTCGATCGCGGGAGCGGCGGCACCCGCGGTCTTCTCGACCGGTGGATGCCACGGGTATGGCCTCCGGGTCGGCACGCGCACGGAAGGTACCCGGACACAGTGCTTTTACAGCCTAGTAGGCACGCCGACGTACAGATGACACCACCAAAGGATCCCCCCATCGAATGGAGGGATCCTCCTGATCAGCGCACCGGATGCCGTCCACCACGACGCTGCAGCCCGGGCGGGTCGGCCGGCAGCGCTCGTGGACGAGTCACCGCCCCCGCAGCTCGCCGGCTCCCGGCTCGCTCAGCCTGCCAGGCGCTCCGCCGCCGCGGCGATCCGCTCGTCCGTCGCCGTCAACGAGAACCGCACGTGGTTCGGGAAGTGCGTGCCGTAGAAATGCCCCGGTCCCACGAGGATGCCGAGGTCGGCCAGACGCCCGACGCTCTCCCACGCGTCGCGACCCTCGGTCGCCCAGAGGTACAACCCGCCCTCGCTGTGGTCGATCATGAACCCGGCCGCCTCGACGGCGGGCTTGAGCACTGCCCGACGTCGGGCGTAGCGCTCGCGCTGCTCCTCGACGTGGGCGTCGTCGCCCAGGGCGACGGTCATCGCGCGCTGCACGGGCGCGGGGGGCATGAGGCCCAGGTGCTTGCGGCCGGTCAGCAGGCGCGTGACGAGCGCGGGGTCGCCGGCGAGGAACGCCGCGCGGTACCCCGCGAGGTTCGACTGCTTGCTGAGCGAGTACACCGACAGCACCCCGGTGAGGTCATCGCCCACGACGGCGGGGTCGAGCACGCTGGGCACGCGCTGCGCGTCCCACGGCGCCTCCCAGCCCAGCTCGGCGTAGCACTCGTCGGAGGCGAGGACGGCTCCGAGTTCGCGCGCCCGAAGCACGGCATCCCGGAGCTCGGCGACGGAGAGCACGCGCCCGTCGGGGTTTCCCGGTGAGTTGATCCAGACGAGCCGCGTGTTCTCCGGCCATTCCTGCGGATCGTCGGATGCCACGGCCTCGGCGCCGACGAGACGGGCGCCGACCTCGTACGTGGGGTAGGCGGCGCGCGGGTGCACGACCGCATCGCCCGGACCGAGGTCGAGCAGCAGCGGCAGCAGGGCCACGAGTTCCTTTGACCCCACGGTCGGGAGCACGTGCGTGGCATTCAGTGCGGGAACCCCGCGCCGGCGGTGATACCACTCCGCGATGGCCTCGCGCAGCGCGGGCGTCCCCGCGGTCTGCGGGTAGGCGTGCGCGTCGGTCGCATCGGCGAGGGCATCGGCGATGACGGTGGGCGTCGGATCGACGGGTGAACCGATCGACAGGTCGACGATCCCGTCAGGATGCCGTCGCGCACGCTCCGCGTAGGGGGCGACCGCGTCCCAGGGGTAGTCGGCGAGGTCGGCGACGCCCACGGCTCAGTGACTCTGCGGGGGCAGCGACGACACGACCGGGTGATCCTTGGCGATCACGCCGACCTTGGCCGCGCCACCGGGAGATCCGATGTCGTCGAAGAACTCGACGTTGGCCTTGTAGTAGTCGGACCACTCCTCGGGCAGGTCGTCTTCGTAGTAGATCGCCTCGACGGGGCAGACCGGCTCGCACGCACCGCAGTCGACGCATTCGTCGGGGTGGATGTAGAGCGACCGCTCGCCTTCGTAGATGCAGTCGACCGGACACTCGTCGATGCAGGCGCGGTCTTTCACATCGACACACGGGAGGGCGATCACGTAAGTCACGCGCCCAGTCTAATCGCGCTGCGGCGCACGGCCCTTCCGCCGAGCCGCGGACCTATGATCCGCTGGTACGAGCCGGGGCCGGGAGCCGGGAGAAGTCGGGCCACAACGCCACGAGCACCATGAGCGCGGGACCCACGACCGTCCACACGAGTGGGATCCACTCGGTCCCCGCGGTCGGGGCGGCCACGATCGCCGATCCGCCGGGGCCGACCTGCGAGAACACGTAGGTCGCGAGTGTGATGCCGAGCCCACCGGCCAGGGCGTTCACGCGGTCTCCCGTGAGGGTGCGCAGCGCGATGAGCAGGGCGGCGCTGCCGACCGTCGCCAGCAGCAGGCCCACGGGGACCGGACCGAGGAGGAACGCCTGCGTCACCGTGCCGGCCGCGCCGTAGACGGCACCGATCGCCGCCGCGACGATCCAGCCGACGACGCGGAGAATGCCGTACTTCACGAGTCCGATCCTACGGTCGCCGCCGATGGCACGGCTGTGAGCACGGTCGCCCCCTGCCGCCACGGAGCACGATGACGGAGAGCCCGCGTCGACCTGCTGGGCAGAATGACCCGCGCCGAACGCCCTGTCGTCGTCGATGCAAACGACGTGCTGCGGGTGAAACCGCCGGGGCCGCCTCGGCACTCGTGGGTGAATCCGCCTCGGGGGAGGACGCGTCGATGTCGCGAAAACGTCGCCGATACATGCTCACCCCGCCCCTTCCGGTCTCCCGACCCCGTCCGGGAACCCTCGGTCGAGCGGCACGCTGATGCCATCACTGTCGCCATGACCTAAGGACCCTGATGAGTTCTCTCTCGCCCACGCCGCCTTCTCCCTCACCCGACGCGCCCACGCACGCCGCGCGGAGCGTCTCGCGCCGCACGCTCATCGCGGGAAGCGCCTGGGCCGTTCCCGCCATCGTCACGGCGACCGCGGTCCCCGCGGCCGCGGCGGCGTCGGATGGCGCGCCAATCGACAGTCTCAACATGAACGTCGGCCGCCTCGAAGCCGGCGGGTCTGCGCCGGTTAAGGTGCTCGTGCGGGACGCGAACTACTCCCCGAAGGTCGGGGTCCTCGTAACGTTCTCGTCGTCGGCGAACGTGACCATCTCCCCGACATCGACCCTCACCGACAGCGATGGATTCGCACGGGCGACCGTGACATCGACGTCGGTGTGGGAGCGGCCCGGCTCCAGCACCTCGGAAACCGCACAAGTGACGGACAAGGGCAACACCCGCACCATCGGGGTCGGTGCGGTGATCGGCGGAGCGAACGCCTACGGCGTGGGAGACAACGCGAAGAGTCACCTCGGCACTGGGTCGACCGATGCGTACGGGGCGACTGCCGCTCAGCTTGCGCGGAAGTTCTACTCCACCCTCGAATCCGTCGTCTCGGGAGCCGACTTCACGCTCGCCTGGAGCGCCGAGGGCAACGTCATCTCGGTCATCGGCGCCAACGACCGGGGGCAGCTCGGTCTCGGCGACACGCGGGACCGATCGGAGTGGGAACAGGTCGGCGGCAACTGGGACGACGACCCGTCGCAGCGACCGTGGTGGGGAAAGTCGGACGATACCGCCGTGGTGCAGATCGCCGCGGGGCGCCAGTCGGCGTACGTGCTGCTGGCGAACGGAGACGTGTACGCCTGGGGGGCGAACGAAGCCGGCCAGCTCAACGTCGCCGACACGACCGACAAGCTCGAGCCGGCGCTCGTCGAGAGGAACGCGGCGGCGATCGCGGCGGGAGATGATTTCCTGATCACGCTCGATCGCGGAGGGAAGATCACGACGGCCGGCAGCAACGACCACGGCCAGCGCGGCGACATCAGCCTCCGCGACCACTCGGGCATCGTGCAGGTCGCGGCAGGGGACAAGACCGGGTACGCCCTCACCGACGACGGCAAAGTGCTCGTCTGGGGAAGCAACGACAAGGGCCAGCGGGGAAACGGGTACGGAGGCGACCCCGACGATATGACGAGCTGGTCGACGGGGGCGGGACTCGCGGACATCAGCGGGGTGATTCGCATCACCGCCGGGCACCAGAGCATCTACGCCCTGCGGTCCGACGGCACCGTCTGGGCGTGGGGTCGCAACAACGTGGGGCAGCTGGGCGAGGGAACGACGACCAACCGGAGCACGCCCGTGCAGGTCACCGGCCTGCAGAACGTGGTCGAGATCGCCGCGAACGGGGAGAGCGCGCGAGCCCTGCTGTCGAATGGCGAGATCCGCTCCTGGGGAGGCAACGGCGCGGGCATCCTCGGAGACGGGTCGACGGCCAACCGCTCGACCCCCGTCACGACGGCGGGCACGCAAAACGTCGCACGACTCGGGGCCTCGTCGAGCACAGGCACCGCGTCGTACCTGCTCACCGAGGACCGCCGCGTGCAGTTCGACTTCACGGACCCGCAGTACCTGGCGGCAGGCGAGGAGACGTGGCTGAACGCGAAGGTGGCGTCCCCCACGGGTGCCCCGGTTTCCGCGATGGGTATCGCCTTCACCACGTCGGGATTCGCCCTTCACGGCGTGAACACGTCCAACGAGTCCGCCTTCGCGCGTGTCGAGGTCGAAGACGTCTGGACCACCCCCGGAACGGTGGTGCGTGCGGACGCGAAATCAGGCTTCGCCCGCGCGAGCCGACTCCTGAACGTGCGCGGCAGCAACGCCTACGCCGTGGGCGCCAACTATCGCGGCCAGTTCGGCAGTGGGCAGGAGGGGAACTGGCCGTCGACACCCGCGCAACTTCCCCGAGTATTTCCGATGCCCATCGTTCAGATCGCCGCCGGCACAGACTTCACCCTCGTCCTTCTCAGCGACGGCACCGTGTGGTCGGCCGGCGCCAACGACGCCGGGCAACTCGCGGACGGCACGGGGCAGCACACGGCGAGGACCACGTGGGCCCGGGTGCCCGGTCTCGAGGGCATCGCGCAGATCGCGGCCGGACAGAACTGGGCCCTGGCCCTCGATGTCAACGGGTGCGTATTCACGTGGGGTCGGAACGACTACGGCCAGATTGGGTCGGATCAAGTGTCGAACACCTCCGCCGTCGACACTCCGACGCTCATCTATGGGCTCGACTATGTCGACCAGATCGCCGCCGGACGCTCCACCGCCTACGTGCGCATCGGTGGAACAGCCTACGCATGGGGCCGTAATGACCGACGGCAGATGGGGGCGGGGTGGAGCGATGACTACCGGTCGACACCGCGGCAGGTCCAGAACCTGACGAACATCGCCCAGCTGACGGCCGCCGGCTGGTCTGCCCACGTGATCCTCGACAACGGGGAGGTATGGGGCTGGGGTGACAACTCCTACGGGCAGCTCGGGGTCGACAGCTCTGTCACTCCTGACGGCTTCTTCGGAGAGCCGTTGAAAGTCAAGGGACTGACGGAAAAAGCGGCGCAGGTCGCCTGCGCTGAATCCACGGTCTTCATCCGGACCGCCGCCGGTGGCGTGCTCTCGATCGGTGACAACATCTTTGGTCTGCTGGGCGCCGGCATCGCGCACACTGACCTCAGCAGTTCTTCCGTGCCCCACCAGGTCGTCGGCCTGGCCGACGTCGTCGACATCGCGGGATCAGTCAGGAGCGGGCACGCGCTGACGAAGACGGGAACGGTCATGTCGTGGGGCGCGAACGGCGACGGCCAACTCGGCGACGGAACGCACGACGACGCGGCGACCCCGGTGAAGATGGTCTCGATCGACGGCGTGAAACGGATCTCGGCGAGTCACGCGTCGTGGACGGTCTACCCGATCCGCTCCGCGTGAAACGAGGGCACAGGCATTTCCCGCACACGACCGTTCCGGAAGTGACCGTGCGACGCGCCGCTTCAGCCGCCCGGTCCGCCCACGCGCCCAGCGCATCAGACTCGTCCGGAACGAGCGTGTAGCGCTGATACCGGGTCGCGCTGACGAGACGGGCTCCCGCTGGTTCGCGCAGTCGGGAGCCCGTTTTCCACCTGAGGGGCGGATATCGCGACAATGCGGCATCCGCCCCTCGTCCGACTCCTCCTCGCTGCTCGTGACGTGGGCTGGTGTCCGCCCGCCCGACGAGGTCGCGGCGAGGCGTGCGCGCCATGATCGCTGCCATGACGAACGACCGATCCGAGCGTGCACTTTCACGACGCCCAGCCCCACAATCGCAGTAACGCCGCCGTCACGCCCGCGCCCGCGACCACGACAAGGAACGGGGCACGCGCCCAGAGCAGCAGCGCCGCGACGCCGACGGCCGGCAGGCGCGCGTCGACTACGACCGCCTGACCCGCACCGAGCGTCTGCACGACGACCAAGGCCGCCAGGAGCGCAACGGTCAGCGAGTCGGCGACGCGCGCGGGGCGCGGCGCATCCAGCCAGTGCGCGGGCAGCAGATATCCCGTCGCCTTCAGTGCGAGGCAGATCACCGATGCCGCGAGAACGGCCGTCCACAGAGTCATGGCATCCGCCCCTCGTCGGGTGTCGCACGGGGCAACCGGTCGAGCAGCCCCACCGCGACGGCCACCCCTGCGGCGGCGATGACCGGAATACCGGGCATGAGTGCGGGGGTGAGCAGGGCCGCGACGACGGCGGCGCCGGCCGCGACCGCGAGAGGCTGTCGACCCCTCAGCCGCGGCCACAGCAGCGCGAGGAAGGCCGCCGCTGCGGCCGCATCCAGACCGTACGCGCGCGGGTCGCCGAGGACGTCGCCGAGGAGAGCACCGAGCAGCGTCGAAAGGTTCCAGCCGAGCCAGATCGCCACCCCGGTGACCCAGAACCCGACTCGACGCGCGCGCGGCTCGGTCTGCGCCAGGCCGACGGCGACGGACTCGTCAATCGTGAAGTGCGTCGCGCCGGCCTTGCGCCAGAAGCCTCCCGCCACCACCGGGGCCATCCGCATCGCGTAGGCCGCGTTTCGCGCACCCAGCAGCACCGCCGAGGCGATGGCCGCGGGAGCCGCGGCGACTCCTCCGGCGGCGATCACCCCGACGAAGGCGAACTGCGACCCACCCGTGAACATCAGCAGGCTCAGCACGCAGGTCTGCCAGACATCGAGACCGGATGCCACCGACAAAGCGCCGAACGAGATGCCGTACGCGCTGGTGGCGAGAGCCACGGCGAGACCTTGGCGGGCCGCGACACCCTCGGGTGTTCGGGAGAGCGAACGCATAGTCATCATCGTGAACGACATTCGCGTCGTTCGTCAAGTCGAACGTTCGCCGAGCATAATGAACGTATGACCGAGCTTGGCGACCGCATCGCGACGACGCTCCGGCGCGAGCGCGAGAGACGCGACCTCAGCGTCTCGGAACTCGGCCGGCGCGCCGGCGTCGCGAAGGCCACGATCTCCCAGCTCGAGAACGGCGGCGGCAACCCCAGCGTCGAGACGCTCTGGGCGCTGGCGAGCGCGCTCGACGTCCCCTTCGCCGTCTTCGTCGACGAGGGCATCCGCTCCCCCACCCTCATCCGCGCCGGAGAAGCAGCCACGGCGGTGCCGTCCTCGGCATCCGACTATTTGGCCGTTCTGCTGTCGGCGAGCCCTCCGCACGCCCGCCGTGACATCTACCTCCTGAGTGCCGAGCCGGGCTCGCCGCGCGTGTCCGACCCGCACCCCCGCGGCACCGTCGAGCATCTGGTGATGGTGAGCGGTCGCGGGCGGGTCGGTCCCGCCGACGCCCCCTTCGAGCTCTCCCCCGGTGATTACCTCTCGTACGCCGGTGATGCCGCGCATGTCTTCGAGGCCCTCACCCCCGGTATGAGCGCGGTGTGCGTGGTCGAGTCGCACTGACTCGCTGGCCGGTGACTCCCGCTCGACCCTGCCGGACGGGCTTCACCGACGGCATTCGGATGGACGGGCTCGCTCGATGACAAGGGTCGGTGCGCGGCGTAGTGTGCGGGTCATGTCCCGCGTCTTCGACATGACCATCTCGTCGGTCTATCCGCTGTACGACGCGAAAGTCGAGCGCAAGGGGCGCACGAAGGACGAACTGGATGCCGTCATCCGCTGGCTGACCGGGTTCGACGACGCCGCCCTCGCGCGGCACATCGAGGGGACGACGACCTTCCGCGCGTTCTTCGACGAGGCGACGCTCAACCCGCACGCGAATCAGGTCACGGGAGTGATCTGCGGCATCCGGGTCGAAGAGATCGAGGATCCGCTGATGCACCGCATCCGCGTGCTCGACAAGCTCGTCGACGAACTCGCGAAGGGACGGCCGCTCGCGAAGGTCCTTCGGGGCGGAGAGGGCGTCTCGTCACCCGCGGGGTGAGCCCCTATCCGGGGAGAGAGCCCGCCACCAGCCGTCCGCGCGCCACGACGGCGACGACCGACTCGGCGCGGAGCGCCCCCGCGTCTTCCCAGGGACGCCCGCGGACCACCACGAGGTCGGCGGCGAAGCCGTCGGCGATGCGGCCGAGGTCGTGGCCACGGCCGATCGCGGCGGCCGCGCGCGACGTCGCCGACTGCAGCGCGCGAGCGGCATCCCAGTCGAAGACCCGCGCCATCGCGCGCAGCTCCTCCCATTGGTCGTCGAAGCCCACGTGGAAACCGTTCGCGTCGGTGCCGAGGACGAACTCCACCCCGGCCGCCGCGGCGGCGCGGAAGACGGGGTCGCGCCCCGAGACGAGCTCCTGCGCGATCTCGCGCTGACCGGGGGCCACCGGCACCGATCCATCGGCGATGCGGTCGTTGATGAGCAGGGTCGGTGCGACCGTCGTGCCGCCGGCGACCATCTGCGCCGCCAGGGCGGCGGTGAGCTTCGTCGCGTGCTCGACCGAGTCCACGCCGTGGGCGAGGGCGCGGCGGATGCCGTCCTCGGTATGGGCGTGCGCGGCGACGCGCATCCCCAGCGCGTGCGCCTCGTCGACGATCGCCGCGATCTCGGCATCCGTGTAGTTGCGCCACGACGCCTTGTCGCCGACGGAGAGCACCCCACCGCTGACGGGGACCTTGATGCCGTCGGCGCCCGAGCGCGCCCAGCGGCGCACGAGAGCCCGACAGGCGTCGGGGCCGTCGGCCACCGGCTTGCGGTCGACCACCGCGGGCGGGGTGAAGAGGTCGCCGTGGCCTCCGGTCATGTTGACCAGGCCGTGCGCGAGCACGCGAGGACCCTCGATCACGCCCGCCTCGAGGGCGCGGGAGAGCGAGAACTGGATGTCGTCCGCCGCCAAGTCGCGCACCGTCGTCACGCCCACGGCGAGCGCGCGCCGGGCGTGGGCGAGGCCGTGGAGCACCTGCTCCTCGGGGCGCGTCGTCAGCGGCCACGACAGGAAGTCGGCCGGGGTGTCGGAGGCGTTGCCGATGAGGTGGACGTGCGTGTCGATCAGACCGGGGATCACCGTCAGGTCCGCGTCGCCGGCGGACGCGGTGATGTCGACGGACGAGATCCGGCCCGCGCTCCAGCCCACCGCTCCGACGCCGCGATGCGCGTTCCCGTCCCAGATGTGGACACCGGACAGTTCATTGACGCTCACGCGATCACCTCGAGGAGTTCTGACGGGGGAAGAATCTGCCGAGGGCACGCGGCGGACGCATCCGCGTCCCGGCCACCACGAGCACCGCGAGGGTGACGAGGTACGGGGCGGCCGTCGCGAGCGCGCTCGGGAGGGGCAGGACGAGGGCGGCGACCAGCAGGACCGCCCCGAGGATGAGGGACGGAACGGCCGCGCGGACCCCGAGGCGGCGGCGCAGACGCACCGCGCCGAGAAGAACGAACACGGCGCCCAGGACGAACAGCATGCCGCGGAAGGTCTCCGGACGGCCGAGACCGACGGCGTCGCTGAAGCCGAACAGGGCCGATCCCGCGAAGACACCTCCCGGCATCCAGTTTCCGAAGATGAGGGTCGCGAGGCCGATGAAGCCGCGACCGGCGACCTGGTTCTCGACATAGCCCTGTGAGATGAGCACGAGGTAGCCGCCGGCGAAGCCGGCCATGCCGCTGCCCACGAGCACGGCCAGGTAGCGCGTGCGGTGCACGTGTCCGCCCAGCGCCTGCAGCGCGGCCGGCTCCTCCCCCGACGCGCGCATGCGCAGACCGAAGCGCGTGCGCCACAGCACGAACGCGGTCAGCGGGATGAGGGCGAGGCCGATGATCGCGGCCAGGGACACATCCCGGGTGAGACCGCCGACGATGCCCGCGAGGGGCGAGAGGACCGGGATGCCGGTGGCCTCGAGGTCGCGCAGAGGATCGGGGGTGCCGAAGCCGCCGGAGAGGAACGGCAGACTCACGCGCGGGACGTTGCCCTCGATGCGCGGCGAGCGCGCGACGCTGCCGCCGTCGAGTCCGCTGAAGACGATGTCGGAGAGGAAGCGGGCGAGGGCCGCGGCGAGCACGTTGATCGCGACACCGACGACGAGCTGGTTCAGGCCGAGCTCCAGGCACAGCACCGCCATCAGCAGCCCGAAGACGAGCCCGCCGACGACACCGCCGATCAGGGCGACCCACGGGCCGCCGAACCAGCCGAAGAGGCCGGCTCCCCACGTTCCGCCGATCATCATGCCCTCGAGGCCGACGTTGATGACGCCCGCGCGCTCGGAGTACAACGCGCCGACGGCCACGACGGCGATGGGGACGGTCAGGCGCAGGGCGGAGCCCCACGTCGATGAGGACGACAGGCCGGGTGCATCGCACACCCATTGCGCGATGAGAAGGAGCCCGAAGCCCAGGAGCACCCAGGAGAGGACGCTGCGCGCACGTCGGCGCGCCGAGGAGGGGGCGCGGGACGCCGCGGGGGCGGTGGTCACTGCGGTCATCTCGTCGACGCCTCCTTCGCACGACCGACGCGGGTGCGCCGGATCGCCGCCATGAGCGCCAGACGACGCTCGCCGTTCTCCACGACCCAGTAGCCGAGGGCCGAGCTCAGCAGCACGACCGCGAGGAAGAGCGTGCCGACCTCGGTGGGGAGCTTGACGATGCCGAGCACCTGGGCACTGCGCTCCACGAACGCCAGGACCAGGGCACCCAGCGCCGTGCCGATCGGGTGCGAGCGGCCGAGCAGGGCGGCGGCGAGCCCCGTGAACATCAGGTCGGTCGGAAGGGTGCCATCCAGCCGGTGCGCGGTTCCGAGCACGTGCGGCAGGCCCACGAGTCCCGCGATGGCGCCCGAGGCGAGAAGCGAGGTGACGATGCGGCGCCGGACCGAGATGCCGGCGGACTCCGCGGCATCCGGAGACAGATTCGCCACCGTCACGGTGTAGCCCCACACGGTGCGCTCGTGCAGGAGGAAGAACCCGATGCCGAGCAGCACGGCGAGCGGGAGGAAACCCGAGATCTGCACGCGTCCGCCGAGGTCGATGAGCGCGGGCATCGAGCCGTTCCCGCCGATCGGCGCCGAGCCGGTGTTCTGGCCCCCGCCGGAGCGGAACACGTCGGCCAGCAGCACGGCGACGACCGTGGTGGCGATCGCGTTCATGAGGATCGAGGTGATGACCTCGTTCACCCCGCGGTACACCTTCAGCAGGGCGGGCACGAGAGCCCACGCGGCCCCGGCCGCGGCACTCGCGAGCAGCGTCAGCGGGAGGGTGATCCACAGCGGGAACGGCAGCGAGGCGGCGACGACGGCGCCCACGAGCGCCGCGACGCGGTACTGCCCGTCGACACCGATGTTGAACAGCCCCATGCGCAGCGAGAAGGCCGCCGCGATCCCGGCGAAGTACAGCGGGATGGCGTTGTTGACGGTGGATGCCAGGGACTCCGGCGTCGTGCCGTAGGTCCACATCACCTCGAAGGCGGATGCCGCGGAGTATCCGGACACGGTGAGGAACAGGGCCGTGACGACCAGCGCGAGCACGATCGCGATGACCGGGCCGGCGACGGTGCGGAGGATGCGGGCGATCATGCGGCCTCCTCCCCGCCGCGCGCGCCGGTCATGTACTCGCCGACGGTGCCCGCGTCGACGCCGCGGGCGTCGAGCTCGGCCACGATGCGTCCGCGGTGCAGCACCAGGATGCGGTCGGACAGCGCGAGGATCTCGTCGAGGTCGGCCGAGACGAGGAGGGTCGCGAGGCCGCGGTCGCGGGCGGCGGTGAGCTCGCTCCAGATCGCGGCCTGCGCGCCGATGTCGACGCCACGCGTGGGATGGGCGGCCAGGAGCAGGCGCGGGGAGCGCAGGAGCTCGCGGCCCACGATGAACTTCTGCTGGTTTCCACCCGACAGGGTCGCCGCTCTCGTGGCGGGCCCCCCGCCGCGCACATCGAAGGCCGCGATGATCTCGGCCGCCGCCTTCGCGGCGGCGGCACGGGAGAACCAGGGCCCGCGCCGCACGGGGGCGAGCTGCTGGTAGCCGAGCACGGCGTTGTCGCGGAGGGGCAGTGGCAGCACGATCCCGTCGCGGTGGCGGTCCTCCGAGATGTAGCCCATGCCGCGGGCCCGCCGCTGAACGGTCGTCGCCGCGCTGACGTCGTCGCCGTCGAGGAGCACCGTGCCCGTGGCATCCGCTCGTCCGATGAGGGCGGCGAGCAGTTCGGACTGCCCGTTGCCCTCGACCCCGGCCACGCCGACGATCTCGCCCGCGTGCACGCGGAAGGCGACGTCGGAGAGCAGCGGGACGGCTTCGGTTCCCGCGACCGTCAGCCCGCGCGTCTCGAGGACCACCCGGTCCGAGACGGGCGACTCGCGCGGGGTCACGACGGGCATCTCGGATGCCACCATCAGCCGCGCCAGCTGGGGCGCAGTCGTCTCGGCGGGCACGGCGGTGCCGACCACCCGACCCGCGCGGATCACCGTGATGTCGTCGGCGAAGGAGAGCACCTCGTCGAGCTTGTGGGAGATGAAGATGACCGCCGCGCCGGCGCGCGTGAAGTCGCGCATCGCGGCGAAGAGGGCCTCGGCCTCGGCGGGGACGAGCACCGCGGTCGGCTCGTCGAGGATGATGATGCGCGCGTCGCGGTACAAGACCTTGAGGATCTCGACGCGCTGCCGCGTACCGACGCCGAGATCCTCGGTCTCGGCGTCGACGGGGACCGGGAAGCCGGTGCGCTCCGCGAGCTCGCCCACCTCACGGCGTGCGCGCGCTGCGTCGATCAGCACCGGCGGACCGGGTTCGTCGGCGAGGACGACGTTCTCCCACACCCGCAGGGCGGGAGCGAGCAGGAAGTGCTGGTGCACGATGCCGATGCCGGCCGCCTGCGCGTCGCGCGGCGAGCGGAAGGTCACGGGAGCGCCGTCGATCTCGATCGTCCCCTCGTCGGGGCTCTCCTCGCCGGAGAGGATCTTCATGAGCGTCGACTTGCCCGCGCCGTTCTCACCCACCACCGCGTGCACGCTTCCCGCGCGGACCGTGAGGTCGATCCGGTCGTTCGCGGTGAACGTCCCGAAGCGCTTCACGATGCCGCTCAGGCGCACCAGCACCTCCTGCTCGTCGGTCATCACAGGGCCGTCGGAACCGTGATCTTGCCGTCGACGATGTCCTTCTCGATCGCGGCGAGCTGGTCGGCGTACGCGTCGAGGAAGCCACCCGAGGTCGAGTATCCGACACCGTCGTTCGACAGGTCGTAGCGCACCTCGCCGGGCTGGAGCGAGCCGTCCAGGAACTCCGAGATCGAGGTCTTCACCGCGACGTCGACGTTCTTGATCGCCGAGGTCAGGATGAACGGCTTGATGGTGTCGGAGACCGTCTGGTAGACGTCGGCGTCGACACCGATGGCCCAGTTCTTCTTGGCATCCGTCGAGCTGGCGGCCGCTTCTTCGTAGACGCCCTGACCGGATCCACCGGCGGCCGCGTAGACGACGTCGGCGCCGCCGGCGTACATGGACGCCGCGGCCTCCTTGCCCTTCGTCGGGTCGGAGAAGCCGGTGAAGTCGCCGAGGGGCGCGAGGTAGGTCTTGTCGACGACGATCGACGGGTCGACCGACTTCGCTCCGGCCTCGAAGCCGGTGAAGAAGTTCTGGATGCTGGGCTGGTCCACTCCGCCGACGAAGCCGACGTGCTTCGAGGTCGAGGCCAGGGCCGCCGCGACCCCGACGAGGTAGGACGACTGCTCGGCCGCGAAGGAGATCGTGGTGACGTCGTCGATGACCGTGCCGGTGTCGGCGTCGACCTGCACGAAGGCGGTGTCGGGGTGGGCGGTCTCGGACATGGGCTGCTGCCACTGGAAGCCGATGCCGATCGCGAGGGACGCGTTCTGCGACAGGGCGAGGTCGACGCGGTCCTGGTAGTCGTCGGTGTTGGGGCTGGAGAGCTCCAGCGGCGCGAACGAGTCCTCCTGCTGGGCCTCGGTGAACCCCTTGTAGGCGCTGTCCATGAAGGAGAAGTCACCGGTGGTGCCGTACAGCAGCGCGATCGTCGGTCCGTCGGACGCGGCCGAGGCCGACCCGGTGTCGGCGGTCTTGCCGCCGCAGCCGGTGAGCGCCAGAGCGGCGACGGTGAGGACGCCGCCCATCGTGAGCAGGGATCGGGTCAGGGGGCGTGACATGGGGACTCCTTCGGTTCGGGTGGGGCGCAGGTCATGTAATCGATTGCACACTGGTCGGACGAATGAGGGGGATGCGACCGAGAGTCACCTTACTCATACCCGTCATTGCTACCGATTTCAGTCGTGTTGCGGTTCGATTTCGTCACACGTGGGTTGGTAATCGATTGCGTACGCTGAGCGAGTGACCGATTCCGCGCCCTCCGACGAGCTCGCCACCCTCGCCGATGTGGCCTCCGAGGCAGGGGTCTCGACGGCGACCGTGTCGCGCGCGCTCTCGGGATCCCGACCCGTCTCCCCCGACACCCTCAAGCGCGTCCGCGCCGCCGCCGCGCGTCTCGGGTATCGCCACAACGCCGTCGCCAGCGCGCTCCGCTCGAACCGCACCCAGAGCGTGGGGATCGTCCTCCCCCGCTACGCCACGGTCTTCCTGTCCGCCCTCATCGAATCGGTGACCGAGAGTCTCGACGCCCAGGGCATCGGGGCCCTGCTCCGGTACGTCGCGCCCGACGGCGCCGACCACGACGAGCGCGTCGCCGACCTGCTCGACCGCCGGGTCGACGGGCTCATCGTCTGTCCTCCCACCATCGAAGCCTCGGGCCACGCCCAGCGCCTCTCGCACGGTCTGCCCATCGTGCAGGTGGGGCGCTTCCTCGATCCCGACACCCCCAGCGCGGTGAGCCTCGACGAGACGAGTTCGGCCGGTCTCCTCGCGCACCACCTCGCCCGCACCGGCACCCGCAAGATCATCACGGTCGGCCTCGATCCCGACGCGCCCGCTGACGCGACGCGCATCCGCTCGGTCGGGGACGCGTGCGCCGCGCGGGGCATCGCGCCCGGCGCCGTGGTGTACCGCGGCAGCGATCTGCTCGCCGGAGTGACCGCGGCGGAGAAGTTGTGGGATGCCGTCACCCCGGGCGAGACGCTCGTGTGCGCCAACGACGACGTGGCCACCGGTGTACTCACCGTCCTGCGGGCGCGCGGAGTCCGCGTCCCGGACGACGTGCAGATCGCCAGCCTGCTGCAGCTGTATCCCGACGCCCAGGGCACGCCCCTCACCTCGCTCCGGCACCCCTGGCGTCAGATGGGCGCGGAGGCCGTCGAGATGCTCGAGCACGCGCAGCGCTCGCGCGTCGCCGCGCGGCGACGCACCGCCCTGAGCGCCGACCTCGTCGTGGGCGCGAGCACCCGGACCCCTCAGGAGGAGTCATGACCGCACCCGTGGACCTCGTCATCCGTCACGCCCGCGTCGCCGCCGAGACGCACCGCCCCGCTCCGGGGTACCCCGACCTGCCGCGCGCGGACACCGCCTCGAGGGGCGGTGTCCGCGATCTGCCCGGTCACAGCATCGGTGTGAGCGCGGGACGCATCGCCTGGATCCTCCCCGACGACGAGGTCGACCTCGCGGCACTGACCGACGCGGAGATCATCGACGCAAGCGGCCTCGTCGCCCTCCCCGGTCTGGTGAACAGTCACACCCACACGCCGATGGTCATGTTCCGCGGCGCGGCCTCCGACGTCCCCACCGCCGAGTGGTTCAACGACCACGTGTGGCCCATGGAGGTCAACCTCACCGACCGCGACATCCGCCTCGGCGCGCGCATCGCGATCGGCGAGCTGCTCCTCGGCGGCGTCACCACCTTCGCCGACCATTACTTCGGCATGTCGACCATCGCCGAAGAGGTCGAGGGCTCCGGCATCCGGGCTCTGCTGGCCGACACCTTCTTCTCGTCCGAGGGCGCGGCCGGTCGCGAGCGCAGCGCGGCGTTCGCGCGCGACGCCGCGGGCTCGGCGAACGGACGCATCACCACGGCCCTCGGCCCGCACGCGCCCTACACCGTCGACGACGACGACCTGCGGGCGACGGCCCGGGATGCCGAGCGCCTGGGCGTGCGCATCCACATCCATGCCGCCGAGAACCTCACGCAGACCGCGTCCAGCCGCTCGCGCGACGGCCGCACCCCGATCGGCATCCTGCATGAGACCGGCGTGCTCGAAGCCGGCGCGCTCATCGCCCACGGCGCGGGCATCGTCGCCGAGGACGCGGAGCTGCTCACCGCCTACGCCGACCGCGTGGGTGTCGCGTCGTGCACGAAGACGTATCTGCTCCACGCGCAGGAGGGCACTACTCCCCTGCGTCTCCTTCACGACGCCGGCATCAGCGTCGGCATCGGCAGCGACGGAGCCGCGGGCAGCATGACCCTCGACGTGTGGGAGAACATGCGCCTTCTCGGCATGATCGAGAAGTACGCGTCGGGGGATGCCACCTGGGCGACCTCTGCGCACCTGCTCGACCTCGCGACACGTCAGAACGCCGAGGTGCTCGGCCTCGCCGGCGAGATCGGCGCGCTACGGCCGGGGCTCCGCGCCGACATCGTGCTCGTGGACTTCCGCACCCCGCACCTGCAACCCGTGCACGACCTCGCGCACTCGCTCGCCCTCAGCGCGCACCAGGGAGACGTGACGACCGTGATCGTCGACGGCCGGGTCGTCGTCCGGGACCGTCGGCTGCTGACGATCGATCTGGAGGAGGCTGTCGCGGAGCTCTCGGAGCGTCTTCCGGCGCTGACCGACCGCTCGCACGGACGGCGCGTCCAGGACTACGCGCCCTGAGCCCGGCCTCAGCCCGCGACGAAGCGCTCGACCTGCGCGACGGCGGCGTCGATCACCGCGGCGAAGAGGCGCTCGCCCTTCTCCGCGGTGGCCGGACGAGGGTCTCCGAAGACCGCGCTCGCGCCGATCTCGTGCAGACGCACGGGCCGTAGTCCGAAGTCGACCGGGAACGCGGGATACTCCGGCTCCGCGCGCTCCATCCGCACGAGCTCGGGAGCGGATGCCAGCACCATCGAGGTCTCGATCTCTTCGGCGTGGTTCATCCCCGGCGCGGCGGGGGCGCTCTCGCGCACCGCGTCGGCGGCGTCGGCGAGACCGGGGTGGTCGAGCACGAGGACCCGCAGGCCCTCGGCGGCGAGGTCGCGCGCGGCAGCCGCGAGCGGGAGGCGGTTGCCGAAGTCGCCGTTGACGATGACCACGCGATCGAGGCCGGACGCCGCCGCGCCGCGGACGATGTCGAGAGCGAGGGCCCGCACGGTCTCGGGCGACAGCGAGATGGTGCCCGGGTACCCCGACGTCGCCCACGTCTCGCCATAGGCGATCGCCGGCAGAAGGGCCCCGTCGCAGCGCTCCGCGACCGCCCGCGCGATGCGCTCGGCGACGATCGTGTCGGTGCTCAGGGGCAGATGCGGGCCGTGGGCCTCGAGGGCCCCCACGGCCAGCACGGCCAGGCGCCCGCCCGCCGCGACGTGTTCACGCACATCGGCGGACGAGGCACCGGCCAGTTCGAGCATCAGGCGTTGGCATCCTGGCGCTTGGCGCGCGAGGCGGCGCGGCCGCGCTCGGTCGCGTCGAGCACGACCTTGCGGATGCGCACCTTCTCGGGCGTGACCTCGACGCATTCGTCGTCGCGGGCGAACTCGAGCGACTCCTCCAGCGTGAGCACGCGCGGGGGCGTCATCGACTCGAAGGAGTCCGAGGTCGACGAACGCATGTTCGTGAGCTTCTTCTCCTTGGTGATGTTGACGTCCATGTCGTCGGCGCGCGAGTTCTCGCCGATGACCATGCCCTCGTAGACCTCTTCGGTCGGCTGCACGAAGAAGCTCATGCGCTCCTGCAGGGCGATCATGGCGAACGGGGTGACGACGCCCATGCGGTCGGCGACGATCGAGCCGTTCTGGCGGGTCGTGATCGATCCCGCCCAGTCGTCGTAGCCGTGCGAGATGGCGTTGGCGATACCGGTACCGCGCGTGATCGTGAGGAACTCGCTGCGGAAGCCGATGAGACCACGCGAGGGCACGACGAACTCCATGCGCACCCAGCCGGTGCCGTGGTTGGTCATGTTGTCCATGCGGCCCTTGCGCGCGGCCATGAGCTGCGTGATCGCGCCGAGGTGCTCCTCGGGGGCATCGATGGTGAGGTGCTCGTACGGCTCCTTGAGCTTGCCGTCCTCGCCGCGCTTGGTGACCACCTGGGGCTTGCCGACGGTGAGCTCGAAGCCCTCGCGGCGCATGTTCTCGACGAGGATCGCGAGAGCCAGCTCACCGCGGCCCTGGACCTCCCAGGCGTCCGGGCGTCCGATGTCGACGACCTTGAGCGAGACGTTGCCGATGAGCTCGCGGTCGAGGCGGTCCTTCACCATGCGGGCGGTGAGCTTGTGCCCCTTGACCTTGCCCATGAGGGGCGAGGTGTTGGTCCCGATGGTCATCGAGATGGCCGGGTCGTCGACCGTGATGGCCTTGAGCGGGCGCACGTCCTCGGGGTCGGCGATGGTCTCGCCGATCGTGATGTCGGGGAAACCGGCGATCGCGACGATGTCGCCGGGGCCGGCGTCTTCGGCGGGGAAACGCTCGAGGGCGCGGGTCTTGAGCAGCTCGGTGATGCGGGCGTTGCTGGTGGTGCCGTCGGCGCGCACCCAGGCGACGGTCTGGCCCTTCTTGAGCGTGCCGTTGAAGACGCGCAGCAGCGCGAGGCGGCCGAGGAAGGGGCTCGAGTCGAGGTTGGTGACCCAGGCCTGCAGCGGCGCCTCGTCGTCGAACGACGGAGCGGGCACGTGCTCGAGGATCGCGCCGAACAGGGGCTCGAGGTCGTCGTTGTCGGGCAGCGCGCCGTTGTCGGGACGCGTGAGGGATGCCGCGCCGGCACGGCCGGAGGCGTAGACCACCGGCACGTCGAGCAGCGCGTCGACGTCGAGGTCGGGCACGTCGTCGACCAGGTCGGAGGCGAGGCCCAGCAGCAGGTCGTGCGCCTCTTCTTCGACCTCGGCGATGCGCGCGTCGGGGCGGTCGGTCTTGTTGACCAGGAGGATGACGGGGAGCTTGGCCTCGAGGGCCTTGCGCAGCACGAAGCGGGTCTGCGGCAGCGGACCCTCGGACGCGTCGACGAGCAGCACGACACCGTCGACCATCGACAGACCGCGCTCGACCTCGCCGCCGAAGTCGGCGTGGCCGGGGGTGTCGATCACGTTGATCGTGACGGGGACCTCGGTGTGGACACCGTTGTACTCGATCGCCGTGTTCTTGGCGAGGATCGTGATGCCCTTCTCGCGCTCGAGGTCGTTGGAGTCCATCGCGCGCTCTTCGACGTGCGCGTGGTCGCCGAACGAGCCGGTCTGGCGGAGCATGGCGTCGACGAGGGTCGTCTTGCCGTGGTCGACGTGCGCGACGATCGCGACGTTACGGAGGTCAGGACGAAGGGCGTGCGCCATGGAGGGTCTCCAGGAAAGTGAGGGGTGGCGCCCGGAATCGGGCCCTCACAGTCTACCGGGCGCCCGCAACACTCCCGGCAGCGCACGTTCAGGAAGCGCGCACGCACGCGAAAGGGGCGGGATCCCGTGGGATCCCGCCCCCGCATCGCCGAGTCGGACTCAGCTGTTCTGGAAGCCGACGATCGTCCAGTCGACGGTCTCGAACTGGGTGGCGCCCCAGTTCACGAGGCCCTGCTTGACGGCCCAGACGTTGGGCAGCGGCGCGATCGGGATGATCGGCACCGACTCCCACAGGACCTTGTCGATCTCCTGCGCGGTCTCGAGGCGCGCGGCCGGGTCGAGCTCGTTGTTCGCCTGCTCCCACAGGGGGCCGAGACGGTCATCGGCGATGCCGGTGAAGTTCTGCTCCGAGTCCACCGGAGTGAACAGCGAGCGCGTAGACGAGATCGGGTAGGCCGTGCCGACCCACGAGAAGGTCACCATCTCGAAGTCGCCCGGGATGATGTAGTCGCTGAAGTAGCCGCCCACGGGCACCGAGTTCAGCTCCACGGGGATGCCGAATTCGCTCAGGTCGGCCTGGATCTGCTCGGCGCGCTGGATGTTCGTCGCGGTGTCGGCCGGAACCGTGACCGAGAACGTCAGCGGCGTGCCGTCCTTGACCCAGGAGTCGCCGTCCTTGGTGTAGCCGGCGTCTTCGAGGTACTTCGCGCCCGCGTCGGTGTCGTAGGGCAGCGCCTCGTCGGTGTAGCCCTCCTGACCGGGCATGAAGATGTAGCTGCCCTGGGTGATGGCAGGGACACCCACGGGCGCGTTCGCCGTGTTGGCGATCTGCTCGCGGTTGACGATGGATGCCACGGCCTTGCGGACGTTGACGTCGGCGAGCGGGCCATCGGAGGCGCGCATGGTGATGTGCGTCCAGGTCAGGCCGTTCGAGGCCTCGATCTGGGCACCCTGCACGTTCTGCGCGGTCTGGTAGAGGTCGGCGTTGGCCGAGATCTCGACGGCGTCGATCTCACCGTTGCTGAACGAGGAGCCCTGCTGGTCCTGGCTCACCGCGCGGTAGACGATCGTCTCGAGCTTGGGCGTCTCGCCCCACCAGTTCGGGTTGCGCTCGAGCGTCGCGATCCCGGCGGTCGCGTCGATCGAGCTCACCTTGAAGGGGCCCGACGACGGCACGGCCTGCGAGGTGTAGCCGGTGTTGAAGGTCGTCGGGTCGGCGGTGACGCTGGCCTTGAGCACGGGGCTCAGCAGCGACTGCCAGTCGGCGAACACCGACGAGAAGGTGATCTTGAGGTCGAACTCGTCCGTGCCCTGCTCGACCGAGGAGACCTGGTCCCATCCGGTGGTCGAGGTGACGATGTACTCGGGGTTCGAGCCGTTGTTGGCCTTCCACATGCCCTGGTAATCGGCGACGGTGATGGGCGTGCCGTCCTCCCAGACGGCATCCGGGTTGAGCTTGACCTCGACGACCTGGGGGTCTTCGCTGACGAGCTCGGCGGAGGAGGCGTAGTTCTCGTCGACGACGGGCTCGCCCGATTCGTCGATCTTGATCGGACCGCCGCTCATCGTCGTGTAGATGTCGTTGGTGTCGCGCTCGTTGCCGTCGATCTGGTAGATGTTCCAGTTCACCGGCAGAGACGACACGGCGAGCGTCAGCGAGCCGCCGTCCTGCACGTCGGCCGCGTCGGCGCGCACCCACGCGGTCGAGGGCAGTGAGTTCTGGTCGTCGGGGTTCGCCGACGGGGCCGCGGTGTTGCCCGGCGCACAGCCGGCGACGGCCAGGGCGGCGGCGCTCAGCAGCGCGAGTGCGCCGAGAGCCTTCGCTTTGCGGATCATGTGATCAGTCCTCTCGTTGGTGATCGGGGAGGGTCTGCGACGACATGGTGCCGTCGGCCGCAGACGTTCGGGGGGACGCGGCCGATGCCGTCTCGAGGACGAGGTCGGAGCGCTCGGCGTAGTGGCACGCCACCTCGGAGTGCGCCGAGGGGCGCAGACCGGGGTCGTCGGAGTCGCACCGACGCCGGTCGGCGTCGGGCAGCAGGCGATACAACGGGCACCGCGTGCGGAAGCGGCATCCCGAGATCTCCTGCGTGGGGCTCGGCAGATCGCCGTCCAGCAGGATGCGGGTGCGTGAGCGCTCGATCCGCGGATCCGGGATGGGCGCCGCCGAGATGAGGGCCTTGGTGTACGGATGCCGCGGGTCGTCGAACACCGCGTCGACCGGGCCCTGCTCGACGATGCGCCCGAGGTACATGACCGCGACGTCGTCGGCGATCTGACGCACGACCGCGAGGTCGTGGGCGACGAACAGGAAGGACAGGCCGAGGCGCTCCTTGAGGTCTTCGAGCAGGTTGATCACGCCCGCCTGGATCGACACGTCGAGCGCCGAGACGGGCTCGTCGAGCACGACGACGGCGGGGTCGGTCGCGAGCGCACGGGCGATGCCGATGCGCTGACGCTGGCCGCCCGAGAACTCGTGCGGGTAGCGGTCCGACATCGCCGGGTCCAGGCCCACCAGCTCCAGCAGCTCCGTCATCTTGCGATCGCGTTCCGCGCGCGCAACGCCCTGCACCAGCAGGGGCTCGGTGATGACCTCGCCCACCGGCAGGCGCGGGTCGATCGCACCCATCGGGTCTTGGAAGACGATCTGTATGCCTTTGCGCAGCTGCGCCTTGTCTTTGCGGCTCACGGTCGCGACGTCGGTGCCGTTGATGCGGATGCTGCCGCTCTGCGGGGCGACCATCTCCATGATCTCGAGGATGGTCGTGGTCTTCCCGCACCCGGACTCCCCCACCAGCCCCATCGTGCGACCGGGCTGGATCGAGAACGAGACGCCGTCGACCGCGCGCACCGTGCCGACGCGCCGCGGGAAGACGGCGCCCTTCATCAGCGGGAAGTGCTTGGTGAGGTCGGTGACCTCGACCGCCGGCGTGACATCGGGCCGCAGCGGCGGGATCTCGCCCAGCGGCTCGGGGCGGGGGAAGATGTCGGGCCGCGCAAGGGCGCCGGAGGCGATCTCGCCGGCGCGGATGCACGCCGAGACGTGGTCGGGGTCGGCGCCGTGCACGACGAGCTCGGGCTCGACCTCGCGGCACGCATCGATCGCGATCGGGCAGCGCGCGGCGAACGGACAGCCCTTCGGCAGGCTCGCCAGGGACGGCGGTCGCCCCTCGAGCGGAACGAGCCGGTGCGACCCCGCGGTCTGCATGTTGGGGACGGAGCGCAGCAGGCCCACCGTGTACGGCATGTGCGGGTCGTGGAAGATCTCGTCGACCGAACCGCGCTCGACGAGCGTGCCCGCGTACATCACCGCGACGCGATCGGCGTGACCGGCGACGACGCCGAGGTCGTGCGTGATGAGGACGACCGCCGCCCCGGTCACCTCGCGCGCCTTCTGCAGCACGTCGAGGATCTGCGCCTGGATCGTCACGTCGAGCGCCGTGGTCGGCTCGTCGGCGATGATCACGCGCGGGTCGTTCGCGATCGCCATGGCGATCATCGCGCGCTGGCGCATGCCGCCCGAGAACTCGTGCGGGTACGCGCGGGCCCGGCGCTCGGCATCCGGGATGCCGACGAGCTTGAGCAGCTCCACCGACCGGGCGTGCGCGGCCTGGGCCGACAGCGCGCGGTCGTGCAGCCGCAGGCCCTCGGAGATCTGGTCGCCCACGGTGTACACCGGGGTCAGTGCGGACAGCGGGTCCTGGAAGACCATGGCCAACTCGGCGCCGCGGATCTTCGACAGCTGGGCGTCGTTCATCGACAGCAGCGAACGCCCGTCGTAGAGGATGTCGCCCTCGACGCGCGCGTTCGACGGCAGCAATCCCATCACCGCGAGCGAGGAGACGCTCTTCCCGGAGCCGGACTCGCCGACGATCCCGAGGAACTCCCCCTCGTGCACGTCGTACGAGATCCCGCGCACGGCGCGGACGTCGCCGCCCTCGCGCTGCGGGAAGGTGACGCTGAGGTCGCGGACCGACAGCAGAGGGGTGCGTCCGGTGGAGGACAGCAGCGTGGCGGAACGGGTGTCAGTCACGGTTCGCTCCCGAGGTGGGGTCGATGGCGTCGCGCAGGGCGTCGCCGATGAGGCTGATGGCCAGGAGCAGCACGATCAGCACGCCGGCGGGGTACACGAACAGCCAGGGGCGGGTCACGGCCGCCGACGTGCCGGCGGCGAGCAGTGTGCCGAGCGAGACGTCGGGCGCCTGGACGCCGAAGCCGAAGTAGCTGAGCGAGGTCTCGGCCATGATGGCCGCGACGATGCCGAGGGTCGCGTCGATGATGAGCAACGACGCGATGTTGGGGATGATGTGGCGACCGAGGATCTTGCGCGTCGGCATGCCCATGTAGCGAGCCGCGCGCACGAAGTCGCGGTTGCGCAGCGAACGCGTCTGGTTGCGCACCACCTGGGCGAGGATCATCCAGCTGAACACCGCGAGGAAGAACGTCAGCGCCAGCCAGGACAGGCCGCGCGTCAGCGGGCTGAGCAGCACGAGGATGAAGAACGAGGGGATGACGAGCAGCAGGTGGATGAGCCACCCGATGACCGCGTCGATCTTCCCGCCGAGGTATCCGGCGACCGAGCCCACGGCGGCGGCGATCAGCGTCGCGCCGATGCCGGCGAGGGCGCCGATGATGAGCGACTTCTGCAAGCCGACGAGGGTCTGGGCGTAGATGTCCTGACCGATGCCGTTCGTGCCGAACCAGTGCAGCTGGGTGGGCCCCAGGCCGACGTTGAGGAAGTCGCGCTCCGTGGCGTCGTAGGGGTAGACCAGGGGGCCGATGAAGGCCCACAGCACGATGAACACGAGGATGCTCGCGCCGACCCAGAAGCGGGGCATCTTGCGCAGCCGGGCCCGCACGAGCGCTCCGCGGGAGATCGCCTTGCGTTCGCGGGTCACGGGGCTGGTGGCGACGAGCGTGCCGTCCACAGCCTCTTCCTGCATCGTCATGTCAGCTCCTCACTCTCGGGTCGAGTGCGGCGTAGAGCACTTCGGACAGGGTCGACGACAGCAGCACGAGCACCGCGACGAAGAGGGTCGAACCGGCCACCGCGTTGATGTCCTGCTGGGTCACGGCGTTGAGCTGGAACTGCCCCATGCCGCGCCACGAGAACACGATCTCGAGCATGGTCGAGCCCGCGATCAGGGTGCCGAAGCTGTAGGCGAAGAACGTCGACATCGGGATCAGCGCGATGCGCACGCCGTGGCGGAAGAGCGCCTGCGTGCGCGGCAGTCCCTTCGCGCGCGCGGTGCGGATGTAGTCGGCGCCGAGGACGTCGAGCATCATGCTGCGCTGATAGCGCGAATAGGACGCGGCACTGATGAGCACGAGCGCGATCGTGGGCAGCAGCAGATGAACGGCGCGATCGGCGACGACCGGCCAGAAGCCCTCGATGCCGGCGGTGTACTCGCCCGTGAAGCGGATGACCTGCGTTCCGAGGGCGTTGTTGAACCCGGTCGCGGCGATCATGAGCAGCACGCCGATCACGAAGGTGGGCGTCGCGAACACGAGGTACGAGGCGTACGTCGTCACCTGGTCGCTCGCGCGGTACTGCCGCACGGCTCCCCACACGCCCACGAGCACGCCGACGACGGCGCCGATGAGCGAACCGATGAGCAGCAGACGCAGGCTCGTGCCGGCGCGGGCGGAGATCTCGGCCATGACGTCCTGGCCGCCGATGGTGGAGCCGAGGGAGAACTTCGTGAACAGGTTCACGAGCCAGTTCCACAGTCGCACGAGGATCGGCACGTCGGGGTTGGCCCCGAGCGCGTTCAGACTCGCGATGATCGAGTCCTCCGGCGGCCGCGGGTTCATGCCGTAGAAGCGATCCTGGGGTCGCAGCAGCGCGGACCCGAGCACGTACGCGAGGCAGGTCGCCAGCAGGCTCAGAACCGCGTAGTTCAGGAACCGGCGCAGGACGTACAACGTCATGAGGCGCGCAGGCCTGTCCGGAACATGTCGATGATCTGCATGGTGGTCCTCTCGCCTTCGAGATCCCCGCCGATTCTTTCGCCTGGCTAAGGATCTTCAGAGACCCTACGTCGGCACCTCGCGGAATGTGTGCCGGGGGAACACACTTTTCACGACCGTAACAAAGCCCTTACATGGCGCTTTGTCACGAGCGGTTGATGCTGGCGCAGCACTGCGCTCAGCGGACACCGCCGGAAATGAACAAAGCGATAATAACCCAGAGGATCAGAACCACCAGGGAAATCAGCGAAGGAATGTCCCAGAAACGACGAACGACGCCGCCGGCGGTCGCATTCGTGCGGGCGGACTCCCACGCGTCCTGGATGATCTGAAGATCACGGATGGCGGGGGGCTCGCGCCGCCCCCGCTCGTCGTCACGGCGAAGCGCGGGGCGCCCCGGTCGTCCGGCCACCGGGCCCCCGAAGGCCTTCACCACCCGCGGTTCGTCGGTGCGCACCTCGAGCTGCCACCGCATGTCGATGTCGCTCACGCGCGCCCACGCGATCTCGGTGACGCGCAGAGGATTGTGGATGCGGATGCCGCGGGCGTCGATGCGCACGTGCGGGGCGAACAGCAGGGCGTACACGCCCCACAGCGCCAGCAGCACCCAGGGCGCGAGGAGCAGCATCTCGCCGACGCCGGCGCGGAGCGCGGCATCCCCGAGGAGGACGACCGCGAGCACCGCGCCGAGCACGAGCCCGAAGAGGGAGGACGGGGCGCGGAACACCCGTGGGTGCTCCGCGCCCCGGAAGCGCTCGTCGCGCGTCACGCGCCGCCCAGCTGGAGGGAGGCGCCGGGGATGGCGTCGAGGAGACGCCGCGTGTACTCCTGCGACGGCTGCGCGAAGATCTCGTCCACGGTGCCCTGCTCGACGAGCTTGCCCCGCTCCATGACGCACACCAGGTCGGCGGCGACACGGACGACGGCGAGGTCGTGCGTGATGAACAGGTACGTGAGACCGAGCTCGGACTGCAGCTCCGCGAGCAACTGGAGGATCTGCGCCTGCACGAGCACGTCGAGCGCCGAGACGGCCTCGTCGAGCACGAGGATGTCGGGCTTGAGCGCAAGCGCGCGCGCGATGGCGACACGCTGACGCTGACCACCGGACAGCTCGTTCGGGTAACGCGACGCCAGCTCCTGCGGCAGGGCGACCTGCTCGAGCAGCTCCTCCACCCGCTCGCGACGCGAGGTGGTGTCACCCACCTTGTGGATGTTGAGCGGCTCGGCGATGAGGTTGCCGATGCTGCGCAGCGGGTCGAGCGAGCCGTAGGGGTCCTGGAACACGGGCTGCATGCGGCGACGCAGGGCGAAGGTGTCCTTCGCGCTGAGCCTGCCGGTGTTCACGCCGTCGACCTCGATCGACCCCGAGGTGGGCTCCTCGAGCTTGAGCACCATCTTGGCGATGGTCGACTTGCCCGAGCCCGACTCCCCCACGAGCGCCAGCGTCTTGCCGCGCGGGATCTCGAACGAGACCCCGTCGACTGCGCGGAACTGCTCGCTGCGGAACCCGCCCTGGCGGATCTTGTACTCCTTGACCAGGTCGGTCACCTTCACGGTCGCCGGAGCGTCGAGGTCGGCCTCGCGGAGGATGCCACGGTCCTCCGCCTTCGCCTGGATGCGCTGCGACGCGATGCTCGGCGCCGCGGCGACCAGCCGCTGGGTGTACGGGTGCTGCGGGTTCTCGAGGATCTCGCGGCTCGGACCCGACTCGACGATCTCGCCCTGGTTCATCACGACGATGGTGTCGGCGCGCTCGGCGGCCAGACCCAGGTCGTGCGTGATGAGCAGCACCGAAGTGCCGCGCTCCCGCGTGAGGGATGCCATGTGGTCGAGGATCACGCGCTGCACCGTGACGTCGAGGGCCGAGGTCGGCTCGTCGGCGATCAGGAGCTTCGGATCGGCGGCGAGGCCGATGCCGATGAGCGCACGCTGACGCATACCGCCCGAGAACTGGTGCGGGTACTGGTGCAACCGGCGTTCGGCATCGGCGAGACCGGCCTGCTTGAGCACCTCGATGGCGCGCTTCTCGACCTCTTTCCGGCCGGTGGCGATCCCGTTCGCGCGGATCGCCTCCTTGACCTGGAAGCCGATGCTCCACACCGGGTTGAGGTTGGACATCGGGTCCTGGGGGACGTATCCGATGTCCTTGCCGCGGACGGACTCGAACTGCGACGAGGTCAGGCCCGTCAGCTCGCGTCCGTCGAGCGTGATGCTGCCGCCGGTGACGTGACCGGTGCCGGGGAGCAGCCCGATCACCGCGGAGGCGGTGGTGGACTTGCCCGAACCCGACTCGCCCACGATGGCCACCGTCTGGCCGGGGTAGACGTCGAGGCTCACGCCGTGCAGGACCTGGCGGGAACCGCCCTGACCTTCGAAGGCGACCTTGAGGTCGCGCACGGACAGCAGCGGCGTCATGGTGGCGTCGCTCATCGGCGGGCCCTCGCTCTCGGGTCGATGGCGTCTCGGATGAGCTCGCCCAGCATGATGAACGCCAGCACCGTCACGGTCAGCGCCAGCGACGGCCAGATCAGCGCGGCCGGCGCGACGCGCAGCGACTGCTGGGCCTGGCTGATGTCGTTACCCCACGACATGGTGTCGCCGCCGAGGCCGACACCGAGGAACGACAGGGTCGCCTCGGCCACGATCGCCGCCGCGAGGCTGATGGTCGTGACGACCAGCAGAGGGGCGATGGCGTTGGGGATGACGTGGGTGAGCAGCGTCTTGAAGCGCGACTGCCCGAGGGCCTGGGATGCGGCGACGTAGTCCGCCTGACGCACACGCAGCACCTCGGCGCGCACGACGCGTGCCGTGGAGGCCCACGCGAACCCGCCGATCGCGAACGCCAGGGTGAAGACGTTGCGGTACTGCGAGAACACGCTCATGACGACGATCGCCGCGAGGATGTAGGGGATCGAGAAGAAGATGTCGCCGACGCGCGAGATCACCGCGTCGAGCCATCCACCGTAGAAGCCCGACAGCGCGCCCATGATGAGGCCGATGATCGTGCCGATCGCCGTGGCGAGCAGACCCACCGACAGCGAGGTGCGCGCACCCCACACGATGCGGGAGAACGTGTCGCAGCCCTGGAAGGTGAAGCCGAGGATGTGACCCGCGGTCGGGCCGCCGTTGCTGTTGGACAGCTGGCAGTCGTTGTTCGGCGGCACCTGGGTGAACAGCGTCGGGAACGCCGCCATCAGGATCACGACGGCCATGACGGCCAGGGCGATCCAGAAGGTGGGCCGACGGCGCAGGTCGCGCCACGCGTCGAGCCAGAGGTTGCTCTTGCGGGCGGCGACGCGCACGGCGTCGACCGAGATGGTCTCGGTCTTGATGGGGGCGACGAAGTGCGGCGCCGGGGAACGATTACTTGACATAGCGGATCCTCGGGTCAAGGAGACCGTACAGAAGGTCGACGACGAGGTTGACCAGCACGTAGATGATGACGAAGACGGTCACGAAGGACACGACCGTGGGGCCCTCGCCGCGGATGGTCGCCTGGTAGAGCGTGTTGCCGACGCCGGGGATGTTGAAGATTCCCTCGGTCACGGTCGCGCCCACCAGCAGCACACCGAAGTTGGTCGCGGAGTTGGTGATCACCGGGATGAGCGAGTTGCGCAGCACGTGCACGGGGATCACACGACGACGCGAGAGACCCTTGCTGTAGGCGGTGCGCACCCAGTCCTGGTTGAGCGTGTCGATGACCGACCCGCGCATCAGGCGCATGCTCGTCGCGAAGAGGCTCAGGCCCAGGACGATCGCCGGGAGGATGAGATCCCCCCACCCGTTCTGGGCACCGACCGTCGGGCGGAACCACCCGAGTTGGACGGCGAGGAAGTACTGCGCGAGGAAGCAGGCCACGAAGATCGGCAGGGCGACGAACAGGAGCGCCACGATGAGGGCGACGTTGTCGAACAGCTTGCCCTTGCGGATGGCCGAGATGGTGCCGACGACGATGGCGAGCACGAACTCGATCGCGAGGGCCATCACGGCCAGTCGAGCCGTCACCGGCAGGGTGCGGGCGAGGACCTCGTTCACGGACTGGCCGGAGAAGGTCGTCCCGAGGTCGCCCTGGAAGATGCCGCCGAGGTACAGGAAGTACTGGACGATGAAGGGCTGGTCGAGGTGGTACTGCGCGCGCAGGGCTTCGACGACCTGCGGGGCGGGGGTCTTGTCGCCGAAGAGCCCGAGGATCGGGTCTCCCGGCATGGCGAAGACCATGAAGTAGATCAGCAGCGTGGCCCCGAAGAACACGGGGAGCACCTGCAGCAGACGTCTGAGGATGTAGCCGAGCATCCGCTCTCTTTTCGAACGTGGGAAACGCCTCATCGGACGTCACGTGGGGGGCCGGGCTCAGAAGAGCCCGTGCTGTTTTATCACACGTCGTGATGAGGCCTGGCTGGCAGACCGCGAGGCGGTGACGAATCCGTCACCGCCTCGCGGCCAGAGATCGGAAGGGTTACTTCGTGATCTCGTAGTACAGCGGAACCGAGTTCCACCCGAACTTGACGTTGTTCACGCCGTCGGCGAATCCGCCGGTGACGTTGGAGTACCAGAGCGGGATGGCGGGCAGGTCCTGGAGCAGGATCTCCTGCGCCTTCTGGAAGTCGGCGTTCTGTGCGTCGACCTCGGTCTCGGCGATACCGGTCGAGAGCAGGCTGTCGAACTCGGGGTTCGAGTAGTCACCGTCGTTCGACGAGGCGTCGGTCGCGTAGAGCGGTCCGAGGAAGTTGTACAGACCGGGGTAGTCGGCCTGCCAACCGGTGCGGAAGGCGGTCTGGATGCTGCGGTCGGTGATGGCCGAACGGGCTTCCTTGAACGTCGGGTAGGGAGCGCCCGACGCGTCGATGCCGAGGGTGTTCTTGATCGAGTTGGTCACCGCGTCGACCCAGGTCTGGTGACCACCGTCGGCGTTGTACGCGATCTGGAAGGTACCGGTCCAGGGCGAGATGGCGTCGGCCTGGGCCCACAGCTCCTTCGCCTTGGCCTCGTCGTACTGCAGCACGTCGGCGCCGGTGAGCGAGTCCGACCAGCCGTCGATGACCGGCGAGGTGAAGTCGCTGGCCGGGGTACGGGTGCCCTGGAAGATCGTCTTCGTGATCTCGTCGCGGTTGATGGCCATCGACAGCGCCTGACGACGCAGCTTGCCCTCTTCGCCGCCGAAGTGCGCGAGGCGCTCCGGGATGGTGAACGACTGGAACACCGCGGCCGGCTGGTTGACCGCGCGGTCGCCCAGGTCGGACTCGAAGGTCGCCTGCGATGCCGGCGGGATCGCGTCGATCACGTCGACGTTGCCGCCGAGGAGGTCGGCGTAAGCGGCATCCTGGGATGCGTAGAAGACGACCGTCAGGCCGCCGTTGGCGACCGTGCGACCACCCTGGTAGTCGTCGTTCTTGACGAGGTCGATCTGCACGTTGTGCTGCCATGCGCCGTCGCTGGCGAGCTTGTACGGACCGTTGCCGATCGGGTTCTCACCGAAGGCGGCCATGTCGTCGAACGCGCTGTCGGGCAGCGGGAAGAACGCCGAGTAGCCCAGGCGCAGCGCGAAGTCGGCGGCGGGCTTGGACAGGGCGATCGTGAAGGTGTAGTCGTCGACCTTCTGCAGACCGGTCAGCTCCGAGTCGGCGTCGTAGCTGAAGCCGACGATGTCCTCGAAGAAGTAGCTGTTCAGCTGGTTGTTCGACAGCTGAGCGCCCCAGTTCCAGGCCTTGATGAAGTTGTCGGCCTTGACCTCGGTGCCGTCCGTGAACTTCTGGCCCTTCTTCAAGGTCACCGTGAGGTTCTGCGCGTCGTTGGTGACGATGGACTCGGCCATGTCGTTCACCGGGGCGCCGTCGGCGTCGTAGTAGACCAGACCCGCGAAGATCGAGTCGAGGATCTTGCCGCCGCCGACCTCGTTGGTGTTGGTCGGGATCAGCGGGTTCTGCGGCTCCGAACCGTTGGTCCGGATGATGGCCGAGGCGTCGCCGCCCGAGGCCGAGCCGCTGCCGCCGTTGTCTCCGCCCGAGCAGCCGGCGAGCATGAGCCCGACAGCTCCCAGCAGGGCGAGACTGGAGAGGGCAATCTTGTTGCGCTTCACAGTTCCTCCAGGGAAGGGATGATCATCGCCCGGGCAGAGTTTTCACGCAGCACAAGATGCGGGGAAATCCGTTCGGGCAGGATGAGAACACACTAGGCACGTTTACCCAGGTGCCCCAAACTTCTTGGATAAACGTTACAGAGGATTTACTCGGGAGGCCCTTGATGTGGCAATCTGACAAGTCGTCGCGCCCCACGGGTCCCGCGGACTGGTCATATCCTCCGACTCTGGCGGCGTCCGAACGGTACGCGCGCTCGCGTCTGGTCTGGGAGATCGCGCTGGTGCTGCTGATCAGCGTGGGCCAGTCGGCGATCTATTCGGTGGTGTCGTTCGTGAGAGCGGCGACCCGTGCGCCGATCTCCCAGCAGCAGACGCAGCTGAATCCGTCGCGCAGCGCCGAGCCCCTGTGGGACGCGATCTACCAGTTCCTCGACATCTTCTTCTCGCTCGCTCTCGTCGCCCTGGCGCTGTATCTGCTGTGGGAGCCGGCCAACAATGCTCTGCGCCGCATCGGCCTGGATTTCCGCCGCCCGGGCTCCGACATCGCCCGGGGGCTGCTCCTGGTCGCGCTGATCGGCGCTCCGGGCATCGGGGTCTACGCGATCGGCCGGGCCATCGGGCAGAGCATCACGGTCGTCCCCGCGCCGCTGGACTCGTCGTGGTGGGTCATCGCCTTGCTCGTGCTGGCGGCGCTGCGGGCCGGATTGACCGAGGAGGTCATCTTCCTCGGATACCTCTTCGACCGCCTCCGCCGGCTCGGGTGGTCGTGGACGGGCATCATCGTCTCCACCGCGCTGCTGCGCGGCAGCTACCACCTCTATCAGGGCTGGCCGTCGGCGCTGGGCAACGTGGTGATGGGCCTCGTGTTCGGGTGGTGCTACAAGCGCTGGGGGCGGGTCATGCCGCTCGTCGTCGCCCATACGGTCATCGACATCGTCGCCTTCGTCGGCTACCCCCTGGCCGCGGCGTGGTGGCCGGGGATCTTCGCCCCGCCCGCGTCGACCCCGACGCCCACCGCGACGCCGTCGCCGACGGCCTGAGGCTCGCGGCGACAGGTCCCGCAGCGTGCCGTGACGGCATCCGGGATCCGACCTCAGCGCTGCGGCGGGGACCAGGTCCAGAACGCGGGGGGCACCCCGTCGGGCTCGGAGGTGTAGGCCACTCCCCCGACGCCCTCGGCGGTGACGACCGCGCCCGTGCGCTCGAGCAGGGGCACCCCGGCGTAGGCGGCGAAGAGCGAGCGGTCGATCTCCTTGGCCTCGGACAGCACGTCGACCGGATCGGTGTGGACGGTCAGCTCGTCGAACAGCGCGTTCGTCTGCGCCCCCTCGATCCCCTCGGCGATGCGGTCGCGCGCCGAGCGGTAGAGGCTCTCGTCCTCTCCCACCCAGGCCAACGTGGCATCCGCCTCTTCGGGAGTGGTCGCCAGGCGCACGGCGATCCCGGCACGGGCTCCCATCGACACCAGTCGAGGGAAGACCTGCGCCGAGACGTCGTCGGTGGTGTCGTAGGCCACGCGCAGCACGGCCGCACGATCGCCCAGGGCACTGCGCGCGCCGTCGACGTCGCTCCCCGTGCCGGGGGCGCCGTTGCCGGAGACGAGGTCGGCGTAGAGCGAGCCCGCCGCGGGCGACGACAGGAACGACTGCAGGGGCTGCGCGTCGGGGCGCACCGCGCCGAGGACGTCCTGCACGAGGGAGCCGCGGTCGATCGCGAGCGTCATGGCCTGACGGAGGTCGGATGCCGTCCCCTCGGCGAACCGCAGGTGCAGCGTCTGGGTGGTCGGACCGACCTGCACCTGGTATCCGGCCTCGGTCAGGGTCTCGTTCTCCGCCACGTCGATGTCGCCGACGTTGGCCACGTCGACCTGACCCGCCTCGACCGCGGACAGCTGGGCCGCACGGTCGGCGAAGAAGCGGACGGTCAGCTGCTCGAGCCCCGGGAAGTGGGCGCCCTGATACGAATCGCGGCGCGCGAGCTGAACCGTGTCGGCGGTGATCTCGGTCACCGTCCACGGTCCGGCCGAGACGACGCTGGCGGGGTCGGGGGTGGAGCCGGGCGCGATGTCGAACCCGGTGTTCCAGGTCTGAGCCGCGGCGAGCAGCACCGGGTTCGGTGTACGCGGCTGTTCCGGGTCGCCCGCGGGAGTGGTGAGGATCGCGGTGAGCAGATCCTTGACGCTGACGCCTGCTCGCTGTGCGATGACGTGGACGGGCCGGTCGAGCAGCCACTGACGGTTCCAGTCGGCGAACGGCTGCTCGTAGGTGAGGGTGAGGGTGTCGTCGGCGCGGTCGATGCTCGGGCGGGCGGTCCGTGCATTCGGGTCGGCGGGCATGGCCGTGTTGAAGTACCGCGTGCCCGAGACGATCTGGCCGGTCGCGTCGTAGGTCGCGTCGTCGAAGTAATGCGAGGTGACGGCCCAGCCGAACAGCAGGTCGTCGAGGGTCACCGGGGTGCCGTCCGACCACACACGGTCGGAGAAGAGCTCGTAGCTCACCTTGAGCGGGTCGCCCTGCACGCGGGTGATGCGGCCCAGACCGTCGTTGGGCACCACCTGGAGGTCGCCGTCGAGCGAGCCGAGCCGCTCGTCGAGGAGCGCGGACAGGGCGCGGTTGGCGGGGGTGTTGCCCGTGGCGCTGGCGGCGTTGAGGCTGGTCAGCGACCCCACGACGCCGAGGGTCAGGCTCGTGGGCGCTTCTTCGACCGGAGCCGGGGCGGGCTCGGGGGCCGCGCACCCGGCCAGGACGACACCGGCGGCCATCAGAAGGGCCAGCAGCCGTCCCGCCCCGCGTCGTCGAGTCGGTCGAGGAACGTCGTTCAGCCCACGGTGCAGCACAGGGGCACTTTACTAAACGCCTCCTGTGGGATCCCCGGGCCGCGCGCGCCCGTCGACGCCGGCCGCGCCCCGGACGGGCGCGCGAACGGCGCGGCACGGTGCGGCCGAGGGGCCGGGCACGCTAGACGCGGCGACGGCCCCGGATGCCGGGAACCGCCGCCGCGTCGGATCGTCAGGCGAACGCCTCCGGAGGGGGGCACGAGCACACCAGGTTGCGGTCGCCGTAGGCCTGGTCGATGCGGCGCACCGGGGGCCAGTACTTGCCGCGGATGAGCGAGCGCACGGGGTATACGGCGGTCTCGCGCGAGTACGGGTGCTCCCACTCCCCCACCACGACCGTCTCGGCGGTGTGCGGGGCGTTCACGAGAGGGTTGTCGTCGGCGGGCCACTCCCCCGCGGCGACCGCGAGGGCCTCCTGCTTGATCGCGATCATGGCATCCACGAAGCGGTCGAGCTCGGCGAGGTCTTCGCTCTCGGTCGGCTCCACCATCAGGGTGCCGGCGACCGGGAACGACATCGTCGGGGCGTGGAAGCCGTAGTCGATGAGGCGCTTCGCCACATCGTCGACGGTGACGCCGGTCTGCTCCTTGAGGGGACGCAGGTCGAGGATGCACTCGTGTGCGACGAGGCCCCCCTCACCGGCGTACAGCACCGGGTAGTGCTCGCGCAGACGCGTGGCGATGTAGTTGGCCGAGAGCACCGCGGCGGCCGTGGCCTGGCGCAGACCCTCGGCGCCCATCATGCGCACGTAGGCCCACGAGATCGGCAGAATGCCGGCGGAGCCGTGCGGAGCGGCAGACACCGGGCCCCCGTCGAACGTGCCGCCGGCGTGCTCGGCGCGCTGCGAGAACGGGTGCGAGGGCAGGAACGGCGCGAGGTGCGCCTTCGCCGCGACCGGACCCACGCCCGGACCTCCGCCGCCGTGCGGGATCGCGAACGTCTTGTGGAGGTTCAGGTGCGACACGTCGCCGCCGAGGTCGCCGAAGCGGGCGAAGCCGAGCAGGGCGTTGAGGTTCGCGCCGTCGACGTAGACCTGTCCGCCGGCGTCGTGCACGGCCTGCGTGATCTCGAGCACGTCGTGCTCATACACCCCGTGAGTGGAGGGGTACGTGATCATCAGGGCCGACAGCTCCGCCGCGTGCTGCGCGATCTTCGCGCGGAGATCGCCGAGGTCGACGTTGCCGGCCTCGTCGCACGCGACGACGACGACCTTCATCCCCGCCAGGATCGCCGAGGCGGCGTTCGTGCCGTGCGCCGACGACGGGATGAGGCATACCGTGCGCGCGGTGTCGCCGTTCGCGAGGTGGTAGCCGCGGATCGCGAGCAGGCCCGCGAGCTCGCCCTGCGAGCCGGCGTTGGGCTGCAGCGACACCGCGTCGTAGCCGGTGACCTCGGCGAGCCAGCGCTCGAGCTGCTCGATCATCTCGAGGTACCCGTGCACGTCGGCTTCGGGCGCGAACGGATGCACGCGCGAGAACTCGGGCCACGACACCGCTGCCATCTCGGTCGCCGCGTTGAGCTTCATCGTGCACGAGCCCAGCGGGATCATGCCGCGGTCGAGCGCGTAGTCGCGGTCGGCGAGCGTCTTGAGGTAGCGCATCATCGCGGTCTCGCTGCGGTGACTGTGGAACACCGGGTGCGTGAGGTACTCGTCGTCGCGGTGGAGGGCCTCCTCGACCCCGCGCAGCGCCTCCCCTTCGGACAGTTCCTCGCTCGCGAAACCGAAGGCGTCGAGGATCGCCGAGAGATCGGCATCCGTCGTCGTCTCGTCCACCGACACGCCCACGGTCGCATCGTCCACCCACAGCAGCTGGTAGCCGCGCTCGCGGGCGCGATCGACGACGTCCTGCGCGCGCCCCGGCACGTGCACGCGCACGGTGTCGAAGAACGCGTCGCTCGCGAGGGTGAGGTCGTACGAGCGCAGAGCGGATGCCAGGGCATCGGCCTTGCGCGCGACCCGCGTCGCGATCGCGCGGAGCCCGTCGGGCCCGTGGTACACCGCGTACATCGCGGCCATCACCGCGAGCAGCACCTGGGCGGTGCAGATGTTCGACGTGGCCTTCTCGCGGCGGATGTGCTGCTCGCGCGTCTGCAGGGACAGGCGGTAGGCGGGGGCGCCGACGGCATCCTGCGACACGCCGACGAGGCGGCCCGGAAGCTGTCGTTCGAGGCCCGCACGCACGGCCATGTAGCCGGCGTGCGGTCCGCCGAAGCCGAGGGGCACGCCGAAGCGCTGGGTCGTGCCGACCGCCACGTCGGCGCCGAGGGATCCGGGCGAGCGCAGCAGCGTCAGGGCGAGCAGGTCGGCGGCGGCCACGACCAGGCCGCCGTTCGCGTGCACGGTCTCGGCCACGGCGGAGAAGTCCCAGATGCGCCCGGTCGCGCCGGGGTACTGCACGAACGCGCCGAACGCTGCGGGGATCTCCCCCTCGAACGACGTCTCGACGATCTCGATGCCGACGGCCGCCGCTCGGTGGTGCAGCAGCGCCTTCGTCTGCGGCAGGGAGTCGACGTCGACGAGGAAGACGTCGGTCTTCGCCTTCGAGGCGCGACGAGCGACGAGCATGCCCTCGACGACCGCGGTGGACTCATCCAGCATCGACGCGTTCGCCGTGGCGAGCCCGGTCAGGTCAGTGACCATCGTCTGGAAGTTGATCAACGCTTCGAGACGCCCCTGCGAGATCTCGGGCTGGTACGGCGTGTAGGCCGTGTACCAGGACGGGTTCTCGAGGACGTTCCGCGCGATCACCGACGGCGTGAAGGTGTCGTAGTAGCCGAGACCGATCATCGGGCGGGCGGAACGGTTGGCGGATGCCAGCTCCCGCAGCTCGGCCAGAGCCTCCGCCTCGGTGGCCGCGGTCGGGATCGAGCTCGTCGCGCGAGGCTGCACGTGGATGGATGCCGGCACGGCGGTCTCGACGAGCGCCTCGACGCTGTCGTACCCGACGACCTCGAGCATGTGCGCCTGGGCGTCGGGACCGATGCCGATGTGGCGGTCGGTGAAGGCGGCCGGGGTCCCCGCATCCGTGCGAGGAGGGAGGACGGAGGTCATGCGGTGAGGTCCTCGTATGCGGCGCGGTCGAGCAGGTCGGCGGGCAGGTCGCCCTCGACGCGGATCTTGATGAGCCAGCCGCCGGCGAACGGCTCGGCGTTGACCAGCGAGGGGTCGTCGACGACGGCGTCGTTGACCTCGACGACCGTGCCGGTGATCGGCGCGTAGAGCTCGCCGACGGACTTCGTCGACTCGATCTCGCCGCAGACATCACCGGCCGAAACGGCCGAGTCCGCGCCGGGCAGCTCGACGAAGACGACGTCACCGAGCTTGTCGGCGGCGAAGTCGGTGATGCCGACGGTGGCGATGTCGCCCTCGAGGGCGATCCACTCGTGCTCGGAGGTGTAGCTGAGGGCGGTGAGGTCGGTCATGCGTTTCTCCGATAGAAGGGAAGGGCGGTGACGGTCGCGGGGATGCGGGTTCCGCGGACGTCGATGGACAGTTCGGTTCCGATGGCGGATGCCGCGGGTGCGACGAAAGCCATGGCCACGGGGTGGCCGAGGGTGGGGCTGAGGGCACCGCTGGTGATCTCGCCGACGGTGTCGTCGCCGTGCAGCACCGAGTAGCCGGCGCGACCCGCGCGGCGGCCCTCCGAGACGAGACCGACGAGGACCGGGGCATCGGCGGGTCCGGACGACAGGCCGTCCTTTCCGACGAACGCCTCCTTGTCGACGGCGACGACACGACCGAGGCCCGCCTGCGCGGGGACGATGTCGCGTGAGAGCTCGTGGCCGTACAGCGGCATGCCGGCTTCGAGTCGAAGCGTGTCGCGCGCGGCGAGACCGCACGGAACGAGACCCCGATCGGCGCCCGCAGCGAGCACGGCATCCCACAGGGCGGCGGCTTGGGCCGTGGGGATCATCAGCTCGTAGCCGTCCTCGCCGGTGTAACCGGTGCGGGCGACGAACAGCGGGGCCCCGTCGAAGGTGCCCTCGGTCCAGGCGTAGTAGCCGAGCTCGTCGAGTGCGGTGCCGGTGATCTCGACCCCCGGGGTGGAGCTCAGGATGCCACGGGCCTCGGGGCCCTGGAGGGCGATGAGGGCGTAGTGGTCGGTGACATCTTCGACGGTGAGGCTCCCGCGAGCGTCGGTCGTTGAGCCTGTCGAAGCGTCCGACGCGGGGGTTCCGGTCCCTTCGACGGGCTCAGGGACCTCGGCTGCGCCGTCAGGGACCGCGGTCGACGCGGGGACCCACGTGCGCTGAGCCAGGTCGAACGCCGCGGCCACGGCATCCCGGTTGCCGGCGTTCGAGATGACGAGGAAGCTCTGCTCCCCCGTGCGGTAGACGATGACGTCGTCGACGATGCCCCCGCTCTCCGCGAGGACCAGCGAGTACTTCGCCTTGCCGATCTTCATGGTCGACAGGCGTCCGGCGAGCACGTGGTCGAGGAAGGCGGCCGCGGTCTCGCCGTCGACGCGGAACTCGGCCATGTGCGAGATGTCGAACAGACCTGCGGCCGCGCGGACGGCGTGGTGCTCGGCGAGGTCGGAGGTGTAGCGCACGGGCATGTTCCAGCCGCCGAAGTCGGTGAACGAGGCGCCGAGGGCCTCGTGCCGATCGTGCAGCGGCGACGTGCGCGGTGGAGCGGGGGTTTCGGTCATGAGTTCTGCCGTTCGCGATGACGGACAGACGCCGGTCGGCGCCTGAAGAACTCCCCCTCTGTCATGGGCCTGAGAGTTTCACTGCGGCGTCCTGAACGCACAGCTTTCACCGTCGGCGGATCCGGCGCGGTGCACCCGGATCACTTTCCAGAGTGGCCCGATCGACGCGGTACGCGTACCTGAGAGATTGGCGGGGAGGCTTGCTCCTTCGGTGCCCGGCTGCGTTCGCCGGAGCTCTCCCGCATCGATCATGGGGCCGGTGTGGACTTGTGGGGTCAGCCTAGCGGAGCTTCGGTCGGCCTCGTGAGATGTTCAGCCGTTGTCCTGTTTGCGGAGTTCGTCGGCGTCGCCGGGGACGCAGAGGGAGGTGCCGGTGATGTAGTAGTTGCCGGGTGCGGTGGAGAAGGACAAACCCTCAACGGGACCTCCCGTGGCATAAACAACGTACGACGGGCTTTCAACGACGCGGACGTCCATTCCGAGAGCAGTCCAATGCTCCGCCATTTTTCGGGCGTCAGCTGCGTGATCTCGTTCGGGTTGAGGGTCAGCGTTGTACCAATAGTTGTAGTTCACACGTTCGCCGGGCTGGTCACCACAGTTCCCCACATCCGCCGGGCCCACCTCCGCCCATTCCACCTGGCCAAGAATGGCCGCGCTCTCCTCAATAGTCGACGTGAGCTTCTCGCGAGCCGATACGGGACTTTCGTCGGCGGGCGCTGAACAGGAAGCCAACAACAACGTCAGCCCCAGTACCGCAGCCGCGCTGGTCATCCAGCGAAGCACCCGGTCAGCGTCAACCGCCATGCGTCATTCCTTCGATGAGCCCTTGCTGGAGCGGCGTCGGTCCCGGCGGTACATAGTCCGTCACCTGTTGGCTGAGCCCAACGGTCGCGGCCGCTACATTGCGCAAGGACTCGGTGCGGGGGTCTAGATAGCCCGTGCCCTGGGGAGTACTGACCTCATGATGAGTCACGGGCAGTAACTCACCCTCCCCAGCGACACTGAATGCGTGAGCACCAAAGCCCGGCGCAATCGGATTGATGGGGTGGGCTGCGGACATTCTCCCCACCCATGCCCACGGATCACCGCCAGCAGGATCGATGGCCAAGACGTCCTGCGCCTGCCCGGAATAAACCTCCGTCGCATGCAGAAGGGTCGACTCATGTATTTGTGGCGCCAACCCAGCCGATCCCAAAGAAACGAAGGCCGCCACATGAACGTCATCCTGCGCGAGCGCGAAGGACGCCGTCGTCGTCCCGTATGAATGGGCCACCACGTTGACGTCGATACCGGCCCGCGAACATTGGAGGGCTCGGATGTCACCAGCCAGTGCGTCTCCACCTCGCCTGGCGAGATCGGAGCCTAGGACATCGAACTCACCTGCGCCTGTCGGGAGAGGTGGCGTGCGGTATCCAACCCATGCGACCGTTGCGTGAGATCGCCCCGGATCGAGCTGGTCTTGCATCGTCAGCAGGTTCTGGGTCGCGCGTGCCCAGTCACTGATGTGTTCGGTTGTCGTACCCATTCCCGGCACCGCGAGCGTTATGACGTCGGCAGCGTCGAGGTCGCCGATCGAAATCGAAGCGAGCGGGGGCGCGTCGTCGGTGAGGGAGATGAGCTGCCTCAGCGAGCCGGTGGCGGTTTCCGCGAGCGCCATCGCGATGTTCTCCAGCCCCGCCACCCGCGCCCGTGCGGTGTCCCGTCGTTTGGTCACGGCCTCCGATCCAGCGGCCGCATTGATCCGCGAGGAAAGCGAAGGCGCGTCCGCCTCCGCCAACGCCGCACGCGCCTCCTCGAGCTGCGTGCGCAGCCATATCCGATTCGCCTCGTCACGGGCGGTGTAAGCCACACCGCCGAGGTTGCCTATCACCGCGGGGGCGGCGTGAATGAGCGCGTGCTTCTGCCCATCGTCGAGGGCGGCCCACCACGGCGCGACCGCGGACGGCTCCGCCTGGCTGAGGACCTGTGCAAGCGCGGGCCGCGCGCGGAGCACCGTGGCCAGGCTCGGGCCGTCGGCGCCGGCGATCGCGTCCAGCGCCTGAGAGGCGGACACGCATCCGGTGAGCACGGCGAGCCACTCGTCTGCGTCGAGCCCGGGGGTTGCGATGGCGCGGCGGAGTGCGGCGGCGGTGTGCTCCGCCGCCCTGTCGAGCGCGGACCGCGCGTCGTCGAGGATCGACCGGGCTTCGCTCCGCGGTTCCAGACCGCGCAACGGCTGCCGATCCGGCGCGGGAAAGCTCGTCGTCACGGGCGGAGCGTCATCCAGGGCGTCAGCGCGGTTCCACAGATCGACGGCGTCTCCGGCGCGGGCACGGGCGGACTCCAGCGCCGCAACGAACTCCTCCAGCGCCGCCTGAGCGACGCGAAAGGCTGAGGCCATGGCATCCCACCGCGAGGCTGCGGCCGAGACGCGTCGCTCGTAGGCGTCCGCCGCTTCGCCCGCCCATTCCGGCACCGAGCGCACCCGCCGCAGCCTGGCGGCGGACTCTTCCGCGTCGACCGCACGAGCCGTCCACAGGGCGACCGTTCGATGGAGAGCGGCCGCATTCCCGGGGATGAGCCGTACCGGATCCGTGGACTGACCGAGTTCCGCCGTCACGGGAGGCTCCATCCGGCGGCCGATGCGAGCGCGCGGATCCCCTCGACGGCTGCGGTCTCCGTGCCTTCGAAGAGATCCGCGACGTCGCGCAGCCCTGCCGCCGTGGCGTCGATCTCGCGCTCCCGTTCGGATCGACAATCGTTCAGGCAGGCGACGAATTCGGCCAGCGCGAGCGAGAGATCGGGCTGACCCGGGACGCTCAGCAGCGGGAGGGGACTCAGGCCCGCCGAGACCTCTTTGACCTTCGTCGCGGCTCGTCGCACCTCGTCGACCGAGAGGGAGATGAGCGGCATGGGAGCGATCGTAGGGAGAGCGCCGGCCCCACCGGATCACCCTGTGGACAACTTCACCCTTGCGCGTGCGCGGCCTCGCGAACGCCGTCGGTCCCGCTGTCCGAACGCTCTTCGGCGCCCGCGCTGCCTCGCGCAGATACCGGCATCCCGCGGTCAGCCCCGGGTGCAGCTTCCGGATGCCACGGGCGTCGACAGCGCATCGATCTGCGCCATGACCGGGAGGAGCTCGGCAGGGGTCATGGCGTAGCCGACGTTGTCGTCGGTGTCGGAACGCGCGAAGACGATGCCGGCGACCTCTCCCGAGGTGGTCAGAAGCGGTCCGCCGGAGTTGCCGGGGCGGACGATCCCGGCGATCGCGTAGATGTCGCGGGGAGAGGACGCTCCGTCGTAGATGTCGGGGACGGGCACCGTCCCCTCCGAGAGGATCTGCGCGCTGCCCGACGTGAACAGGCCGCCGCCGGGGTAGCCCTGCACGACGGCGGATTCCCCCACCGCGAGCGTCGACACGATGGGGAGGGCCGCGGCGTCCAACTGATCCACCGAGATCACGGCGATGTCGTCGGTCGGGTCGAAGTAGGTGACGCGACCCTCGCGGGCGGGCTGACCGGGAAGCTCGACCAGCGGGGCGTCGACTCCGGCGACGACGTGGGCGTTGGTGACGACGCGGTCGTCGGCCACGACGAAGCCCGACCCGCTCGAGGTGATGCCGCACGCGTAGGCGGTGCCGGAGATGCGGGCGACCGACTGGGCAGCCTGGGTCAGGGCCGGGTCGTCGAGCGCGATCTCGGGCGCGCTGGGCACGGGGCCGATCTGGATGAGCGAACCGAAGCTCGGTATGCCGCCGGCGAACACCTGTCCGCGGAGGTCGGCGAGCGCGCCGCGCACGGGAGGCGGCGTGAGGTCGTCGATCGTGCGCACCACCGTGGAGGAGCCCAGAGCAGCCGAGACCACGGGCAGACCCACGGGCGTGAGGGATCCCGCGACGAAGGAGATCGTCAGAGCGGCGGCGGCGACGTTCACGACGCCACCGAGCAGACGCTCGGGCACGCGAAGCTTGATGCGATCGGCGCCGCGGCGGAAGAATCCGCCGACCGCGCTGCCGAGACCCGAACCGATCATCAGCAGCAGGATGCCGGCGAGGATCATCGCGGGGCCACGCCAGGCCGGGGCTGTGACCCATTGTCCGACGAAGGGCGTGACCCAGTACGCGGCGACGGCACCCGCCGCGAGCCCGGCGAAGAAGCCGATCGTGGCGAGGAATCCGCGCGACAGGCCCACGATGAGAGCGACCGCCAGAAGGGCGATCAGAACGATGTCGATGATCGGCATCCGACCTCCTGAGTCCTCCCCGAGGCTAGGCGGCGCGTCTGAGAGAACCCTTTCGACGCGCGGGGCCGGGCAGGCGCCGATCCTGCGACCGGGCGCTGAAGTCGCCGGTGGCCCCGGGGCTTCGGAGATGGCCCCGGGGCCACCCCGCGACACGGTCTTCGACAGGAGGTGCCCGGAATCATCGCGCGATTCGCCCTTCGGGTCGGAATGACACTAAGATCGATCCCGGAGATATGGTCACCATGACACGAACCCCTCGCCCCGAGCCCCGCGACGCCGACGTGCGCGTCGCGGTGTCGACCGTCATCTTCAGCGTGCGCCGCGACGCCGACGACGAACCCGTGCTCTCGCTCCCCCTCGTGCGCCGCACGCGCGATCCGTTCGATGGGCGCTGGGCACTGCCCGGCGGATGGCTCGACGCGACCGAGGGCCTCGACGCCGCGGCATCCCGCACGCTCGCCGAGACGACCGGCCTCACCCCCAGCTACCTCGAGCAGCTCTACGCGTTCGGCGCCGTGGACCGCTCCCCCACCCGCGTCGTGTCGATCGTGTACTGGGCACTGCTGCGCTCCGACGAGGTCGACGCGCAGGTCGCGGCCCACGCGCGGGAGGGCGACGCTCCCGAGAACGTCGAATGGTTCGACGCGACCGATCTGCCGACGCTCGCGTTCGACCACAACGACATCGTCGAATACACGCTGTGGCGCCTTCGCAACAAGGTCGGCTACAGCCGCATCGCTCACGGGCTGCTGCCCGACGAGTTCACGCTCGCCGACCTTCGCGAGGTCACGGAGTCGATCCTCGGCAAACGCCTCGATCCCGCGAACTTCCGCCGACAGGTCGACACGAGCGACACGCTCATCCCGACCGAGCGCTTCCGCACCGGAAGCCATCGCCCTGCCCGCCTCTACCGCTACAACCGCGACGTGGAGCTCGCCGACCGCGGCCCGCTCCCGTCCCGTCACTGATCGGAAACGCCCATGTCCGCCACACCCCTCACCCTGCAGCCGCGTCCGGCCGTCGACCCCAGCGTCGACCACGCCATCCAGGCGATCGTCTCGGGCGCGTCGACCGACGCCACCTGCACCACGGACCTCGCCGTGGGCCCCTGGGACTTCGACACGCGACCGGGGTACGGCCCGGGCTCGTCGATGGGCGACGTCATCCCCACCGGCGCTCCGCGGCAGGGCGAGCTGCCGCAGGACTACCGCGACGCCTCCGACGACGAGCTCGACGCCCGCATCCGCGCGGCGAAGCAGACCCTCGGCGAGCGCGTCGTCGTGCTCGGGCACTTCTATCAGCGCGAGGAGGTCGTGCGTCACGCCGACTACGTGGGCGACTCGTTCCAGCTCGCCAATGCCGCGAAGGAGCGCCCCGAGGCCGAGGCGATCGTGTTCTGCGGCGTGCACTTCATGGCAGAGACGGCCGATCTGCTCTCACGCCCCGATCAGGCCGTGATCCTGCCGAACCTCGCCGCGGGATGCTCGATGGCCGACATGGCCGACATCGACCAGGTCGAGGAGTGCTGGGAGCAGCTGGAGGAGGTCCTCGGCGATCTCGAGACCCCGGATGCCGAGGGCCTCGTCCCCGTCATCCCGGTGACGTACATGAACTCCAGCGCCGCCATCAAGGGCTTCGTCGGGCGCCACGGCGGGATCGTCTGCACCTCGTCGAACGCGCGCACGGTGCTGGAGTGGGCGTTCGCGCGCGGACGGCGCGTGCTCTTCTTCCCCGACCAGCACCTCGGCCGCAACACGGCCAAGGCCATGGGCGTGCCGCTCGAGCAGATGCCGATGTGGAACCCGCGCAAGGCCCTCGGCGGCTCGACCGCGGAACAGCTCGCAGACAGCCGCGTCATCCTGTGGCACGGCTTCTGCTCGGTGCACCGCCGCTTCACCGTCGACCAGATCGACAAGGCGCGCGCCGAGCACCCCGGCGTCCGCGTGATCGTGCACCCCGAATGCCCGATGGACGTGGTGGATGCCGCCGACGAGGCGGGGTCGACCGACATCATCCGCAAGGCGATCGCTGCGGCGACCGAGCCCACGACCTTCGCGATCGGCACCGAGATCAACCTCGTGCAGCGCCTGGCCGCACAGTATCCGCAGCACGAGATCTTCTGCCTCGACCCGGTGGTGTGCCCCTGCTCGACGATGTACCGGATCCACCCGGGCTACCTCGCGTGGGTGCTCGAGTCGCTCGTGGCGGGCGAGGTCGTCAATCGCATCACCGTCCCGGCCGATGTGGCCGAGCCCGCGACCGTGGCCCTCGAGCGCATGCTCGCCGCGAAGCCGAACGGCGCAGTGAAGTGACCACCGTCGTCGTGGTGGGCAGCGGCATCGCCGGTCTCACGGCGGCGCTGCACGCTCACGAGGCGGGATGCCGCGTCACCGTCGTGACCAAGGGCGCCCTGCCCGACACCAATACGCGCTGGGCGCAGGGGGGTATCGCCGCCGTCACCGACCCGGCGGACACCGTCGCCTCGCACGCGGCCGACACGATCACCGCGGGTGCGGGATTGAACGACTCGGATGCCGTGGAGGTGCTCGTCGGCGAGGGACCGGCGCGCATCGCCGAGCTCGTGGACCGCGGGGTCGGCTTCGACCGCACCGCGGACGGCGATTTCTCGCGCGGTCTCGAGGCGGCGCACGCCGTCGCCCGCGTGCTGCACGCCGGTGGGGACGCGACCGGCGCCGCCATCCAGGCCGCCCTGGGCGAGGCGGTGCGCGCGGAGGGGATCCCTGTGCAGGAGCACGCTCTGCTCCGCGACCTGATCGTCGAGCGCGGCCGTGTCACGGGCATCGAACTGGCCGACGGCGACCGGCTCACCGCCGACGCCGTCGTCCTCGCCACGGGTGGAGCGGGTCAGCTGTACGCCCACACCACCAATCCCCTCGGTGCCACCGGCGACGGCATCGCCGCGGCCATCCGGGCCGGCGCCGCCGTGGCCGACCTCGAGTTCGTGCAGTTCCATCCGACGGCGCTCGCCGTCGGGACGCCCTTCCTGGTGTCGGAGGCCGTCCGCGGCGAGGGCGCCGTTCTCATCGATGACGCGGGACGCCGCTTCGCGTTCGACGCGCACCCCGACGGTGAGCTCGCCCCCCGTGACGTCGTCGCCCGCGCCAACGCCCGCGCCATGGCCGCGCAGGACGGTCACCCCGTCCGCCTCGACGCCACCGCCCTGGGCGCGGAGCGCTTGGCTCGGCGCTTCCCCACGATCGACGCCGCCGTGCGCGAGCGCGGCCTCGACTGGGCGCACGAGCCCATCCCGGTCACCCCCGCGGCGCACTACCTCATGGGCGGCGTCGTGACCGACCTCGACGGGCGCACCACGGTGCCCGGACTGTACGCGGTGGGCGAGACGGCGCGGACCGGCGTGCACGGGGCGAACCGGTTGGCATCCAATTCGCTGCTCGAAGGGGCCGTGTTCGGCGCGCGCGCCGGGGATGCCGTCGCCCGTGACCGCGACTGGCCGATCCCCCCGGTCGCCCCCGCGCGACCGGTGCCCGTGGCGGTCGACACCGCTGCCGAGGCATTCTCCCGCGCGGCTCTGCAACGGCTCATGTGGGACGACGCGGGACTCGTGCGCGACGCCTCCGGGCTCGACCGCGCCGCGGCGACACTCGCCGCTTGGCGAGCGGCGGGACTCCTCCCGTCGGTGGAGGACGACAACCTCCTCCTCGTCGCCACCCACGTCGTGGATGCCGCGCGGGCGCGTACCGCCTCCGTCGGCGCCCACCACCGCTCGGACGCCGCCGAACCGGCATCCCTTTCCGCCCCTCCGGAGGTCCTCGCATGCTGACCCGCGCCACCATCGACCGTGTCGTCTCCGCCGCCCTCGACGAGGACGCCCCCTGGGGCGACCTCACGAGCGAGACCCTCATCCCGGAAGACGCGACGGCGCGCGCCGAGCTGGTCGCCCGCGTCGACGGCGTCTTCAGCGGAGCCGCCGTCTTCGCCGCGGCGTTCACCCTCACCGATCCGTCGACCACGGTCGAGCAGCGCGTCGCCGACGGGGCGCGCTTCTCCCCCGGCGACACGCTCGCGGTGGTAACCGGTCCCGCTCGCGCGGTGCTCACGGCGGAGCGCATCGGACTGAACTTCGTGCAGCGCATGTCGGGCATCGCGACCCTCACCGGCCGCTACGTCGCCGAGGTCGCCCACACCGGCGCCCGCATCGTCGACACCCGCAAGACCACCCCGGGCCTGCGCGCCATCGAACGACAGGCGGTGCGCGACGGCGGCGGCCACAACCACCGCTTCTCGCTCTCGGATGCCGTGATGGCGAAGGACAACCACCTCGCCGTGCTCACCGCGAACGGCCTGTCGGTCACCCAGGCTCTCGAGAGTGCGATCGCGCGGCTGCCGCACACCACGCATGTCGAGGTCGAGGTCGACCGTCTCGAGCAGATCGACGCCGTGCTCGCCGCGGGCGTCGGAACGATCATGCTCGACAACTTCTCGCTCGACGATCTGCGCACCGGCGTCGCCCGTGTCGCGGGAGCAGCGCAGGTCGAGGCCTCGGGAGGGGTCACCCTCGACACGGTGCGCGCCATCGCCGAGACCGGCGTCGACGTCATCTCCGTCGGCGCGCTCACGCACTCGGCGTCGTCGCTCGACCTCGGACTCGACATCCGCATCGAGACGGCGTGAGCCTCTACCTCGACAACGCCGCGACGACGCCCGTGCGCCCCGAGGTGCTCGAGGCGATGGCCCCGTACCTCACGCGGTACTTCGGCAACCCGTCGAGCCATCACGAGCTCGGGGAGGCAGCGGCATCCGCCCTCGACGACGCCCGATCGCGGGTGGCCGCCGTCCTCGGGATGCGGACGGGAGACGTGACCTTCACCTCCGGCGGCACGGAGTCCAACAACGCCGCCATCAAGGGCCTCGTCCTGGGATCGGGGAAGAGGCACCTCGTCACGACGGCGATCGAGCACGAGTCGGTGCTCGCCTCCGCCGATTACCTCTCCCGCCTGCACGGGGTCGCGGTCACGCACGCCCTGATCGACGCCACGGGAACGCTCACCCCCGACGCGCTCGCCGCGAGCCTGCGCGAGGACACCGCGCTCGTGAGCGTCGGCTATGCCAACAACGAGATCGGCACGGTCCAGGACGCCGCCGCCCTCGCCGCCGTCGCCCACGAGCGCGGAGTGCCCCTTCACCTGGATGCCGTGCAGGCGGCCGGGTGGCTGCCCCTGGCCGGCCTCGGGGCGGATGCCGTGACCGTGGCCGGCCACAAGGTCGGCGCCCCCAAGGGCACCGGCATCCTGGCCGTGCGCGGGCGACTTCCGTTCGAACCGCTGCTGCACGGCGGCGGCCAAGAGCGCGGACGCCGGTCGGGGACGCCGGATGTCGCGGGAGCCGTCGCCATCGCCACTGCCCTCACCCTCGCCGAGGCGGAGCGCGCGGAGGAGGCCGCCCGCGTCTCGGGGCTGCGCGATGCGTTCATCTCCCGCGTCCTCGCGCTCGTGCCCGACGCGCGCGTCACCGGCCACCCGACCCGTCGCCTCCCGGGCACCGCGAGCTTCGTCTTCCCCGGCACGAACGGCGAGACCGTCCTGCTCGAGCTGGAACGCCGCGGCGTCGTCTCCTCGAGCGGCTCGGCGTGCGCGGCCGGCAGCGACGAGGCGTCGCACGTGCTGCTCGCGATCGGCCTGGATCACGATACGGCCCGCACCGCCGTGCGCTTCACGCTGCCGCACGGCCTCACGGCATCCCTCGATCCCGTCGCGGATGCGGTCGCCGCGGCCGTGACGGCCGTAGGATCGCGCGGGTGAGCTCCACCCCGGTCACCGTCATCGTCCCCGGTTTCGACGTCGCCGAGTACGCGACCGAAGCCCTCGATTCGCTCCGCGCGCAGACGCACCCGCACTGGACGGCGGTGCTCGTCGACGACGCCTCGACCGACGACACGGCCCGCATCTTCGCCGACGCCGAGGCCGACGACCCCCGCTTCCGTCTCGTCCGCCACACGGAGCAGCGCGGCCTCGGCGCCGCCCGCAACACCGGACTCGCGCGGGTCGACACGCCCTACACCGCCTTCCTCGACGCCGACGACATCCTCCGTCCCGACGCGCTCGCCCGCCTCGCCGACGCCCTCGATCGCACCGGGAGCGACTTCGTCGCGGGAGCGTACGTGCGCCTGCGCCCGGATGCCGAGGGCCCGGGATACACCGCGGGCGACGTGCAGCCGTGGGTCGCGGCGGCCACCGACCCGGCCCGCTCGGGGACGACGCTGACGCAGCACCCCGCGGCATCAGGGAACATCGTCGCGTGGTCCAAGCTCAGCCGCACCGCCTTCTGGCACGAGCAGGGTCTCCGCTTCCCCGAGGGGCGCTACTACGAGGACCAGGTGCTCGCCCAGCGTATGTACGCCTCGGCGGCGGCGTTCGACGTGATCCCCGAGGTGATCGTCGAGTGGCGCCAGCGCCGCGACGGCGGGTCGATCACCCAGCGCCTGGGCGAGGTCGACGTGCTGCGCGACTACCTCGAAGCCCTCGGCGAGGGCATCGCCGTGCTGCGCGCCGCCGGGGCCGACGCGGCCGTCGAAGAGCGCGGGCGGCTGATCCGCACGCTGGATCTCCCGCCGCTGCGGCGCATCGCCGAGACGCATCCGGACGCCTCGTACCGCATCGCGCTCAAGGCGTTCATGGAGTCGCTGCCGGGCTGAGGCCGGGGGCGGCGGCCTGTGCCGGGCCGCGTCACGTGTGCGCAGACACAACGGCGGGCGGAGTCCCCGACACGCCGACACCGGATTCTGTCATGCGGCGCGCTTCAAACACCTCGCGCCGTCGTGCACGGAATGCGGCGGGTCCGAACCGCGTCGAGCTACGCCGGCGCCTCGTCCGCCCGGCGCGCGGGAAGGGCGGCGCGGGCCAGACCCGCCTCGTCGAGCTGCTCCTCGGCGAGCACGAACGAGGCCGCGAGCTGCTCGGCGGCGAGGCTGGCGTACAGTCCCCCGAGCGCCAGCAGTTCGCCGTGCGTGCCGGATTCGACGATGCGACCGGCATCCACCACGTGAATCTGATCGGCACCGATCACCGTCGACAGGCGGTGGGCGATCGACAGCGTGGTGCGACCGTGCGATGCGGTCTCGAGGGCTTCCTGCACGATGCGCTCCGACACGGTGTCGAGGGCGCTCGTCGCCTCGTCGAGCAGCAGCACGGGCGGGTCTTTCAGCAGCACCCTCGCGATCGCGATGCGCTGCTTCTCGCCGCCCGAGAGGCGGTATCCCCGTTCACCGACGACCGTGTCGTACCCGGCCTCGAAACCGGCGATCACGTGGTGGATGTTGGCCGCCCGACACGCGGCCTCGATCTCGTCGTCGGTGGCGTCGGGACGGGCGTAGCGCAGGTTCTCGCGGACGGTCGCATGGAAGAGGTAGGTCTCCTGCGAGACGATGCCGATCTCGTCGATGATCGAGGCGCGCTCGAGCGAACGCACATCGGCTCCCGAGAACAGGACCGCGCCGCCGCTGGCTTCGTACATCCGCGGCGTCAGGTACAGGATGGTCGTCTTCCCCGCGCCGGACGGCCCGACGAAAGCGACGTGCTGGCCGGGCTCGACCGTGAACGACACGCCGTCGAGGGTCGGTCGCGCCTGCGCGGGGGCGTCCGGGTACCGGAACTCCACGTCGCGGAACTCGATGCGCCCGAGCGGTCCGGGCGCGGCCGAGACGGGAAGCGCATCGGGCACGTCGACGATGGCCGGGCGCAGGTCGAGGTACTCGAAGATCCGGGCGAACAGCGCCGACGAGGTCTGCACGTCGAGCGCGACGCGCATGAGGCCCATCAGGGGCATGAGCAGCCGCGCCTGCACCGTGGTGAAGGCGACGATGGTGCCGGCGGTGATCGCCCCCGCGCCGCCGCCGATGAGGTATCCCGAGACGAGGTAGATGACCGCGGGCACGCTCGACATGATCACCTGCACGACGGCGAAGAAGCCCTGACCGCTCATCGCGCGGCGCACCTGCAGGCCCACCTGGTTGTCGTTCTCGGCGTCGAAGCGCGCGGATTCGGTGCGCTGGCGGTTGAACGACTTCGACAACAGGATGCCCGAGACGCTCAACGTCTCCTGCGTGATCGCGGACAGCTCCGACAGCGACTCCTGCGTCTCACCCGCGATGCGGGCCCGCACCTGGCCCACCCGTCGTTGGACGAACAGCAGGAACGGCATGAGCGCGACCGCGATGAGGGTGAGCCGCCAGTCGATGAGGATCATGGCCACGAGCGACGCGATGACGGTGACGGCGTTGCCGAGGATGCTGGTGACGGTGTTGGTCAGCACACCCGACACGCCGCCCACGTCGTTCTGAAGACGCGATTGGATGACGCCCGTCTTCGTGCGGGTGAAGAACCCGAGCTCCATGTTCTGCAGGTGGTCGAAAAGACGGGTCCGCAGGTCGCCGGTGACCCGATTCCCCACGGTGGCCGTCAGCCAGGTCTGACCGACGTTGAGCGCAGCGGAGACGAGGAAGAGCCCGATCATGAGGCTCACGAGGACGGCGAGAAGGCGCAGATCGGGGTTCGAGCCGTCGACGGGGAACAGCGCGTCGTCGAAGATGCGCTGCACGAGCAGCGGCGGGATGACCGCGACCGCCGCGCCGACGACGACCAGCAGCGCCGTGAAGGCGATGCGGGCGCGGTAGGGGCGGAAGAGCTCGACGACCCGACGGCCCAGATTCGCCACCCGCGGCGCCTGGGCGTTGCGCTTGCGCTGCACGTCGGCATCCACGCCGCGGAACATGCTCCCGCCCATTCCGCCCATGCTCATGCGGGCCAGCCTACGTCCGCCCACCGACATCGAGCCGCGGACGGCGATGTCGGAGCCCCTCGGTAGGGTCGCTACCGGATCATCTTCGATCCGATCGTCTCGATATCGGAATACCTCGGGCCGCCTGCCCGTTGTGACCGACGCAGTCGCCCTCCGTGGCGCCACGAAGCCCCCCGCGTGTAAAGGACCTCGTCATGGCCGCCACCGGCACCATCCCCGTCTCCCGACCGACGACCGCGTCGACCCCGTCGATGCCGACGCACCGCCCCGGCCCGGTGATCGCGCTGCTCGTGGTCGCCGCCTTCGTCGTCATCCTGAACGAGACCACGATGTCGGTCGCGCTCCCGGCGATCATGGCCGATTTCGGCGTGAGCGCGGCCACCGGCCAGTGGCTCACCTCCGCGTTCCTGCTGACGATGGCCGTCGTCATCCCCCTGACCGGCTTCCTCCTCGAGCGCTTCCCGATCCGCGTGGTGTTCTTCAGCGCGATGGGCGTCTTCGCCGTCGGCACGCTCGTCGCCGCGGTCGCGCCGGCGTTCGGCGTCCTGCTCGCGGGACGCATCATCCAGGCGATGGGCACGGGCGTCATGATGCCCCTGCTCTTCACGACCGTGCTCAACCTGGTCCCCGCGAACAGGCGCGGTCGGGTGATGGGCGTCGTCACCATCGTCATCGCCGTCGCACCCGCGGTCGGGCCCACGGTCTCGGGCCTCATCCTCTCGGCCCTCACCTGGCACGCGATCTTCTGGCTCATCCTGCCCATCGCGCTCGTCGCCATCGCTCTCGGTGCGCGCTGGGTCCGCAACGTCACCGAGACCCGCCCCGATGCACGTTTCGACGTCCTCTCGGTCGTCCTTTCGGCGATCGGCTTCGGCGGTCTGGTCTACGGCCTGAGCGCCATCGGCGAATCGGCCTCGGGCCACGCGTCCGTGCCGGTGTGGATCCCGCTCGCGGTGGGCGCCGTGTTCGTCGCGGTCTTCGTCCTGCGCCAGCTCCGCCTGCAGCGCTCGGACTCCGCTCTGCTCGACCTGCGCGTCTTCCTGAGCCCCTCGTTCCGGCTCGCCGTCCCCCTGGTCGCGATCGTGATGGCGGCTCTCTTCGGGTCGCTCATCCTGCTGCCGATCTTCCTGCAGCAGGCGCTCGGCCTCAGCAGCCTCACCGTCGGTCTCATGTTGCTTCCGGGCGGCGTGCTCATGGGGGTCATGGCACCGATCGTCGGTCGCCTGTTCGACCGCTTCGGCCCGACTCCCCTCGTCATCCCCGGGATGCTCATCGCCGCCGCCGTGTTGTGGACGATGGCGCTCACCTTCGGCCAGGGCACCCCGATGTGGTGGATCGTCACGGTCTACCTCGCCCTGAACCTCGGGCTGGGCCTCGTGTTCACGCCTCTGATGACCTCCGCGCTCGGTTCGCTCCCCCGCCGCCTGTACTCGCACGGCAGTGCCGTCGTCGGCACCGCTCAGCAGGTCGCCGGTGCCGCGGGCACGGCCGGCTTCGTGGCGATCATGACCGTGTTCTCGAGCATCGCCCTCGCCGGTGGCACCGACCAGGCCGGCGCCGTCGCGTCCGGCGTGCACGCGTCCTTCCTCGTCGGCGCGGTGATCGCCACGGCCGCGGTCGTCCTCGCGTGCTTCGTGCGCAAGCCGGCGGAGGCGGAAGAAGCCGACGCGGCCGTCGTCGCGCCCTGACCGGCATTCGAGGCGGGCGCGCACCGTGACGGTGAGCGCCCGTCTCGCAGTCTGCGCTGAAGACCGGCGCCGCCGGCGTTGCAGCGAGACCCCGGCTCACCACCAGAAGGGGCGACCGACATCGCCGCGCGGGGCGCGGACGCGTAGCGTCAGAAAGACGTCAGCGAGCGCTCAGAGAGAGCAGGAGCCGCCGCCGCAGCACTGCGAGGCGGAAGGAGCGTCGTCGTCGGATTCGACAGCGGGGGCGTTCAGCAGCGTGAGAAGCGGCGTGGACGCGGTGGTCGTGTCAGACGTGGAGTCACCGGACATGCGCTCCATGCTACGCCTGCGCGTGCGGGCAGGGGCCGGTGCCGCGCCCGTCCCCCGTCCCGCCGGGAGCGACCGGACTTGTGAACGTGCGGGCACACCCCGGCACCGGCCGTCGATCGACACGGTCGGCCCGCTTCGCGGCTAACCCCTGCACGGGGCATCCGCAACCCCCGCCCTCGCGCCGTGTCTCGTTCCTAACGTGGAGAACCCCACCGACAACGAAGAGAGGCGTATCCATGACCGATCTCAGCGGCAAGCGCATCGCATTCCTGGCCACCGACGGTTTCGAAGACAGCGAGCTGACGAGCCCGTGGGAGGCCGTGACCTCCGCCGGTGCCGAAGCGGTGCTCGTCTCGCCGAACGAGGGCAGCATCAGCGGCGAGAAGGGGCATGAGCAGAAGGTCGACCTCGCCGTCTCGGGCGCCTCCGCCGGCGACTTCGACGCGCTCGTCCTTCCGGGCGGCGTGCAGAACGCCGACGACATCCGCATCGTGAAGGATGCCGTGTCCTTCGCCCGCGACTTCTTCGACCAGCACAAGCCCGTCGCCGTCATCTGCCACGGCGGGTGGATCCTGACCGAGGCCGATGTGCTGAAGGGGCGCACGCTCACCAGCTACCCCACGCTGCAGACCGACCTCCGCAACGCCGGCGCCACCTGGGTCGACGAAGAGGTCCACGTCGACCAGGGCCTCGTCTCCAGCCGCAACCCCGACGACCTGCCGGCCTTCAACGCCAAGCTCGTCGAAGAGGTCGCTGAGGGCACGCACTCCGGTCAAACCGCCTGAGCGCGATCGTCGGAAGGGCCCCGGACCACGGTTCGGGGCCCTTCCGCGTGCCGCCGGGCCCACGCATCGTCCCTGTTCGGCGCAGCGTCAGACCGGATACTCGAGAGCCGGCTGACCCTGCGCCGATCACCGGCCCCGCGCAGATCATCGACCTGGGCGGAACACCGACCCGGCGCAGATCATCGACCTGGGCGGAACACCGGCCAGGCGCCGATCACCGACCTGCTGCCGGTCACCGACCTGCTGCCGGTCACCGACCCGACGCAAGTCACTGAGCTGCTGCCGGTCGCCGCGATCGCCCGCGGGCACGGCTCCGATCTCGGCACCCACCGACCTGATGGGCCCCTCCGCGAACCGACCCGACGCCCCCGGTCTCCCGCCCCGCGGTCCGTCCCTCAGCCGCCCTGGCACGACGGGCACCACTGGCCGCCGCCCTTCGTCCCGGGAATGTCCTCGATCACGCCGCCGCACCCCGGACACGGCTCACCCGTGCGACCGTGCACCTTCATCGCCGCCACCTTCGCGGCCTTCTGCTCGGCGATCGGCACTCCGCGACGCGACGCCACGGCGTTGGCGAGCGTGTCGCGCAACGCCGCGAACAGCCGCGTCACCTCGTCGTCCGTCAGCGACGAGGCGTGGGCGACCGGCGACAGTCGCGCGGCGAAGAGGATCTCATCCGAGTACGCGTTGCCGATCCCGGCCAGCGTCTCCTGCTCCTGCAGGAGGGCCTTCACCTGCTTTCGTCGCCCGCCCAGCGCCGCCCGGAGCATCTCGAGCGAGTAGTCCGGGTCGATGGCATCCGGTCCGAGCTTCGCCACCGAGGGCACCTCGCGCGGCTCGTCGACGAGGTGCAGCTGGACGGACAGCCACTCCCCCGCATCCGTGATGCCCAGCTCGCCGTCGTCGAACACGACCCGCGCGATGACGGCGGCGGCAGGGGATGCCGCGGCCTCGGCGAGCTGTGGTGCGGCGTCGGCGTCGGTCCACGTCGCCCACCCCGCCCGGCCGAACCCGAGCGAGAGATGCGCACCGTCCAGGTCGAGGTCGATGTGCTTGCCGAATCGCGTCACGGCGGTCACCCGGTGACCCACGAGCTGGTCGAGGGGACGGCCGCGGGTCTTCCACGCCCTCCCCTCGACGAGCTCGGTGCCGACGACCTCGCGACCGATCAGGCGCTCGCGCAGGAACAGCGCGAGCGCCTCGACCTCGGGGGCTTCGGGCATCGGCGGGTGCCGCTCAGACCCCGAGGTCAGACGCCGCGGGCGGCGCCGCGGGGGCGCTGGATGCCGGCGCCTCGGCCGCGGGGCGACGCGCCGACTCGGCGAACGCGTCGGCCACGGCGCGGCCCTGGATGATCTGCGTCAGGTCGATCCCCGTCGCCGCCTTCACGGCCTCGAACGAGGAGCGCAGGCCCGTCGCCGACTCGGTCGCGAGGTGGCCGCTCGCGCCCTCGCCGCCGAGGACGGTGACGTTGCCGACGCGGTCGTAGCCCTTGGCGAACTCGGCCATCATCGGCACCAGCGCCTCGAGAGCGCGCTGGGCGAGCAGTGCTTCCTGGTTCTGCGACAGGGCCTCGGCCTCGGCGCGGATCGCCTCGGCGCGCGCCTCACCGGCCAGGCGCACGGCCTGCGCGTCGGCTTCGGCGCGCACGCGCACGGCGGAGGCCTCCTGCTCGGCGATCTGAGCGCGAGCCTCTGCGGCCTTGATCTGCGCGTACGCCTCGGCGTCGGCATCCTTCTGGCGCTGGTACAGGTCGGCGTCGGCGACGCGGGAGACCTCGGACTCGAGGCGCGCCTGCGTGTTCTGCGCCTCCTGCTGCAGAACCGCCTGGCGACGCTCGGCGCGGGTGAGGGCCTCGGCCTGCTCGGCCTCGGCGTTGGCCCGACCGACCTCGGCCTTGGCCGCGGCGCTGTTCTTGTCGAGCTTCGTCTGCTCGATCAGGTTCGCCTCATCGGTGGCGATCTGGCGTGCGCGGATCTCGCGAACCGCGTTGATGCGGGCGACCTCGGCCTCGCGCTTCACGCGCTCGACCTCGGTCGCACCGAGGGCGGCGATGTAGCCGTTGCCGTCGGTGACGCCCTGGATCTGGAAGGAGTCGAGGATGAGGCCCTGCGACGACAGGTCGCCCTTGATGCCCTCGGCGATCTGGTCCGACAGCCGCTGCCGGTCGCGCATGAGCTCCTCGACGGTCAGCGTCGCGACGACGCCGCGCAGCGCACCCTCGAGCTGCTCGGTCGTGAACTGCTCGATCGCCTTGTCCTGCGAGGCGAAGCGCTCGGCCGCGCGGCGCACCGACTCGGGGTCGGAGCCGATCTTGACCAGCGCCACACCGCTGACGTTCACGGTCACGCCGTTGGACGACTGCGCGGTCGGCTCCATCTTGATCTGACGAGCGCGCAGCGAGATCATCTCGCCGCGCTGCGTGAGCGGGTTGACGATCGCACCGCCACCGGTGATGACGGTGATGCGGGAGGATCCGCCGTCCGCGCCCTTCTGACGCTTACCGACGATCACCAGGGCCTCGTCGGCCTTGGCGACCCGGTACCAGCCGCGGATCAGCCCCGCGATGATGAGGAAGACGACGATGACGACGACGAGTGCGATGACCACGACGATGCCGATCGCCCCCAGAGCAGCAAATTCCATGGTTCTCCTTCGACAGGCGCCGCACGAAAGCGGCGGCGCGGGGGAATTGCTTCCAACCTATCCGGCGCCCCGCGGGCACTGTCCAGCCCCGGAGCGCACGATCGGCGTCCCCAGGGGCCTGGGGAGGAGCGTACCGTTGAGGGTGAGGCGGCCCGAACCGCCGAAGAAGGGTCCCCCATGAAGATCGTTTCGTCGCAGGATTGGCGGGATGCCATCCGCTTCGACGCCCCCGTCCTCGTCGCCGACGTCGTACCGGGCGAAGCCACCCGGTGCGTCGCGTGCGGCACCGACGGTCCGCTGTACGAGCGCACCGAGCTGTGGGCGGTGAAGCACCGCCACCCCAAGCACCACGGCGGATTCGTCCGCTTCTACTGCGAGGCGCACAAGCCCGTCGCCCCGCCCCCGCCGCCCGCCCCGACCATCGAGATGCGCCGTGCGCGCGCGGCCGCGCCGAAGGCCGAACGCCGCAGCACGAGCCCCAAGCCCACCCCGATCACCGACCGGCCCACGCGGGCGATGTGCCCGGACTGCTTCGTCGAGGTCTCGGCCGGCGGCGACTGCGGCATGTGCGGCACCCAGGTGGTCTGAGCTCGCGGACCGACCGCTCGCAACGACGAATCGCCCCGGACGGATCCGGGGCGATTCGCGTCTGCGGCCGGCTCAGCGCGCCGAGATCGTCCAGCCGGCCTCGTGCGACGCGCCCGGATCGAGCGAGACCACGCCGGTGGCGAAGTCGTAGGCGTCGTCGTTGAACGCATCGGGCGCGCAGGTCATCGGCTCCACCGCCAGCCCCGCGCGGTGCCCGGGCGTCCCGGGCCCGGCCGGCAGGTCGGCGGTGTGGATCTGCACCCACGGGCAGTCCTCGGCCCAGGTCATCGCCACCCCGGTGCCGGCGGGGTCGGTGAGGGTGACCGTGGCGCGGCCGTCGGCATCCCGGATCAGCCCGGTGTAGGCGTGGTCGATCTCGACGGCGCCGAGCACGCGCTCGTCGCGGTAGTCGAAGCGGTCGGCGTCGACCTCGACGGATGCCAAGGCCACCGGCGCGAGACGATCGGGCGTGACCTCGAGCACGGTGTCGGCCGGGAGCGAGAGCGACCATTCGTCGAGCGCGGCCGGACCGGCGACGAGGTAGGGGTGCGGGCCGGTGCCCCACGGCGCCGGGGTGTCGGACAGGTTGGTCGCTCGCACGGTCTGCGTCAGGCCGTCGGCTCCGAGACGGAACGTGGTGGACACGACGAGCCACCAGGGGTATCCGGCCTGAGCGGTCACGGTCGCGGTCAGCGAGACGGCGTCGTCGGAGGCGTCGAGCACGTTCCAGTCCACCCACGACAGCAGACCGTGCAGGGCGTGGCCGCGGTTCGGCTCGGTGAGCGGCAGCTGGTGCTCCTCGCCGTCGAAGCGATGGATGCCGTCCACCACCCGATTGGGCCAGGGCGCGAGCGTCGTGCCGCGATAGGCGGGTCGCAGTTCGTCGGCGTCGAAGGGGACCACGAGGTCACGGCCGTCGAAGGTGAGCGAGCGGAGGGACGCGCCGACACTGGCGATCGCGGCTTCGTAGCCGTGGGCGCGCAGGACGACGGGGGTGCCCGAGACGAGCGTGGGCGTCTCGGTGGGAACGGCAGCGGTCATTCCGCCATTATCGCGAACGCGGGCGCCTGCCTCCGGCATCCGTTCCGGAAACGACGAATGCCCCGACCGCGAGGGTCGGGGCATTCGGGGAGGGCGACTTACTTGAAGGCGTCCTTGACGTTCTCGCCGGCCTGCTTGGCGTGGGCCTTGGTCTGGTCCGCCTGGCCCTCGGCTTCGAGGCGCTCGTTGTCGGTGGCCTTGCCCGTGGCTTCCTTCGCCTTGCCCGCGATGTTCTCAGCGGCGTTCTTGATCTTGTCGTCGAGTCCCATGTCGGCACCTCCCGTTAGGTTTCCGGGTATCTCCCGATGTGCATCCACGCTAGATCTGCGCGCCCGACGCGGCGGGGGGCTTGAAATTCATGTGCGTGTGAGGCAAGCCGACGGGATAGGTTCGAGGCATGCGCCGGGGGGAAGCATCATTCGCGACGGGCGGTCGCACCTCATGACCGCGCCCGACACGCTCGCCGATTTCTCCAGTCTCCTCGACGAGGCACCGCGCGAGCCGGCACCTCCCGGGCGGGCCGGCCGGGTCGCGCTCATCGTCTTCCTCGTCGTTCTCCTCGCCACCCTCGGCGGTGGCGGCGGCTACGTCTGGTGGGCGTCGTCGGCGGCCCTGCCCGCCCCGACCGTCACCTCGCAGACGCCGACCGTGAACGCGGCGGGCCCGGCATCCCTGGTCCTGCCCTCCTCCGGCTCGGTGCGGATGAGCATCGACGGCGGCGAACAGTATCTCGGACCCGATGCGGCCGGGGTGTTCGCGTCGTCGGGGGGCGACGACGCCCGTCCCATCGCCAGCATCGCCAAGCTCATCACGGCTCTGGTCGTGCTCGATGCGCACCCGCTGGGCGACGCCGCCGATCCCGGACCCACCATCGCCTTCACCGAGGCCGACACCGACCTGTACGACCGTTTCTACGTGCAGGGCGTCACGATCGCGAACATGCCCGATGGCACCCGCATGCCGTTGCACGACGCCCTGGCCACGATGCTCCTGCCCTCGGCGAGCAACTACGCGGTCGCGATCGCCCGCTGGGGCTTCGGATCGGAGGGCGCGTACGTCGACGCCGCTCGGTCCTGGCTGACTCGCAACGGCCTGAACGACACCCGCATCGTGGATGCCACGGGCATCGACGCGCGCAACACCTCCACGCCCGGCGATCTGGTCGCCATCGCCCGCTTGGCCGGGGCGAACCCCACGATCGCCGCGATCACGGCGATGCGTTCGATCAGCGTGACCGGTGCGGGCACCGTGACCAATACGAACGATCTGCTGGGCACGCTCGGGATCGACGGACTCAAGACCGGCAATCTCGGCGACGGCACGTTCAACCTGCTGTTCACGGCCTCCCTCGATGTCGGCATCGGCAGCCCGCTCGAGATCACGGGCGTGCGCCTGGGCGGCGAGACCCACGACAGCACCGACGACGATGTGGCGCGACTGCTGCAGAGCGTCAGCGACGGGTTCCACGATCTGCAGGTCGGCAGCCTCGGCGAGACGATCGGTACGATCACCACGCGCTGGGGGTCGCAGGCGGAGCTTGTGCTCGCGAAGAATGCGGAGGTGCGCACCTGGTCGGACACCCCCGTGACCGTGACCCTCGACACCGAGACGCCGCGCACCTACGCCGACGGCGAGACGGTCGGGACCGTCACGTGGACGGCGGGTCCGCAATCGACCTCGGCCGACGTGAAGATCTCCGGCGCCATCGAGGAGCCCACGCTGCTGTGGCGTCTGACCCACCCGGGCGAACTGGGCTGACGCCCGGGCGGGCGCCCCCTCCCGCCATGACGTTTCAGACCGCGGGCAGGTCCGCGTGCGCGATCACGGCCTCGCCGGTGTCGCGCAATTCCATGCGCACGGCATCCCCCCGGAGAACGGCCGCGTTCAGACGGCAGACGATCGGCACCTCGGAGCCCAGCACCTCGCCCGCCGAGAACTCCGCGCCGTCGACCCCGACGAAGACCAGCTCGTAGGTGGCCCCCACGTCGAGCCCCGTCGCTTCGAGGTAGGCCTCCGTGCCCCACGTGTGCGCGACGACCTCGGCCGAGACGTCCACTCCGTCGCGGTCGTCGCTCACCGCGACGCGCTCGAGGGCGCCGAGGGTGCCGGGCGGGCCCGACGGCACCGAGGAGTCGAACAGCCCCACGCCGTTGACCCCGAGCACGACGCCCCCCACCAGGCACGCGGCCGCGACCACCGGCGTCACCCATCGGCGCTGTCGCTCCCGCGGTGCCGCGTGGGGCACCGGAGCCGGGGCCCCCAGCGAGGACTCGATCCGAGCGAACAGCTCGCCGCCGTCGCGCGGCGCGACCCACCCGACGTCGCCCTGACGGAGCCGTCCGGTGAGGTCCTCGAGGTGGGCGTACTCCTCGGCGCGGGCCGGGTCGGAGCGACGCAGCTCGTCGAACTCCGCCTCCTCCGCCGCGCTCAGCTCACCCGCCAGCGCGGCGGCGGCCAGTTCGGCCCAGCGGTCATCGGGAGTGCGCATCGGTCTCCTCCATCTCCTCGAGGTGCGTGCGGAGGGCGCGGAGCCCGTGGAACGTTCGTGTGCGCCACGTCGCGACAGGGACGCCCGTGGCATCTGCGAGCTCCTGATACGAACGACCGTGCAGGTGAATCGCCACGACCGCGGTGCGATGCGCCTCGCTGAGGATCGACAGCGCCTCGAGCATGCGCAAGCGGTCGAGCGGGTCGATCGCCTCGGCCGCCCGGCTCTCGAGCTCGCCTTGGTCGCCGATCACCGGCAGCCGCGCCCGAGCACGCAGGGCGTCGACGATCACGTTGCGCGCGATCGAGAACAGCCACGTGCGCTCGGATGCGGCCCGCGCGTCGAATCGGTCGCGCGCCCGCCACGCTCGGAGGAACGTCTCCTGCACGCAGTCCTCGGCCAACGGCCGGTCGCGCAGGGCGTTCACCGCGAATCCCAGCAGGGCGTGGCCGTTGTCGTCGAACGCACGGCGTAGGTCGAACGCGGGGCGTGTGCTCGGTCGCCGAGAGGCGCGCATCCGCAACTCCCCCTCGCGTCTTGTGGACTCGGACTCCGTCACCCGTGTCGTCCTCTCCGAGGGTAACCGTCGCCTGCCGACGGCCTCGTGGGGTGTACGACCGGGGCGGTGCCGGCGTTCACGGCGCGGAAGAAAATCCCGGATGCCGTGAACGCGCGGCCCCCGGCGGTCGTACTCCCCCGCAACCGGACACTCCGCGTCCCGATCGAAAGGCACGACGATGACGAAGAAGACGTACGCCCGCCCACTGACGATCGGCGCCCTGGCCGGCGTCGCCCTCCTGGCCGTCGGGCTCCCCGCGCACGCCGAGACCGAGGTGGCCGAACCCGCCGAGTTCACGAGCGCGTTCACGGTCATGGCCACCCCCGATCAGGTGATCAACAACGACGGCGTCGCCGCGCCCGGCGAGGAGGGCGCCACCGGCACGTACACGTTCCGCATCAATTCCGACCTCGACATCATCTGCTACGACATCCGCCTCAAGGGCGTCACCGGCGACTACCAGAGCCCCGCCAAGACCGCCACGCACATTCACGAAGCGGCCGTCGGCAAGCCCGGGCCGCCCCGCATCGCCTTCCCCAACCCCGCCCCCGTGGGCGACGGACCCCGCACCTCCTCAGGCTGCCTGCAGGGCCCCTTCACCACGGGCGTGGTCGCCGACGGCGTCGACACCGGCGAGGGCTTCACCCTGAAGCAGATCGAGGCCGACCCCGCCGGCTTCACCGGCGACTCGCACACCGTCGACTTCACGGCCGGCGTCGTCCGCGGGCAGCTGTCGGCGATCCCCGTCGGCGGCGTCGACACCGGTGCCGGTGGCTCCGCCACGGCGGATGCCGGCGGGTGGGGTCTCGCCGCGGCAGCGGGCGGCCTGGGAGTCGTGGCCGCGGGTGCACTCGCGCTACGCCGCCGTCACGCGTCGTCGGCGAAGTGACCGACGCACGGCGCGGTGCGCGGCGGCCGTCCTTCTCGGGATGGAAGCGGCGCACCGCGTGCGTGCTCGTCGTCGGCGCGCTCACGACCGTCACCGGTTGCAGTTCCCCGCTTGTGGCCGATGAGCCGACGCCCCTCGTGACGACCGCGTCTCCCCCGGCGTCATCATCGCCCCCGACCTCGACGGCGTCCCCGGCCTCGGCTTCCCCTCCCGTGCGCGTGTGGATCCCGGCGATCAACCTGGACGAGTCACTGATCGACCTCGGCATCGCCGACGACGGCGCCATGGAGGTTCCCGCCGACTACGACGAGGTCGGCTGGTTCACCGGCGGAGGGCGCCCCGGGGGCACGGGCCCGACGGTGATCGCCGCGCACGTCGACTCGCCCACCGGTCCCGCGGTCTTCCAGGATCTCGAGGACCTCGTCGTCGGAGACGTCGTGGAGGTGCAGGATGCCGACGGCCGGACGCACGCGTACCGCGTCACCGGAGCGGCCGACTACCCCAAGTCGTCGTTCCCCACCGCGCGCGTCTTCGGGGCGACGGCGCGAGATGAGCTCCGACTCATCACGTGCGGGGGCGTCTTCGATCGCGATTCGGGGCACTACGTCGACAACCGCGTGGTCTACGCGGAGCGGGTCTGACGACCGTCACGTTCCGAGGTGATCGCGCGCCCACAGCGCCGCGCTCGTCCGGTCGGCCACGCCGATCTGGCGGAACACACTGCCCAGGTGCGCCTTCACCGTGCGCTCCGAGATGCCGAGCGCGTTCGCGACCTGCTTGTTGGCGAGCCCGTCGGCCACCAGGCGCAGCACCTCCTCCTCGCGGGCGCTCAGACCGCTGTCCACGGTGATCTCCTCGGGGAGCAGCGCGCCCGCGACGCGCGGATCCAGCGGGGCATGCCCGGCGTGCACGGCCCGCACCGCCGCACGGAGGTCGTGGGGCTCGGCATCCTTCAGCTGATACCCGGTCGCCCCCGCGGCGACGGCGCGACGCACCTGGTCACGGTCGCCGAAGGAGGTCAGGACGAGCACCCGGATGCCGGCGGCACGGGAGCGGATCTCGCGCGTCGCGGTGACCCCGTCCATCACGGGCATCGAGAGGTCCATGACCGCGACGTCGACGTCGACGTCCTCGATCGCCCGGAGGGCGTCGACGCCGTTCGCCGCCGTGGCGACGACGGCGATGTCGCCCTCGGCCGCGAGGACGGATGCCAGTCCCTCCCGCACCATCGAGTGATCGTCGACGACGAGGACGCGGATCATGAGATCTCCCGGGGGGTGTCGGTGAAACGCAGGCGCCAGCGCGTGCCGCGGCCAGGGGACGTCGACAGGGCGAGCTCGGCGCCCGCGTCCGTGGCGAGATCGCGGAGCACGCGCAGACCGAGGTGCCCCTCGGCCGGGGCGTCGAGCACCGCGGTGGCGTCGAAGCCGGGGCCGTCGTCGGCGACGACCAGGTCGATGCGTCCACGGTCGGCCGCGACCGCGATGGTCACCGTGCAGGGCGCGGCGTGGGTCACGGCGTTTCGCAGGGCCTCCTGGACGATCCGATAGATCAGGCGCTCGTGCGCCTCCGACAGTGCATCGATGGGCGCGCGCAGGTCGAGGACGACCGGCACGCCACGCGTCCGGGCGGTCGCGGCGAGGTCGTGCAGCGCCGAGGACAGGCCCGACGCCGTGAGGCTCTCGGGGTAGATGTCGACGAGGAGCGATCGCAGAACCCGCACGTTACCGCGCACGGCGCCCGCGACCTCGCGCATGCCGGCGGCTCCCTCTTCCTCTCCGCGCGCGTCGGCGGCGACGGCGGCGGCCTCGGCCCCGTAACTGGTCGCGACGAGCTCCTGCACCGGGCCGTCGTGCAGTGATCCGGCGATCCGCCGACGCTCCGCGTCCGATGCGTCCACGGCACGCTGCAGCAGTTCCGCCCGGCGTGCCTCCGCGCCTCGGAGCTGGCGCAGCAACGTCCAGACGATCGGGGCCGTCAGCACGACGAACAGCAGCAGACTGCTCGTCGTCACCCCCGCGAAGCCGCGCCACAGCTCGGCGGAACGCGCGGCGACCGGCTCGTACGGGTAGTAGACCTCGAACAGCACCTGCTGCCCACTGGGTGTCCACATGGGCCGGTACACCTCGAGCAGCCGGGAACCGGTCTCGAACTCGTTCTCGTCCTCCGACAGATCCGAGACCGCCGCACGGGTCGACGGGGCGGCCAGGGCCGCGCGCTGTGCGTCGTCGAGGACGAAGGTGCGTCCGATCAGCTGCGGCTCGTCGGCGTACAGCACGCGCCCCTCGGTATCCCAGATCTTCACCCGGATGACGTCGTCTCCGAGGATCTGCGACCTCACCGTCTCGTCGAACGCGGCGAGCGCGGCGTCCTCCCCCGCCGCGAGTCCGTCGGTCAGGACCGGACGCACCACGGCGTCGGCGAGCACGTTCGTGACCTGCGCGGCATCATTGACGGCTTCGCGTTCCGCGAGCCACTGCGCGCCGAACCCGGCGAGGGCGGCGACCGCGACGAGCACCGCGGCCAGGCCCGCGGCGAGGCGCACGAGCACTGCACGGGTCGACAAGCGGCGAGGTGCCGCCGACGCCGCTCGGGCCTCGACCAGCACCTGCCAGGGAGGGGCGGACGGGTCCGATGTCACTCAGTCGTCTCCCCCACGGCCACCACCGTCACCACCGTCGCGTCCTCCGTGGCGGCCGCTGTCATCGGAGCCGGAACCGCCGGAACCCGACCCGCCCGAGGCCGCGTCATCGCCGCCGTTCCGCGAGTCATCGGAGGCGCCGGCATCCGATGAGGCCCCGTCGTCGCTCTGTTCGACGCGAGCGTCGCGGGGGACCTCTCCCCCGCCGTCATCGGCCCCGGAGGGAGCGACGGGGTCGTCCGTGACGGCCGACCCGCCGTGGTCGTCGAGGTTCCCGGACACGGAGGAATCGTCTGAGGTCGAGCCGCGTCGTTCGTCCGCGGCGGCGTCGCCATCCGCGTCACGATCGTCCCCCGGCTCGCTCCGTCGGTCCCGGTCCCGATCACCGCCGTGGTCGTCCACGCTCGGGCCGGGGCTCGGAGTGAGGACGCCCACCTGGACCGACGTCGGCACGGGAACGGGAACCGATTCGGCGAACGAGGCATTGCCCCACAGCCCCACCGCCGCGGGGGCGGCGGCGAGCACCAGCGCACCCGCGCCGATGAGGATCCGCTTCTTCATGTCATCCATCCTTCCGCCCTCTGCATTGTCACCCGCGACGAGGACTGCCATGACCCACTGTCCGCGAAACAGCGCACCGGGGCCATCGGACGATGGTCGTAGTACCAAGGTCGCATTGCCCGGCCCGGGGTCGCGGACCGACGGTGGACACAGCTCGCCCACCGACGAAACGAGAGAGCATGAGCATCAGCACCCCGTCCCGCCGCCGCCTGGCCCGCGGCACCGCGATCCTCGCGGCCGCCCTGGTCGCGGCATCCGGACTCCTCCTCCCCACCGCGGCCCAGGCCAAGACGACCTCAGCGGGCGGTGACTACGCGGTCACCGTCAACGGCACCACCTACAACCCCGCACCCGGCAAGGACGCGAAGCTGAAGGACATCGCCGTCTCGGGCCGCATCACCGTGAGCGGGACGAACAACCGCTTCACGATCGACCCCGTGACCCTGGGCGTGTACGACTACACCCTGACCGGCGCCCCCGACACGCAGCGCATGGTCACGAGCCCCACCGTGGTGTTCGCGTCGAAGGTGCCGACGCTCACCGCCGCGCAGCGCGCGGGCACCCGCCTGTCGAGCCTCGAGGTGCGTGACGACGCGATCGTCGCGATCTTCACCACGGCGGCCGGCAAGCTCAAGATCCAGGCCAAGGACGGCGCGCAGGGCGGCATCTTCCAGATGGAGCCCGAGTTCGCCGCCCCCGTCGAACTCGTGCACACGCTCGGCCCCGGTCTGTTCTACTTCGTGAACCAGTACACGGGCAAGATCAACTTCGGAAACGGAGTGGATGCCGTCGCCTCCGGCGCGAATGCCCACCAGATGCTGCTCGGCAAGGACAGCCCCCAGGTCGCGACGAAGACGTATCAGGATGCCACCGTCACGAAGTGGACCGTGACCTCGGGCGGCCGCATGGGCGGCGTGCTCGGCGAGGATGCCGTGGAACTGTCGGCCGGCGCCACGAACTGCACGAGCCAGTGCCAGGCGCAGAACCGCATCAACGGTTCGCTCCCCGTTCCGCCCGACCCGACAAACCCGACGCCGATCGGCGGCTGAGTTCCCTGGGAACACACAGGCCCGAAGAACACAGCGCCCCCGGTCGGATGGCCGGGGGCGCTGTCGTGTTCCTCGCGACGGGCTCGCCGTGACCCCGCTCTCGACGGCGTGGACGGTCGGCGCTCGACTGCCACCGTTCGCGGTCAGAAGCCGGCGACGCCCTGCGGCCCCACCGTCGTGGGCGCGAACCCGGCGAATCCGTCGATGCGCTGCTGGGCCACGGTGGTCCCGAGCTCCGCGCGCAGATGCGGGTGCGTCCAGTAGAAGTGAGCCGCGGCATAGACCGCGCGCGGCGCCGCGTCGAGCGCGAACGTGGCGATCTGCCACGACCGCAGCTCGCCCGAGGCGAGGTCGACGTCACGCTCGATCCGCAGGACCGGGATCTTCACCGGGCGCGCCTGCTGCACCCCCGAGTCGTTCGTCGTCGTCGCGACCACTGCCTTCACCTCGGACCACGGGATGTTCGTGCCCACGCCTTGGAACCGCACCGCGATACCGCTGCGCCCGACCGCCACGCACTGACGGTTGCCCCACGATGAGCGGCTCCGCGAGGCGAAGAGCAGGCTGATGAACGAGATGAGGAAGAACAGCCCGATGAGCCCGAAGACACCCGCGATCACGTACGGGATCGGGCCCTCCATCGCCGGGGTGGTGCCGGCCTGCATCAACACGGCGACCACCACCCACCCGAGGAACAGGGTGATGACACCGGTCACGACGGTCAGGAACAGCGGAGGTTTCTTCAGCGGGGCGACGTGCAGCCAGTCGTCGGGCGCCCGCTCGAACGTCCGGTTGAACATCTCCGCGGGCAGCAGAGACAACCGCTTCTTGGATGCCGCCGGCCACACCCACCCGGGCGGAACAGAGGCGATGCGGGCGTCGGGGGTGTCCATGGAGCCCAGTGTAGGAAAGAGCATCCGACGACGGACGGTACGGGTGGCCAGGTCTCTGCCGCGTCGCGACGCATCGTCGCTAGGCGGACGGCGGACCGCCGAGCACATCGACGATCGTCCGCGGGTCGATGTCGAGATGCTCGGCGGAGACCGTCCGGCGCCGCCGTGTGCGTCCGTCGTGCCGCGTGAAGACGATGGCGGCCGTCGGCAGAGTCCGGACGCCGGTCTGATCTCGGCGGTCGTCCCCTCCCGCGCCCACTCCTCGGCCGGCACTCGTCTAGCCACGCCGGACGGACGTTCGAGGGCCGGGAAATGCACGCTGGTGGGGGTGATCGCGACGGCCATCTCAGGTATGCGTGGTCGTCGCCGGAGCTGGCGCACACCGAAGACGCCGATGGCGAGGGGAACGAGGAGCAGCGCGCCGAAGACGACTACCAGGGTGGCGCTGGCCTGCCCGGCGACGGCCGCGGCGACGAGTGGGAGCAGCGTGACGAGTCCCCACACCGCGGCGAGGGCGATCGCCGCGATACCCTGCCCGCGCACGGCCTTCCGCAGGGCGCTCTCCACGGCTGCCCGCTTGACTGCGTCGTAGCGCACGACGATGTCCCGGGAAGTCATGGCCGTCGCCCTCCCCTCACCCGAGCGTCAGTTGTTGAACCGGAACTCCACCACGTCGCCGTCCTGCATGACGTAGTCCTTGCCCTCGAGGCGCGCTTTGCCCTTCGCGCGGGCCTCGGCGACCGAGCCGAGCTCGACGAGGTCGGCGAACGAGATGACCTCGGCCTTGATGAAGCCCTTCTCGAAGTCGGTGTGGATGACACCGGCCGCCTGCGGGGCCTTCGCGCCCTGCGGGATCGTCCACGCGCGGGCCTCCTTGGGGCCGGCGGTGAGGTAGGTCTGCAGGCCGAGCGTGTCGAAGCCGATACGGGCGAGCTGATCGAGGCCCGACTCGTCCTGACCGGTGGATGCCAGAAGTTCGGCGGCATCCTCGGGGTCAAGGTCGATCAGCTCGGACTCGATCTTGGCATCCAGGAAGACGGCCTTCGCGGGCGCCACCAGCGCCGACAGCTCGTCCTTGCGAGCCTGGTCGGTGAGCACCGCCTCGTCGACGTTGAAGACGAAGATGAAAGGCTTGGCGGTCAGCAGACCCAGCTCGCGGATGGGCGAGAGGTCGAGACCGGATCCCGAGAGCAGCACGCCGCGCTGCAGCGCGTCCTGCGCGGCCTTGGCCGCGTCGAGGACGGAGGGGTCGAGCTTCTTGCCCTTGACCTCCTTCTCGTAGCGCGTGATGGCCTTCTCGAGGGTCTGGAGGTCGGCGAGCTGCAGCTCGGCGTTGATCGTCTCCATGTCGCTGGCGGGGTTGACCGCACCGTCGACGTGGACCACGTCGTCGTCGGCGAACCCGCGGACGACCTGGGCGATGGCATCCGCTTCACGGATGTTCGCGAGGAACTGGTTGCCGAGGCCCTCGCCCTCGCTCGCGCCGCGCACGATGCCGGCGATGTCGACGAACGACACCGCGGCCGGCACGAGCCGCTCGCTGCCGAAGACGTCGGCCAGCTGCTGCAGGCGTGCATCGGGAAGGTTCACGACCCCGACGTTGGGCTCGATCGTGGCGAACGGGTAGTTCGCGGCGAGCACCGAGTTCTTGGTCAGGGCGTTGAAGAGGGTCGACTTTCCGACGTTGGGAAGGCCGACGATTCCGATGGTAAGAGCCACGGGAGTCCAGGTTACCCGGCCCGGGCGGCGCCCACCCGCCTCACGGCCGCCGCGCGCGGAATGCGTGGGTGACGTACGGCAGCGCGACCGTGGCCCCGTCGGCCAATCCGGGGACGGATGCCACGACCTCGTCGACCGCGGCATCGATCCGCGCGCGGGTCTCGGGGTCGGCCGTGATGACGTCGCTGCGCGAGGAGACGAGCTCGCGCAGCAGGGGAAGGGTGATAGGCCGCTCCCAGCGCCACTGCTCGTGCTCGAGCGGCGCGAAGGGCTCCGCGACCCGTGGGCCGGTGGTCGCGAGGAGCACCTCGGCGTTCGACCCACCCATCGCCGCGGTGAGACGGCGCACCCAGTCGACGGCGTCGTCGCGGATGTTCCAGATCAGACCGAGGGACCCGCCGCTGCGCAGCACCCGCCCCACCTCGCGCGATGCCGCCTCGACGTCGACCCAGTGCCACGCCTGGCCCATCACGACCGCATCGAGACCGGCGTCGGGCAGCGGCAGACGCTCCGCCGTGCCGGCGAAGGTCGGCACGCCGTGGACGGAGGAGCGCAGGGCGGCGAGCATGTCGGCATCCGGGTCGATCGCCACCACGTCGGCACCGAGCTCGACGACCGCCCGCGTGAGCTTTCCCGTGCCCGCCCCCACGTCGGCCACGCGCAGGGCGCGCCCCTCTTCGCGCACCGGATCCAGCAGCCAGGCCACGGCTTCGGCCGGGTATCCCGGGCGGCCCGACTCGTACGCGGATGCCGCCTGCCCGAACGACGTCGACTTCTCACTCCCCGTCATGGCCTCGACCCTACGCCGCCCCTCCGACACGCACTCCATGCTCCCGCGCGCCGGCCCGCCCGGGAGCCACGGCCCCCACCGCGGCCCCGGATGCCATCGGCGGGCACGTCCGCCACGACCCCTGTGCGGCGCCATCGACGCGCGGTCGCGCCACGAGGACGTATCCGCACGCCGGTGCGACGCCGACCCCGGCGCGCCTCCCTCCCGACGCGGTCCCGGCGGCGCAGGGTGGATGCGTGGCTCTGGATTTCACCGCGATCGACTTCGAGACGGCGAATTCCAGCGGTGCGTCCGCGTGCGCCGTGGGCCTCGCCCGCGTCCGCGGAGGACGAGTGGTGGCGACCGCGGCGTGGCTCATCAAGCCGCCGCCCGGACACGACCACTTCGCGCCGATCAACATCGGCATCCACGGCATACAGCCCGCCCACGTCGTGGACGCGCCGTCGTGGAGCGCCCAGCTCGCACGGCTCACGGCCTTCGCCGGCTCCGACGTGCTCGTGGCGCACAACGCCGGGTTCGACATGTCGGTGCTCCGACGGGCGTGCGCGGCGACGGGCGACGAATGCCCGCCGTACCGCTATCTCTGCAGCGTGCAGATGTCGCGCAAGACCTACACGCTCGACTCCTACCGTTTGCCGCTCGTCGCCGCCGAAGCGGGATGCTCGCCGTTCGCGCACCACGACGCGCTCGCCGACGCGGTCGCGTGCGCGGAGATCACGATCGACTGCGCCCGCCGCGCCGGGGTCGACGACGTGCAGGGTCTCGCGGCGCATCTCGGCGTGCGCATCTCGCAGATCGCCGTCGAACCGGCCGAGCGCGCCGTCGCCTGACCCCTTCCGGACGACGCCCTTCGGTCATCCGCACGCTCGCTCGCGGCCCAGGACCGCCCGCCCACTCCGCACCCGTCGCCCGAGCCCGCCCGGCCCGTCTTTCCGGCGATGTCGGAGGTGTGGGGCATGCTGACCCCATGGATGCCATCACCCTCGTCCTCGTGATCCTCGCCCTGGCGCTCGGCGTCGCCGGCGGCTGGTTCATCGCCGGTGCCCGCACGTCCGCGCGCAGCGCCGCCGAGCAGCGCGGTCTCGAGACTCGCGCAATCGCGGCCGAGACCGCGCGCGCGGGGTTGCAGCAGCAGCTCGAGCATCAGGCGGCGATGTACCGCGAGCTCGTGGGCCAGTCCCGGGCCGATCAGGCCGCACGCGAAGAACGAGAGCGTCGCGAGCAGACCGTGCTGCGCGCCCTCGACCCCGTCCGCGAGACCCTCGACGCGATGCAGCGCAAGGTCGACGGGCTGGAGCGCGACCGGGTCGAGCAGTACTCCGCGCTCGGCGAGCAACTGCGACTCTCCCGCGAGGCAGACGAGGCGCTGCGCGCCACCACTGAATCGCTCGCCTCGGCGATGCGATCGGGCACGACGCGCGGAGTGTGGGGCGAGACGCAGCTGCGACGCGTCGTCGAGGCCGCCGGGCTCACCCGCTACGTCGACTTCGACCTCCAGGCGGCGATCTCGAGCGACGCCGGCGCGGGCCGCCCCGACATGGTGGTGCGTCTTCCCGGCGGCAAAGCCCTCGCGGTGGATGCCAAGGTCCCTCTCGAGGCCTACCTGCAGGCCAGCGCCATCGCGGTGACCGCACACGGAGACGAGGGCGCGCGCCGCGCCGCCCTCCTCAGCAAGCACGCCCGAGCGGTGCGGGCGCACGTCGACGCCCTCGCGAAGAAGGCGTATTGGGCGGGCCTGACCACGAGCCCCGAGTTCGTGGTGTGCTTCCTGCCCAGCGAGTCGCTCCTGGCCTCCGCCCTCGACGAAGACCCGACGCTCCTCGAGTACGCCTTCGCGCGACGCGTCGCCCTGGCCTCCCCCGTCAACCTCTGGGCGGTGCTGAAGACGGTGGCCTTCACCTGGACGCAGCAGGACGTCTCCGACGAGGCCCGCACGCTCTTCCACCTCGGTACCGAGCTGTACGAACGCGTCGGGGTCCTCGCCGGTCACGCCAACGACCTGCGTCGCGCGATCGAGAAGACGGTCGACAGCTACAACCGGTTCGCGGGGTCGCTCGAATCGCGTGTGCTCGTCACCGCTCGCAAATTCCCCGGCATCGACGAGACGAAGCTCGCATCCGTCGCTGCTCCCCCCGCGCTCGACGCCGCACCGCGCCGCTGGACCGCGCCGGAGATGCTCGACCTCGGCACGACCACGGGCGATGACGACTCCGCCGGTGACGCGTCACCCTCCCGTGTGCCGCCCGTCGACGCGTTGCCCGCCGACACCGGCGCGTCGTCCGCGTACGCCGATCTGGGTGGCGTCCGCGCGCGAGCCGGGTTGCTCGACGAACCCGGAAATCGCTCTGAGCCCTGAGCACCCCGCTGCCGCCCCTCCACGCGAAACCGGGCCGACCCCAAGGGATCGACCCGGTGCGAGAACGCGAGACTCAGGCCCCCCCGGGAACCCAACTCAGCAGGCTGACCACGGCGGCGGAGACGGCGACGAACGCCCCGACCATCCACCACGCGCTGACTTCATGGCCCTCATCGCGACGGACGCGGAGAAGGACGTCGGGACGTCGAGCCGGGTCGACGGCGCTGGCGATGACCGCCTGCGCACCTGTCTGAGGTGCGGTCTGATTCGTCGGAGCTGTTGCCATGGACGATCCCCCTTCGGGTCTCGGAAGAACACAGCGTCGCCGTTGACACTCCTTGAGATTCTGCCAGACGACGTGCGCGCGACCGGTCACGCTTGCGCAACGACACGCCCGGCTGTAGCTGCACGTCGAAGCGGTCGGGTGCACCCGCCGCGGACAGCGCCTCGCGTCTCCCGGGCCGTCCGGCGCGTCCGCCGCGGGCAGCGCCCCGCGTCCCGGGCCGTCAGGCGCGTCCGCCGCCGACGGCGCCCGGCGTCAGAGCCACTTCGATGTCAGGTGCTCCGACGAGATCCGGCGCAGCGTGCCCGAAGCCCCACGGAGAACGACGCTCTCGGTGTAGATGAAGTCGCCGTCGCGCCGCACGCCCTGCACGAGCTGACCGTCGGTCACACCCGTGGCGACGAAGATCGTGTTCTTGCCCTTCACCAGGTCGTCGGCCTCGTAGACCGTGCCGTCGATCTTCAGGCCGGCATCCTGGCCCTTCTGCTTCTCGTCGTCGGTGCGGGGCGCGAGCACGCCCTGGATGTGACCGCCCAGGGCCTTGATCGCGCACGCGGTGACGATGCCCTCGGGGCTGCCGCCGATGCCGACGCACATGTCGGTGCGGGCGTTGTGCCGGGCGGCGTTGATCCCCCCGGCCACGTCACCGTCGCTCATGAGGCGGGTTCCGGCGCCGGCGTCGCGGATGTCCGCGATGAGCTGCTCGTGACGGGGGCGGTTGAGCACCGACACCACGATCTCGTCGACGGGCTTGCCGAGCGCCTTGGCCAGCAGACGGATGTTCTCGCCGATGGGCAGGCGGATGTCGACCACGCCGACACCGGCGGGGCCCGTGACGAGCTTGTCCATGTAGAAGACGCTCGACGCATCGAGCATCGTCCCCTGGTCGGACACCGCGATCACCGAGAGCGCGTTCTGCCGCCCGGCAGCGGTCAGCGACGTGCCGTCGATGGGGTCGACCGCGACGTCGCACCGGGGTCCGCGGCCGCTCCCGACGCGCTCCCCGTTGTAGAGCATCGGGGCGTTGTCCTTCTCGCCCTCTCCGATGACGATCGTGCCGTCGAAGTTCACGGTGCTGAAGAACGCGCGCATCGCGTCGACCGCCGCACCGTCGGCCGCCTCCTTGTCGCCCCGCCCGATGAAGGGAACGGCCCGGATGGATGCCGCCTCCGTCGCCCTCACCAACTCCAGAGCCAGGTTGCGGTCGGGGTGCAGAGGACTCATGTCGGCAGTCAGGCTCACCATGGGCCCACTGTATCCAGCAGAGTCGACACATTCGGCGGTTTTCCACCGCCCAGACCCGAAGGAATCGACGTTCTTAACGAATCGACAGAACTGCCCGGTTCCTGTCGCACCGACACCGTCACGATCCGGCGCCTTCGCTAGGCTGACGGTGTCCCGACAACACCAAGGAGCACCTCCATGCCCGTCGCTTCCCCTGAGCAGTACGCCGACATGCTGGACCGCGCGAAGGCCGGCGGCTTCGCGTACCCCGCGATCAACGTCTCGAGCTCGCAGACCATCAACTCGGTGCTCCAGGGCCTGACCGAGGCCGGCTCCGACGGCATCCTCCAGGTCACCACCGGTGGTGCCGACTACTTCGCCGGTCACACCGTCAAGGCCCGCGCCACCGGTGCCCTCGCCTTCGCGAAGTACGTGACCGAGGTCGCGAAGAACTACCCCATCACCGTCGCGCTCCACACCGACCACTGCCCCAAGGACGCCCTCCCCGGCTTCGTCCTCCCCCTGCTCGAGGCCTCCGAAGAAGAGGTCAAGGCCGGACGCAACCCGATCTTCCAGTCGCACATGTGGGACGGCTCGGCCGTTCCTCTCGACGAGAACATCGACATCGCCGCGGAGCTCCTCCCCCGACTGAAGAACATCAACGCCATCCTCGAGATCGAGGTCGGCGTGGTCGGCGGCGAAGAAGACGGCGTGCAGCACGAGGGCTCGAACGAGGCTCTCTACACGACGGTCGCCGACGTGACCAAGGCCGTCGAGCGCCTCGGCCTCGGCGAGAACGGCCGCTACATCTCGGCCCTCACCTTCGGCAACGTCCACGGCGTGTACAAGCCCGGTGGCGTCAAGCTCCGCCCCGAGCTGCTGGGCGAGATCCAGGAGGGCATCGCTGCGAAGTTCGGCACCGGCCCCAAGCCCCTCGACCTCGTCTTCCACGGCGGCAGCGGATCGACCGACGAGGAGATCGCCCTCGCGGTCGCCAACGGCGTCATCAAGATGAACATCGACACCGACACCCAGTACGCCTTCACGCGCTCGATCGCGGGCTACATGTTCTCCAACTACGAGGGCGTGCTGAAGCTCGACGGCGAAGTCGGCAACAAGAAGCAGTACGACCCCCGCGCGTGGGGCAAGGTCGCCGAGTCGGCCATGGCCGTCCGCGTGGTCGAGGCCACGAAGCAGCTCGGCTCGTACGGCCAGTCCCAGAGCTGACCCCTCGTCACCCCGCGAACGCCCCGGCTCCGGTCGGGGCGTTCGTCGTTTCCGGATGCCGCGCCCCCGGCGCTCCACCCCGCCCCTCCCGCCACCCACGGCGAGACGGCATCCCACCGACATCTCGGCGCCGGCCTGCACCCGAGACGTCAGCACCGCGCAGCCTCGCGCGCCGCAGCGGGACTGAGCCCGCAGGAGCGTCCCGGAGCGCGGGCCCCACGACGGCGGGCGCGCTCGGACGGGCCACTCAGCTGCGGTACACCTCGAGCACCGTCGGCGCCCCCTCGGGCGACGACACGACCTCGATCGCATCCCCCGCCCGCACCTCGCCCGCCCGGCGCACCCGCAGGTACGCTCCCAGCCTGCCCTCGTCCGAGAAGCGCTTGACCCACCCGCGCGCCGCCGCGCCGCCGACCCAGCGCGCGAAGGTCGCGCAGGGCGTGCGGGGCATCGTCACCTCCACCTCGACGGTGTCGCCGATGCGCCACACCTCCCCGATGCGGGCCCCGTTGACATCGAGGCCCTCCACGCGCAGGTTCTCGCCGAACCATCCCGCGTGCAGGTCGCGCCCGAGTGCGTCCTCCCAGAACGCTGCATCCTCCGCCGCATAGGCGTAGACCGCCTTGTCACGACCGCCGTGGTGCTTGCGACTCGCCTGCACGTCGGCGCGCACCCCGAGCGTGCCGACGCGAACGGGGCCATCGAGTGCGCGCTTGTCGATCGCGGTAACGCCGACGGAGCCGGCATCCGGATGCAATTCGTGAACGGCGCAGACGGCGACGAGACGGGGCATGGGTCGATGCTAGAGCGTCGGCACCGTGGGCCCGCACTCGGTCAGGGCGTCGAGAACTCCCGCCGCATGACGACCGTGTCGCCGTCGAGGGTACGGATCTCGACCGACCCGATGTCGGCGGCCGCCAGATCGGTGCCGGCGCTCAACTCGGTCGTCGATCCCGGACCGGCGCGCCAGGTCGACAACACACTCGTCGCTCCGGTGTCGTCGGTGATGGCGAGCGCGTACGGCCAGCCCCCGGGAGGAGCGTCGAGCACCTGGCCGGTGTACTGGCACACGAGGTCGATGCGCGTGCCCCACGGGGCAGAGGTCAGCTTGACCGACGCCTCCAGGGGCGCGCCCGCCACGCCGTCCAACGCGTACACCGTTCCCGACGACGACACGGCGCTGTTCACCGCGACGACGCCGGGCACGGCGATCGCGACGAGCGCGATCGATGCCGCGAGCACCCACCCGGTCGCGCGGCGTCGACGCCGGCGTCTCGCCGTGTCCAGCACGCGGGTGCGCAGGGTCGGGTCCGGGGCGGCCAGGGGCACGTGGCCCGTGCTGGGGCTGATCGCGCGGGCGCGCTCGGCCGACAGGCGGGACAGCAGTCCCGCGGTCGGCGCGAACTCGGCGACCGCGGCGCGGCAGTCCGCGCACACGGCGAGGTGGGCCTCGAACTCCGCACGATCCGGAGCCGACAGCGCTCCGAGTACATAGGCGCCGTCCCAGCTCGACAGACGCTCGTGGTCGACGTTCACCGGGTCACCCCTCTCTCCTGCAGGGCGAGCCGCAGCGCTCGCACCGCGTAGTGCAGTCGCGACTTGACGGTCCCGGAGGGGATGCCGAGCTCCTCCGCCGTCTGAGCGACGCTGCGTCCGCCGTAGTACGCGCTGACGATCACCGCCCGGTGGTCGGGCGTGAGCGTCGCGAGCGCTTCCTCGACGAGGAGCGCGTCGAACATGGCATCCGTGTCGTCGTCCCGCGCCGTCTCGGGCAGCTCGTCGACGGGCTGCTCGTGCCGCCTCCGGGCGCTGCGCGCCTCGTCGATCACGAGGTTGCGGGCGACCGTGTACATCCACGACCGCAGCGATGCCGGGTCGTCGCTCATCACCCGCGGCGTCCGCCACGCCCGCAGCAGCGTCTCCTGCACGATGTCGTCGGCTCCGGCGTGGTCGCCGGTCAAGCTCACGACGTAGCGCCAGACGGGGGTGGCGTGCGCGTCGTACAGCGCCGTCAGCTGCGCGTGTTCGTCTCTCGCCACGGCATCCCCTCTCCCTCGCTCACAGGGGACACGGGATGCCGGGCCTCGCGGTTCAGTTCGGAACGCTGTCGAGGATCGCCGACATGAAGGTCGCGTCGCCGACGAGGGCCATCGTCACGCAGATGCCGGCGATGAGCGCCGTCGCGACGAACCCGACGAGGGGGATCCAGAACGCGACCCGGCCGCGTCGCAGACGCCGCCAGGTGAACACGGCCGTCAGCAGCCAGCCGACGCCGTACACGAGGGCGGCGGCGGCACCCCAGACGTACCCGGCCGAGAGGTTCGTGAACGTCGCCGTCACACCCAGCATCTGGGCGCCGCGCTCGGCGTACTCGGGGAAGTTCAGCAGCTGCACGATGGTCGTGACCACCGAGAACAGGCCGTAGAAGAGCAGCCCGAAGGTGACGATGCGGTCCACGCGCGCCCCGCGCGTGGCGGGCGCGACGAAGCCCGCAGGCGCGTCCGCGACGGGGGCGGCCTGCGGCTGCGGCTGCGGCTGCGGCGCGACACCGGCGTCGAGCGCCTCCGTCACCTCGGGCCGCTGGATGCGGGCGCGCTGCTCCTCGGCCGTGGCGTATTCGCCGTACTGCGGGCGGGGACGCTCGACACCGCCACCCTCGTCCGACGAGCGGGAGTCGTCGCTCACGCGCGACCCCGGCCGCCGAGGGCCCGGCTGTCGCGCTTGCCGGCGGCATCCTGGCGCAGCTCCTTGGGGAGCGAGAAGATCAGGTCCTCCTCGGCGGTGCGCACCTCTTCGACGTCACGGTATCCGGCACCGGCGAGCTCCTCGAGCACCTCGGTCACGAGCACCTCGGGCACCGAGGCGCCACTGGTGACGCCGACGGTCTGAACGCCCTCGAGCCACTCCTGCTTGACCTCGTCGACGTAGTCGACGCGGTAGGCGGCCTTGGCGCCGTGCTCGAGGGCGACCTCGACGAGACGCACGCTGTTGGAGGAGTTCGCCGACCCCACCACGATCACGAGATCCGCGCCGACGGCGACCTTCTTGATCGCGACCTGGCGGTTCTGGGTGGCGTAGCAGATGTCGTCGGAGGGCGGGTCCTGCAGTTCGGGGAAGCGCTCGCGCAGGCGCCGGACGGTCTCCATCGTCTCGTCGACCGAGAGCGTGGTCTGCGACAGCCACACGACCTTCGACGGGTCGCGCACCTCGATGGTGTCGGCGTGGTCGGGCGAGTTGACGACGGTGACGTGCTCGGGAGCCTCGCCGGCCGTGCCCTCGACCTCCTCGTGTCCCTCGTGACCGATCAGGAGGATCTCGAAGTCGTCGCGCGCGAACCGCACGGCCTCGCGGTGCACCTTCGTGACGAGGGGGCAGGTCGCATCGATCGCCTGCAGACCCCGATCGGATGCCGCCGAGACCACCGCCGGCGAGACGCCGTGCGCGCTGAAGACGACATGCGCCCCGGAGGGGACCTCGTCGACCTCCTCGACGAAAATCGCCCCCTTCTTCTCGAGCTCGGTGACGACGTGGATGTTGTGCACGATCTGCTTGCGCACGTACACCGGCGCCCCGTAGCGCTCGAGCGCCTTCTCGACGGCGATCACGGCGCGGTCGACACCCGCGCAATACCCGCGGGGCGCGGCCAGCAGCACCTTCTTCTGTCCGTTGACGGGGATATCCTGGAGCCGCCCGCGTCGACCCGGGATACGGGGAACGGGCAGGTGGACGGCAGGTGAGCTCACCCCTCGATTCTACCGGGGCGCCCCTGGACACCGGCCGAACCTCCCCCCACCGCTACGCGCACGGATACGATGACCCCTTCCCCGCCCCGCCCCTCCCGCCGACGTCGGCATGTATTCGAGCGGACCTCATGACCTCCTTCCAGCCCGAGACCATCCCCGGCCAGGCCCCACCGGCCGACAGCGTGCACCCCCGCGATTCGCGGACCGACGCGCCCACCTCCGTCTCGCGCCTGAACGACACCATCCGCGGCTTCATCGAGCGGTGGGGCTCCGTGTGGGTCGAGGGCGAGATCACCTCGTTCAACCGCCGCGGCGGCAACGTCTTCGGGCGGTTGAAAGACCTGGGCACCGAGTCGACGGTGTCGTTCCGGATCTGGTCGAGCACGCTCGCACGCCTGCCGAAAGACCTGCAGGTCGGCGATCACGTCGTGGCGTGCGTCAAGGCCGATTATTTCCCCCGCACCGGCGACTTCTCGTTCGCGATCTCGGCGATGCGCCACGTGGGCCTGGGCGAGCAGCTCGAGCGTCTCGAGAGGCTGCGGGTGCAGCTGCGATCCGAGGGGCTTTTCGACCCCGCGCGCAAGAAGCGCCTGCCCTTCCTCCCCCAGTGCATCGGACTCATCACCGGCGAGAATTCGGACGCCGAGAAAGACGTGCATCGCAACGCCGAACTGCGCTGGCCGCGCGTGCACTTCCGCACGAAGCACGCGGCGGTGCAGGGCGATCGCTGCGTGCCCGAGACCATCGCGGCGCTGAAGGCCCTGGATGCCGACCCCGAGGTCGACGTGATCGTGATCGCGCGCGGGGGCGGCGATCCCCAGACCCTGCTCGGCTTCAGCGACGAGCGTCTGCTGCGCGCGGTGGCCGCGGCATCCACGCCGATCGTCAGCGCCATCGGCCACGAGAACGACCGCCCGCTGCTCGACGAGGTCGCCGACGTGCGCGCCTCGACGCCGACCGACGCGGCCAAGCGCGTGGTCCCCGACGTGAGCGAGCAGCGCGCGCTGGTGGCCCAGCTGCGCGCGCGGCTGACCGGGCGCCTGACGCAGCGCGTTGTCCACGACATCGCCCAACTGGAGCAGATCCGCTCGCGTCCTGCTCTGCGCACCCCGCACGCCATGCTCACCTCCCGCGCTCAGGAGCTGTGGATGCTGTCGAACCGCGGCCGCGACATCGTCGATCGCCGCCTCGAGAGCGAACGGCGGCGCACGCGCGAGCTGAGCGCGGGGCTGCGCGCCCTCTCGCCCGTGGCCACCCTCGCCCGGGGGTACGCCATCGCACAGCTGCCCGACGGGGCGGTGCTGCGCGACGCGGCCGATGCCCCCGCGGGGACCGCGCTGCGACTGACGCTCGAACAGGGCACGGTCGCGACGACCTCGGAGGGCGTCGTCCCGGATGCCGTTCCCCACGGTTCCTCCCCCGCCGCCGCTCCGTTCGACGACGAGGCACCCGACGCCGGCTCCGCCGGCGGGGCCGCCTAGAATGGATGCCATGACCGCGACGACCCCCGGCCCCGCTGCCGACGTCGCCTCCCTGTCGTTCGAGCAGGCCCGCGACGAGCTGGTGCGCGTGGTCGCCGAGCTCGAGCAGGGAGCCCCCACGCTCGAGGAGTCCCTGGCTCTCTGGGAGCGCGGCGAGAAGCTCTATGCGCGCTGCGAAGAGTGGCTGCTGGGGGCCAAGCGCCGCCTCGACGCCGCACGCGGCGAAGGGGACGACGACTGATGGCCCGCGTCGTCGCCCATCTCGGCCGCCCCGAGACCCCGCAGGAGACCGCCGACCGCAAGGCGGAGTCCTCGCGTCGGTACCGCTCGAGCAAGACCTTCCGCAACCTCATCGCCGCCCTGCTGGTGACGGTCGCCGTCGTGTTCGTGGTGGTCGCGGGCGTCCCGCGCGGTGAGCCGACGCCGCCCCCCGCCCCTGACGTGCCCGCCCTCGCGGCCGGCATCGAGGCGGACCTCGGGCGCCCCGTGCTCTCCCCGTCGCTCGGCGACGGGTGGCGGGTCAACCAGGCCACGATCGAAGGCGTCGGCGGCACCGAAGCGTGGACGATGGTCTACGTCCGCTCCGGCGAATCCGGGTTCCTCCGCGTCGCACAGGGGTTCGACGCCGACGAGAACTGGGTCGGGCAGGTGCTCGACGGCACACGCAGTGCCGAGACGGTCGACATCGACGGCATCACCTGGAACGTCTACCGCCCCGCCAACCCTTCCGGGACGGGCAACATCGACTACGCCCTGGCCACCCCGGCCGGCCCCGACTACGTCCTCGTGTACGGCGATGCCGCACCCGAGACCGCGGCCCTGGCGGCCGCATCCGTGACGTCGCAGATCGAGCAGTTGAGAGAGGTCCCGTGAGCGAGCGCATGACCCCCCGTCAGGTGTGGCAGCAGATGGTGGAGGGCAACCGACGCTTCGTCGCCGGCGAACCCGCCCACCCCCGTCAGGACGTCGAGCGTCGCGCCGAGCTCGCCAGCTCGCAGCACCCGACCGCAGCGCTGTTCGGGTGCTCCGACTCTCGTCTCGCCGCCGAGATCATCTTCGACGAGGGGCTCGGCGACCTCTTCGTCGTGCGCAACGCCGGGCAGGTCATCTCGGACTCCGTCATCGGCAGCCTCGAATACGCCGTGGGTGTGCTCGAGGTCCCGCTCATCGTGGTGCTCGCACACGACGCCTGCGGCGCCGTCGGCGCGGCCATCGACAGCACGGGCGTCGACGCCCCGACCCTCCCCGCCTACATCTGGCGGCAGATCGCCCCGATCGTGCCGGCCGTGCGCCGTGTCCAGCGCGAGAACGCCGTCGACGGGCACCTGCCCGACCACGTCGACCCCGAGCTGGTGGGCCGTGAGCACCTGCGCCACACCGTGGCCGACCTGCTGCGCGCCTCGGAGCTGATCAGCGAAGCCGTGGCCGAGGGACGCACAGCCGTCGTGGGCGCGAACTACCGTCTCGACGAGGGGGAAGCCTTCCCCGTCGTCATCGTGGGCGACGTCGACGACGCGCGCATCTGAGAACCGCGCACCCGAGACGCGCCCGACCCCCGCGCACCTGAGAAACCGAACGACTGACCTGGAGGAACGACGACGTGACCGACACCGAGTACCGCATCGAACACGACACCATGGGTGAGGTGCGGGTACCCAAGGACGCCCTGTACGCCGCGCAGACCCAGCGCGCGGTCGAGAACTTCCCGATCTCGGGGAAGGGTCTCGAGTCGACCCAGATCGCCGCTCTGGCGCGCATCAAGAAGGCCGCGGCGCTCGCCAACAAAGACCTCGGCACGCTCGACGGCGCCATCGCCGACGCGATCGCGCAGGCCGCCGACGAGGTCATCACGGGCCGCCACGACGCGCATTTCCCCGTCGACACGTACCAGACCGGTAGCGGCACGTCGTCGAACATGAACATGAACGAGGTGCTGGCGACGCTGGCCACGGGCATCCTGGGGTCGACCGTCCACCCCAACGATCACGTCAACGCCTCGCAGTCGTCGAACGACGTCTTCCCGACCTCGGTCCACATCGCCGTGACCCAGGCGCTCATCACCGACCTCATCCCGGCACTCGAGCACCTCTCGGTCGCCCTCGAGGCCAAGGCCGACGCCTGGAAGGGCATCGTGAAGTCGGGCCGCACCCACCTGATGGATGCCACTCCCGTCACCCTCGGTCAGGAGTTCGGCGGCTACGCGCGGCAGATGCGTCTGGGCATCGAGCGCGTGCAGGCGGTGCTCCCCCGCGTGGGCGAGGTGCCCCTCGGCGGCACCGCCGTCGGCACCGGGATCAACACCCCCCTCGGCTTCCCGCAGAAGGTCATCGAGCTGCTCGCGGAAGAGACCGAGCTGCCCATCACCGAGGCGAAGGACCACTTCGAGGCGCAGGCCAACCGCGACGGACTCGTCGAGGCCTCCGGCGCCCTCCGCACGATCGCGGTGTCGCTGACGAAGATCAACAACGACATCCGCTGGATGGGTTCGGGCCCGAACACCGGTCTCGGCGAGCTCCACATCCCCGACCTGCAGCCCGGCTCCTCGATCATGCCCGGCAAGGTGAACCCCGTCGTGCCCGAGGCCACCCTCATGGTGTGCGCCCGCGTCATCGGAAACGACGCCACCGTCGCCTGGGCCGGCGCGTCCGGTTCGTTCGAGCTCAACGTGGCCATCCCCGTCATGGGCACCGCGCTGCTGGAATCGATCCGCCTCCTCTCGAACGCGATGCGCGTCCTCGCCGACAAGACCATCGACGGCCTCGAAGCCAACGTCGGCCGCGCCGAGGCGTTCGCCGGGATGTCGCCGTCGATCGTGACGCCGCTGAACAAGGTCATCGGGTACGAAGCGGCCGCGAAGATCGCCAAGCACTCCGTGGCGAAGGGCATCACCGTCCGCGAGGCCGTCATCGACCTCGGCTACGTGGAGCGCGGCGAGATCACCGAAGAGGTGCTCGACGCGAAGCTCGACCTGCTGTCGATGACCCACCCGGGCTGAATCGACACGCACCACCTCCGACGCCGAGGCGCGCCATAATCGAAGGATGAGCCCCGCGACGAGACCTGTCTCGACGCGGGTGCGACTCCTCGGGGCGCTCCTCGGCGTCGTGCTTCTCGGCATGATCGTCGCGGGCGGGGTCACCTTCCTCGTCCAGCGCGACCGGGTGCTCGCCAATGCGCAGCGTCAGCTCGACGGCTTCGTCGCCACGGTCGCCACCAGCGACGAGACCGCGGCCGACCTCGTCGACGCGGTGATCCCCGGCCGCACCGACGGCACTCTCGCCGTCGACGACGCGCGCGTGCTCGCCGCGACTCCGTCGCCCCCCGGTCTCGCCGTCGGGGATGACCAGGGGCTCGTCGATGCGCTCGATCGCGCGATCACCGACGGGCGCCTCACCGGCCGCCTCGACAGCACCCGAGGACCGGTCATGTACGCCGCTGCGGCGGCATCCGGCGGCTATGTCGTGCAGGTCATCTCGATCGACCAGCGCATGGAGCTGGTGGCGTTGTCCTCCGTCACCTATGCATCCACGGCCCTCGCCGTGCTCGTCGTGGTGGGCGCGGTCGGGTGGTTCGTCACCGGACGGCTCTTCTCCCCCCTGAGGCGTTTGCGCGACACAGCGGACTCGATCACGATCGACGACCTCGGCACGCGCTTGCGCGCGCACGGTAACGACGAGATCTCCGATCTGACCACGTCGGTCAACTCCATGCTCGACCGCCTCGCGATGTCTGTCGAGGCGCAGCGTCAGTTGCTCGACGACGTGCGCCACGAGCTGAAGACGCCGATCACCATCGTCCGCGGCCACCTCGAGATGATGGACCCGGCCGATCCGCACGACGTCGAGGAGACGCGTCAGCTCGGAATCGCCGAGCTCGACCGCCTCACGCGTCTGGTCGACGACATCGACACGCTCGCCGACGTCGAGGCCAATGCGTTGTCGTCCGAGGTGATCGACGTCGCCGCCCTGACCGACCGCGTCGCGGAGCTCGCCGGCGCTCTCCCGGGTCACCCTTGGAGCGTGGCGCAGCGCGCACGCGTGCGTATCGCGGGCGACGCCGACCGCCTGGTCCAGGCGTGGCTGCAGCTCGCCGACAACGCCGCGAAGTACACCCCCGAGGCGACACCGATCGAGATCGGCAGCACCGCTGACGACACCGCCGCGCACCTGTGGATCCGCGACCACGGTCCCGGCATCCCCCCGGCCGCGAGGCATCGGGTGTTCCGGCGGTTCGACCGCCTGTCGACGCGGCGCGGCGTCGACGGCTCGGGGCTCGGGCTCTCGATCGTGGATGCCATCGCCAAGGCGCACGGCGGTCACTGCTCCATCGGCGACACGCCGGGAGGCGGCGCCACCTTCACGCTGCATATCCCGCTCACGGGAGCGCAGTCCCCCGCCGCGCTGCCGACGCCCGTGCGCGCCGGCGACGTCGTCATGCAGAGAGAGGCCACCGGATGACCCGCATCCTCATCGCCGAGGACGAAGACCGCATCTCCGCGTTCGTGGCGAAAGGCCTCGAGTCGGCCGGTTACCAGACGCTCATCGTCGATGACGGCGTCGACGCGCTCGACACGGCCCTCTCCGGCGAGGTCGACCTCGTGCTCCTCGACGTCGGGCTGCCCTCTCTCGACGGCTTCGAGGTGCTGCGGAGCCTGCGCGGTCAAGGCTCCACCCTGCCGGTCATCATGCTCACGGCTCGGACGAGTACGCGCGACACCGTCGACGGTCTGGACGCGGGAGCGAACGACTACGTCGCGAAGCCGTTCAAGTTCGACGAGCTCCTGGCTCGCGTGCGGTCCCGGCTGCGCGAGCCCGTCACCCTCGGCACGATCACGGTGGCGCACGGCGACGTGTCGCTCGACGTCCTCGCCCGCCGCGCGACGGTGGGCAGCCGCGAGGTCGATCTCAGCGCCCGCGAGTTCGCCCTCGCGGAGGAGTTCATCCGTCACGCGGGCCAAGTGCTCTCGCGCGAGCAGCTGCTGAGCCGGGTCTGGGGCCTGGATTTCGACCCGACGTCGAACGTCGTCGACGTGTACGTCCGCTACCTGCGAGCCAAAGTGGGGCCCGCCCACATCGTCACCGTGCGCGGAGCCGGCTACCGCTGGGAGTGAGCCCGAACCCCCGAAAACCCCCGGCGGGGGGATCGACCGGGGGTTTTCGAGAGAGATCGCGTCGGTGGTCTTCCGACTCACCCGAAGAGCGGTGACCTGCGCGAGCACGGACCTCGTGTTTTCTTAGGGGGAACCGCCGGGGCGGTGGCGAGGTCTCCCTCGCCGATGTGACCACTCTGTCTGGCGTTCGTGAGAAGCCGGAGAGCCGCAGATGAGAACCCTCTCATCTGCAGCGCTTCGCGGCACGCTCCGGCAACCCGGCTCGCGCACGAAGGAGGGCCGGGATGCCGCGGCATCCCGGCCCTCCTTCTCGATTCACGACAGTTCGCCGGCCTCCAGCAGTTCCGTCACCAGTGCGGCGATGGCCGAGCGCTCCGAGCGCGTGAGCGTGACGTGCCCGAACAGCCCGTGACCCTTGAGCGTCTCGATCACCGAGGCGACGCCGTCGTGACGCCCCACGCGCAGGTTGTCGCGCTGCCCGACGTCGTGGGTGAGCACCACGCGGGAGTTCTGTCCGATGCGGCTGAGCACCGTGAGCAGCACGTTGCGCTCGAGCGACTGCGCCTCGTCGACAATCACGAACGCGTCGTGCAGCGAACGACCGCGGATGTGCGTCAGCGGCAGCACCTCGAGGAGCCCCCGCGCCAGCACCTCCTCGAGGACGTTGCCCGAGACCACCGAACCCAGCGTGTCGAACACCGCCTGACCCCACGGGCCCATCTTCTCGGCCTGGTCGCCCGGGAGGTAGCCCAGCTCCTGCCCGCCGACCGCGAAGAGCGGGCGGAACACGATGATCTTCTTCTGCTGCTGGCGCTCGAGCACGGCTTCGAGCGCCGCGCACAGGGCGAGGGCCGACTTCCCGGTGCCGGCCCGGCCGCCGAGAGAGACGATGCCGACCTCGGGATCGAGCAGCAGGTCGAGGGCGATCCGCTGCTCCGCCGAGCGCCCGTGCAGCCCGAAGGCGTCGCGGTCGCCGCGCACGAGGCGGTACTGCCCCTTGCCCGTCACGCGGCCCAGGGCCGATCCCCGCTCCGAGTGGATGATGAGCCCGGTGTTCACCGGCAGCCCCACCACCGCGTCGCTGACGGCGACCTCGCTCTCGTACAGGTCGGTGATCTCGTCGCCCGAGACGTCGATCGAGGCGATCCCGGTCCAGCCCGAGTCCATCGCCTGCTCGGCGAGGTACTCCTCCGTCGCGAGACCCAGGGATGCCGCCTTCACGCGCATCGGCAGGTCTTTCGACACCACGGTGACCTCGACGCCGTCCTTGGCGATGTTCATGGCCACCGCGAGGATGCGGCTGTCGTTGCCGCCGGTGCGCATTCCGGACGGCAGGACGGACGGGTCGGTGTTGTTCAGCTCGACGCGGAGCGTGCCCTCGTCGCCGACCGGCACCGGGAAATCGAGGCGGCCGTGCTCGATGCGCAGTTCGTCGAGGTGGCGCAGGGCCTGGCGGGCGAAGTAGCCGATCTCGGGGTCGTGACGTTTGCCCTCGAGCTCCATGATCACCACGACGGGGATCACCACGGAGTTCTCCGCGAAGCGGAAGAACGCCCGCGGGTCGCTCAGCAGGACGGAGGTGTCCAGGACGTACGTGCGCAGGGCCTGATCGGCTCCGGCTTCGGACTCGGTGCTCTCGACGACGTGACGCTGGTCGTACGGTGCTCGTGCAGTCACAACCCACTCCCGACCCGGGTGATGCACCCGGTTGTCACGAGTCGACCTGTGGGTCACGAGTCGCGATCCGAAGGTCGACTCGACCGGACTCCGTGTCCGATGTGATCACCGTACGACCCCGCGACACCCACGAGGGTCGTTAACACGCCGCGAATATGACGAGTTCGTGAACAGCGTGTTCGCGGCGTTCGCCGGTCGAAGATAGTTCACCGGATGCCGAGAACCCGGCGTCGTGCGTCGGCCCGGTCTACTGTCCGAAGCGGCGGTCGCGCGCCGCGAAGTCGCGGATCGCCCGAAGGAAGTCGACCTCGCGCAGGTCGGGGCCGAGCGCCTCGACGAAGTAGAACTCCGAGTGGGCGGACTGCCAGAGCAGGAAGTCGCTCAGGCGCTGCTCCCCCGAGGTGCGGATCACGAGATCGGGGTCGGCCTGACCACCGGTGTACAGGTGCTCGCCGATCTGCTCCGGAGTGAGGCTGTCGGCGAGCTCTTCGAGCGACCCGCCCGACTCGTCGTGCTTGACGATGATCGAGCGGACGGCATCCACGATCTCGCTGCGCCCTCCGTAGCCGACCGCGAGATTCACGTGCAGGCCCTGGTGACCGCGGGTGCGCTCGGTGGCCTCGTGCAGCACTTCGGCCAGTTCCGGCGGCAGGCCCTCCGCCCGCCCGACGTGCTGGACGCGCCAGTCGGGCTCGCGCGAGAGCTCGCCGGCGAGCTCGGCGATGATCTCGAGCAGGTCCTGCAGCTCTTTGCTGTCGCGCTTGACGAGGTTGTCGTTCGACAGCAGGTAGAGCGAGACCACCTCGATGCCGAGATCGTCGCACCATCGCAGGAACTCGTGCATCTTGGCCGCTCCGGCGCGATGTCCGTGCGCGGCGCTGTCGTAGCCGAGTTGTCGGGCCCAGCGCCGGTTGCCGTCGATCATCATGGCGACGTGGTGCGGCACGGTGGCCGGCATGCGACGACGCAGGCGCGAGATGTAGAGACGGTAGAGCGGTCCCCGCCCCTCGTTCTTCCACACGCGCGCCACCCGCCTACGCTACCGCGTCGGGCGCTTCCGACCGCATCGGATCGGGTGGTGCTTCCTGGGGGAAAGGTGAGCGCTGCCCCCATGTTCCTCCCGGGGCATGGGAGCGGACGTACTGTCGAGGAGTGATCCCCCGAACCCCGGCCGACGGCCCCGAGATGCCCCAGCTCCCCCTGCTCGAGGCGGGAGCCGTGGGGGCGCAGGCCGAGCTGAAGCCGACCTGGCGCGGCTGGATCCACGCCGGCACGTTCCCCGTCGCGATCGCCGCCGGGATCGTGCTCATCGCCCTCGCGCAGGGCGCTCCCGGCAAGTGGGCCGCGGCGGTGTTCATGGCGACCTCGATGCTGCTGTTCGGCAACTCCGCGCTGTACCACCGCTTCCACTGGAAGCCCCGGACCCTGGCGGTGCTCAAGCGCATCGACCACGCGAACATCCTGCTGCTCATCGCCGGCACCTACACCCCGCTCGCGGTGCTGGCCCTGCCCACACCGAAGACCGTGCTGCTGCTGTCGATCGTGTGGGGCGGCGCGCTGCTCGGCATCCTGTTCCGGGTGTTCTGGATCAACGCCCCCCGCTGGCTCTACGTCGCCCTCTACCTCGCCCTGGGCTGGGCGGCGGTGATGTACCTCGGCGACCTGCTGGCGGCGAACGTCGCCATGATGGTGCTCGTCGTCGTGGGCGGCCTGCTCTACACCGCCGGCGCCATCATCTACGCCCTGAAGAAGCCCAACCCCTGGCCCGGGCACTTCGGGTTCCACGAGATCTTCCACGTCTGCACGGTCCTGGCGTTCCTCTGCCACTGGACCGCGTGCCTGCTGATCGCCCTCGCTCCGGCGTATCACGGGAGCTGACCGCGCGCGTCGCCGGATCACGTCGCTTCCGAGCGACCGTTCCTGTCGACTGATTCGGAGGCTACGGATGCCGCGGGCTCGCGGCCGTGGGTCAGCGGCGCGGAGCGGCCGGGTCGATGTCCTCGTCGTCGACGTCGCTGGCCCGCTCCGCTGCGAGCGCCTGCTCCTCGGCGTCCAGTTCCGCGTTGACCTCTTCGCGGTAGCGGCCGCGACGGATGCGACGCAGCATGTCCCACACGAGGAGGAACACGGCGATGCCGATGAAGGCGATCGCGGCGAATCCGAGCGGCCCGGGCGTGACGATCGACTCGTCGGGGGTGACGGCCGGGGAGGGCGTTGTCGCGAGAGCGACGATCACGGGGTGCATGGAGACCTTCTATCCGGGCGGAAGCGCGTAGCCTGGAAGTCCAGCCTAAAGCCCGGAGAGAGCATGACGACGCACGCCCGACTCGACGACCGTTACGGGCGCACGCGCTCTCCGCGACGACGCATCGTGGGCTGGTCCATCGTGGGCGTCCTCGCCCTCGGCGCGATCGGCTTCCTGGGCTGGACGACGGTGTCGAGCAGCCTGAACTCGGTGACCGCCACCGACACCGGCTACACCGTGGTGGACGACCGCACCGTCACCGCGACGTTCCAGATCACCGCGCCCACCGGCCGACCCGTCGCCTGCGCCCTCGAGGCCCGCGACGAAGAGCACGGAACCGTGGGCTGGCGCGTCGTCGAGTACCCGGCATCCGAGGACCACACGCGGGCTTTCACCGAGGAGATTCCGACGCTGTCGCTCGCGACCACGGGTTTTGTCAACGCCTGCTGGGTGCCGTAAACTCGCGGAATCACGACGCGCCCCGGCACGATGCCGGGGCGTTCGACATATCCCCCGCCGACGGCCCGACACCGCCCGCCGTCAGCGCCTCGACGAAGGAGTAACCGTGTCCAACGACGCTCAGGTGACGTTCCTCACGCAAGACGCCTACGACCGCCTGGCCAACGAGCTCGAGCACCTCTCGACCACGGGTCGCGAGGAGATCGCCAAGCGCATCGAGGCCGCTCGCGAAGAGGGCGACCTCAAGGAGAACGGCGGCTACCACGCCGCGAAGGACGAGCAGGGCAAGCAGGAGGCGCGCATCCGCACGCTGCAGCAGCTGTTGAAGGATGCCAAGGTCGGCGAGGCCCCCGAGAGCCACGGTGTCGTGGAGTCGGGAACCGTCGTCACCGCCGTCGTCGCCGGCGGCGAGGAGAAGTTCCTCCTCGGCAACCGCGAGATCGCCGCCAACTCGGAGCTCGACGTCTACAGCGAAGCCTCGCCTCTCGGGGCCGCCATCCTCGGCCTCAAGGAAGGCGACAAGGGCTCGTACACCGCGCCCAACGGGAAGGAGATCTCGGTCGAGATCGTCAAGGTCGAGACCTACTCCGGCCAGTAAGCCCGGTCCGCCCGCGAGCCGCTCCCCCGCCATCGGGGTGGCGGCTCGCGGCGTTTGGGGCGGCCTGCCGCACACGCGCGCCCCGGCCGACGCGCACGACCTCGCGATGCGCGCAACCTCGGCCCGGACCACGGCCCCGCGACGGAGAGTGCGCACATCGCGGAGGGGACGACCCCGGAGCCGGTGACGATCGCCGCCGAGGTCGGCCCGGGACGTTGCGACCCGTCGCCGACGTCAGTCCGGGACGACGGTCGCGACGAAGCCGGCATCCTCGAGCGTCTCGATGACCAGCGCGCGGTGCTCGGCGCCGCGGGTCTCGACGCTCAGCTGCAGGATCACCTCGCTGATCTGCAGCCCCTGCCCGTGCCGCGTGTGCAGCACCTCGATGACATTCGCCCCCACCTGCGCGAGGAGCTCCGAGACGCGGGCCAGCTGGCCCGGGCGGTCGGGAAGCGGAATGCGCAGCGACATATAGCGACCGGATGCCGACAGCCCGTGCGCCACGACGCGCTGTAGGAGCAGCGGGTCGATGTTGCCGCCCGAGAGGATCGTGACGGTGGGACCGCTCGCCCTGACCTTGCCCGCGAGGATCGCCGCGACACCCACGGCGCCGGCCGGCTCGACCACCTGCTTGGCGCGCTCGAGCAGCACGAGCAGTGCGCGGGCGATGTCGTCCTCGGTGACCGTGACGACCTCGTCCACGTACTGCCGGATGAGCTCGAAGGGAAGGTCGCCCGGCCGCGCGACGGCGATGCCGTCGGCGATGGTCGGGGTGGTCTCGACCTGCATCGGGTACCCGGCGGCGAGGGAGGACGGGTAGGCGGCGGAGTTGTGCGCCTGGACGCCGATGACGCGCACCTGGCGCCCCTCCGCGGCCGCCCGCGCTTTGACCGCCGCCGCGACACCCGCGGCCAGCCCGCCGCCGCCGATACCGACGATGACGGTCTCGAGGTCGGGCATGTCCTCGACCAGCTCGAGCCCCAACGTCCCCTGCCCCACCACGATGTCGCGGTGGTCGAACGGGTGGATGAGCACCGCTCCGGTACGCTCGGCGAATTCCGCGGCCAGGCGGAGCGGGGTCTCGACCGTCGCCCCCTCGAGGATCACCTCGGCGCCGTAGCCGCGCGTCGCGAGGAGCTTGGGCACGGGTACACCCAGGGGCATGAAGATCGTCGCCGCGATTCCGAGCTGCTGCGCCGCCAGAGCGACACCCTGCGCGTGGTTGCCGGCCGACGCGGCCACGACTCCACGGGCGCGCTCGTCGGCCGTCAGGCGCGACAGCCGGTATGTCGCCCCGCGGATCTTGAACGAGCCGGTGCGCTGCAGGTTCTCGAGCTTGAGGTTGACGGGCACGCCGAGCAGGTCGGTCAGGTGAAGCGACTCGTCGAGGGGCGTGCGCGTGATGATGCCGCGCAGAGCCTGCGCGGCATCCTCGAACTCGGCCAGGGTGGGAGTGTCGTTCATGATCTCCTTCCGCGCTCACGCGGGACGGTCTGCCAGATGAGATCTCGGGATGCCAGGGCCTGCCCGTCGTGCTGCCAGGCCTTCGAGCTGAGGTAGACGGCGACGACGTTGACGAAGGCCGCGAGGGGCACGGCGAACAGGGCACCGGCGATCCCGCCGATCATCGCGCCGCCGGCGACGACGAGCACGACGGCGAGCGGATGCACCTTGACCGCGGAGCCCATGAGGATCGGCTGCAGCACGTGGCTCTCGATCTGCTGGACGCCCAGGACGACGATCAGCATGAACAATGCGACGAGCGGACCGTTGTAGACGAGGGCGATGAACACCGCCAGGGCCCCGGTGGCCACAGCTCCCACGAACGGGATGAACGCGCCCAGGAACACGAGCACGCCGATCGGGATCGAGAGCGGGACACCGAGGAGGAACGCGCCGAGCCCGATGCCGATCGCATCGATGGTGGCCACGAGCAACTGCGTGCGGGCATAGCTCTTGACGGTCCGCCAGCCCGCGCGACCCGCGCCGTCGACCGCCGGTCGGGCGACACGGGGGAACAGGCGCGTGGTCCACCGCCAGATCCCCCCGCCGTCGGCGAGCAGGCACAGCAGGATGAACAGGGTCAGCAGCACTCCCGTGCCGACGTGGCCGAGAGTCGTCCCGATGGCGAGGGCGCCCGTCCACAGCACCTCGGCCTGCTGCTGCAGGAAGGTACCGGCCTGCCGCAGACCGTCGTCGATCTGCTGCGCGCTCAGGTGCAGGGGCCCGTCGATCAGGTACTGCCGGAACTGCGAGACGGCGTCGACCGTGCGCTCCCGGACCGACCCGAACTCGCGCGTGATCTGCCAGACGGCCAGCCAGACGAGTCCGGAGATGAGGGCGATGGTGCCGAGCACCGTCACGACGATGGCGAGCCACTTGGGCCACCGGTGCCGCAGGAGGAAGGAGAACGCGGGCCACACCAGCGCGGTCACCAGGATCGCCACGAGCAGGGGCACCACGAGGAGCTTCAGCTGGATGACGAGGAAGATCACGACGCCGAGAGCGGCGGCGATCACGAGCAACCGCCAGGCGTACGCGGTGGCCTGACGAAGCGCCGGAGGGACCGGGGGCTGAAGGTCGCTCGAGACGGTGCGCCGCTTGAGGGCGTCGAGGAACGATCCGCGGGGTTCGGGATCGGTTCCACTCATCCCGTCAGCCTACCGCCGCGCACCCCCGGCGAACGCTGGATGTCGGAGGCGGTGGATACGGTGAAAGGCATGACCACGACGCTCCGTCGCGCCGATGCGCGCCGCATCGCCCTCGCCGCCCAGGGCTTCGCGAGACCGCGGCCCGAGACGGTCGGCACGCGCCAGATCACAGCGACCCTGCGTCGCATGCGCATCCTGCAGATCGACTCCGTCAACGTCTTCTCCCGCTCGCACTACATGCCGTTGTTCGCGCGCCTCGGCGCCTACGACACGGCCCTCCTCGACGCCCTCGCCTTCTCGCGCCGCCCGCGCTGGGTGGAGTCGTGGGCGCACGTGGCATCCCTCGTCTCCGCGGACGACTGGCCGCTCCTGCAGTTCCGCCGCGACGACCTGCGCCGCAAGTACGGCGACGACGCGTGGGCGCGGGCCAACGAGCCCCTCCTGCAGTGGTTGCGCGACGAACTCGCCGAGCGGGGGCCGCTGCGGCCCGCGCAGATCGATCACGACGCCCGCAGTGGCTCTCGCGGGTCGTGGTGGGGCTGGGACGACGTCAAGAACGGCCTCGAGCGCCTGTGGCTGTTCGGCGAGGTGGCCATCGCGGGGCGCCGCGGATTCGAGCGTCGGTACGCTCTGGCATCCGACGTGCTGCCTGCGGCCTCGCTCGAGACGCCCGTGCCCCGGGCCGATGCCATCCGCGAGCTCGTTCGGAGGGCGGCGGCGGCCTACGGCGTGGCGACGGCGTCCGACCTGGCCGACTACTGGCGCATCCGCGATCGGCCGGCGGTCATGGCGGCCATCCACGACCTCGTCGACGCGGGCGAGCTCCAGCCCGTGCAGGTCGAGGGATGGTCCGTCGCAGGCCGCCCCGCCAAGGCCTGGCTGCATCGCGACGCGGCACGGCCCCGCACGGTCGACGCCACCGCGCTGCTCACGCCGTTCGACCCCGTCGTGTGGTTCCGCGATCGTGCCGAGCGCCTCTTTGATTTCGATTACCGCATCGAGATCTACACCCCGGCACCGCAGCGCCGGTTCGGCTATTACTCGCTTCCGGTGCTCGTCGGCGACGACGTCGTGGGCCGCCTCGACCTCAAAGCCGACCGCGGGGCGAGTGCCCTGCGGGTGCAGTCGGCGTGGTGGGAGCACGGTGTCTCCCCGGATGCCGCGGAACGCGTCGCCGCCGAGCTGCGCACCGCCGCGCGATGGCAGGGCCTGGAGCGGGTGACGGTGTCGCGATGGGGAGACGCCGCCGATGCGATCGCCGGCGCGCTCTCGGCCGAGCGGCACGAGCACCCCGACGGGCGCTCCACGTGAGATGCGCCCCCTCCGACGAGCGGAGAGGGCGCATCTGCGAGAAGGTCAGAACTGCACGCGAGGCGGCTCGGAGATGGCCGCGCCGTCGATGACCTCGAAGAACTCACGCTCGTGGAAGCCGAGCTGACGAGCGAAGAGGTTGTTCGGGAACACCTTGATCTTGGTGTTGAGCTCGCGCACACCGCCGTTGTAGAACCGGCGAGAGGCCTGGATCTTGTCTTCGGTGTCGACGATGGCCTGCTGCAGCTTGAGGAAGTTCTGGCTCGCCTGCAGCTGCGGGTAGGCCTCGGCCACGGCGAACAGCGACTTCAGCGCCTGCTGCATGTGGCCCTCGGCGACACCCGCCTCGGCGGGGCTCTCGACGTTCAGCGTCTCGGCGCGGGCGCGGGTGACGTTCTCGAAGACCGCCTTCTCGTGCGCCGCATAGCCCTTCACCGTCTCGATGAGGTTGGGCAGCAGATCGGCGCGACGCTTGAGCTGTACCGTGATGTCACTCCACGCTTCGTCGACGCGCACGTTGAGCGAGACGAGGGCGTTGTAGGTGGCCCACAGGTAGATGCCGGCGATGACCAGGATGCCGACGATCACGATGACCGGTACGAGCCACTCCCACATAAGGCCCCACACTCCGTTCGAGAGATTGCCCTTCAGTGTAACTGCGGGCCGGTCGGCGTGACGGAGCCGGGCGGCGACTCCCAGCGGATGCGATGGATGCCGTACCCCCGGTGGGACTCGAACCCACACTGAAGCGATTTTAAGTCGCCTGCCTCTGCCATTGGGCTACGGGGGCCCGGCTCCCACCGTAGCGCGGGGCGGCAGCGTGGCCGTCGTCCCGCGGACCGCGGCCTTCACCTGCGAACCCCGGATGCCGCGACCCGGCGCGCCCGTCACGACGTCCGCAGAAGGGCCTCGCCCCGACCCTCCCGCGGCGCGAGCCGGCGGCGACCTCTCACGCCGAGACCCCCGCACCCACACGGGGCACGGGGGTCTCGAAATCGATGACGTTACTTCGCCGCGACGGGCTCGGCCTTCTTCTCGGCCGGGGCCGGGGCGTCGGCCGCGGGAGCCGCCGGGCGCGGACGTGCCGCGAACTCCTCGAACGCCGCGCGGGGCTTCTGCACGGCCTCGAGCGACACGACCTCACGGCCGTGGACGAAGTTCTGCATCCAGTCGCCGATCACGCGGAACTTGCGCTCCCACGTGGGCATGGCCAGACCGTGGTAACCGCGGTGGGCGAACCAGGCGATCAGACCGGTCAGGGCGATGTTGCCCGACTGGAACGCGCCGTTGTACAGGCCCAGACCGGCGACGGCGCCGAGGTTCTTGTGGTTGTACTGCTTGGGCTCCTCACCGCGCAGCACGGCCACGAGGTTCTTCGCCATCAGTTTGCCCTGACGCACCGCGTGCTGCGCGTTGGGAACGCAGAACCCGCCGACGCCGCCACCCGACAGGTCGGGAACGGCCGAGACGTCACCGGCGGCCCAGGCACCCTCGACGATCTCCTCGTCGGTGCCGACGCGCAGGTCGGGACGGGTGCGGATGCGACCGCGCTCCTCCACGGGGAGGTCGCTGCCGCGCACCACCGTGGGGTTCGCCATGACGCCCGCGGTCCAGATGATGAGGTCGGTGGGCAGCTGCTCACCGGTGGACAGCTCGATGACGCCGTCCACGGCGCCCTTGACCTGCGTGTCGAGGTGCACGAAGGCACCCTTCTTCGCGAGGTCGGCGAGCACCCACTCGCTCGTCTTCTGCGACACCTCGGGCATGATGCGGCCCATGGCCTCGATGAGGTGGAAGTGCGTGTCGTCGAACGACAGCGTGGGGTACTGCTTCAGCAGCGACGACGCGTAGGCGCGCAGCTCGGCGAACACCTCGATGCCGGCGAACCCGCCACCGACGACGACGACCGTCAGAAGGCGGTCGCGCTCGGGACCGGCGGGCAGCACCGATGCCTTGTCGAAGTTCGACGTGAGGCGGTCGCGGATGGCCACGGCCTCTTCGATGGTCTTGAGACCGATGGCGTTGTCGGCGATGCCGGGGATCGGGAACGTGCGCGAGACGGCACCGGCGGTCACGACGATCTGGTCGTAGCCCTGCTCGAAGGTCTCGTCGCCCGCGATCGGGGTGATCGTGGCGGTCTTGGTCGCGTGGGAGATGCCCGTGACCTTGCCCGCGATGACGGTGGTGCGCTTGAGGTGGCGGCGCAGGCCGACCACGACGTGGCGCGGCTCGATCTCGCCGGCGGCCACCTCGGGAAGGAACGGCTGGTACGTCATGTACGGCAGCGGGTCGACGAGCGTGACTTCGGCCTCGTTGCGCCCGAGGAGCTTCTCGAGCTTCCAGGCGGTGTAGAAACCTGCGTAGCCCCCACCGACGATGAGGATTCTGGGCACGGTAGTGGTCACGATGGGAGGGACTCCTCGTTTGTGGTGCGGCTCGGCTCGCGGGAGGTGCGCGCCTGTCGGATTCGCCGGGCAGCAGCACTGACGCCGAGCGCAATCATTATAGCGGCCAGCGTGGCACCCCCGAGCGGCAGCGATCCGTAGAGCACGCTATCGCGTGAAGGCAGCAGAGGCGAACCGGCCTCGGGTGCGGATTCCACGGGCGGCAGAGCGGGGATCTCGACAGGGCTCGCCGTCGGTTCGGGCGCCGGCTCCGCGTCGGCGCGACGGTAGAGGCGGATCCATTCCTTCAGACTGCCCAGCGGGTTCTCGCTGACGGTATCGACCCTCGCCGACACCGCGCCGGCGGCATCCACCAGTCCGTAGCCGTACAGCTTGTCGGGAACGCTCGTCGCCCCAGCCGCGCGCTTCGCGGTCTGGATCAGCCGGTTGAGCACGTTGTTCGCGTCGAGGTCGGGGTGGGCCGAGCGCACCAGCGCGGCGATGCCCGCGACGATCGGCGCCGCCCCGCTCGTCCCGTTCCAGCCGACGAGGGTGCCGTCGGAGGAGACGCCGATGAGCCGCTCGCTGGGGGCGGACAGCCCGATCGTGATGCCCTGGGTGGAGGCGCTGCTGCTCGCGGTGCCGTTCGGGTCGACGCCGCCCACCGCGAGGACGCCCGGGATGGTCGCCGGGGCGCCCACGCGGTCGGTGCCACTCCCCCGGTTGCCTGCGGCGACGACCACGACCACGTCGTGATCGAAGGCGTACTCGAACGCGGTGTCCCAACTGGTGTCCCAGTCGAGGGTGTTGGTGGTCAGCGAGAGGTTGATGACGGTCGCGCCGTTGTCGACCGCCCACGTCATCGCCTCGGCGATCTGCTCCGAGAACGGCTTCGTGCTCGACGCGCCGAATCCGACCGAGATCGACAGCAGCTCGGCCTCGGGCGCCACGCCGATCATGCCGCGTCCGTTGCCCGTGCCGCGCGCCGCGGCGAGCGAGGCGACCCAGCTGCCGTGGTTGGCATCCACCGCTCCCACCGGCGTGCGCCCGTCGGACGCACCCACGCCGGAGACGTCGGTGCCGCCGGCCACCGCGCCGGTGAACTCGGCGGGACCGCGGGCGATCCCGGTGTCGATGATGGCGATCTTCTGCCCCGCGCCGCGGGTGGTCTTCCAGGCCTCCCGCACGCCGTACTGGTCGAGCCAGTACTCCGACGCGCGCACCGAGTCGGTGGGGTCTTCCGGCACCGGGCCCTGTGTCGCCGCGGGAGACGCCGTCGCACCGGTCATCACCGCCATCAGGATGACGGATGCCACGGCTGCGACGACGCGCTTCATCCGCCGGCCCCGGGGCTTTCGCAGACGCAGCGATCGGGCGACCAGGTGCCGCGCTCGAGAGCCCGGTCCCCGATCGGATTGACGCCCGGGCCGGCCGCCAGGGCGTGCCCGGCGAGAGCGTGCAGGCACTTCACGCGTGTCGGCATCCCCCCCGCCGAGATGCCCGCGATCTCCTCGGGCTCGCCGTACGCCGCACGGTCGCGCAGGTAGGCCTCGTGCGCGAGACGGTAGTCCTGCTGCAGCTCCTCGTCGGAGGCGAGTTCGTCGGAGAACTCCTTCATCACGTGGCCGGCCTCGAGCACCGACATCGCCGCGGTCGCTGCGGGGTGCGTCAGGTAGTAGAAGGTCGGGAACGGGCTGCCGTCGTCGAGCCGCGGCGAGGTCGCCACCACGGTCGGATTGCCGCACACGCATCGCGCGGCGATGCCGATGACCCCGCGCGGAACACGGCCGAGCTGCGCCTGCAGAACGGCGAGGTCGGCGTCGGAAGCGGGGGGAAGAGGTGCGGTAGTCATCCCTGACAGGGTACCCGGCGCGTCCGACACCGCGCCCGGTGCGGGCGGCGCCCGGCGCGGCGGCGGCTGGACCCGGCATCCGGGGGCGACCGAGGGGCGGTCAGCCGGCCGGCGGCTCGGTCGGGGCGGGGTCGGGCACGCCGATCTGCAGCGACGGGACGGCCACCTGCGCCGCACCGGACGCAGCCACCGAGCGCGCGAGCTGCGCCATCCAGTCGGTGCGCGTCTGCCCGACGTCTTCGCTGACGTCGGCCTGCTCCTGGGGTGTCGCCGAGGCGGGCAGATCGTTGTCGATCAGGTAGACGACCTCGCCGGGGAAGGTGTACCCCAGCCGCTCACGCGCCTGGGTGCGGATGTACGCCGGGTCCGACCACCGCTCGCGCTGCGTCTGCAGGTCGGCGACCTCCGACTGGCTGAGGGCGACGGCGCTGCGCAGTGCCTGGATCTGCTGGCGCTGGTCCATGTACGTGCCGACGGTGGGCACGAGCACGAAGGTGCCCAGCACGACCAGACCCAGCATGATGACGACGAAACCCGAGATGCGCACCTTCCCGAGCCACTCGCGCACGTCGACGCGCTGTCCGCCCGCCGACCGGGGCGGGGCCGTCGGGCGCCGCGAGGCGGTCGGATCGGGCTGGCGGCGCGGCGCCTTCTTGCCGGCGGGCGGCCGGGGGGCGGTCGTCTTGCGGGGAGGCAGTGTCGGTCGGTCCACGTCCATCCCCTCTCATCCGCCGGTGCACGCATGCCCGGACCGCAGGCGAGTCTACGTCGGCGGTCTCGGCGTTCCCGGTGGGCCACGCCGCGTGCTCGGTGGCCGGTGCCACGGGGTCGGCCCCCGCCGCGCGCCGCCTGAAGCGGATGCCACGGGTCGGGCTCGCGAACGCGGCCCCACCCCGCGGCGCGACATGGTCGTCGCCGGAAACGACGAAGGAGGGGGAGCCCGTGGGCTCCCCCTCCTCGGATGTCAGACGCTCAGCCCTTGAAACGGGGGAACGCCGAGCGGCCCGCGAAGACCGCGGCGTCGCCGAGGTCTTCCTCGATACGCAGCAGCTGGTTGTACTTCGCGACGCGCTCGCTGCGCGCCGGGGCACCGGTCTTGATCTGGCCGGCGTTCACAGCGACCGCGAGGTCGGCGATCGTGGTGTCCTCGGTCTCGCCCGAGCGGTGCGAGAGCATCGAGGTGTAGCCCGAGCGGGTCGCCAGCGAGATCGCGTCGAGCGTCTCGGACAGCGTGCCGATCTGGTTCACCTTGACCAGCAGCGAGTTGGCGACACCGAGGTCGATGCCCTGCTGCAGGCGCTTGGGGTTGGTGACGAACAGGTCGTCGCCGACGAGCTGCACCTTGGAGCCGATGGCATCCGTCAGCTTCTTCCAGCCGTCCCAGTCGTCTTCGGCGAGGGCGTCCTCGATCGTGACGATCGGGAAGTTCGCGACGAGGTCGGCGAAGTAGTCGACGAGCGTGTCGACGCTCCACTCCTTGCCCTCGACGGTGTACACGCCGTCCTTGTAGAACTCGGTGGCGGCGACGTCGAGTCCGACGGCGATGTCCTTGCCGGGGGTGAAGCCGGCCTTCTCGATCGCACGGATGAGGAAGTCGAGGCCCTCGCGGTTGCTGGGCAGGTCGGGGGCGAAGCCGCCCTCGTCGCCGAGACCGGTGTTGTAGCCCGCGGACTTCAGCTCGCCCTTGAGGACGTGGTAGACCTCGGTGCCCCAGCGCAGCGACTCGCCGTAGGTGTCGGCGCCGATGGGCGCGAGGAAGAACTCCTGGAAGTCGATGCCGTTGTCGGCGTGCTCGCCGCCGTTGATGACGTTGAACAGCGGGACGGGCAGCAGGTGCGCGTTCGGTCCGCCGAGGTACCGGAACAGCGGAAGGTCGGCGCTGTCGGCGGCGGCCTTGGCCACGGCGAGCGAGACGCCCAGGATGGCGTTTGCGCCGGTGCGCGACTTGTTGTCGGTGCCGTCGGTCTCGATGAGGATCTCGTCGATGATGCGCTGCTCGCTGGCCTCGACGCCCTCGATGGCGGGGCCGAGCTCGTCGACGACCGCGGCGACGGCCTTGAGCACGCCCTTGCCGCTGTAGCGGCTCTTGTCGCCGTCGCGCAGTTCGTAGGCCTCGAACGCGCCGGTGGACGCGCCGGAGGGGACGGCCGCCCGCTGGACGATTCCGTCGTCGAGGAGCACCTCCACCTCGACGGTCGGGTTACCGCGCGAATCCAGGATCTCGCGCGCGTTGACAGCCTCGATAAGTGCCACGAAGGACTCCTCGTTGGTTCTTGGGTGGAAGAGGGTGGAGCGTCGTCGGTCCACCGTCGAGTCTAGTGACCCGTCCCGCCGGGCGTGGGGTCGACGATGATCGCCACCGCGATCCCGTCCCACCCCTTGCGATCGAGGGTCTGCAACGCCGTCGCGTCGAAGCGCGGGTCGCTTCCGAGCATCTCGACGCCCCGACGAGCACCCTGCACCTTCGAGTCGGCGGTCCCGGCATCCGCCACCTCTCCCCCGCGCACGACGTTGTCGAGCACGACGACCGTGCCGGGGCGGCCCAGGCGCGCCGCCCAGTCGAGGTATCTGGTGTTCGACTCCTTGTCGGCGTCGATGAAGACGAGGTCGAAGGGGTCTCCCCCGTCGAGAGTCGGCAGCACGTCGGTGCCGCGACCGAGCAGGATGTCGACGCGCTCGGCCACTCCCGCCCGCTCCAGGTTCGCCCGCGCGACGGCGGCGTTGGCCGGTTCGGCCTCGATCGTCACGACGCGCCCGTGCGCCCCCACGGCCCGGGCGAGCCAGATGGTGGAGTATGCGCCGAGGGTGCCGATCTCGAGCACGCGGCGAGCGCCCGCGATACGCGCGAGCAGGTGCAGGAACTTCGCGTTCACCGGCGCGACCTCGATGGCGGGCATGCCGGCGTCGTGCTGTGCGCGCAGCGCCGCGTCCAGCGCGGGGTCGGAGCCGACGAGCGTCTCGGTCAGGAACGCATCGACGTCGTCGGAGGTGGGCACCCCTCCACCCTGGCGCGGCGGAGGGTGCGGGTCAACGCTCGCCGCGGAGGTGCGCGCGGGTCATCTCGTCGTACTCGTCGTCGGAGAGGTCGTCGAAGCCCTTCGCCTCGACGCGGTCCGACCGCATCCATCGGATCATGAGGATGACGAGGATCGGCACGTCGGCGAACTCGGCGATGAACCAGATCATGTCGCCCGCGAGGTGCTGGTCGTGCAGCAGCGACGGCCACCACGACACCGCCTTCGCGGCATCCGGGACGAGATCCAGCACCGAGTCGTTCAGGCGCATCAGCAGCCCCGGCACCGAGTCGATGAGCAGCTCGACGAACGCGAGCAGGAACTCGATCGCGATGAACGTGCCCGTGTGGACCGCGCCGAGCGCCATCATGGGCAGCACCATCGCCGACCCCACGAGCGGCACGACGACGCCGAGAGATGCCTGCACGAGGGGATTCACGCGCAGGATGCCGGCCACCGGCGTGAGGAAGAGGCAGAACACCGCGGCGATGACGACGGTGGCCACCATCGCGTTGCCGAAGACGCGCGTGACCCGTGCGGCCAGGAGGCGCTCGCGCACACCCCGGGGGACGAGGTCGAGCGGACGTCCGGCGGCGATCCCGGCGGGGACGGCGAAGATCAGCAGCGCGATGCGGGTCGAGAACGCCCACCGCAGCTGCCCCGAGTACACGCCGAGGAATCCGAGCTCGATCACGGCGTACGGCAGCAGCCCGAGGGCGAAGAAGCCGATCGTGCGCCGGAGCGGCCAGGGCTCTCCCCGGCGACTCGACCGCCGCACGGCGAGCAGATAGGCCGTGGATGCCACGAGCAGCACGCCGAGCGTGAGGGGATCGGCGCGCCAGGTGCGGAGGAAGACATCGACGGGAGGCGTGAGGGAACGCTAGGCCGAGAAGCTATGCGGGAGCCGGGACCCGGTCCCCCGCAGCCCTCAGCGCTCCGCCCTGACCACGACCGGCGCGACCTCCAGCGCCGCCAGGACCGCCGGCAGCAGCGCCTCCGCGGTACGGCGGTACCCCAGGGCACTCGGGTGGAAGCGGTCGACGCTGAACATCTCGTCGGGACGCTCGGCGAAGACCGGTCCCACCGCTCTCGCCAGCGCGACGACGCGACCCCCGGACCGGTGCACGGCCGCGGCCTGCGCGGCGGCCAGCTGCCGCGACGATCGCGCGGCCAGCGCCCGGAGCGGCTGCGGGATCGCCCGCAGCGTGCCGAGGTCGGGGCAGGTGCCCACGACGACCGGGATCCCGCTCCCCCGGAGCGCGCGCACGATCTCCTCGAGCTGCCCCGCGGAGCGGGAGGCCGGGATGCGGTGCGTCACGTCGTTCCCGCCGACCACGATGACCGCGGCATCCGGACGGTACCCCTCGGGCAGCGCCGCGAGCTGTCCGACCAACGCCGAGGTCTCCGACCCCACGACCGCCTCGGTCCGCAACCGCACCGGTCGCCCGGCCGCGCGGGCGATGCCCTTGGCCAGACGCGCCCCGAGGGTGTCGCGCCGATGTGCGGCGCCCAAGCCGGCCGCGATCGAGTCGCCGAGCAGCAGCAGCTCGACCGGGGGCCCCGGGTGCTTCTTGCGTCGCCAGACCCGGTCGGCGTCGAGCGCCTGCTCCCCCAGTGGTTTGCCGATGCGGCGCCGTGCGATCGCCGCCTGGCGGGCGATGAGGGTGCGCAGCCCCACGGCCCCGGCGCCCAGCAACGCGATCGCGGAGGCGGCGGTCACGGTCACCGGACGACGCATGCTCCGATGAGACCGGCCCGCGGTGAACGGCCGGTGGACACACCGTGACAGCGCGGCGACGGCGGGCTCCCGGCATCCTGGGTCTTCTCCGGATGCCGAAGCCCGACGCACCGATTCAGCCGGCGACGCGAGCGCCCCGCGCCCGCAGCACGAGGGCGAGAGCCAGCACCGCCACCGCGAGACCGATGTCGAGCGCGAGACCGGCGAGGAGTTCGTCGCGGCCGGCCGCGCCGGTGAAGGTCACGACACCCCCGATGACGATGACGCCGAACGACAGCGCGAGTTGCTGGGCGGTGCTGAACATTCCACCCGACAGCCCCGCCGCCTCGACGGGCACTTCGCGCACGACGAGCTGCGTGAGCGGCGAGAAGATGAGCGCCTGACCGACGCCGAGCAGCACGAGCGCCGGCTGCAGCCACAGCCCGATGTCGCTGCCCCACGCGACGCCGAGGGTCGCCGCCATCGCGATGAGGGCGACGATCTGCACGCTGACCCCGAGCACGAGCGTCGCGTCGCCCAGTCGGCTCTGCACCCGCGCGACCGCGAGCGACATGGCCGCGAACACCACGGCGAACGGCAGCAGCGCGAGCCCCGCCTGCAGGGAGCTGAGCCCGCCGGCCTCGACCGCGCGCGGGAAGACGTAGAGCAGAGCCGAGTAGCCGGCGAAGAACAGCGCGGCCGCGAGCAGGCCCAGCTGCAAGGGACGCAGGCGCAGCACGCTCGGCGGAAGCAGCGGCACGCGCCCCGACCGCTCGATGCCGTTCTGGTGCCGCCACATCGCCACGAGGGCGACGGCGGCGACGACGAGGGCGATCGCGACGGGCCACGACCAGTTCCACACCGGCCCGAAGGTCAAGGCGACCGAGGCCGCCAGGATGCCGACGGCGAGCGCCGCCGTGCCGACGAGGTCGATCGCGACCACCTCGTGCGAGCGGGAGCGGGGGGCGAGGGGCGCGAACGAGATCGCCGCGACCGCGATGAGGGCGACGACGACGAACACCGCACGCCAGCCTTCGACGGGACCGAACGACAGGGCCGCGAGCGCACCACCGGCCACCTGCCCCACGGCGGCGCCGATCCCGCCGCTCGCCCCGAAGGCGGCGATCGCGCGGGTGCGCGCCGCTCCGCGCGAGGTCGCCTGGATGGTGCCGAGGACCTGGGGCGTGCACAGCGCCGCCCCCACGCCCTGCACCACTCGGGCGGCGATGAGCGTCTCGATGGAGGGCGCGAGGGCGCAGGCGATCGCCGACACCAGGAACAGCCCCATCCCGAGCGTGTAGAGGCGGTGGCGCCCGAAGCGGTCCCCGAGTCTCCCGCCGAGGATCAGCAGGACCGCGAACGGGATGCCGTACGCCGCGATGACGAGCTCGAGGGCGACGTCGCCGGCCCCGAACCGCTCGCGGAGCGTGGGGAGGATCACGGTGACGGCGTTGAAGGCGAACGTGCCGGCACCGGGGCCGAGCAGGAAACCGAGGTAGCGCCAGGTCGGCACGTCGTCGGCCTGGGGGCGGATCGGCGTCGGGGCGCTGCCGGTCGCCGGTTGTGCGGAGGTGGTCATGGTGCCAGCATGGAGCGCGTCGCATCCTGGTACCAGGAGCCCGCTCATCCTGGTACTGCCACCACTCCTCACGGGGCGGATGCAGGACGTGGGCGGTTCTAGGATCGCCGGAGGAGGATGCCATGACACGGTCCGACGATGTCCGCGCGGAATTCGCCGCGTTCCTGCGGAGCCGCCGCGCGCGCCTGCGCCCCGCCGACGTCGGCCTGCCCGACGGGACGCGCCGCCGGGTCGCGGGGCTGCGCCGCGAAGAGGTCGCGCAGCTCGCCGGGGTGGGGCTGACCTGGTACACCTGGCTCGAGCAGGGGCGCCCGATCGCCGCCTCGGCCCAGGTGGTGACGGCGATCGCCCGCGCGCTGCTGCTCAGCGACGACGAGCGCGACCACCTCTTCGACCTGGCCGACCTCCCCCTCCCCGACCGCGCGACGCGGACGTGCGTCGGGCAGACCCACCTCGACCTGCTCGAGAAGCTCCTGCCCTACCCCGCCGCGGTGCAGACCGCGCGCTTCGACATCCGCGCGTTCAACCGTTCCTACCGCTACCTCTTCGACGACCTGGACGACCTGCCCGTCGACCGCCGCAACTGCGCCGTCCTGCTCTTCACCGATCCGGCGTGGCAGCGCGCCCACGTCGACCTCGACCACGCGCAGCGACGAATCGCCGCGCGCCTGCGCACCGCCTACGGCCGCCACCACGACGAGGCGTCGTGGCAGCGCTTCGTGGCCGAACTCGAGGCGATGTCGCCGCGCTTCGGTGAGCTGTGGCGATTGGGCGACGTGGGCGGGGAGCGAAACGCCCTCAAGCATTTGCTCCACCCCCGCGTCGGCGAGCTGCACCTCGAGATGTCGAGCCTGTGGATCGACGAGGCACTCGGCTCGCGCGTGGTGTGGTTCTCTCCTCGGGATGCCGCGACCGCCGAGCGCCTCGAACGGCTCGCCGCGGAGCGTCCGAGCGATGCTCTGGTCAGCGTGGCGGCGTGAGGTCCCGGCGCGGCGCCGACCTCGGCCGCCCCGGCGACCCGAGCCTCACGACAGGGGCTTGAGCTCCAGCGACTCCACCGTAGTGTCGGACCCCACGGAGGCGAACGCGGTGTACCCGTCGGCCGCCGACCGCTCCAGCAGGGCCTTCATGTTCTTCACCCGCTGCTCGAGACGCACGCGCGCCCCGTCGGCGATGAGGCGGCCCTTCAGCGCGACCAGCCGATCGAGCGGAACGTCCCGGTCGTGCACGAGCACGACGGAGCGATCCCCGTCGGCCTCGTCGTCGGGCAGCAGGTCGACGATGCGCTCGAAGCCGATAGAGAAGCCCACCGCCGGCACCTGCTGGCCGAGGAACCGACCGATCATGCCGTCGTAGCGGCCGCCGCCGCCGAGCGAGTAGTCGACGCTCGGGTGCGCGAGCTCGAAGATCGTGCCCGTGTAGTAGCCCATGCCGCGCACGAGGAACGGGTCGAACACGAGCGGTGCGTCCGCACCGCGGGCGGCTGCCACCGTCTCCCCCAGGGCGACGAGGTGGGCGATGACCTCGTCCGGGATTCCGTCGGGCAGGGCCGCGCGGATCCCCGCGTCGTCGAAAGTCGGCGCACCCGCCGGCCGCTCGAGGTACGCAGCGAGGGCGTCCACGGCCGCGGGGGTCGCCGCGCGCTCGCGCAGCTCGGCGATGACGCCCGAGGGGCCGACCTTGTCGAGCTTGTCGATCGTGATGAGCACACCGGGGCGCTCGTCGGGGGCGAAGCCGAAGACGTCCAGCATGGCGTCGAGCAAGCGTCGGTCGTTCACGCGGATCGATCCGCCCTCGAGGCCGAGCGCGTCGAGCACGTCGAGGCTCGCGATCATGAGCTCCGCCTCGGCGCGCGCGGACGCGTCGCCGATGATGTCGATGTCGCACTGCAGGAATTGGCGGTAGCGCCCCTTCTGCGGGCGCTCGGCCCTCCAGACGGGAGCCATCTGGATCGCGCGGAACACCGTCGGCAGCTGCGCACGGTTCGTCGCGTAGAAGCGTGCCAGCGGAACCGTGAGGTCGTAGCGCAGGCCCAGGTCGGCCAGCGCCGCCGGGTCGTCGGCCGCGGCGCGGATGCCCTCGGCATCCATCCCTCGCTTCAAGATGCTGAACGACAGCTTCTCGTTATCCCCCCCGAGACCGGCGTGCAGACGCGAGTACTCCTCCATGACGGGCGTCTCGATCTCGTCGAAGCCGTGCGCACGGTAGCGCTCGCGGATGACGGCGAGCACGCGCTCGCGACGGGCCTTGTCAGCGGGGAGGAAGTCGCGCATGCCGCGCGGCGGATTCACGGATGCCACGGTCCCATTGTTCCAGGCTCGCGCGCGGTCGAACGCTCCACCGAGACCGCATGCACGTGCCGAGACCGTAGGCGGATGTCATCCTGCGCCTGCGGTGTCGTCAACCGGCCGCGGTCTCGGCGGCCCGCACGTCGGCGCGAACGGTGCGCAGGCGCTCGCGCAGTGCGCGCTCGGCGTCCCAGCCGCGCTCCCGCGCGAGCTGGACGAGGGCGAGCAGGGCGTCACCGAGCTCGGCCTCGGAGGCGGGGTCGGCGAGTCGGTGATGCGGGGCGGGAACCCCGACCTGCGCGGCCTTGCCGATCACCTTCTGCGCGAGGCTGAGCGAGGGCATGTGATCGCTGACACCGTCGAGCACGCTCGTACGCTCGCGCTTCTCGGCCGCCTTCGCCGCGTTCCAGTGCACGAGCACCTCTTCGGGCGTGGATGCCACGGCGCCCGCGAAGACATGGGGATGCCGCCGCACCATCTTCTCGGTCAGACCGCGCGCCACGTCGTCGATGTCGAAGGGGTCGTCGAGGTCGCCCGCCGCGATCTCCGCGTGGAACAGCACCTGCCAGAGCAGATCGCCGAGCTCCTCCCGCAGGTCGGCGCGCGTGCCCGCCTCGACGGCGTCGATGACCTCGGCACTCTCCTCGACGAGATAGGGCACGAGGTCGCGGTGGTCGATCTGCTGCGTCCACACGCACCGTTCGCGCACGGCGTGCATCGTCCGGGCGGCTTCTCGCAGGGCGTCGTCGCTCACGGTGTCTCCCTCCGCGGCCCCCGACGGGCCCGCTGTCGACGAGTATGCCCCGCGGAACTCTCGCGCGGCGCGCTCCTTCCCCGTTTCATGGCCGTCGCGGTCGAGGCGGGGCCTGCGCCGCCCCGCGCGAGGTCGTCGATATCGACGTGACCGGAAAGCCGGATGCCGATCCCGGAACGGGCCGAAATCCTGCGGCCCTCGCCACCCGTAGCCGGATATTGTCCGGAATTCGCCGTGCGAGACGGCGGCCCCGCGTCACACGTGATCTGCGCGCAACAGGACGCGGATAATCTGGGGCGTGTGCGTGAACTGACCCCGACCGAGGCGATCGACCTCGTGGGCCGCTTCGAAGCCGGCCAGGAACTGCCCGAACAGATGCGCGCCGACGTGCGCCTGCTCGGATCGCTCCTCGGCCGCGTCCTTCAGGAGAGCGGCTCCCCCGGACTGTACGACGACGTCGAGCGGCTGCGCACGGCGACGATCCAGGCCTACACCGATGAGACGCCCGAAGCGTTCGAGCGGGCGGCGGCCATCGCCGACGGCTTGTCGATCGAGCGTGCCGACGAAGTGGCACGCGCCTTCACGGCGTACTTCCACCTCGTCAACCTCGTCGAGGAGCACCAGCGCGTGCGCGTGCTGCGCGAGCGCGGCGATCGCCCGTCGCGCTCCGGCACCCCCGACACGATTGCGACGGCGTTCGAGCGTCTCGCCGGCGAGGTCGGCGAAGAGACAGCGCTCGCGCGCCTGCAGGCTCTGCGCTTCCACCCCGTCTTCACCGCGCACCCCACCGAGGCCCGCCGCCGAGCGATCTCGACCAGCATCCGCCGCCTGTCCGAACTGCTCGCCGAGCACGACGACGCCGCCGGCAACGACAGCGAGAGCCGCCGTGCCGAGCGTCGCATGCTCGAGGAGATCGACACCCTGTGGCGCACCGCCCCGCTGCGGCGCGAGAAGCCGTCACCGGTCGACGAGGTGCGCTCGGTCATGGCCGTCTTCGACGAGACGCTCTACACCGCGGTCCCGCGCGTGTACCGCCGTATCGACGACATCCTCCAGGGCGAGAACGCCGGCGCCCGCGCGCCGATCGTGAAGCCCTTCGTGCGCGTCGGCTCCTGGGTCGGCGGCGACCGTGACGGCAACCCGTTCGTCACGGCATCCGTCACCCGCAAGGCGGCCGCGATCGCCAGCGAACACGTGCTCCTGGGCCTTGAGCGCACCACGCAGCGCGTGGGACGGGGATTGACCCTGGATGCCGAGACCACTGCGCCCAGTGACGCCCTCGTCGCCCTGTGGCACCGTCTGCGCGCCGCCGACGAAGACGCCGCAGCGGAGATCGCCGAGCGCTCGCCCGACGAGCCGCACCGGCGCATCCTGCTGCTGCTCGCGCGGAAGATCGCCGCGACCCGCACGCGGAACGCCGACCTCGCCTACCGCGACCCGGAGCACCTGCTCACCGACCTTCGGACCGTACAGGACTCGCTCGTCGCCGCGGGTGCCGCGCGTCAGGCGTACGGCGCTCTGCAGCGCCTGGTGTGGCAGGTCGAGACCTACGGCTTCCACCTCACCGAACTCGAGGTGCGGCAGCACTCGGCGGTCCACCGCAAGGTGCTCGACGAGCTGCGCGCGGGCGGTGCCCGCAGCGAGCAGGCCGACGAGGTCCTCGAGGTGTTCCGCTCGATCGCCTACGTGCAGGAGCGCTTCGGCCCCCGCGCCGCCGGCCGTTACATCGTGTCGTTCACGCAGTCGGCGGAAGACCTCGCGAACGTGCACGAGCTCGCCTCCTACGCGATGGGGCCGGGCGAAGCCCTGCCCGTGCTCGACGTCATCCCGCTGTTCGAGACTTTCGCCGACCTGCAGGCGGCCCCCGGCATCCTCGCCGAGATCGTCTCGCACCCCTCGTTCGTGAGCCGCCTGGATGCCACCGGCCGCCGCCTCGAGGTCATGCTCGGCTACTCCGACTCGTCGAAGGACGTCGGACCCGTCGCCGCCAACCTCGCGCTGTACGAGGCCCAGGCCGCGATCTCGACATGGGCCGAGACCGAGGGGATCGAGCTCACCCTCTTCCACGGTCGCGGCGGAGCGCTCGGGCGCGGCGGAGGACCGGCGAACTCCGCGATCCTCGCGCAGCCCCCGCACTCGGTCGACGGCCGCTTCAAGCTCACCGAGCAGGGCGAGGTCATCTTCGCGCGCTACGGCGACCCCGACATCGCCATGCGCCACATCGACCAGGTCGCGGCGGCCGTGCTCACGGCGTCCTCCCCCTCCATCGAACGCCGCAACCGCGGGGCGGCGGACGCCTTCGCCGACGTCGCGAAGAAGATGGACGTCGCCTCGCGCGAGCGGTTCTTCGCGCTGGTGAAGGCTCCGGGCTTCGCGCCGTGGTTCGCGACGGTCACGCCGATGGAGGAGCTGGGGCACCTCGCGCTGGGCTCACGGCCCGCCCGTCGCGGTCTCTCGGTGGAGTCGCTGGAAGACCTCCGAGCGATCCCGTGGGTGTTCTCCTGGACGCAGGCGCGTATCAACCTCGCCGGTTGGTTCGGCCTGGGCACGGCGCTCGACGCCGTCGGCGACGAGCAGCGTCTGCGAGAGGCGTACGAGCAGTGGCCGCTGTTCCGCACGATGATCGACAACGTCGCGATGAGTCTCGCGAAGGCCGACGAACGCATCGCCCGGCGCTACCTCGCCCTCGGTGACCGCGACGACCTCGCCGACCTCGTCATGGACGAGATGCTGCTCACCCGCTCCTGGGTCGAGCGGATCACCGGCGGCGACCTGCTGGGGAACAAGCCGATCCTGCAGCGGGCCGTCAAGATGCGCAGTCCGTACGTCGACGCACTGTCGCTCCTGCAGCTGCGCGCGCTGCGCGCCCTGCGGGACGTCGATTCCGAGAACCCGACTCCGGATGCCGAGCACCAGCGCCTTCTCCTCCTCTCGGTGAGCGGTGTCGCGGCCGGCCTTCAGAACACCGGCTGAACCGCTCCACCCCCCGCGATGCGTCGACTCCTCACCCGGGGTCGGCGCATCGTCGTTTTCCGGGTGCGTCGATGCGCACACGACCTTCGGTGGCGTCGATACCCACACGACCGCGCGAGCACGACGACGCCACCACGACGGCACGACGACGTCGAGCGACGACGCCGAGCGACGGCGTCGGGCTGAACGTGCGGTTCTGAACCCAGGTGTGCGAAGGCATGCCGCGTCCGCGGGCTGTTGCCACGCACAGCGTGACCGCGCGCCGACGTACACCAAACGGGTCGCTCCGCGGGTACCGGGAAGCGCCGGTACGCGTCCCCCTT
>NZ_JAWDIS010000002.1:457623-738456 GCF_032464915.1 Microbacterium galbum | reverse complement strand
TAAGCCTCTCAGCGCCGATGGTACTGCAGGGGGGACCCTGTGGGAGAGTAGGACACCGCCGGACTTCCTTTAACGAAATGGCCGCCCAACGCTGGGTGGCCATTTCGCATTTACGGGCACATTTCCCGGGGAGGACGATCATGTCGACGGACGATTCCAACGAGCGCAGGAGTAACGACGGGCGCTCGAGCGACCGTGGATTCGACCGTGGTCGGTCTGCGCGCGGCGATGGTTCGCCGTCTCGCGGAGAGCGGCCTCCCCGCCGTGACGGCGATAGCGCCGGACGTCCTCGGCGCGACGGCGACCGCCCGTTCCGTCGTGACGGCGACCGTCCTGTCCGTCGTGACGGCGACCGTCCTGTCCGTCGTGATGGCGACCGACCTGTGCGTCGTGACGGGGAGGCGCGTCCGTACCGGAACGACGGTGACCGTCCGTTCCGTCGCGACGGCGACCGTCCCGTCCGTCGTGACGGCGACCGACCTGTCCGTCGCGACGGGGAGGCGCGTCCGTACCGGAACGACGGTGACCGTCCGTTCCGTCGTGACGGCGACCGTCCTGTCCGTCGTGATGGCGACCGACCTGTGCGTCGTGACGGGGAGGCGCGTCCGTACCGGAACGACGGTGACCGTCCGTTCCGTCGCGACGGCGACCGTCCCGTCCGTCGTGACGGCGACCGTCCCGTGCGTCGTGACGGCGACCGTCCTGTCCGTCGTGATGGCGACCGTCCTGTCCGTCGTGACGGGGAGGCGCGTCCGTACCGGAACGACGGTGACCGTCCGTTCCGTCGTGACGGCGAGCGTCCCGCGCGTCGTGACGGCGACCGACCTGTGCGTCGTGACGGGGAGGCGCGTCCGTACCGGAACGACGGTGACCGTGCGTTCCGTCGTGACGGCGAGCGTCCCGTGCGTCGTGACGGCGGTGAGCGTGGCTTCGGCGGCGGCGATCGGCGTCCTTCGCGCGACAGCCGCCCCGGCGCGGGAGCGCCCCGCCGCTTCGACCGGGACGATGCGCGCGCGACCCGCCCGCCGCAGGACCGGCGCGAACGTGGCCCCGAGCTGCCCGACGACATCACGGCCTTCGACCTGCCCGGCGCGGCGCGCAACGAGCTCAAGACCCTGAGCAAGGACAACGCCGACAACGTCGCCCGGCATCTGGCGATGGCGGCCCGCCTCATCGACGAGGACCCCGCGCTCGCCCACCAGCACGCCCTCGCCGCTTCGCGCAGCGCGGGTCGCGTGGGCGTCGTCCGGGAGACCGTCGCGATCACCGCCTACGCGGTGGGCGACTTCGCGCTCGCCCTGCGCGAGCTGCGCACGCACCGCCGCATCACGGGCTCCGACGAGCAGCTGCCGCTGATCGTCGACAGCGAACGCGGCGTCGGTCGTGCCGACCGCGCACTCGAGGAAGGCCGGGCGGTCGACCGTTCGACTCTGTCGGTGCCCGTGCGCGTCCAGCTGGCGATCGCCATGTCGGGTGCCCGCCTCGACCTCGGGCAGACGGATCGTGCCCTGCAGGAGCTGGAGATCCCCGAGGCCGATCCCGACCGCGCGTTCGAATGGAGCCCCGCTCTCTTCTCCGCGCGTGCGGCCGTCCTCGAGGAGTTGGGGCGCGACGCGGAGGCCGCGGAGTGGCAACGGCGTGCGGACATCGCCGCAGAGGCGCTGGACGCCGCTGCCGGAGTGGCCGATCGCGAGGTCATCGTCGTCGAGGAGATCGACCTGATCGATGACGACGGCGGAGTGGACGTGGCATCCGGTGTCATTCCCGTCGACGACGTCGACGACGACGACGCCTCGGAGGCGTCCGATGACACGGCCGGCGCCGAGCCCGACGAGCACTCCGCTGCGACGGACCCGGGCTCTGCCACCTCCGACGAGGAAGCATCCGCGTCGGACGACGAGGCCGAGGGGTCGCGATGATCTTCCGCCGCGCGGCCGCGCAGCCCACCCCGTTGGACGGGGTGGACGTCGTGCTCTCCGACCTCGACGGCGTGGTCTACGCGGGCCCGGGTGCACTCCCGCACGCGGTCGACAGCCTCAACCGCGCCCAGGCCGCGGGGCTCCGTCTCGGGTACATCACGAACAACGCTTCGCGCACCGACGCGTCGGTGGCGGAGCACCTGAGTTCGCTCGGGTTGAGCGTCGCGGCCGAGGACGTGACCACGAGCCCGCAGGCCGCGATGCGGCTGATGAAGGACCTCGTCCCGGCGGGCTCGACGCTCCTCGTCATCGGCGGGGAGGGACTCGTCGTCGAGGTGGAGAAGGCGGGCTTCGTCGTCACCCGCAGCGCCGACGATTCCCCGGCCGCGGTCGTGCAGGGCTTCGCGCCCGAGGTGGGGTGGAAGCACCTCGCCGAGGCCGCCTACGCGCTGGCGACGCCGGTGGAAGAGGGTGGCATCCCCTGGGTGGCCACGAACACCGACTGGACCATTCCTCAGGCGCGGGGCATCGCCCCGGGCAACGGCACGCTCGTGTCGGCCGTCCACACGGCGGTGGGGCGCCTGGCGACCATCGCCGGCAAGCCGGAACGCCCCATCTTCGACGAAGCCGTAGCCCGCACGGGCGCGACGTCGCCGCTGTTCATCGGCGACCGTCTCGACACGGACATCCAGGGCGCGCGCGTCGCCGAGATGCCGTCGGTCCTCGTACTGACCGGCATCGACCGGCCCAAGCAGGTGCTGGCGGCACCGCCCTCCCAGCGCCCTGATTACATCGTCGAAGACCTGCGTCAGCTGTTCGAGCCGTACCCGGCCACCGTCGTCAAGGGTGACCGCACGCGGGTCGGCGACGCGGTCGTCGAGATCGACGGCGTCGACCTGCGCATCGTGTCGACCGGCGACCGCCAGATCGACCTCCTGCGCGCGGGAGCAGCCGCCATCTGGAACTCGGGCCGGGCCATCTTCGGCTTCCGCGTGCCGGAGCAGCTGTACGCGGACCCGTTCCGGGTGCGCTGACGTCGGTAGCATGGCATCCATGTCGGACGATGCCGCCCCGGATGCCCCGACCGATCTGATCGATCGGCTGCGCCTCATCGAGGAGCAGCCGCTGGACGTGCGCGCGGACGCCTACGCCGCCGTGCACGACGAACTGGCACAGCGCCTCGCGTCGGCCCCCACCGACTCGTCGGCCGCGCCGCGCCCATGACGACCCGCCTCGATGCGGCACTCGCCGCCCGCGGACTCGCCCGTTCGCGCTCGCACGCGGCGCAGCTCATCGCCTCGGGCGTCGTGAGCGTCGACGGGCGGCCGGTGGTCAAGCCGTCGACGCCGGTCGGGGACGACAACGAGATCTCCGTCGCCGGCGCCGACCATTACGTCAGCCGCGCGGCGCACAAGCTGATCGCGGGACTCGACGCCTTCCCGATCGAGGTGGAGGGGCGCACCGCCCTGGACCTCGGGGCATCGACGGGCGGGTTCACGCAGGTGCTGCGCGAGCGCGGTGCCCGACCGGTCATGGCGGTCGATGTCGGCCACGGGCAGTTGTCCACCGTTCTGGCCGGCGACCCCGACGTCGTGTCGGTCGAGGGGTATAACGTGCGGTTCATGACCGCCGACTCCCTCGCCGCCGCGACGGGAGTCGACGAGCGCCCGCGCGTGGTGACCGGCGATCTGTCGTTCATCTCCCTGCACCACGTGCTCCCGGCCGTCGCGGACACCGCGGCCCCCGACGCCGACGTGGTCCTGCTGATCAAACCGCAGTTCGAAGTGGGTCGCACGGCGGTGAAGGGCGGGCTGGTCACCGACCCCGCCCTGCGCTCCGACGCGGTGCACGGCGTGCTGTGGGCGGCGTGGGACACGGGACTGCGCACGGCCGGCCTGATCGCGTCGCCCCTCGTCGGAACGCACGGCAACCAGGAGTATGTCGCGTGGTTCTCGGCCGTCCGGGGCGGTGACCCCTCAGAATGGGAGAGCACCGTGACCGAACTGACCGGAAGCCGATGACCCCCAGCGATCGCCGAATCCTCCTCGTCGTGCACGCCCGTCGTGACGACACCGTCCATGCCGCCGAACGCATCCTCACCGCCGTGCGCGCGGCGGGGGCGACCCCCGTCGTCTCGGCGGAGGACCGGCCCGAACTGGCCGAGCGGCTCTCGCTCGAGGGCGTCGAGACTCTCGGCGTCGACGTCGACATCGCCGACGTGGAACTCGCGATCGTCCTCGGCGGCGACGGCACCATCTTGCGCGCCGCCGAGACCGTGCGCGGAGGGCGGGCGCCCATCCTCGGCATCAACATGGGGCACGTCGGGTTCCTCGCCGAGATCGAGCGCGACGACATGGACGACGCGGTCCGCCGCGTGATCGCGCGGGACTACACCGTCGAGGAACGTCTCGCCCTCGCCGTGCGGGTGCTGGATGCCGACGACAGCGTCATCTTCGAGACCTGGGCACTGAACGAGGCCACTGTAGAGAAGGCCAGCCGGGAGCGCATGCTCGAGGTGGTCATGGAGGTCGACGGCCGACCGCTGTCGTCATTCGGATGCGACGGGGTCGTCGTCGCGTCGCCCACCGGATCGACCGCGTACAACTTCTCGGCCGGGGGGCCGGTCATCTGGCCCACCGTCGAAGCCATCGCCGTGGTGCCGCTGTCAGCGCACGCGCTCTTCGCTCGCCCCCTCGTGGTGAGCCCCGACGCCACGGTCGCCGTCGAGGTGCTCGAGCGCACGAGCGGAAGCGGCATCCTGTGGTGCGACGGTCGTCGCTCTCACGAGCTGCCGCCCGGGGCGCGAGTCGTCGTGCGGCGATCGTCGCGGCCGGTGCGTCTCGCCCGCCTGCACCCGGCGGCCTTCACGGATCGACTGGTCCGCAAGTTCCGCCTTCCCGTCACCGGGTGGCGCGGCGCCACCGGAGGTGCGGCGTGATCGAGGAGATGCGGCTCAAAGACCTCGGCGTGATCGCCGACGCGACCCTGCCCATCGGGCGTGGGTTCACCGCGATCACGGGGGAGACCGGCGCGGGCAAGACGATGGTGGTCACGGGTCTCGGACTGCTGCTGGGGCAGCGGGCGGACTCGGGCGCGGTGCGCTCGGGCGCCGCTCAGGCCGCGGTCGAGGGCGTGTGGCTCGTACCGGAGGACGGCCCCGTGGCCGCTCGCGTGCGCGAGGCGGGCGGCGACGTCGAGCCGGTCGGCGAGGGGGCGGCGGAGCTGTACCTCGGGCGCACCGTGTCGAGCGAGGGCCGGGGTCGCGCCACCGTGGGCGGCCGGACCGCTCCCGCGGGAGTGCTCGCCGACCTCGCCGACGATCTCGTCGTGGTGCACGGGCAATCCGACCAGTTGCGGCTGCGGTCGGCCTCGGCGCAGCGCGATGCGCTCGACCGCTTCGGCGGAGACACCGTGACCGCGGCCCGGACGGCCTATCGCGCCGCGTGGGACGCCTGGCGCACCCTCGACGCCGAGCTGTCGGCGCTGACCGGCGACCGCGATGACCGGGCTCGCGAAGCCGAGCAGCTGCGTGCCGCGATCGCGGAGATTGAGGCGGCCGCTCCTCTCCCCGGCGAGGAGGACGAGCTCGCGCGCCGCGCCGAGCGCCTCGCGAACGCCGAGGAACTGCGCGTCGCCGCGGTGACCGCGCACGCGGCGCTGTCGAACGAGGACGGCGCCCCGGACGTCGTGTCACTCCTGGCGGAGGCCCGTCGCGCCCTCGAACGCATCTCGGGAAGCGACGCCGCTCTGGCGGCGATCGGCGAGCAGGTCGCCGATCTGGGGTACCGCGCGACCGATGCCTCCGTCGCACTGTCGGGCTATCTCGCCGACCTCGACGAGTCCGGTCCCCACGAGCTCGCGGCGGTCGACGAGCGCCGCGGCGTGCTCGCGGCGCTGGCGCGCACCCACGGCTCCGTGGACGCCGCGATCGAGCTTCTGGCGACGGGATCGGCCCGCCTCGTCGAACTGGACGACGACGGCGATCGGGTCGAGCGCCTCACCGCTCAGCGCGACGCCGCCGCCCGCGAACTCGACGCGGCCGCCGACGCCCTGACCGCGGCCCGCCGGGACGCGGCGGAGCGGCTCGGTGCGGCGGTGACCGAGGAGCTGCACGCCCTCGCCCTTCCCGATGCGCGCTTGACCGTCGACGTGGCTGCCGCGGCACCCGCGGCGCACGGCCGCGACGACGTCTCGATCCTCCTCGCTCCGCACCCCGGAGCCGACCCGCGGCCGGTGTCGCGCGGGGCGTCGGGCGGAGAGCTCAGCCGTGTGATGCTCGCCATCGAGGTGGTCATCGCCGGCGTCGACCCGGTGCCGACGTTCGTCTTCGACGAAGTGGATGCCGGGATCGGCGGCGCCGCGGCCATCGAGGTCGGACGACGTCTGGCGCGCCTGGCCGAATCCTCGCAGGTGATCGCGGTCACGCACCTCGCGCAGGTCGCCGCGTTCGCGGGCAACCACCTCACCGTCGTCAAGGGGAACGACGGCGCGGTCACGGCATCCAGCGTCCGTCGGCTCGACGGAGCGGAGCGCGAAGCGGAGATGGCGCGGCTGCTGTCGGGACTCTCCGACTCGGATGCCGCTCTGACGCACGCGCGGGAACTGCTCGAGACCGGCCGGACGCGCTGATCCGAGTGCTTCGACCCCCGATCGACACGCGGGCGTGACGTGGATGTCGGAAGGGGCTGCCAGACTCTGAGGCGAACCCCCACACCCGACTGATAGGATCGAAGCCCGTGATGCAGACTTCGGACGCGGGACATTCAGACAGCACGACCTTCACGACGAAGCACATCTTCGTGACCGGAGGGGTCGTCTCCTCCCTGGGTAAAGGCCTGACGGCGGCAAGCCTCGGCAACCTCCTCACGGCCCGCGGACTCCGCGTGGTCATGCAGAAGCTCGATCCTTATCTCAACGTGGATCCGGGCACCATGAACCCGTTCCAGCACGGCGAGGTCTTCGTGACCGACGACGGCGCGGAGACCGATCTCGACATCGGCCACTACGAGCGTTTCCTCGACATCGAGCTCAGCCAGGCGGCCAACGTCACGACGGGCCAGATCTACTCGCAGGTCATCGCGCGCGAGCGTCGCGGCGAGTACCTCGGCGACACCGTGCAGGTCATCCCGCACATCACCGACGAGATCAAGCGCCGCATGCGCCTGCAGGCGAGCGAGAGCCCGCAGCCCGACGTCATCATCACCGAGATCGGCGGCACGGTCGGCGACATCGAGTCGCAGCCGTTCATCGAGTCGGCGCGGCAGATCCGTCACGAGCTCGGTCGCAAGAACGTCTTCTTCGTGCACGTCTCGCTCGTTCCCTTCATGGGCGCCTCGGGCGAGCAGAAGACCAAGCCGACGCAGCACTCCGTCGCGACCCTGCGCTCCATCGGCATCCAGCCCGACGCCCTCGTGCTGCGCAGCGACCGGCCCGTCACCGAGTCGAACAAGCGCAAGATCGCACTCATGTGCGACGTCGACGAGGACGCGGTCGTCAACGCCATCGATGTGCCGAGCATCTACGACATCCCGTCGATGATGCACGACCAGGGTCTCGACGCGTATATCGTCGACGCTCTCGAGATCTCCAAGGCCGCCGACGTGGACTGGTCGCGCTGGAACCGCGTGCTGCAGGCGGTGCACAACCCCAAGCACGAGGTCACGATCGGTCTCGTCGGGAAGTACATCGACCTCCCCGACGCGTACCTGTCGGTCACCGAGGCCATCAAGGCCGGTGGCTTCGGGCAGGAGACCCACGTCAAGATCACGTGGATCCCGTCCGACCTGTGCGAGACGCCCGAGGGGGCGGCCAAGGCCCTCGGAGCCGTCGACGGCATCATCGTGCCGGGCGGCTTCGGCATCCGCGGCATCGAGGGCAAGCTCGGTGCGCTGCGCTTCGCTCGGGAGCAGGGCATCCCCACTCTCGGCATCTGCCTCGGCCTGCAGTGCATGGTCATCGAGTACGCGCGTACCGTCGCCGGTCTCGAGGGCGCGTCGTCGAGCGAATTCGATCCCGACACCGCTCACCCCGTCGTGGCGACGATGGCCGAGCAGGTCGACATCCTCCAGAGCGGCGACCTGGGCGGCACGATGCGTCTGGGGCTGTACCCGGCCGCCCTCGCGGAGGGCTCGCTCGCGGCGGAGGTCTACGGAGCGAACAGCATCTCGGAGCGCCACCGCCACCGCTACGAGGTCAACAACGCCTACCGTCAGCAGCTCAGCGACGCGGGCCTGGTGTTCTCGGGACTGAATCCCGACCTCGACCTCGTGGAGTTCGTCGAGCTTCCGCGCGACGTGCACCCGTACTACATCGCCACGCAGGCGCATCCCGAGCTGCGCTCGCGTCCGACCGAGCCGCACCCGCTGTTCCGCGGGCTCGTCGGCGCGGCCCTCGAGCGTCACCGCTCGAGCGAACTGTTCGACGTCGAGGAGGACTGACGTGGAGCAGCTGCGCGACGAGCCGGTCGACCTCGAGGTCGTCTCGACCGAGGTGGTCTACGAGGGTGCCGTATGGGACGTCCGCAGCGACACCGTGCGCTACGGCGACGGGGAGATGACCCGCCAGTACGTCGAGCACCCGGGGGCCGCGGCCGTCGTGGCGATCGACGACGAGGGACGGGTCGTGCTCATCCAGCAGTACCGCCACCCCATCAAGGAGCGCGACTGGGAGATCCCGGCTGGCCTGCTCGATGTGGCGGGCGAGCCGCCGATCGAGACCGCGAAGCGCGAGCTGACCGAGGAGGTCGACCTCGAAGCCGACCGCTGGCAGCACCTGTTGTCGATGCACACCACGCCCGGGGGCAATGACGAGGTCGTGCATCTCTTCCTCGCGCGCGGCCTGCGCACGGTCGAGACCGACTACGAGCGCGAGCACGAGGAGTCCGACATGCGGGTGGAGCGCGTGCCGCTCGCCGACGTGATCGACGGGGTCATCGCCGGGCGCCTGCGCAACGGCATCCTGGCCGCGGGGGCGCTCGCCGCCGCCGAGGTCCTCCGCCGCGAGGCCGCGTCGGCCTGACGTGGAGCTCGAGCGCGCCGTCGAGACGTATCTGCGTCACATCGCGCTCGAGCGGGGCCTGTCGGACCATACCGTCGCCGCGTACCGCCGCGATCTGGATGTGTACGTGGAGTGGCTCCGCGCGCGCGGGATCGTCGACGTCGACGCGGTGACGCCGGAACGGGTCGCCGACTTCGGCGCGGAGCGCGCCTCGGCCGAGCCTCCTCCCGCGGCATCGTCCCTGGCGCGGATGCAGTCGTCCGTGCGGGGACTCCACCGCTTCCTCGTGCGCGAGGGGCGGTCCGAGGCCGATCCCAGCGGACGCCTGCGGCCGCCGAAGGCGCCCCGGCGTCTGCCGAAGGCACTGACGATCCAGCAGGTCGACGCCCTGCTGGATGCCGCGGGACCGGTGCCCGGATCCGCGGACGCCACGGCCGCGGACCCCGCTGCGGTGCGCGATCGGGCGCTGCTCGAGCTGCTCTACGCGACGGGAGCCCGCGTGTCGGAGATCGTCCACCTCGACGTCGACGACGTCGCTCAGGGGGACCTGCTGCGCGTGCGGGGCAAGGGCGACAAGGAGCGCATCGTGCCGGTCGGCTCGTACGCCCGGGCTGCCCTCGATGCCTACCTGACGCGCGTGCGACCCGCCCTCGCCGCGAAGGGACGCGCGACGCCGCGCCTCTTCCTCGGCGTGCGCGGCGCCCCGCTGTCGCGTCAGAGCGCTTGGCTGATCATCCAGGCCGCGGCCGACGGCGCGGGGCTCACCGCCCACGTCTCACCGCACACCCTGCGGCACTCGTTCGCGACGCATCTGCTGCAGGGCGGCGCCGACGTGCGGGTCGTGCAGGAGCTGTTGGGCCACGCCTCGGTCGCGACGACCCAGATCTACACGCACGTCTCGGTCGACGCGCTGCGCGACGTGTACGCGACCTCTCATCCGCGGGCGCGGTGAGGCGCGGGACGCGCCGGCGGTGCGCACCGCGGTCGTCGCCAGGGCACTCCCGGTCGCCGGTCTCGGCATCCTGGGGCTCATCGTCGTCGTGGTCGAGCGACGTGACCGACGCGGAGCGCCGGCGGGGCCTCCGGCCCACCGGTGACGGCGCAGTGCGTGGCGGCCGGCCTGGGAGGATAGGGGGATGACCGCCACCCTCGTCGCCCAGAACCTCGCCGGGGGATACGGCCACCGCACGCTCTTCGAGGGCGTCGACCTCACGGTCGCGCCCGGCGACGTGGTCGGGCTCGTCGGGGCCAACGGGGCCGGCAAGTCGACCCTGCTGCGGCTGCTCGCCGGGGCCGACGAGCCCCTCGCCGGAACCGTCAGCCTCGCGCCCGCCGATGCGTTCGTCGGGTGGCTGCCGCAGGAGCACGAGCGCGTCGCGGGTGAGACGGTCGCGCAGTACATCGCTCGTCGCACCGGGTGCGCGGAGGCGACCCGCGAGATGGATGCCACGGCGGCGGCCCTCGGCGACCCCACGGCCGTGGGCGCTGACGATGCCTACGCCACGGCCCTCGAGCGGTGGCTCGCGAGCGGCGCCGCCGACCTCGACGAGCGGATGCCGCAGGTTCTGGCCGACCTCGGGCTGGAGGTGGGACCGGATGCCGGGATGACCGGGCTCTCCGGGGGTCAGGCGGCGCGCGTGGGGCTCGCGGCGCTGCTGCTGTCGCGCTTCGACATCGCGCTCCTCGACGAGCCCACGAACGACCTCGACCTCGACGGCCTCGAGCGGCTCGAAGACTTCGTGCGGGGCCTGCGCGGCGGCGTGGTGCTGGTCAGCCATGACCGCGAGTTCCTCGCCAGATCGGTGACCCGGGTGCTCGAGCTCGACCTGGCGCAGAACACGCACCGCGTCTACGGCGGAGGGTACGACGCCTACCTCGAGGAGCGCGCGACGCTGCGGCGACAGGCGCGGGAGAAGTACGAGGAGTACGCCGAGACGAAGGCCGATCTCGTGTCTCGAGCCCGGACGCAGCGCGAGTGGTCGAGCCAGGGCGTGCGCAACGCGATGAAGAAGTCACCCGACAACGACAAGATCCGCCGCAAGGCCGCTACCGAGTCGAGTGAGAAGCAGGCGCAGAAGGTGCGGCAGATGGAGAGCCGCATCGCGCGACTCGACGAGGTCGAGGAGCCCCGTAAGGAGTGGCAGCTCGAATTCACAATCGGGTCGGCCCCGCGGTCGAGCTCGGTCGTGTCGACGCTCTCCGGGGCCGTGTTCCGACAGGGCGACTTCACCCTCGGACCCGTCTCGGTCCAGATCAACGCCGGCGAGCGCATCGGCATCACCGGGCCGAACGGTGCCGGGAAGTCGACGCTGCTGCGCGGCATCCTGGGTCGACAGTCGCCCGACGAGGGCACGGCGTCGCTCGGGACGAGCGTCGCGATCGGCGAGATCGACCAGGCGCGGTCGCTGCTGGTGGGGGAGCGGCCGCTCGCGGAGACGTTCGAAGCGCTCGTGCCGGAGCTGAACGCCGGGGAGGTCCGCACTCTGCTGGCGAAGTTCGGCCTCAAGGCCGATCACGTCACCCGGCCGGTCGACGGTCTGTCGCCGGGGGAGCGGACGCGCGCGGGGCTCGCGCTGCTGCAGGCGCGCGGGGTCAACGTGCTCGTGCTCGACGAGCCGACGAACCACCTCGACCTTCCCGCGATCGAGCAGTTGGAACAGGCGTTGGGCTCGTACACCGGGACGCTGCTGCTGGTCACCCACGACCGGCGCATGCTCGCGGCCGTCGAGACCGATCGTCGCTGGCACGTGGAGGCCGGGCGGGTCTCGGAGCTCTAGATCCGGTCGCCAGGGGCCCGCCGTTCGTCGAGATGCGAGGCCGCTGTCCTCCCGCCCGTGACGAGGAATGCCGTGTGAGCAGTGTTCCTGGGTGCAGGCAGCGGTGAGCGTCGGGTCGACCCGAAGATCGATCAGCCGCGGAAGGGGCGAAGGAGGGGTCCGCGGGTCAGCGGCCCTGGCGCTTCTTGTAGGGCTTGGGCTGACCCTTCACGATCGGCGCGCGACCCTTGCCCTTGTTGGCCTTGGCCTTGCCACCGCCGGGAGCCTTCTGCTTCGGCGCGGGCGGAGGCGCATCGGCGATGCGCCGGTGGGCCTCTTCGAGCAGCAGGGCGCCCGCGGGGAGCAGGCGCGTGGGCGCCGTGCGCTGCACCAGCGGCTGGCCCACCTCCTCCTCGAGCTTGTCGAGCGTCGTGTAGAGCGAGGCGAGGGGGATGCCGAGCTTGTCGGCCGCGCGCGGGAAGTGCAGCTCCTCGGCGAGGGCGGCGAACCGGACGAGGTGCTCGAGCTTCATGGCATCCATTCTCCCGTGCGGAGCCACGTGGTGGTGAGTGTCCAGGACACGCCGCGTCGCGAGGGGTGCGTACGGCGTGTCCTGGACACTCGGCAAGGAGGGATCAGGCGGCGGCGGATGCCAGGAACCGGTCGGCGGTGCGCAGGGACAGCGCCATGATCGTCAGGGCGGGGTTCGCGGCGATCGCCGAAGGGAAGACGGAGTTGTCGCAGATCCACAGGTTGGGGATCTCGTGGGAGCGGCCGTCGGCATCCACCACGCCGTCCGAGGAATCGCTCGACATGCGGCACGTGCCGATCGTGTGGGCCGTCCGGGCCAGCACCATCGTCTCGCGCGCGCCGGCGGCCTCCATCACCCGCAACATGAACGCCGTCGCGTGCTTGTCGATCGCCTTCTCGTTCTCGCCGGCGGTGAAACTCACGCGCGCCCGCGGGATGCCGAATTCGTCGGTCTCGTCGCTCAGCACCAACCGGTTGTCGTCGGCCGGCAGGCAGTCGGCGTTGATGCCGATGCCCGCCATGAAGCGCGCCTGCTCGAGCCGCTGCATGAGCTCGGGACCCCACAGGCCCCCGCCGCGCACGAGCGTCGTCGAGAAGGTCAGGGGCATGACACCGAGGCTCTGGACGAGGTAGCCGCCCGCGAAATCCGCGTCCGCCGGGCGCATCATGTCTTCGGAGATGAGTGACGACGGATAGCCGCGGTGTCCGCGCACCGGCTCGTCGAAGCGTCCCCACACCTGGGTCGCGCCGTGCGCAAGGAAGTTGCGGCCCACCTGACCGTTGTCGTTGGCCAGTCCCGTGTGCAGCAGCAGACGCGGGGTCTCGACCCCGCCGCCCGCGAGCACGAGCGCCCGGCAGCGCTGACGGCGATCCACGCCGTCCTTGCGGTACACGACCGCGGAGACGTGGCCGCGGTCGTCGAGCTCGATGCCGTGCACCATCGACTCGCTGCGGATCTCGGCGCCGGCCGCGACCGCCGCCGGCAGGTAGGTGTTCGCGGTGGAGGCTTTGGCATCCACCCGGCATCCCTGATGGCACTCTCCGCAGTTGACGCAGGCGCTGCGCTCGCCGTGGTGGTCTTGCAGGCGTGCACGCGTGAGCACCGCGGCGGGGGCATCGGCCCACCGCACGCCCAGGGCGTCGCAGCCCTTGGCCACGAGGTTCGCGGGCGCGTTGCGCTTGGCGGGGGCGTAGGCGTAGGTGCGGCCGGGGTCCCACGGGTAGGGATTCGGGCCCGAGACGCCGATGTCGCCCTCGACGCGCTCGACGTACGACAACAGTTCGTCGGGGTCGACCGGCCAGTCGCGGCCCACGCCCGACTCCGTGCGGAGGGCGAGATCACGGCGGTCGGGACGCGGCGTGAAGGCGCCCCAGTGCAGCATCGAGCCGCCGACGCCGCGACCGCTGTTGTTCGGTCCGAACGCCGTGGGGTCATCGCCGCCGCTCAGGCGTTCCGACATCCAGTTGATCTCGACCGCTTCGGTCTCGTCGGGGGTCAGATCGTCGAGCGCGAAGTGGCGCCCGGCCTCGAGGGCGACGACGCTGAGCCCCTTGCGGGCCAGTTCGGCCGTGAGCGGCGCACCACCGGCGCCGGTCCCGACGACGACGACGTCGACCGTCTCGTCATCGGCGAACGTGCGCATGGCTTCGAGGTTCATGCGGCGTCTCCCGTCGCGATCGTGCCGCCGACTCCGGACGGCTCCCAGTCTTCTCGGCGTCCCAACCGCAGCTCCACGTAGCCGCGGATGGGCGAGCCGCCGGTGGCGAACCCGTCGTACCCGACGCGCGCCATGCTCGCGGGGTGTGCGAGCCACTGACGGACGAGGTCGTTGCGCACATCCTCGAGCCACACCTTCAGGCGTGCCGCGTCGAACGGACCCTCGGCGGTGCTCTCGCCGTCGATCGCGGCGCGCAGGATGCTCTCGCGATCGACGGGGTCCGTCGGCCAGACGGCGGCGAGCGTGTCGAGTCCGGCGCGGTACGCCTCGGGGTCGGGCGGCAGGTCGGCGTTGCGCCATCCGTCCCCCTCTCCGCGCGCCAACTGTGCGTCGACGCGGGCCGCGATGTCGATCGCGAGGCCATCCTGCGGGACCACGAGGTCGGCGATCTCGCGCAGAAGAGTCAACTGCGCCAGGTCGAGCACCGCGGGCGCGTAGCCGCGGTCGTCGGGCAGTGCCCGGCGGGCCAGGATGCCGCGTACTCGGTCATCGACGCGATCACCGGCGATGAGGCGGGCCCAGTCATCGGCGACGACGGGGCCGACCCGCACCTCCTCATCGACGAAGCGGGCGATCGCTTCGGCCGCCTCGGCATCGCGCTCGAGGGGGATGAGGTGCCCCGTGTCGGGCAGGGCGACGAAGCGGGCCCGCGGGTAGACCGAGGCCAGCAGGCCGGGCTGAGCCGCGGAGCCGAGATCGGCGTCGTCCTCACCGGCCAGCACGAGCGCCGGCAGGTCGAGCAGGCCCGCTTCGGCCGAGGCGTCGACGGTGCTGCCCGTCTCGAGCCACGCGCGCCACGCCGCGGGAGAGGTGCGGCGCAGGTCGTCGAGGGCCACCGCGTGCGCCTCGGCGTCGAGCGGCTCGGCGACGTTCTGGGCGAGGAAGGTTTCGGCATCCTCATCGGAGAGCGGTCCGTCGGCGACCCACGAGAGCATGCGCTGACGCCGCTCCTCGTCCATGGGCTCGGGGCGGGGCGGCGACGGGGCCATGAGGACGACGCCGGCCAGGCCGAACAGGGCCGCCTCTCCGCGGAGGACGCGGGAGGCCACGAGAGCCGTGATCTTGCCGCCCATGCTGTGGCCGCCCAGCAGCCATCGGCCGCCCTCGTGCGCCGCGAGCGCCTTCTCGACGTGTGCGACGGTGTGGGCGAGGTCGGTCTCGGTGGAGGGGGCCTCGGAGCCGAATCCGGGGAGGTCGATGCCGACGACGCGGACGCGTCCGGCCAGTCGCGCGGCCACACGGTCGAACGACCGGGCGCTCGCTCCGAGCGCGTGCAGCATGTACAGGGTGAGGGGCGCCTCGTCGGGAGCGGAGGCGGTGTCTTCGGACATGTCTTCACCGTTTCGTACCGCGCGGTCGGGGAAGGGTCGCTTGCGGATCCGAACGTTTTACGCAAGCGCGCGGCGAGGGCGGAACGTCGGACGTCGGGACGGGCGGCCTCACCGCGCCGGGCGCCGTCGTCGCCCGACGAGACGGGATCTCCGCCGTGAGACGACGAACGCCCCGGCCGTCGGGTGAAGGACGGCCGGGGCGCGCATCGACGCCGGGTCAGGGGGTGACCATGCCGCCGTTGACGTTCAGCGTCTCGCCCGAGACGTAGCTGGATTCGGCGGATGCCAGGAAGACGAACGCGGGCGCGATCTCGGCGGGCTGCCCCGCGCGCTGGTACGTGCTCTCGTCGTCGAAGTGCTCCATCTGGTCGTCGGAGACCCCCTGGCTCACCTGCAGCGCCGACCAGGTCGGGCCGGGCGCGACCACGTTCACGCGGATGCCGCGGGAGGCGAGCTGCTGCGCGAGGCCCTTCGACAGGTTGTTGATCGCCGCCTTCGTGGCGGCGTAGTCGAGGCGGTCGGGTGCCGGGACATAGGCCTCGAGAGACGCGGTGTTGATGATCGAGCCGCCCTCCGGGAGGTGGGCGAGCGCGGCCTTGGTGATCCAGAACGGCGCGAAGACGTTCGTGCGGAACGTCTGCTCGAACTGCTCGTCGGAGAGGTCGTCGACCTTCTCGACCATGACCTGCTTTCCGGCGTTGTTCACCACGATGTCCAGTCCACCGAGCGCCTCGGCCGCGTGGGCGACGAGGTCGCGGCACGCGCCCGGGTCGGTGATGTCGGTCGCGATCGAGACGCCGGTGCGGCCGGCATCCCGGATCTGGTCGAGGATGTGGTCGGCGTCGCGCTGCTCGTCGGGCAGGTGCACGATCGCGACGTCGGCGCCCTCGCGTGCGAAGGCGATCGCGACGGCCCCGCCGATCCCCGAGTCGCCGCCGGTGATGAGGGCCTTGCGTCCGGTGAGGCGTCCGAGGCCGCGATAGGTCTTCTCGCCGAGGTCGGGCACGGGCGTCATATCGGCCTGCACCCCCGGCTCGGGCTGGTGCTGCACGGGCGGTTCGACGCGGGCGTAGCGCGTGACCGGGTTGTCGAAGGTGAACTGGTCGCGATCGTGGCTCATGCGACGACGGTAGACAGGGGCCGGCTGTCCTGGCCGGGCCTTGACGGCGCGGGGTGGCGGCGCCCACGGGTGCGTGTCACCCGGGCGGCGCCCGCTCGGAGCGGGACCGCACGCTCGCCGTGCGGTTCTACCGTCTCGGGGTGCCTCCCGCGATCGATCCGCCCCGCCCGCCTCGTGTCGTCCTCCATCTCGTGGACCGCACGACCGGTGGCGTGCCCGTCGCCGTCCGCAGCTACATCGCGAACACGCCCGCGGGTCTGACGCACGTCGTGGCCTCCCCCCATTTCGACGGCGCTCCGGCTCCGGTCTGGCGGGAGGGGAACGGGGTGGGGGAGATCCGCCATGCCGCCTGGGACGTCACCACATCGTTGCGCGCGCTGTCGTCGCTGCGCCGGATCGTCGCCGATGTGCGCCCTGACGTCGTACATGCGCACTCCAGCTTCCCCGGGGTCTACGCGCGGGTGCTCGGGACGGGACGAGCGCGGCTCGTGTACACCCCGCACTGCTTCGCCTTCGAGCGTCGCGACATCGGCGCCGCAGCCCGGATGCTGTACCGGGCGATCGAGAGGATCCTGCGCCCCCGCGCCGACGTCCTGGCGGCAGGCGGCCCCGGGGAGGCGCTCGCCGCCGCAGGCCTCGGCTATCCCGAGGATCGGCTCCTCGTCATCCCCAACGTGCCGTCGGTGAGTCGCGCTCCGTCCGCGCGGCCCCGGTCGGAGAGCACGGCGGACACGGTGACCGTGGGGATGCTGGGGCGCTGGGCGCCGCAGAAGGATCCCGACGCGTTCGTCTCCGTCGTCCGCGGTCTGCGGGCCGAGCTGCCGGGGGTGAACGTGCGGGCGAAGTGGATCGGCGGGGGAGAGGGGGCCGAGGACGCGCCGGATGACGTCGAGGTCACCGGGTGGCAGTCGCCGGAAGGGGTCGCCGCCGAGCTCGCCGGCCTCGACGTCTACGTGCACACGGCGGCGTGGGAGGCGGCCGTGGCGATCGCCGTGCTCGATGCGTACGAATGCGGCATCCCCATCCTCGCCCGATCGATCCCGGCCATGCCCGAGCTGCCGCCGGCGGTGCGTCTGGACATCGGGATGCCGAGGCTCGTCGAGGCGGTGCGGGCGGGACGTCTGGACCACTGGGCGGCCGACAATCGCGCGCGGTGGGGGCGCTACCTCGCCGGTCGGTTCACACCGCCGTCTCAGCGTGTCGCGCTGGAGCGCGTCTGGGGGTGAGGGGCGACGTCGTCACCGCCGCGTCGTCATGACCCGGTCGATGACGTCGGAGACCCGGCGGGCGGAGGCCTCCCAGGAGAAGCGCGCCTCGTTCTCACGCCCCCGTCGCGCGAGGTCGGCGCGCAGAGCCGGATCGCCGTCGAGCGTCTCGAGCCCGCGGCGCATGTCGTCGATGTCGTGCGGGTCGACCCAGAGTGCGCTGTCGCCGAGCACGTCGGGCAGAGCGCTCGACCGGGCGGCCAGGACCGGGGTGCCCATGCGCTGCGCTTCGAGCGGGGGGATGCCGAAACCCTCGTACAACGAGGGGAAGGCGAACGCCGTGGCGCCGCGGTAGAGCCGCATGAGCTCGTCGTCGTCGACGCGGCCGAGCGCGCGCGTCCGCGGAGCGGCCGTTGTCGCCTGCGTGTGAAAGGCGCGCGCCTGCTGACCGACGATGAGCAGCCGGTGGATATGCGTGAGGTCGGCCGCCTCGAACGCCGCGACGAGGGCGTCGAAGTTCTTGTGGCGGTTCGGAGACGAGACGGCGAGGACGTACGGGACGCCCTCGTCGTGCGCCGGACCGTCGGCGTGGAACGCGGGCGAGACGGCGTTGGCGACCACGGTGATGCGGCGGGGGTCGATGCCGAACTCCCGGACGAGTTCGCCGCGCGAGAAGGGGCTCACGGTCAGCACGTGGGCGCTCCGGCGCAGAAGCAGCGGCGTCATCGTCGCGTACAGCAGGCGAAACGACCGGGCGAAGCTCTCGGGATGCCGCGCCCAGATGATGTCGTGACACGTCACCACCTGCGGGCGATAGGCGACAGGGCCGGTGTTCGCCAACCCCAGGAGGAGGGGGGACCCGCTGCGGCGGAGGTGGAGGGGCAGGGCGACCTGCTCCCACGCGTGTCCGCTCAGCCGGCCGACCTGCACGATCTCCGCGCCCAGATCGGCGTCGATGAGATCGCCCGGGGGTGCGACGACCGTGACGGGGCGCATCGTCGCGAGCGCGCGCGTGACCTCGCGGGCGAACCGCTGCACACCGGTCGGGGTGTGGGTGAGGAACCGCCCGTTGACGACGACGGTGCTGCTGGCGTTCAGGATTCCTTCTCCCTCTGGCTCGGTCGATCCGAGCCGGTGCCCGTCACGATCCCCGTCGGCTTCGCGCGCTCGGGGGTCACCGCCTCGTCCCGTCGGCCTCGGTGCCGGCGGGGGAACACACCGTGCGCGCGAGATCGCTGATTCCCCGCTTCACGCGTCGATAACGGGCGCGAACGACGCTCGTCGTCGGCTCTCCCCGGCGGCGGGCCGAGGCGAGGGCGACGTCGTCGGGCGCCCACAGCGATCTCACCGCGCAGCGGAGCAGGACCAGCGGGGGCTCGTCGCGCAGAGCGATCCAGTACGCGCGCGCCCGTGTCGGCTGACGACGCCACTCCCAGTCGCGCGGCGTGCCCCCGGCATCCTGTGAGAAGTCCGTTCCTGGATCGATCTCGCGCAGCTCGTCGAGCAGCGCCGGGACGGCACCCATCTCCCGCGCGGCGGCGATCGATCCGGTCGCGCGGGTCAGCAGATCGACGGCGACGGCATGAGCTCCCGCGGGCCGCGGGCGACCGATCTCCGGACGGACGGCGTGCAGCGCCGCCAGCACCGCGTGCGCGTCGGCCCGGGGCACGAGCACCTCGGCACCCGCGAATCGCACGGCGGCGGCATCCCTCATCAAGAGAGCGAAGGCATCGGCGTCGTCGAGGGTGAGCCCCGGCATGCGTCGATGGACGTCGATCTCGCAGCCCCAGCCCGTCGGTTTCATCGTGATGGTGTGGTGGGCCTGGGCGCCCCTCCAGGGGTGGGGCTCCCGCTCCCATCCCCACGCCTGCAGCGCGTCGGCGAGATCATCCCATCGGTCGGGCGCGCACCACAGGTCGACGTCGCCGGAGTGCTCGCGGGTCCGCAGTCCTTGCCGGTGCAGCGTCGGCCCCTTGATGAAGACGCACCGGATGCCGCGTTCGTCCGCGACGTGCGCCACCAGCGCGTGGACCAGCTCGTGGAAGGGCGACGACATCGTCGGCCGGTCGATCCGGTGCACGCGGGCGCGGTGCGTCGGATCGCGGGCGACGATCGCGTGCTCCTCCATCTCTTCCAGGAGGGCTCTTTCCGCGGGAGAGACGTGGTGGGGGGCGAGCGGCCCGTCTTCGACGAGACGTCGCCACAGCGCCGCTCCGATCGAGGTGAGGCAGAACGCCTCGGCGGGCAGCGCGGGGAGGAGGAGGATCTCGGCCTCTGCGCCGAAGGCCGGCGACGCGCGGACGTCCAGGACGCCGGCGGCGATCGCCGTCCAGGCGATGACGGGCGAGGCGGTGGACGTCATGCTGCTCCGGGGCGAGGAAGGGAAACCCCCACTGTGGCGTCTTCAGGGAGGGGTCGAGGCGGGTATGCGCCCCAGGAGCAGTCGTCCGTCAGGGGGATCACCCGCCCCGTGGTCCTGTCTTGCGACGCACCTCACCCGCGGTCTCGTGACGCGCGGAGCCGTCACGGACGTCTGAGGCTCCCGGCGATGACGCGCAGGTCGCGACGGCCGGCGAGCAGGATCAGCGCTGTCACGACGACGCCCCAGACGCCGACGATGGCGCAGAGGCGGGCGAGGGCGACGAAGGAGGCCGAGAACAGCTGATCGACCAGGGTCGAGGCCGCCAGTGCCGTGGCGAAGATCGCGATGGGTCGCAGTCCGGCGCGAACGAGCGGCCACGACGGCACCCCCGTGCGCGGCAGGAAGACGACGGCCGCCGCGACCCACAACAGGAACTGCCCGGCCGCGACCGCCGTCGCCACCGCGAGGGGGCCGAGGGGCGCGAGCCCGATCGCCAGGGCGATCATGGCGAGGCGTCCCGCCGCCTCGGAGGCCAGGAGCAGGGCGGATCGACCGGTGGACACGAACGCCCAGTACTGGGGGTAGCCGAGGGTCTGGAACAGCGCGCCGACGGCCAGCACCGGGACGAACGCCGCGGCCGGCGTCCACGCGGGCCCGAGCACCACCTCGATGGCGGGGGGCGCCGCGGCGACGAACAGGCTGAGGTAGGCGAAGGCGGGATAGCAGAGCACGACCTGGAACTTCGCAAGTCGCGTGCCCAGATCGGATGCCGAGGTCGCACCCGCGAGGTGAGGGATGACGACGCGCGTGAGAGGGGTGATCACTTGGTCGATCGGGAGGTTCACGAGCTGTGTCGCCCGGTTGTAGAAGCCGATCACCTGGTCGGAGGCGGACCGCGCGATCATCAGCGTGCCCACGTTGGTGGAGGCGTAGTTCAGGGCGTGCACGACGAAGGTGTTCCCGCCGAACGCGAGGAGCCCGCGCATGTCCGCTCCGCGACGGGGGAGACCGGGCCGCCACGTCGTGCACGCGAACGCCACCGCCAGGGTGACCGCGGCGGCCAGCGTTCCCTGCAGGGCGAGGGCGAGGTAGCCCCCGCCCAGCAGGGCCAGGACGACGGCGCCCGCGAGTCCCGACAGGTCGCCCGCGAGTTCTGACCCGGCGAGCCTTTCGAGTCGACCCGACCGGTTCAACTCCACGCGGAGCTGCGCGCTCGCCGAGCGCAGGAGGAACGCGGGCGCGAGCAGGAGGAGCACGACGACCAGCCGTGTGTCGTCGAAGACGGCGGCGAAGGCCGGGGCGACCCCGGCGACCAGACCCGCGGCCGCGGTGCCGATGCCGGTGTTCATCCAGAACAGGTTCGTGCGCTGTCGGTCGGTGAGGGCGGGAGCGCGCAACGCCGCCATGCTGAGGCCGAAGTCCCCGAGCACGGCCGCGAGCCCCGCCACCGAGGCGCCGAGCGCCACGATGCCGAAATCGCCCGGGCCGACCAGCCGCGCGAGGATGACGATCCCGAGCACCTGCGAGAGGTACCGCCCCCACTGCGCCCCGAGCAGCAGGAACGCCCCTCTCCTCCGGGGGGCGACGACGTCGGTGGTGGTCACGGAGGGCTCCTTGCGCAATACGGTGGCGGCCGTGAGCACGCTAACCACCCCTCGAGCCGTTCCCGGGGGCGCCGACTTCCCGAAGCGGGGGTTAGCGGACTCCCTCCGTGCGCGCCGTCTGATGGTGATCGTGGTGGGGCTGTACTCCCTCGCCTCGCCGATCGTGGAGACCCTCCTGGGCGACCGACAGCACTACGTGGAGGGGAAGACCTCCACGGTCGCCGTGGCGGCGGCCCTCGACGACCTGGGTGCCGTCGTCGTCCCGGCGATCGCCATCGCGGCGACCTTCGTCGTCTTGCTCTTCTGGCGGGTCGAAGGGCCGCCCCTGCTTCTGGCGATCGCGCCCGGTCTGATGCTCGCGGCGAACGAGTTCGTCCACGGCCGGTCACCCACGCTCGGCCTGCTCATCACCTCGGCGGTGGGGGCCTTGTTGGTGAGTGTGCGGGTGAAAATGCCCGACCTGGCGATCCTCGGCCATGTCGGCGCCGTCGTGGCGGGCGCGTCGATCCTCGCGTTCGTCGTCGTCCCCTCGAAGGTGCTCGTCTCCGGCGGCATCGGCACGTTCGACAAGTCGCTGACGGGCGCGCCACTGCTCGCCGGGATCTTCTCGCACTCGAACACGTTCGGCATGTTCCTTGCGCTCTCCCTTCCGTGCGCGTTCCTCGCCCGCCGTCTCCTGGTGCGCCTGCTGCTCGTGGCGGTCATCTGCGCCGCGCTCGTGCTGTCGTCGTCGCGGACCGCGCTCGCCGGGGCGGGGGCGGTCCTGGCCGTCATGCTGCTCGCTCGACTGCTTCCCCGGGCGGCTTTCCTCCCCGTCGCCGTCGTCGGCTTCCTCACCTCGGTGTTCGCGGTCTTCTGGCTGCCCTTCACCGAGACCGATCCGGACGCCTACACCTACCGCGGCGCGATCTGGATCTTCGACCGCGGGCAGCTCGGTGGTCACGGGATGTTCGGGCTCGGCGCGCACTGGTTCGCCGACAACTACCCGTTGCTGCGCAACGTGCTCTCCAGCGCCGCCAGTCACGCGCACAATCTCGCGCTGACGACGATGGTGCAGGGCGGGGCGGTGGTCGCCCTCACCGGCGGCGTGCTGATCGTCGCAGCGTTCGTCTCGGCGCTGCGGCATCCGTCGGCTCGGGAACGCGCGGTCGGCATCGCCTTCGTCATCGGCCTGCTCGTGATCGGGGCGACGGAGACGCCGATGGAGCTCGTCGGGTGGAGTCCGCTGTCGGCATCCGTGCTGGTCCCGCTCGTCGTCGTGGCGGGCCGGCCCTGGATCGAACGGGAGGAGGAGGCGTTCGCCCGGTCTGCTGCCGCAGACGCCCCGGTCGCCCCGCTCACGCGCGCCGCTCTCCGCCGGCGCGCCCGCTGAGGCGGGTCACGCGCGCGCGGCTGTCAGCGGACGCCGCCCCGGTCGACCAGGTGCGTCGGCACGAGATGCGTGTGCGAGCCGGTCGCCGGGGCGTTGCGACGCGCGAGCAGGGTCTCGGCGGCGAGGCGACCGAGCCCGGAGACGTCGTAGTCGACGATGCGGATGCGGCGCGGAAGCAGATGGGACAGCTCGAAGTCGTCGAAGCCCGCGAGGGCGATGTCGGCGCCACGGGGGAGGATCGCCTCGAGGACACCGATCGTGACGCGGTTGTTGGCGCAGAACACGGCGGTGGGCGGGGCGTCGGAGTCGAGCAGGCGGAGCATGGCGTCGCGCGCGACGGCCGGGGTGTGGAGCCCGTCGACAACGAGGGCGGGGTCGGCCGCGCGCCCGGCGGCGGCGAAGGCTTCTTCGACGCCGGCCCAGCGCTCGGCCATCGTGAAGATGCTCCGCGCGTCGAGGAGGACGGCGACGCGCTGGTGCCCGGCCTCGAGCAGCTCGGCGACCGCGGCGCGCGCACCCCCGCGGTTGTCGAGGAGGATCGCATCGGCGGGGATGCCGCTGCCCGGGCGGTCGAGGAACACGACCGGGGTGCCGAGCTCGACCTCGCGCTGCAGGTAGGAGTGGTCATCGGCCGTCGGCACCACGATGAGACCGCCGACCTGGCGCTGGCAGAGGTCGAGAGCGAGGGTGCGCTCGGTCGCGGCATCCTCTTCGCTGGATGCCATCACCAGGTGCATGCGCTCGCGGGAGGCGACCGACGAGACGGCGGCGGCGACCGACATGTAGAACGTGTTCGACAGATCGGCGGCGATGAAGCCGACCGTGTCGCGGTCACCGGAGCGCAGACTGGCGGCGAGGGCGTTGCGGTGGTAGCCGAGGCGATCGACCGCGGCGAGCACGCGCTCCGCCATCGCGGGGTCGACGTTGGGCTGGCCGTTGATGACCCGCGAGACCGTCTTGAAGCTGACGCCCGCCTCTGCCGCGACGTCGACCATCGTCGGCCGGCCGGTCTTTCGCATGCGTCTCCTCGGGTGGATGCCGTCGGACGGCATCCTCCGAGCATAGGGATCCCGGCCGCCGACGCGGAGGCGACCGACTGTCGAGTGTCCACGACGCGCCGCGTCGCGGGGAGGGAGGCGGCGTGTCGTGGACAATCGAGGGGGTCAGGCGGTGGGGGCCACCAGCGTGCCGGTCTCGTGCGAGGCGATCGCCGCGGCGAACAGACGGTGGGTGAGCGCCGCCTCTTCGGGGCGGACGCAGCCGAACCCGTCGCCGAGCTCGCCCACGTACTCGGCGAGGAAGGCCGCCCACATCTGCAGGATGGCATCCGAGAATCCGGATTCGAAGTTCGGACCCGTCACCGTGGGCCACACCGACTGGCTGCCGGCGTCGACGCTCTGCCAGCTCTGCTCCCGGCCGACGCCGGGCACGTCGACGAAGGCGAACACCTCGACCTGCTTCGGGTTCTTCGTGCTGAAGCGGACGCCGCCGGACATGCCGATGGCTTCGAACTCCCAGGTGTTCTTCTGGCCCGGCGCGATGCGCTTGGTCTCGGTCGTGAGGGGGAAGGGTGCGCCCTCGTGGCGGGCCCAGGAGTGGATGACGGCGTTGTCCCACGTGTCGCAGGGCTGCGGCGAGCCGTCGGGACCGGGGCGCTCGGTGACGATGTCCTGCAGGATGCCGACGACTCTCTCGGGCGTCCAGCCCAGGCGCAGAGGGACGTGCCACGTGTGCATGCCCAGGTCGTTGAGCACTCCCGCGTCGCCGCAGAACTGCTTCTGCCGCTTCCAGTTGAGGGGCTTGTTCACGTCGATGTCGCTGGAGTGCAGGAAGGTGCATTTCGCCTCGACGATGCGGCCGAGGGCGCCGGACCGCACGTAGTCGACGGCCCACTGCGCGCCGGGGAAGAACGGCATCTCGCTCGACACGCGGACGAAGGACTCCGGGGTCTCGGCGATGGCCGCGACGACGGCGTCGGCTGCGGCCTGATCGATGCCGAACGGCTTCTCGGCCAGCAGCGCCTTGCCCGCGCGCACGGTGTCGACGTAGAGACGCTCATGCAGGTCGTGCCGGACGGCGATGTAGACGACGTCGACGCGTGGGTCGGCGAGCAGCTCGTGGTGGTCGGTCGTCGTGAGCTGCACGGTGTCGATGCGTTCGAAGAATTCGAGCGCCGCGGGGTTGATGTCGCACACCGCGACGAGCTCGGGCTCTGCCGGGTGGTCGACGAGGGCGGGCCAGCGGCGGAGCGCCGCGGCGATCTCACGCCCCATGAGGCCGCCGCCGATGATGCCGACGCCGATCTTCTTGCCGGTCATGCCGCACCGCCGATCAGGGCGAGCGCCTCGTCGACCGAAGCGTTCTCGTGCACGACGGCCATGAGGGCGGCGGTGATGCCCGCCGGGTCGCGGTGCTGGATGACGTTGCGGCCGTAGACGATGCCGCGGGCGCCCTGCTCGAGGACCGCCTGCGTGCGCTCGAGCAGCGTGCGGTCGTCGACGCGCCCGCCGCCGCGCACGAGCACGGGGGTGTCGCCGGCGGCCTGGATGACGCGGTGGTAGTCGCCGATGTCGTCGGTGGGGTCGGCCTTGATGAGGTCGGCGCCGAGTTCGCGCGCCTGACGGACGAGGGTGACGACCTTGGCGGTGTCGCCGTCGACGCCGTATCCGCCGCTGCCGGGCTTGGTCTGCATCACGAGGGGCTCGATCATCAGCGGCATCCCGTACTTCTCGGCGTCGGTGCGCAGCGCCAGGATCGAGCGGATGCACTGTTCGCGCACCTGGGGCTCTCCGGGCAGGTCGAGCAGGTTGACGCACACGGCCACGGCGTCCAGGCGGACCGCCACTTCGATGGCGTCGGGCACGTGGATGCTGTGCAGAGGCGCCTCGAGCGGGTCGTTGTAGACGTTCGCGATGTCGGTGCGCAGCACGAGCCCGGGCTTCTGCTTGCCGGGGAAGGACTGCAGCAGCGGGGCCTGGCCGAGGGTGAGCTGCACCGCATCGGGGCCGGCGTCGACGAGGGTGGCGACGGTCTTCGCCATGTCTTCGATGCCGGTCAGGAACGAGGGTTCGTGGAACGCGCCGTGGTCGACGGCGACGTCGAACGCGCGACCGGAGCGCGCGTTGAAGAGGCGGTTGAGGCGGGGTTTCGACATGGGGTGTGGGTCTCCGAGACGTCGGGTCGGGGCGCGGCTCTGCGCTCGACGGTCAGTATGCGGGGGCAAGACAACGTTGTCAATCGCTGCTACCGTGAGGCGCAGCACGGCGAGGAAGGCGGAGCTCATGGGTGAGCTGTACGGACGATCGATCGACGAGGCGCTCCGGCGCGCGGGCTCAGCGGCGCAGGTCGCGTCGGTGGAGCAGTCGCTGCGCACCGACGGACCGGATGCCGGGACCCGGCGCCTCCGGGTCGTCGCCGGAGACCTCGACATCGAGCTGCTGCCCGACCGCGGGCTCGACATCGGGCAGGTGCGGTATCGCGGCGTCCCGCTCGCGTGGGTGTCTCCCACGGGGTGGCCGCGGCCGGGCGCGAGCGGCTTCGGCGCGTCGTTCGGGGGAGGGCTCGTCACGACGTGCGGCCTGCTCTCGTTCGGGCCGCCGTCGTCGGACGCCGAGGGCGACCACCCGCAGCACGGTCGCTACAGCGGGCTGTCGGCATCCGTCCGGCGAGCGGAAGTCGGCGCGGATGCCGTGGTCGTCGAGGCGACCGTGGTGGAGGCCACCGTGCTCGGCGCGCACCTGGAGCTGCGTCGCCGCGTGCGCGTGCCGCTCGGCGAGGCGCGGATCGAGCTGCGGGACGAGATCGTCAACCGCGGGGCGGGTCCCGTCGAGCCGATGGTGCTCTACCACGTGAACCTCGGCTGGCCCCTCGTGGACGAGGGGACGCTGTTGCGGTCTCCGGCGGGGCGCGTTCTTCCGCGCGACGCGGCCGCGGCGGCCGGGGCAGCGACCTGGGCGGAGTTCCCCGCGCCGGCGTCCGAGTATCCGGAGCAGGTGTTCCGCCATGATCTGCCGGCGGACCGGCGGGTGAGCGCGGAGGTCGTCGCGACGTCGGGGCTCGGCATCCGCATCGGTTTCGACACCGCCTCATTGCCGGCGATGTTCCAGTGGCGCGTGGCGCAGGACGACGGATCGGTGCTGGGGGTCGAGCCTGCCACCGCGGCGACGATCCTCGGTCGTGCCGACGCGCGCGCCGCGGGGCTGCTGCGCGCCCTCGCGCCGGGCGCCTCGTGGGAGCTGGGTCTCGACATCGATGTCATCCGTGACCGATCCGAGACTTGACAACGTTGTCCACGTAGTCGCAGGATGACTCCATCGAAGCCCGGCCCTGGGTTTCGCCCCGAATGACAACGATGTCGGAGATGCGATGACGCACGACGAGACGGTGGCCGCGACCACGGTCGGCGAGGCCCCGGCGCCCCGCCCCCGCGCTCGTCTCATCGACGTCGCCACCGCGGCGGGCGTCAGCCCCAAGACCGTCTCGCGCGTCATCAACGACGAGCCGGGCGTGCTGCCGCAGACCCGCGACCGCGTGCGGCAGACGGTGCAGGCGTTGGGCTTCGTGCCCGACCGGAGCGCCCGGGAGCTCAAGCGACGTGCGGCCGACACCGTCGGCATCCTGATCGACGCCATCTCCGACCCGTTCTTCGCCGCCTTCGTGAGCGTCGTCGAGGAGCTCGCGGTCGCCGAGGGACTGAGCGTCATCTTCGCCAGCACCGGATACGACGCGGCGCGCGAGCGCACGCAGCTCGACCGCCTGACCGGTCACCGTCTGGCCGGACTCATCGTCGCCCCCGTCGAGGTGGAGGCGGAGACGCTCGCCGGTCTCGGCGCGCGCTTCCCCGTCGTGACCGTCGACCGGGCGCGGGAGGGAATCGACGCGGTCGTCATCGACGACGTCGGTGCGGCCGTCGAGGCCACCACCGCCCTGATCGCGCGCGGCCATCGTCGCGTGGCCTTCATGCGCGAGGACGTGTCGTACCCCACGGTGAGCGACCGGCTCGCCGGCTACCGGTCGGCTCTCGAGGCGGCGGGACTGCCCTTCGACCCGTCGCTCGTGGTGACGCACGAGCGGTTCGGCTCGGGCGACGCCGCCGAGGCAGCGCTCCTGCTCGAGCGCGACGACGCTCCCACCGCGCTGCTGTGCGCGACGAGCCTGGCGGCCATCGGCACGGTCCGCGCCATCCGCGCGCGGGGGCTGCGCATGCCGGCGCTCGTCTCGTTCGGCGACTTCACGCTCGCCGAGGTGCTCGAGCCCGGCATCACGTACGTCGACCACGACCCGCGTCTGCTCGGTGCCGCCGCGTTCCGGCGGCTGCGCGAGCGGGCTGAGCGGCCCGACGAGGGGCCGGTGCGCATCGTCGTGCCGACGCGGCTCGTGCCCCGGGGGTCGGGCGAGGTCGAACCACCGACGGGCACCGCGGCGGACCCTTCGACGGGCTCAGGGGCCACGGCTGGGGTCGCGGTGCGCTCGGCGGGCTCGGAGGCATCCGCTGACGCCGCCGGCGTGGTCGCGGGGGATCCCTCGCCCGACGCCGCCCCTCTCCCCGTTCTCTCCGAACCCGCCGCCGCCCTCGCGGCGACGGCCCTCGCCCTCGTCCACCCCCAGCCGGCCGGCGACGCCGACGTGTCGGCCGCAGCCCCCATCGGAGCCCCGTGATGAAGCCCGTCCTCCTGCCGCCCAACCCCGTGCAGCACTTCTACCGCGGCGGCGATCGCATCGCCGCCCTCCGCGGCATCGTGCCCCAGACCGACCGACAGCCCGAGGAGTGGCTCGGCTCGACCGTCTCGCGCTTCGGATCCGACGAGGTCGGCCTCGCGGTCACCGACGACGGCGATGTCCTGCGTGACCTCGTGGCGGGGGATCGTGCCGCGTGGGTGGGGGCGCGCGGAGGACGGGATGCCGCGGATCTCGGCATCCTGGTCAAGCTCCTCGACGCGCGTCAGCGCCTCCCCGTCCACGTGCACCCGGGCCGCGACTTCGCCGCCGCCCACCTCGACTGCCCCTACGGCAAGACCGAGGCCTGGTACGTGCTCGAGACCGAGGACGACTGCGCCGTGCACGTCGGCTGGAACCAGTCCGTCGACCGCGACGAACTCGACCGCCGCCGCGACGCGCAGGACAGTGAGTGGATGCTCTCGCGCATGAACCGCGTCGTCGTGCGACCGGGGATGGGCGTGCTCGTGCCCGCCGGCACCGTGCACGCGATCGACGGCGGCATCTTCGTCGCCGAAGTGCAGGAACCCACCGACTTCTCGATCCTGCTGGAGTGGTCGGTCACGACCTCGACCCGCGAGGAGTCGCACCTCGACCTCGGCTTCGACGCCGTCATGCCCTCGGTGTCGACCGAGAAGCTGGATGCCGCTGCCCTCGACGCCCTGACCAGCACCGCCGGGACGACCCCGGCGGGGGCGGACTTCCGCTCGCTGCTCCCCGCGGTCGCCGACCCGTACTTCCGCCTCTTCGACGCCGCGGGAGAGACCGCGGCGCGCGAGGCCGGTTTCGCCGTCGTGCTCGTGCGCGAGGGGTCGGGGGCGCTCGTGTCGGATACGGCGTCGGTCGATGTCGAGCGCGGCCAGGTCTACGCCGTGCCCCACGCCTTCGGGGCGTGGCGTCTGACCGGCGAGGCCGAGGTGCTCGTCGCCGCCCCCGGCGCCGGGTGGCCCGGAACCCTGCGCGGGGGTGGGGTGCGATGACCGACTACGTCGTCGGCGTCGACATGGGCTCGACCAGCACCAAGCTGCTGGTGGCCACGCCCGACGGACGCCAGGTGCTCGTGGTGAGCCGCCGGTCGCCCTGGACGAACCTCGACCACGGTCGAGCCGAGATGACCGCCGCGCAGGCCATCGCGGTCGTGCGCGACCTCGCCGCCGAGGCGGACGCGCGGCTGGAGGGCGGATACCGCATCCTGGCGCTCGGAGTGTCGGGAATGGCCGAGGCGGGAGTGCTGCTCGATGCCGACGGCACCGCGCTCGCGCCGATCATGGCGTGGTTCGACCCGCGCGGGGCTGCGCAGATCATGGCGACGCCCGACGCGTTCCGCGCCGAGTTCCTCGGGCGAACCGGCCTGCCCGTCGGGCCCCTGGCATCCCTCTCGAAACTCCTCCACCTGCGCGACGAGGGCGTGGAGCTGCGGGGGACCACCTTCCTGAACGTGCCCGAGTACGTCGTGCACGCCCTGGGCGGACCGCGCGTGGCCGAGTACTCGCTCGTGTCGCGCACCGGGCTCATCGACCAGGACGACAGCACCCCCTGGCAGGCGGCGCTGGATGTGCTCGGCGTCGACGAGGCGATCCTCGGGACTCTCGTCAGTGCGGGCGAAGCGGTGGGGACGATCACCGACCCGCTGCTGCCCGCGGGCTTCCGGGGCGCGGCCCTCACCGTCGCGGGGCACGACCACCTCGTCTCGGCGGTCGCCGCCGGCGCCACGCACACGGGGCAGTTGTACGACTCGATGGGCACCGCCGAAGCCCTCGTGCGCGTGCTCGACGACACCCTCGCATTCGACGCCCGCGAGCGCCTCGCGCGCGCCGGAATCAACTGCGTCCGCCACGTCATCCCCGGCAAGTACGTGCTGCTGGCCGGGACCAAGTCGGGTCTGCTCATGCGCCGCGTGCTGCAGCTGCTCGGGATCACGGATGCCGTGGGCCGGGCGCGCATCGACGACGAGACCATGGGGCTGCCCGTCGCCGGCACCGTCTCGGATGCCGGACTCGCCGTCTCGGGCGCCCGCAACGACGACGGCGTGCTGAAGATCGTCGCGCAGAGCGACGGGCTCAGTCCCGCCGAGCTGTTCGCGGCGTCGCTGCGCCACGGCAACGACATGCTCGCCGAATGCATGGCCGTGATGGACCGCGAGGTGGCCCCGCCCACGTCCACGGTGCTCACCGGCGGCTGGTCGTCGATGGCATCCGTCGTGCGCTCGCGCTCGGCGCTGCTGCCCGCGGTCACGGTGTCCACCCACGACGAGGGCACCGCGTACGGCGCCGCGCTCTTCGCCGCGTTCGCCGTCGACCCCCGCTCTTTCGAGGACGTCGCCGAGACGTTCCTCTCCTCCCCTCTTCTCACCACGGAAAGGAGCTGACGATGTCGTCAGTCACCACGGCGGTCCCCGTGCTCCAGGCACGCGGTCTGTCGCGTCAGTTCGGTCATGTCCGCGCCCTCAGCAATGTCGACTTCGAGGTCTACCCCGGCGAGGTCACCGCCCTCATCGGTGACAACGGCGCGGGGAAGTCGACGCTCGTGAAGGCCCTGTCGGGCAACCTCGCCATCGACGAGGGAGAGATCCTCTTCGACGGCAAGCCGATCGAGATGTCGAACCCCCAGGTCGCCTCGTCGCTCGGCATCGAGACGGTCTACCAGGACCTCGCGCTCGCCCCGCATCTCGACCCGGTGCAGAACATGTACCTGGGCCGCGAGATCCGTCGCCCGGGGCTCGCAGGCGCGCTCGGGTTCATGAAGACCAAGGAGATGGCCGTCGCCTCCCGCGCGGCGTTCGACGAGCTCGGCGCCACGGTGCGCTCGCTCACCTCGCCCGTCGGCGAGATGTCGGGCGGCCAGCGTCAGGCGATCGCGATCGCCCGCGCGGTGCACTGGGCCGGTCGCCTCGTCTTCCTCGACGAACCGACGGCAGCCCTCGGCGTGCGTCAGACGAAGAACGTGCTCGAGACGATCCGCCGTGTGCGCGACAAGGGCATCGCCGTCGTGCTCATCTCGCACTCCATGCCGCACGTCATGGAGGTGTGCGACCGCGTGCAGGTGCTGCGTCTGGGCACGCGCGTCGCCAACGTCTCCGCGAAGGACACCTCCATGGAAGAACTCGTCGGGCTCATGACCGGCGCCGTCACGAAGGACGACCAGAAGTGAGCACCACGACCCCTCCCACCGAGACGGTGGCCATCGGCACGTTCGAAGACACCAAGCCGAACTTCTTCGTCGGACTGCTGAAGGCGCAGGCCTTCCAGATCCTGCTCATCCTCATCGTCATCGTGCTGATCTTCAGCGCGCTCGCGCCGGACTCGTTCGCACAGTGGTCGAATTTCCGCCTGATCATCCAGAACGCCTCGATCCTCGCGGTGCTCGGCGTCGGCATGACGTACATCATCATCACCTCGGGCATCGACCTCTCGATCGGCTCGGTCCTGGTGTTCTCGGGCGTCGTCTCGGCCCTGACGATGCGGGCGCTCGGCGGCGAGGGCTGGGGAGTGGCCACCATCGGCATCCTCGTGTCCATCCTCAGCGGCGTGTGCTGGGGGCTGCTGAACGGGTTCCTCATCGCCAAGGCGAAGATCCCGCCGCTCATCGTCACCCTGGGTTCCCTGGGCATGGCCCTCGGTCTCGCGCAGATCCTCACCGGCGGTGTCGACATCCGCGATGTGCCGACCGTGCTGACGGTGTCGATCGGCTACGGCAACGTCTTCGGGTCGCTGCCGATCATCAGCGTCATCGCCCTCGTGGTCGTCGTGATCGGCGCCGTGGTGCTGCACTTCACCAAATTCGGCCTCTACACCTACGCCGTCGGCTCGAGCGAACTCGCCGCCCGTCGCGTCGGCGTCAAGGTCGACCGCCACCTCATCTCGGTCTACACGCTGTCGGGGGCGCTCGCCGGGCTCGCCGGCATCCTGGCCCTGTCGCAGTTCTCGACCACTGCGATCGCGGGGCAGTCGCAGACCAACCTCAACGTCATCGCGGCCGTGGTCATCGGCGGCACGTCGCTCTTCGGCGGCGTCGGCACGATCTTCGGGACGGTGGTCGGCCTCTTCATCCCGGCCGTGCTGCAGAACGGCTTCGTCATCACCGGCGTGCAGCCCTTCTGGCAGCAGGTCGCCGTCGGCGCGGTGCTCATCACCGCCGTCTACGTCGACCAGGTGCGCCGCACCGCCGCGACCCGCGGCAACACCCAGAGCCTCTGGCGGAAGTTCGTCAGCGGAGGACGCCGCGGCTGAGGCCCGGCATCCGACACCCCCAAGAGAGAACGGTCATCACAATGCAGTGGAACAAGAAGGTTCTCGCGTTCGCCACCCTCGGCGCCGCAGCCACCCTCGTCCTCGCCGGGTGCTCCGGCGGCTCGTCGTCGGGATCCGCCTCGGGCGGCTCCGACGGCGGCTACAAGATCGCGTTCGTGCAGGGCGTCGCGGGAGATGAGTTCTACATCTCCATGCAGTGCGGCATCCAGGACGAAGCCGCCAAAGAAGGCGCTACCGTCACCACTCAGGGCCCGGAGAAGTTCGACCCGACCCTGCAGAAGCCGATCGTCGACGCCGTGGTCGCCTCCAAGCCCGACGCGCTGCTGATCGCGCCGACCGACGTGTCGGCCATGCAGGCACCCATCGCGGCGGCGGAGGCCGCGGGCATCAAGGTCGTGCTCGTCGACACGACGCTCGAGGACCCCTCGGGAGCCGTGTCGCAGATCTCCTCCGACAACGAAGGCGGCGGGGCTGCCGCGTTCAAGGCGATCCAGGATGCCAACCCCAACGGCGGCAAGGTGCTCGTCGTGTCGGTCGATCCCGGCATCTCCACCACCGACGCCCGCGCGAAGGGCTTCGAAGACGCCGTCGCCGAGGACTCGAAGTTCGAATCCGTCGGCGTGCAGTACTCGCACAACGAGCCCTCGACCGCGGCCGAGATCGTCACCGCCGCGCTGCAGAAGGACCCCGACATCGTCGGCATCTTCGCCGCCAACCTGTTCGCCGCCGAGGGCTCGGCCACCGGTGTGCAACAGGCGGGCAAGCAGGGCGCCGTGACGATCGTCGGCTTCGACGCGGGCCCCGCCCAGGTCAAGGCCCTGCAGGCCGGCACGGTGCAGGCGCTCGTCGCGCAGGAGCCCGCCACCATCGGCTCCGACGGCGTCAAGCAGGCCATCGCCGCACTGAAGGGCGAGTCCACCGAGGAGAAGATCCAGACCGGCTTCACCATCCTCACCAAGGACAACATCAACGGCGAGGGCAAGGACGCGGTCTACAAGTCGTCCTGCTGACACCCGGATGCCGGGACCCCGCACACGCGAGGTCCCGGCATCCACCCCCCTTCCCTTCCCGGTTCGGGGCGGGTTCCGCGCCGTGGGGCGAAAACCTCACGCCCCGAACGACGAAACACGCCCCGAACCCGGACGCGCCCCGCGCCCCGGTGAGACAGACACGGCCCCACCCCGGGGATGCGCCCGCGCGGCGTACTCGTCACGGGGCCGTACCCGACGAGAAAGACACCGACGTGCCCCTGGCAGACATGCCCGCCCTCCTCGCCGCGCACCGCGCGGTCGGGGCCTTCAACTTCATCACCCTCGAGGTCGCCGAGGCCATCGTCACCGGCGCCGAGGCGGCCGGCACCGGTGTGATCCTCCAGCTGTCGCAGAACGCCATCGCGTTCCACGGGGGTCTCGCCCCGGCCGCCGGCGCCGCGTTGCGCCTGGCCGACGCCGCGCACGTCGACGTCGTGGTGCACCTCGACCACGCGACCGACGAGCCGCTCGTCGACGAGGCGCTGGCCGTCGGCATCCGCTCGGTGATGTTCGACGCCGCCCACCTGACGGATGCCGAGAACCTCGAGCGCACCGCCGCCGTCGCCGCCCGCGTCCACGACGCGGGAGCCTGGATCGAAGCCGAGCTGGGGGAGATCGGCGGCAAGGGCGCCCACACGCCGGGCGTGCGCACCGACGTCGCCGAGGCGGTGCGCTTCGTCGAGGCCACGGGCGTCGACGCCCTCGCCGTCGCCGTGGGCAGCGAGCATGCCATGCGCGAGCGCAGCGCCCGGCTCGACGAAACGCTCATCGCCGAGCTCGCCGCGGCCGTGTCCGTGCCCCTCGTGCTGCACGGCTCCAGCGGAGTCGCCGACGCCGGGATCGACGGCGCCGTGCGCGCGGGCATGCGCAAGATCAACATCGGCACGCACCTGAACACCGTGCTCACGGCGGCCGTGCGCGCCGAGCTCGATCGGGATCCGGATGCCATCGACCCGCGCCGCTGGCTCGCCCCCGGGCGCTCCGCGGTCGCGGCCGAGGTGCACCGTCTGCTCGACGTCGTCATCGGCCGGGTCGCGACGGAGGTCCGCGCGTGACCGGGGTCGTCACCCTCACCGCCGCCGGGGCGATCGACGCCACGTACCGCGTCGGCGCGCTGCGGCGCGGAGCGTTCACGCGCGCCGAGAGCTACACGCGCGAGGTGAGCGGCAAGGGCGTGAACGTCTCGGCCGCCCTCGCCGCCGGGGGTGCCGACACCGCGGCGGTGGTCGTGCTGGGCGCCGACGACGTGCGTTTCGCGCGCTGCGGACTCACCGCTCCGCTGCTGCGGATCGTCGAGGTGCCCGGGGCGACCCGTGTGAACACCTCGATCATCGACGCCGACGGTGCCACCACCAAGGTGAACGCCCCCACCCCGCCGCTGTCACCGGAGGCATGGGATGCCACCGTCGCGACGCTGCGCGCGGAGCTCGCCGCGCGCACGGAGCCGTGGCTCGTGATCTCGGGGAGCCTCCCCGACCTCGCGGGCGCCGGCGCGCCGGTCGATCTCGACGCGGTCCGCGCGGTGGCCTGGGAGCACGGCGCGCGCGTCGCCGTCGACACCAGCGGAACGGCTCTCGACGCACTGCTCGCCGACCCCGCCGGCATCGACCTGCTGACCCCCAACGTCGACGAGCTGGCGGCCGCGGTCGGTCGCCCCCTCACGAGCCTCGGCGACGTCGTCTCCGCCGCGCGCGAGATCGTCGAGCGGGGCGTGGGCACGGTGCTCGCGAGCCTCGGCGCCGACGGCCTCGTCGCCGTGACGGCGGAGCGCGCGGTGTTCGCGCGGGCCGACGCCCCCTTCGTCGCCAACACCGCCGGGGCGGGAGACGCCGCCCTCGCCGGTTACCTCCTCGGCGTGACCCGCGAACCCGCGGCCGTCGCAGTCGGAGCGGATGCCCTCGTCCTCGCCGCGGCGTCGGCCGCCGAGTGGGGAGCGCACGCCGTCGCGCACGCCTCGACGCTGGTCGCGGGACCGCCGCACGGCATCCGGGCTCTCGTGGAGACCGAACCGGATCTGACACGGGCGCTCAGTCCCGAGGGGGAGGCATGACCCCGCTCGCCCCGGAGGTCGCCGCGGCCGTCGCCGATTCCTCCCGCATCCGCACGCGCGCGATCGACCGCGTCGCCTACGCGAACGATGCGTCGCACTACCTGCTCACTCCGGATGCCGTGGTCGTCGCGGCCGACGCCGCGGAGGTCGGCGCGATCCTGCGCGCCGCCTCCTCCTCGCGCACCCCGGTGACCTTCCGCTCGGGCGGCACGAGCCTGTCGGGCCAGTCGTCGGGGGCGGGACTGCTCGTCGACGTGCGCCAGGGGTTCGGACGCATCGACGTGCTCGACGGCGGACGCCGCGTGCGCACGCAACCGGGCGCCACGGTGCGGCAGGTCAACGCGCGGCTCGCGCGCCACGGGCATCGCCTCGGCCCCGACCCCGCGAGCGAGGCCGCGTGCACGATCGGCGGTGTCGTGGCGAACAACTCCAGCGGCATGGCGTGCGGCACGGTGGAGAACTCGTACCGCACCCTCGAATCGCTCGTGCTGGTGCTGGCATCCGGGACCGTCGTCGACACGGCCGACCCGGATGCCGACCGGCTGCTGCACGAGCGCGAGCCCGCCCTCGTCGAGGGACTGCTGCGGCTGCGCGAGCGCGTCGTGGGGGACCCCGCGAGCGTCTCCCTCATCGAGCGGCAGTTCGCGATGAAGAACACGATGGGCTACGCCCTGAACGCGTTCCTCGACTTCGACAGCCCCGCGGCGCTGCTCGCGCACCTCGTCGTCGGGTCGGAGGGGACGCTCGCCTTCGTCGCGGAGGCGACCTTCCGCACGGTGCCGATCCGTTCGGCGATCGCGACCACCCTCGCCGTCTTCCCGACCCTCGACGCGGCCACCCGCTCGCTCCCGGCTCTGGTGGCCACCGGCGCGGCGACGCTCGAGCTGATGGATGCCACCTCCCTGCGCGTCGGACAGCGTCTGGCCGGCACGCCCGCCGCCATCCACGGCTTCGAGGCCACGACGCAGGCGGCGCTGCTCGTCGAGTACCACGCCGACGACGCCCCCGCGCTGCACGATCTCGCCGCCGCCGGCGCCCGTGTGCTCGGGCAGCAACCGCTGCTCGAGCACACGGTGTTCTCGAGCGACCCGGCGCAGCGCGCCGCCGCGTGGACGTTCCGCAAGGGCCTCTACGCCTCGGTCGCGGGTGCCCGGCCGAGCGGCACGACCGCACTGCTCGAGGACGTCGTGGTGCCGGTCGAGCGCCTCGCCGATACGTGCGAGGGTCTGCAGGAGCTGTTCGAACGCTTCGGTTATCGCGACAGTGTGATCTTCGGCCACGCCAAGGACGGCAACATCCACTTCATGCTCACCGACCGCTTCGAGGGCGCGCAGGCACTCGGGCGCTTCGAGGGTTTCACCGACGCGATGGTCGACCTCGTCCTCGACGCCGGCGGGAATCTCAAGGCCGAGCACGGCACGGGCCGCGCCATGGCGCCGTACGTGCGGCGGCAGTACGGCGACGAACTGTACGACGTGATGGTGCGACTGAAGCGGCTGCTCGACCCGGGCGGCATCCTGAATCCGGGCGTCATCATCGACGACGACCCGGCCGCGCACATGCGGAACCTCAAGACCCCGGTGTCGATCGAGCCCGAGGCCGACCGGTGCGTCGAATGCGGGTACTGCGAGCCGGTGTGTCCGAGTCGGTCGCTGACGCTGACCCCCCGCCAGCGCATCGTCGTTCGGCGCGCCTCGACCGCCGCCCGCGAACGCGGCGACGGCGCCCTCGTCGCGGAGCTCGAGAAGGACTACGACTACGACGGCGTGCAGACCTGCGCCGTCGACGGCATGTGCCAGACGGCGTGCCCCGTGCAGATCAACACCGGGGCGCTCATGAAGCGCTTCCGCCGCGATGAGGCGAACCCGGTGCTCGCTGCGGGCTGGTCCGCCGCGGCGACCGGGTGGGGTGCGGTGACACGGGCGGGGGCCGCCGCGTTGAGCGTCGCATCGGCCCTCCCCACTCCCGCCGTGCGCGCGGTGACGGATGCCGCTCGCGCGGTGCTCGGCACCGACACGGTGCCCCGGTACGCGGCGGAGCTGCCCGCGGGTGGGGCGTCTCGTCGATCGCTCGGGACCGTCGTCGGGGCTCCCGGAGTGGAGCCGGTCGCGGTGTTCCTCCCCGCGTGCGTGGGCAGCATGTTCGGGCCCGCCGAGGGCATCGGTGCGACCGCGGCGTTCACCCGCCTGCTGGAACGTGCGGGGGTCTCAGCCGTCGTGCCGGACGGCATCGACGCGCTCTGCTGCGGGACGCCGTGGTCGTCGAAGGGCTACGCGAAGGGACACGCCACGATGACCTCCCGCGTGCGCGCCGCGGTGCGCGCGGCGTCGCGCGACGGGGCCCTCCCGGTCCTCTGCGACGCGTCCAGCTGCACCGAGGGCTTCGCCGCGACCCTGCGCGACGAGGGCGTGGAGGTCGTGGATGCCGTGGCCTTCGCGGCATCCACTCTTCTTCCGCGTCTCACGCCGACGCCGGTGGCGCAGCTGCTGGCCCTGCATCCGACCTGCTCGTCGACGCAGTTGGGGATCGATCCGGCGCTGCGGGCGGTGGGGGCGGCCGTGGCGTCGGAGGTGCGCGTGCCGGACGCATGGGGATGCTGCGCGTACGCGGGCGACCGGGGGATGCTGCACCCCGAGCTGACCGAGGCGGCGACCGCCCCTGAGGCGGGCGAGGTCGCCGGGTTCGGCGCTGATGCCTTCGCGTCGTGCAACCGCACCTGCGAGCTCGGGATGACGAAGGCGACGGGGGAGTCGTACGTGCACGTGCTGGAGCTGTTGGAGGAGGCGACGCGACCCCTCGGCTGAGGGGCCGCGTCGTGGCGCGGGGCGCCCGGCTGCACCGCGGGAGCGGCGGCGGGAGGCGCGCTCCGGCGGGCGGGGATGCGTGCCCGGGTCAGAACCGCCGGGCGTTGGCGAGGACCGGGATCTTCGCGCGCACCTCGGCGACCGCGGACAGGGCCTCGGACACGTCGACGACCCGCGTCTGCGGGGCCTCGCCGAGGCGGACCAGGTCCGCACCGTCGGCGGCGACCACCGCGCTGTAGCCGATGCCGGTGGGCGCTCCGACGCCGTCGTCGCGTCCGGTGGTGCGGGGGTCGGCCTGGCCGACCGCGACCACCACGGTCGTCGTGTCGAGGGCGCGGGCACGGGTGAGCAGTTCCCAGTGCTCGCGCTTGCCGGGTCCCGACCCCCAGGAGGCGGCCACCAGCACGAGGTGGGCGCCGTCGTCGGCCAGAGCGCGGAACAGGGCGGGGAAGCGGACGTCGTAGCAGGTGGCCAGTCCGATGCGGACGCCGTCCAGATCGAAGAGCACGGGCTGCAGGCCGGGTTCGACGGCATCCGATTCGCGATAGCCGAACGCGTCGTAGAGGTGGATCTTGTCGTAGGCGGTCTCGGCCGCCCCGGCGACGAGGAGCGTGTTGCGCACCCGCCCGGGGGTGTCGGCCGGGGTGAACATGCCGACGACGATCGTCACACCCGCCTCGCGGGCGACGCGGCGCACCTCGTTGGCCCACGCGCCGTCGAGCGGCTGCGCGACCTCGGCGAGGTCGGGGCCGGCGAAGCGGCACATCACCGCCTCGGGGAAGACGACGAGTGCGGCGCCGTCCTCGGCGGCGCGCGCGGCCTCGCGGGCGATGATCGAGAGGTTCTCGAGGGGGTCGGAACCGGCGACGACCTGAGCCAGGGCGATGCGCATGTGAGTCTCCTTCGTACGGGTATCCCCGTGTTGTATACCTGTCGTATGCCTTCTGTCGCGCCCCCCTCGGGCCGAGACCGTGCTCTCGGACACCTCCGCTCGCTGCTGACCGACCCGCAGGTCGAGGGGGGCTTCATCAACGAGCAGGACGTGGCCGACGCCGTGGGGGTCTCGCGCACCCCGGTGCGCGAAGCGCTGCTGATTCTGGCGTCGGAGGGCCTGGTCGACCTCGAGCCCCGCCGCGGAGCCCGCGTCGCCGCGCTCACCCCGCGCGAGACGGCCGAGCTGATGGAGATGCGCGGGCTGATCGAGCGGTTCGCCGTCCAGCGCGCCCTGGCCCAGCGGCTCTCGCCGCACGACGCACTCACCGAGGTCATGCGACGTCAGGACGCGGTGACCGCGGGACTCGACCGCCTGACCTTCGAGCAGGCCCGCGAGTGCATCGAGCTCGACCGGGAGTTCCACCAGACCCTGGTCGACGCCGCCGGCAACGCGCTGATCTCGCGCAACTACGCGGCTCTGCGCGAGAAGCAGGTGCGGGTCGGGATCTCCGCGCTGAGCATCGGCCCCTCGCGGTGGAACGCCGTGACGCACGAGCACGGCGCGATCGTCGAGGCCCTGCGCGCGGGAGATCAGGCGGCCGCCGAGAAGGCCATCGACGACCACCTGAGCATCACGCTCCGGACGATCCTGACCGGGGCGTGAGGCGCGGCCCTCGGCCGGGGCGCGGGCAGCGCTCCGACCGAGGGGACCGGATGCCGTCGGTCGTCACGACGTGGCCCGTGCTCCGGTCAGCACGTCGAGGTACTCCTCGTCTTCGGCGTGCTGCGGGTTGCGGCCGAGCAGCAGTCCGACGATGGTGAGCACGGCCGCGACGCCGAGGTAGATCGCCGGGGCGACCCAGCTGCCGGTCGCGCTGAGCAGCGCCGTGAAGATCACGGGAGCCAGAGCGCCGCCGAAGACGCCGGCGATCGTGTAGGCGAGGGACGATCCGGTGTAGCGCAGGCGCGGGCTGAACTGCTCGGTGATGAAGGCGGCCTGCGGTCCGTACATGAACGAGTGGATGGCGAGACCGACGACGACGCCCAGGATGAACAGCGGCTGGGAGCCGCCGCCGATCATGAGGAAGAACACGAACGGCCATCCTGCGGCCGCCACGGCGGCGATCGCGTACAGCAGACGGCGGTTGACCATGTCGCTGATCCACCCGGCGAGGGGGATGAGCGCCAGCTGGAAGGCGGAGCCGATCAGGGTGGCCGTGAGCACCTGCGAGCGCTCCATGCCGAGCTGCGTGAGTCCGTAGGTGAGGGTGAAGACGGTGAACATCGCGTACAGGATGTCGGGTGCGAGGCGGCACAGGATGGCGGCGAGGAGTCCGCGGCCCTCGAGGCGGAACACGTCCTTGATGGGGGCCTCGGGTCGGTCGCCGGACTGCTCGATGGCGCGGAAGATCGGGGTGTCCTCCAGGGCGAGGCGGATCCACAGGCCGAAGGCGACGAGCACCGCGGACAGGAGGAAGGCGACGCGCCATCCCCACGCGAGGAACTGCTCGTCGGAGAGGGCGAGGGTCAGGACGGCGAGCACGCCGTTGGCCAGCAGGTTTCCGGCGGGCGGGCCGACCTGGGCGGCGGAGGCCCAGAAGCCGCGGCGCCGCGGAGTTCCGAACTCGCTCGAGAGGAGGACGGCCCCGCCCCATTCGCCGCCGACGCCGACGCCCTGGGCGAAGCGCAGCAGCACGAGGATGACGGCCGCGAGCGGGCCGATGGCGCCGTAGGTGGGAAGGACGCCGATGAGGAAGGTCGCGATGCCCACCAGGAGGAGGGTGATGACGAGGACCCTCTTGCGGCCGATCTTGTCGCCGAGGCGGCCGAACACGATGCCGCCGACCGGGCGCGACAGGTACCCCACGGCGTAGGTGGAGAACGCCAGCAGCGCGCCCGTGAGCGGGTCGTTCTCGGGGAAGAACAGCGCCGGGAACACGACGGCGGCGGCAGCGGAGTAGACGGCGAAGTCGTACCACTCCAGGGCGGTGCCGGTGAGGCTGGCGGTGTACGCCTTGGCGAGCGAGCGCGTGCGCTCCCGGCCGCCCGGTACAGCGTTTCGAACGTTCGTCATGAGAGTCCCATCTGGTGTCGGCGAGGAGGACCGCCGCGTTTTCGTTTCCCTCATACTTCCTGTATACAAAACGTATACGCAACCGATACGGGGAAATTTTCCCGCGTCGTAACAATGGGAAGAGGCGACGTGACCGCTCTGGAATTCGAGATCATCGGCGAGGGCACCCTCGTCTCCGTCGACGTGACGCACATGTACAACGCCGGCTACGCCGGTCGCGACCAGGCGGCCGTGAAGCACCACATCGACGAACTGGCCGAGCTGGGAGTCCCGGCGCCCACCACCACCCCCTCGCTGTACCCCGTCTCGTCGTATCTGGCCCGGCAGGGCGACCGGGTCGAGGCGCAGCACGAGCGCACGTCCGGCGAGGCCGAGTGGGGCATCGTCGTCATCGGCCCCGGCGAGGACGACGTGCTGCTCACCGTCGCCTGCGACCACACCGATCGGGCCCTCGAGGTGCACGGCGTCGCCTGGAGCAAGAACGCCGGTCCCGACATGCTCGGTCGCCGGGCCTGGCGTCTGTCGTCTCTGGCCGATCGCGCCGACGACCTGCGCCTCCGGGCGTGGGTGGGCGCCGAGCGCGCACTCATCCAGGACGGCCGCGTCGGCGAGCTGCTCTCGCCGCAGTACTGGCTCGACGTTCTGGCCGAGCGGGGCGAGCGCCAGGAGGGCGTCGCCCTCATCTCGGGAACGATCCCGATGGTCGCGGGCGTCGACCAGTTCAGCGACCGCTGGGAGGTCGAGCTGCTCGACGAGAGCACCGGGGAGTCGAGCGTCGTCCGCTACGACGTCGAGCGGATGCCGACGCCCATCGGCTGAGCGAGCGTTCGCGCCGCGGTCCACCGGCCGTGGGCGACGACGGCCCGGACCGAACGGTCCGGGCTTTCGTCGTCGCTCGGGCTCTCGTCTCGCCCGCGCCTTCAGAGGAGGTCGCGGGCGAAGAGCACGAGGGTGCCGCGTCGCCCGGTCTCGTGGAGCCCGGCCTTCTGCAGCACGCGGCGCGAGGCGCCGTTGTCGGTCTCGGTGTCGGCGACCGCCCGGCGGGCGCCCCAGTGCTGGGCGTGCGCGAGGGCGAGGGTGACGGCGGCACTCGCGAGCCCCCGTCCTCGTGCCGCGGGGATGAGGCCGTAGCCGAATTCGACGGTTCCGCTCGCGTCGGGTGGGCCGAAGAAGCCGAGGCCGCCGACGGCGAGCCGCGTCGCCGGCTCACGGATGGCGCACATCGTGAACGGTGACGCGCTCGACTCGGACGCCGCGAGGGCTTCGAGCGGGTCGAGCTCGTCGACGAACGGATAGTCCGGATGCCAGTCGTCTCCGGGTTCCTCGTCACGCGCGACGATCCGTCGTGCCATCGCCGGCGTGATGCGGGTGAGGAGGACAGGGCTGCTTGAGAGGGTCATCCCCTCCATCATCGCCCCGCGGGGCCGCCCGCCTCCGGGGAGGTGGATCCTCCGCATCCCGGTCGCGGATGGTCAGCCGACGGAGCCCCGCAACCGCAGTGCCCCGGATGCCGTGACCTCGAGCCGAACGGCATCCAGTCCGTCCACCACCAGATCGGCGCCCAACTCCTCGTCGGCGGTCGTGCCGGTCAGCGCCATCACGGCGCAGCCGGCCGCGCGGGCCGCGGCGATGCCGGCCGGGGCGTCCTCGACGACGAGGCAGCGCGAAGGGTCGACGCCGAGACGCTCGGCCGCGAGAAGGAAGGGTTCGGGGTCGGGCTTGCCGTTGACGACGTCGTCGACCGTGACGAACACGTCGGGGTGGGCGAACCCGGCCGCGGCCAGGCGGGCCGTGGCGATGGGCACGGACCCCGAGGTCACGATGGCGCGGCGGTCGGCCGGTACGGCGGCGAAGAAGTCGGCGGCGCCGCGGATGGGGGCGAGACCCACGGCATCCGCCACCTCGAGGTCGGTGACGTGCGCGAGCGCCTCGGCATGCCGCTCGGCGGGCAGCAGCAGGCTCACGAGCGTGCGCGCGGGCTGACCGTGGTTGGCGTGCAGGGCCTCCATCGACACGTCGAAGTGCTCGGCGAAGCGCCGCCAGGACCGGGCGACGGATGCCGTGGAGTCGACGAGGGTTCCGTCGAGGTCGAACAGCACGGCGTCGAACTCGCGCGCGAAGATCGCGGCTCCCGCGTCGAGGGGGCGGCGGATGCCGAGCGCGGGCAGGACGCGGGCGAGCTGCTGCCCGGTGGTGAGCTCGGCGTCGACGGCGATCACCGGGACGGCGGGTGCGACCGGCGTGGCGTCCACGCGGTGCGCGTCGCGGGAGACGCCCCGCGCGGCGCGGCGGGACGCCAGGATCGCCGGGTCCCCGTCGACATGGATGACGACGGGCTCGAGGGGCAGCAGTGCCTCGCGCAGCGCCGTCCAGTCGTCCCCGCCCGCGAGCTCCGCGGTGAAGGGGGCGACGACGACCACGCGGCCCGACGTGGAGAGGGCATCGGCGGCCGTTGCGCGCAGTGCCGCGTAGCGACCGGCGCGGATGGCCCCGGCGTGCGGGGAGGCGAGCCAGTGTCCGCCGAGGGCGTCGGCGGGAAGGGCGTCGAGCAGCGGGGTGGTCACGCTGTCGAGGTCGACGAGGGGTGCGCGCAGCGCGGTGGCGAGGGCGCGTCCGAGCGTGCTCTTGCCGCTGCCGGCGGGACCGGCGACGAGGACGGCGAGCGATTCGGGTATTTGACACGACGACGGCATACCTCCACCATAGACGTAGCAAGTCACCGGTGTCATGCTCGTCATTCCGGGACTCGAAGAAGTTCCGGAGAGGACGGCCGCTCATGCAAGACACCGGTGACATGGATGCCGAGCAGTCGCGCCTCCACGGCGGCATCGACCTGGGCAGCACGGGCATCAAGATGCTCGTCGTCGACGACGCCGGCACCGAGATCGCGGGGGCCCAGGTGCCCACCCCGTGGCGGGTCGGCCCGGGCGGCACGACCGACATCGACGCGGACGACCTGCGGTCATCCGTCCGCGCGCTCATCGATCTCGTCGACGCCGAGCTCGCCCCTGTCACTTCCGTTGCGCTGACGTCCCTGGCCGTGGCGGGAATGGGCGAGACCGGCATCCTGATCGACGTCGACGGTCGAGCCGCAGCACCCGGCTTCGCGTGGTTCGACCCGCGCGGGTGGGAGCAGATCGCCGCCCTCCCCGCCGAGGTGCGCGACGAGTTCGCCGGCCGCACCGGCCTGCCGCTCGGCGCCCAGGTGAGCGTCGCGAAGCTCGCATGGCTGCGCGACCAGGGCACCGACCTCACGGGCCTGCGCTGGCTCGACCTGCCCGAGTTCGTCGTCGCCGCCCTCGGCGGAGACGTGGCTCTCGAGCTCTCGCTCGCCTCGCGCACCGGCCTCATCGACCAGGATTCCGGCGCCGCCTGGCCGGCGATGCTCGAGGCGCTCGGCGTCGACGACGCGCTGCTGCCGCCGTTGCGGGGAGGCGGGACGGCCTGGGGCACGGCATCCGCCGCCTTCGGACCCCGCGTCGCGGGGGCCGCGCTCACCGTCGCCGGGCACGACCACCTCGTCGCCGCTCAAGCCAACGGCACCCTGGATGCCGACGGCTACCACGTCTCGCTCGGCACGGCCGAGGTGCTGCTGAGGGTGCTCGATGCGCCTCTCGGCTTCGCGGCGCGCCGACGACTGGCCGACGCGCTCATCAACGAGGTCCGCCACGTCGTCCCGGGCAAGCACGTGCTCGTCGCCGGGGTGAAGACCGGTCTCCTGCTGCGCCGCGCGCTGCACGCCGCCGGGGTCAGCGACCGCGCGGGCCGTGATGCGCTCGACGACGCGGTCATGGCGCTCCCGTACGAGGGCGAGCTGCCGGCCGGGGCGATCGAGGTCACCGGCGCCCGCAACGACGACGGCGTGCTGCGGCTGACGCTGCACACGGAGGCGAGCCCCGCCGAGATCTTCGGCGCGGTGCTGCGGCACAGCAACGACGAGGTCGCCGCGCTCATCGCGGCGATGGACCGCGAGGTGGCTCCCGCCACCCACTCCACCCTCACCGGCGGGTGGGCGGGCATGGCGTCCGTCCGTCGCGCCCGCGCCGAGGTGCTCCCCGATCCGTCCCTGTCCACCCGCGAGCAGGACGTCGCGTGGGGAGCCGCCGACATGGCGCGGCGCCTCGTCTCGGCATCCGTCCCCTCCTGAACAGACCACCCGCGCCCACCCGCGCGCGAGAACCCCAGAGAAGAGAGATCATGAACGCACTCACCACGATCGAGCGCCGCGCGCTGCAGTCGATCAGCACGCCCGACGGTCACATGCTCATCGTCGCCGCCGACCAGCGCAACGGCATGAAGGCCGCCATCAAGGACGCCCCCAACGGCTCCGATGGGATCTCGCGCGAGGAGCTCGCCGAGGTGAAGGCCGACCTCGTCCGCCACCTCGCCAACCATGCGCCGGCGATCCTGCTCGACCCGGAGGTCGCGCTGCCGCAGATCGTCGACGACGGCGTGCTCGCCCGTGACACCGCGCTCGTCGTCGGTCTCGACGCCTCGGGTGCCGAGACGGTCGACGGTCTCAAGTACACGCGCTTCGTTCCCGGCACCACGCCGCACTCCATCCGCGAGCAGGGCGCCGACGTGGCCAAGATGCTCTGGTACACGCGTCCCGACAAGCAGGATGCCGACTCCCGCGTCGCGCAGGAAATCCGCGACCTGGTTAAGGCGTGCGACGAGGAGGGCCTGCTGCTCATCGTCGAGCTGCTCACGTACCAGCTCGAGGGCGAGAGCGACGAGGAGTACGCGGAGAAGTTCGCCGACCTCGTCGTCGACGGAGCCGCCCTCGCCGTCGCGTGCGGCGCGAAGATCCTCAAGCTGCAGTACCCCGGCTCGGCCGAGGCGAGCGCGCGCGTGACCGAGGCCGCCCAGGGCGTGCCGTGGGCCGTGCTGTCGGCCGGTGTCGACCACGAGACGTTCATCGAGCAGGTGCGCACGGCCGTCGCCAACGGCGCCTCGGGCGCGATGGCCGGCCGGTCGCTGTGGAAGGACAGCCTCTCGATCGACGCCGACCGCCGCGAGGAGCTGCTCTCGGGCCGCGCCCTGCCGCGCCTGCGCGAGCTCGCCGACGCCGTCGACGGCCGCTGACATGAGCCCGTCCGCCCGGCACCGGTTGCGTCGTCCGGTCGCGTCCGACTCCCCTCGGACCGGCTCCCCGCGGGTGCACGCGGAAGACGGATGCCGCCGTGCCGGGCGGGCACTCGGGTCGATCCGCGACGCCGGTCGCGCGGCGCCCACCCCGGCGGCGCGCGGGGGTTCGGCGCCCGTCGTCCGTGCCGCCGTGCGGGGCGCGCGGTCGGTCCGGCGGATAGGGTGGCACGTCGAAGCCCCCACTCGCCCGAACCCCGGAGGTGCCTCGTGACCACGATGCGCGACGTCGCTCAGCGCGCCGGGGTGAGCACGAAGACCGTGTCGCGCGTCTTCAACGACGATCCGCACGTGCTCCCCGACACGCGAGCCCTCGTCGAGGCCGCGATGCGCGAGCTCAACTACGTCCCCAACGCCCTGGCGACGACGTTCCGCGCCGGACGCGCCTCGGTCATCGGGGTCGCCGTCCCCGACGTGGTCGATCCGTTCTTCGCCGCCATCGCCCGCGCGGTCGAGGACACCGCGCGCCGGCATGGCCTGTCGACCCTCGTCACGAGCCTGGGCGAGAACCCCGACGACGAGAGGCCCGCGCTCGAGTCGCTGCTGGGTCGCCAGCTCACGGGACTGGTCATCGCCCCCGTCGGCACCGACCACTCATGGCTCGAGCGGTGGCGCGGGCACACGCCGATCGTGTTCGTCGACCGTGCGCCGGCGGGACTGCTGACCGACACGTTCACCGAGAACGATGAAGCCGGCGCGCACCTGGCCACCACCCACCTGCTCTCGCACGGGCACCGCCGCATCGCCTACGTCGGCGACATGGTGCACCTCTCGACCGAGACCAAGCGCGTCGAGGGCTGGAGGCGGGCGCTGCGCGATGCGGGCGTCGACGTCGACGAGCGACTCATCGCCTCGCAGGTCTCCGACCGCGCATCGGCGGCATCCGCTCTCGAGCGTCTTCGCGGCCTCGACGAGCCCCCCACGGCCCTGTTCTCCGCCAACGCCCGGTCGTCGATGGCGCTCGCCCACGTGCTGCGCGGCGATCCGCTGCCGTTCGTCGGCTTCGGCGACTTCCCCATGGCCGACACGCTCACCCCCTCCGTCACGGTGATCGACCAGGACCCGCGCCGCATCGGCGCGCTCGCCGCCGAGCGGGTGTTCGCGCGGCTGCAGCCCGATGCCGGCCTGGGTCTCGACGAGCTGACGGTGATCGACGTGTCGCTGGTCGAGCGGGAGTCCTGCGCGCTCTGACCCCTCCGCTTCTCGCGAGGCGGCTGAGCTCGTCGAAGCCACCGGGGCACGCGGCCACCGGTCCCTTCGGCGGGCGCAGGGACCCGTGTTCGGGGTGCGAGGAATGGCGCGGACGCGTCGACGCACAATGGCCGGGCCGGGGCAAGAGCCCGTCCACGATCGGGCGGGCGCGATAGGAAAGGCAGTCAGAGAACGCCACCGCTCCCGAGAAGAGGGCTCCGATGACGACCTTCCCGCGCTCCGAACGCCGCACCGCCGCTCGGACGGAGGTGACGTCGTGAGGCTCACCGACACCAGCGACCTGTGGTGGAAGACCGCCGTCTTCTACAACCTCGACGTCAAGACCTATCTGGATGCCGACGGCGACGGCGTGGGCGACCTGCGCGGCCTCGCGCAGCGGCTCGACCACCTCGCCGAACTCGGGGTGACGTGCCTGTGGCTCGCGCCGTTCTACCCCTCGCCGCAGCGCGACAACGGCTACGACATCGAGGACTACTACGGCGTCGATGCGCGGTACGGCTCGCCCGGCGACATGGTCGAGGTGCTGCGCACCGCCCACGACCGCGGCATGCGGGTGATCGTCGACCTCGTCGTGAACCACACCTCCGACCGGCATCCGTGGTTCCAGCAGGCGCGGCAGAGCCCCGACAGCCGCTACCGCCACTTCTACCAGTGGCGCGACGAGGTGCCCGACGACGCTCCGGCGAGCATGTTCCCCGACGTCGAGGACGGGGTGTGGTTCTTCGACGACACCGCCGGGCAGTACTACAAGCACTCGTTCTACCGGCACCAGCCCGACCTCGCCACCGACCATCCGGAGGTGCGCGAGGAGATCGCCAAGGTCATCGGCTTCTGGCTCGAGCTCGGCATCGACGGCTTCCGCGTGGATGCCGTGCCCCACCTCATCGACGGCGACGAGGGCCCCGAGCACGACTTCCTCCGCGCGCTGCGGGGCTACGTCTCGCGCCGCAGCGGTCACGCCATGATGCTCGGCGAGGTCAACCTCCCCTACGACGAGCAGCTGCGCTTCTTCGGCGACGCCGACGGCGACGAGCTGACGATGCAGTTCGACTTCGTCGCCAATCAGCGGCTCTACCTCGCCCTCGCGCGTCAGGACGCCGCGCCGCTGCGGGAGGCGCTGGAGTCGCGGCCCGAGATCGCCCGGGGAAACCAGTGGGGCAACTTCGTGCGCAACCACGACGAACTCACCCTCGATCAGCTGTCGGAGGCCGAGCGCGAAGAGGTCTTCACCGCCTTCGCCCCGGAGCCGGGGCAGCGCATCCACGGGCGGGGGATCACGCGGCGGCTGCCGGCGATGCTCGAGGGCGATCCGCGCCGCATCCGCATGGTCTACAGCCTCATGTTCTCGCTGCCGGGAGCGCCCGTGCTGTACTACGGCGAGGAGATCGGCATGGGAGAGAACCCCGAGATCGAGGGCAGTCGCGCCGCCGTCCGCACGCCCATGCAATGGACGGGCGCCCCCGACGCCGGCTTCTCGACGGCCGACGACCTCATCGCCGACATCGTTCCGGGCGGGTTCGGGCCGCAGCACGTCAACGTCGCCCAGCAGCGTCACGATCCTGACTCGATGCTCAGATTCGTGCAGAACCTCGTGCGTCACTACCGCGCCTCGCCCGAGATCGGATGGGGGGAGTTCGGCATCCTGGATCAACCCCACAGCTGCGTGCTCGCGCACTCGCTCACCAGTGAGCTGGGCCTGTTCGTCGCGGCGCACAACTTCGCACCCGACGGGCGCACGTTCCGCCTCGAGATCGAGGGGGCGGATGCCGAGCAATGGCGTGTGGTGAACCTGCTCGACGATGCGGCGGGGGCGGAGACGCTCGACGGATCCGGATTCGACGTGTCGCTCGACGGGTACGGCTACCGGTGGTGGCGGGTGATCCGGCCGGGGGAGCGGCGCATCGCCTGACGCACGCGGGGGCAGGCGGAAGTGATCGGGCGCGGCACCCCCCAATGGTGCCGCGCCCGTCACCGACCGGATCGGGAAGCCTCTCCCGATCGCTCGCGCGCAGGTGTTCCCCCACGTCCGCCCCGCGCGCGGTCTGATCCATACAAGCACAGCGTGTCGTAATTAGCACCCGAGGGGTGATTGTAAATACGACCGTAGGTGAAACGGAGGGTCGTCTACGATCGGACTGTGGGTCGCGGCGCAGTCGGACCACCCTCCCGGTACTCCCGTCGAGTGGTGGCGAACGTGGATCGCCTGCGGAGGGCCAAGGGGCTCACCGTCGGCGAGCTGCTCAGCCGCGCCGGAATGACGAAGAGCTACTACCAGTCGCGCGCCGGCCTGTCGCTGCCGTACAACACCAACGATCTGGAAGCCCTCGCGGTGGCGCTCGGCGTCACGCCCGAGGACCTCGCCAGCCCCGACACGGCGCCGCGGGTCGAGATGCGCGTGCCGGCCGGGCCCCTGGCATCCCGCGTCCGACGACTCATCTCCGCGCAGACCGCCACCGCCGACGACCTGCTCGCGCACCTCGACGACATCGACCCGCAGGCCGCGGACGGAGCGCGCGCGCTGCTCGCGGAGGGCGCGACGAGCGTGGTGCTCGACGAAGAGGTCCTGCGGCTCATCACCCACTGGGGCGACGTGCCCACCGAGTACCTCACCGACTACACCGATGCCGCGGTGACGGATCGAACGGATGCCGAGCTCGACCTGCGCGACGCGATGCGCGAGGCCGGAGCCAGCAGCATCCAGTTCCGGGCTCTCGGCGAGATGTCGCCCGACGCCCTGCGCGCCATCGCCCAGTCGCTGCGAAGCAGGCCGCCGGCGACATGAGCGACCGCGACGGGGGGAGAGCGGTGGCTGCGGAGGACATGCAGGCGAGAGTGCGGGCGCGAGCCGATCGGGCGATCGCCCGTGCGCGATTGACGGCCGACATGGGGTTCGACGACGTGGTGCGAGCGGTCGAGCGAGCCGTCGGCATCCGTCTCCGGGTGATCCGCGAGACCGACACGAGCGGATGGGGGACCCTCACCGGCTACCTCACCTTGTTCGCCGACAGGGGAGAGGCGAGCATCCACGTGCGCGCATCGGATGCGGCGCTGTACAGCCAGTTCGCCGCCTCGCATGAGCTCGGCCACTTGCTCGACGACGCGCACTGCACCGGCGCCCTCCACGAGCGGGGTGCACGCGAACGCTCCTCGATCACGCCGTACGACGATCCGACGCTGACGACGCCGGAAGTCGAGGCCGAACTCGTCGCTGAGCACGTCGCCCACCGCATCTCCCGCCTGCTTTACGCGAGCCCCCGGGTGGCCGAGTCATCGTGGTGACCGTTCTCCTCATCGACGCGGCCCTCGTCGCGCTGCTGCTGCTCGTGGTGGGCCGCGCGCGCGCCGCTCGGCGTCAGCCGCGGGCGCGCATCGCATGGCTCGCCGGCCTGGTCGGCGCCATCGCACTGCTGACCCAGGGCACGGTCATCCCGCTCGGTGTGCTCGACGGCCTGCTCGGGGGCACGAACATCCTCAAGCTCGTGCAGGGCGTGCTCACGATGGTGGCGCTGTGGCTCGGCATCCAGGCCGGGATCGCCCCCGTGACGGCGCGCGTCTCGACACTGCGCTGGCGCTTCCCGGCGCTGCTCGCGGGAGTGTTCGCCGTCGTGTTCTTCGTCGCCCTGCCCGAGCGCGGGCCGACATCGTTCCGCTTCATCGAGGACGCCGCCGCCACTTCGACGGGCGCGTGGGTCTACGGGGTGGTCCACATGGCGGGCATCGCCCTGGTCGGGGTGCTGCTGTGCGTCTCGGCCCACGTCTCGCTCCCGGGTGTGCGCTGGTTCTTCCGGGCCGGGGCGATCGGGATCGTGCTGGGCTGCGTGAGCGAGATCGCCGATCTCACCCTGACGCGCTTCTTCGCCCCCGTTCCGATCGTGAGCGCGCTCTTCGACCCGCTCTTCTACCTCGGCGTGCTCGCCTTCGTCATCGGCATCTTCCGCGCCTCGCGCGTGACCGGCCGCATCCGTCGGCGGGGCGAGGCGCTGCTGGAGGATCTCGGCGCCGTGGCCCGGCGGCGCGGTGTCGCGGGCCTGCCGGGCCTCGCCGACGACCCCCTCGTCGACACGCGCCTGCACGCCCTGCGCGTGGCCGTCGAGGACGACGCCATCGCCACCTCGTCGCCGTTGAGCGCTCAGGAGCGCGAGCTCCTCGACGACGTCGACGCCCACCTCACCCGCCGATCCACGGGAGCCCGCCCATGATCCGCCCCCTCGCCCTCGGCACGGGCATCGCCGTCGCCACCGTGGCGCTCGCCCACACCGCGCTCGCCGGCTACGTCGCGCGAAGACTCATCGCCCCGCGCGCCGCCAAGGTCTACGCACCCGTGACCTTCGCGGGCGGCACGGTCACCGTGCCGGCCACGCTCGAGAGCCGCGAGCCGGGCACCTACGGCCTGTGGCTCGACGACGGTCGGCACGTGGTCGTCGGCGAACCGCTGCGCGTCGGGAAGGACCGGGTCGTGCGCGAGCTCGCGTCGCGTCCCGACGGACTCGTCGACGGTGAGGCCGTGGCGACCTGGACCTCGCAGAGCATCGGTTCCCCCGAAGACGTCGGGCCCACGCGGCACGTCTCCGTGCCGCTGCGGCGCGGCGGCGTCGCCGAGGCGTGGGAGATCGGCGACCCCGACACCGCCGACGGCCGCTGGACCATCCATGTGCACGGGCTGCGCTCCAGCCGCAACGGAGCGCTTCGCTCGGCGCCGGCGGCGGTGGATGCCGGATGGATGGCGCTCGTGGTGTCGTACGCCGGCGACGAGGAGTGCGCCCCCGCCGACGCCTTGCCCTCGACCCTGGGAACGCGCGAGTGGCGCGACGTCGACGACGCGATCGCGTACGCCCTCGCGCGTGGTGCCGTGGAGATCGTGCTCGTGGCCTGGTCGATGGGCGGCACGATCGCGATGCTCGCGCTCGAGCACTCGGCGCACCGCGAGGCGATCGCCGGACTCGTCCTCGTCGCGCCGGCGTTGGACTGGCCCCGGGTGGTCGACAACGCCGTCGCGAACGCGCACCTGCCCCGCACGGTCGCCGCCGCGTCGATGCGCGTGCTCGCGAGCCGCATCGGGGCGCGGGCCCTCGGCCTCGTCGAGTCGGTCGACGCGCGCGCCCTCACGTGGGTGGGCGAGGGCCGGCCCGCGCCGGGGGTGCCGACCATCATCCTGCACAGCCGCGTCGATCCGGTCGTGCCGTTCTCGGGATCGGTGGCGTTCGTCCAACGGCATCCGGATGCCGAGCTGGTCGCCTTCGACGCCACCGGTCACTGCAACGAGGCCAACCAGGAGCCCGAGCGCTTCCACGACGCGATCGCCCGCTGGCTCTGCGCCCGCTGAGCCGCAAAAGGTCCCGAGCTTGGCGGAGGGACCGGGGGCGTGGCGGGTTCCGGTGGCTTCGACGGGCTCAGCGACCTCGGTTCGACCGAGTCGCGGCCGCCGCAGCACTCAGGCGTCGACGACCGCCGCGATCGCACCGCGCGCGCCGCGCTCGGCCAGCAGCGCGCGGGCGGCGAGATAGGCCTCGCGCAGCCGCGCGTCCTGCCCGAGGTCGCCGAAGACGGGCGCGTAGTCGAGCAGCGCCGCCGGGTCGTCGGCCACGATGGCCCGCAGCTCGTCGAGCCGACTGTCGACCGCGGGGGTCTCCTCGCCCGATTCGGTGCGCCCCTCGAGGAACACGCTCCACCCCGCGAGCACGAGGGCCGCGTGGTCGATCCGGCCCCCGGCGGCGAGCTGCTCTCGGACGACGGGCAACAAGAACTTGGGGAGCCGGTCGGAGCCGTCGACGACCTGACGCGCGAGCGTGTCGCGGATGGCCTCGCTGCCGAAGCGCGCGATGAGCTCGTCGCAGTAGGCGTCGAGGTCGATCCCGGGCACCGGTCGCAGCGTCGGAATCGCCTCGGCGTGCATGTAGCCCTGCAGGAACGCGACGAACAGCTCGTCGGTGCACACCTCGTGCACGTAGTGCGCGCCCGACAGGATGCCGAGGTAGCTCATCGCCTGGTGCGACGCGTTCAGCAGCCGCAGCTTCATGAGCTCGTACGGCTCGACATCCTGGACCAGCTGCACGCCGACCTCGTCGAAGGCCGGACGCCCCAGGGGGAAGGCGTCTTCGAGCACCCACTGGGCGAACGACTCCGAGCGCACGGGCCAGCGGTCGTCGACGCCGAACTCCTCGGCGATGGACGCGCGCGTCTCGTCGGTGGTGACCGGGGTGATGCGGTCCACCATGGAGGTGGGGAACGACACGTTCTGCGCGATCCAGGCGGCGAGTTCCGGGTCGAGACGCTCGGCGAACCCGAGCAGGGAGGCGCGCGCAACGTGGCCGTTGCCCTGGATGTTGTCGCACGACATGACCGTGAAGGCCGGGATGTCGGCATCCCTCCGTCGGCGGAGCCCCTCGGTCAGCAGGCCCATCACGCTCCGCGGAGGCAGGGCCCCGTCGAGGTCGGCGAGGGTGGGTTCGTCGCGCGGAGCGTAGCCGCCGGTGGCGTCGTCGATGCCGTAGCCGCCCTCGGTGATCGTGAGCGAGACGATCGCGGTGTCGGGATCGGCGAGCTTGGCGACGACCGCCTCGGGGTCGTCGGGGACGAAGAGGTAGTCGACGATCGAGCCGACGACGCGGGCCGCGGACGACCCGTCGGGAGCGGTGGTGACGAGCGTGTAGAGCCGATCCTGGGCGGCGAGGGCGTCGCGCATCGCGGCGTCGAACGGCAGCACCCCGACCCCGCACAGTCCCCAGTCGCCGCGCCCGGCCTCCAGGAGCCTGTCGAGGTACATCGCCTCGTGGGCGCGGTGGAACCCGCCGACGCCGACGTGCACGATGCGCGAGCGCACGGCCGACCTGTCGTAGGTCGGAACGGAGACGTCCGCCGCGAGGGAGGGGAGGGCGGCGGCGGTGAGTTCGGTCATGCGGGGCTCCGTGTGGGTGGGGCGGGAGGTTCGGGGCGTGCTCGTCGCGTCGGGGGGTGCCCCGGGGTTCGGGACGTGTTTCATCACGTGGGGCGTGAGGTACGCGCCCCGAGGTGAGGAAGCCGCCCCGAACCGGGGAAGGGGAGGGGTGGATGCCGGGACCCTCACGCGTGTGCGGGGGTCCCGGCATCCGAGGTGGGTCAGCAGGAGGACTTGTAGACCGCGTCCTTGCCGTCGCCGTTGATGTTGTCCTTGGTGAGGATGGTGAAGCCGGTCTGGATCTTCTCCTCGGTGGACTCGCCCTTCAGTGCGGCGATGGCCTGCTTGACGCCGTCGGAGCCGATGGTGGCGGGCTCCTGCGCGACGAGGGCCTGGACGGTTCCGGCTTCGAGGGCCTTGACCTGGGCGGGACCGGCGTCGAAGCCGACGATCGTGACCGAACCCTGCTTGCCGGCCTGCTGCACACCCGTCGCGGAACCCTCGGCGGCGAACAGGTTGGCGGCGAAGATACCGACGATGTCGGGGTCCTTCTGCAGCGCGGCGGTGACGATCTCGGCCGCGGTCGAGGGCTCGTTGTGCGAGTACTGCACACCCACCGACTCGAACTTGCTGTCCTTCGCGACGGCGTCTTCGAAGCCCTGGGCGCGGGCGTCGGTCGTGGACACGCCGGGGTCGGTCGAGACGACGAGCACCTTGCCGCCGTTGGGGTTCGCCTTCTGGATCGCCTCGAATGCGGCAGCTCCGCCGCCTTCGTTGTCGGAGGAGATCTGCGACACGGCTCCCGAGGGGTCCTCGAGCGTCGTGTCGACGAGGACGACCTTGATGCCCGCGGCCTCGGCTGCCGCGATGGGTGCCTGCATGGCCGACACGTCGGTCGGCGCGATCAGCAGCGCGTCGGGCTTCGACGCCACGACGGCGTCGACGATCGGCTTCTGCAGGGTCGGGTCGAACTTCTCCGGGCCCTGAGTGGTGACGGTGGCGCCCTCGGTCTTGGCTTCGGCTTCGATGCCGCACTGCATGGAGATGTAGAACTCATCTCCGGCGACGCCCTGCACGAACGCGATCTTGTAGCCGCCGTCGGAGCCGCCGGACGCACCGCCCGAGGCCGTGCCACCGGAGCAGCCCGCGAGAGTCAGGGTCGCGGCCATGCCGAAGACCGTCAGGGCGGTCGCCTTCTTGTTCCACTTCATCGTGATCACCGTTCTGTTGTGAGTTCTTGCTGTCGGGTTGGGTAAGGGGTGGAGAGGGAATGGATGCCGCCGCGGCTCAGCCGCGCCGACCTCCGCTGAGGAACTTGCGCCAGAGGCCCTGCGAGTTGCCGCGCGTGGCGGCGGTGCGGCGCACCTGGTCGACGTACACCGCCGTGATCAGCACCGCGCCGACGGCGACCTGCTGCCAGAACGGCTGGACACCGGTGATGACGAAGCCGTTCTGCAGCACCGCCGGGATGAACAGACCCACGACGGTGCCCATGATCGTGCCGACGCCGCCGAAGAGCGACGTGCCACCGATCACGACGGCCGCGATGACGTTGAGGTTGGTCTGCGATTGGCCGGCGATCGCGGTCGTGGAGAACTGCGAGAGCGACAGGATGCCGCCGAGCCCGGCCAGAGCGCCGGAGATCGTGTAGATCTTGATCAGCTGCGCGTCGACCTTGACGCCGACGCGACGGGCGGCGATCTCGCTCGACCCGACCGCCAGCGTGTAGAGGCCGAAGCGCGTGTAGTGCAGCACGATCGCACCGATCGCGACCACCACGAGGGCGATGACGCTGATGATCGGGACGCTGCCGAAGACGTTGCCGTAGCCGATCGACACCGTCAGCACGGTCGGCACATCGCGGATGTCGACACCGCCGGTGAGGATCTGCGCGAGACCGAGGGCCATGCCGAGCGAGCCGAGGGTGACGATGAGCGGCGGGATCTTCGCCTTGGCGATGAGGAACCCGTTCAGCAGCCCCCAGCACACGCCGCTGAGGATCGCGACGAGGATGCCGACGATCGCGACGCCCCAGCCCTCGCCGCCCATCGCCCGCATGACGATGGCCGCGACGACGCCGGAGAAGACCAGGACCGACCCGACCGAGAGGTCGATGCCGGCGGTGATGATGACGTAGGTCATGCCGACGGCGAGCACCGCGAGGATCGAGGCGTTCTGGATGATGAGACGGAAGTTGGTCCACTGCGCGAACGAGTCGGGCGCGATGATGCTGAAGACGATGATGATCGCCAGCAGCACGAGGAGGATCTGGAAGGCCTGCGTACGCAGGATCCGGCGGACCGGGTTCACCTTCTGGTTGTCGTCGAACGTGCCGATCGCGACGGTCTCGGTGGGAGGGGTCTTGACGCTCACTTCTGGTCGTCCTTCGTGACGGCGCCGGTCATGAGCCCGACGAGTTCTTCCATGGAGGTGTCCGCGGCCTGGATGTTCGCGACGCGGGTCCCGAGTCGCAGCACCTGGATGCGGTCGGAGACGTCGATGACGTGCGGCATCGAGTGCGAGATGAAGACCACGGCGATGCCCTTGTCGCGCACACGGCGGATCGTCTCGAGCACGTTCTTCGTCTGACGCACGCCGAGGGCCGCGGTGGGCTCGTCGAGGAAGACGACGCGCGACGCCCAGTGGACGGCGCGGGCGATCGCGATCGCCTGACGCTGGCCGCCCGACATCTCGCCGACGGGCGAGGTCAGGCTGCGCACCGTGGCGCCGAGCTCGTCGAACGCCGCGCGCGACGCCTTCGCCATGTCCTTCGTCTTCATGAAGCCGAGGGCACCGGCCAGCCCCGGGCGACGGATCTCGCGGCCGAGGTACATGTTCTGCACGGGGTCGAGGTGGGGCGCGAGCGCGAGGTCCTGATAGACCGTCTCGATGCCGAGCGACGAGGCGACCTGGGGGTTGGACATGTCGATCGGCGATCCGTCGAACCGGATCTCTCCCTCGTCGATGGCGAGGTTGCCCGACAGGGCCTTCACGAGAGTCGACTTCCCTGCGCCGTTGTCACCGATGAGGGCGGTGACCTCGCCGGGGTAGACCTCGAAGTCGACGTTGTTGAGGGCGCGGACGGATCCGAACTGGCGCGACAGACCGCGCGCCTGCAGCACGGGCACAGCCGTGGTGGTGCTCATGAGGAAGCTCCTTCGTGGTGGCCGGCGCCCCCGGCGGGGGTGTCGGAGACGGTGACGACGAGGTCGGCGCGGTGGCGGCCGCGCTCGACGACGAGGGCGTTCGCCTCGTCGACGTCGCGGACCCAGGCGACGGCATCGTCATGGGGGTGGCCGTGGGACAGGCGGCGGGCGACGAGCCGCTCGCGGCGCGCGGTGGGTTCGATGTCGAGGAACCAGACCTCGTCGAGACGGGATGCCACGGCATCCCACCCGAATCCCTCGTGCAGCAGGTAGTTGCCCTCGGTGATGACGAGCGGAACGTCGGCGGGCACCAGAACCGCGGAGCCGATGGACTCCTCGAGGTCCCGATCGAAGCGCGGCGCGTAGACCTCGTGCCCGGCGCGGATGCGGTCGAGCAGGGCCACGTAGCCGTCGACGTCGAACGTGTCGGGGGCGCCCTTGCGGTCGCGGCGACCGAGGCGGATGAGCTCCTCGTTCGCGAGATGGAATCCGTCCATCCCGACCAGCACCGCGTCGGAGCCGAGCGCGGCGAGCAGCGCGTCGCTCACGGTGGACTTGCCGGCGCCGGGGGTTCCCGCGAGTCCCAGCACGCGGCGCTCGCCCGATGCCGCGAGCAGCCGCGCACGCTCGACGAGGTCGTCGAGGTGCACGGTCGCGGTGGCGATCGGTGCGGCGTTCTGCGAGGTGCGGGTCACGGCGGTGTGGTCCTTCCGGGGACGCCGCACGTCGGAGTGCTGCGCCGGTGGAGCGGTCCGGTGGAGCTGTCCACCGGTCGAACGTTGGTTACGGTAAGCCCACCGTGACACCGGTGTCAACACCCGTGATCAATTCGTCATGACACCGAAGTCATACGCGGGATTCTGTGGTTATCATGGGCCGCGACGACACCGACGTCGTCCCCGCCCTCAGGACCCGCGAAAGAGCCCTCCCATGACCGAATTCACCGACCGCACCATCCTCGTCACCGGAGCCGGTGGCGGTATCGGCGGGGCGACCGTGCGACACCTCGTCGCCGCTGGCGCCACCGTGCTCGCCGCCGGCCGCACGGCTGACAGCGTCGAGGCGATCGCCGCCGAGACCGGAGCCGAGCCCGTCGTGTTCGACCTCGAATCCGAGGACGAGATCCGCTCCGCGATCGAGGGCCGAGACCTCTACGGCGTCGTGAACTGCGGCGGGTGGGGCGGCGAGATCGCGACACCCATGGAGACCGACATCGACGTGTTCGACAAGGTCATGAGCATCAACGCCCGCGGCTCGCTGCTGGTGACCAAGTACGCCTCGCGCGAGATGATCCGCGTCGGCAAGGGCGGCGCGATCGTCAACGTCTCGAGCCAGGCCAGCCTCGTCGCCCTCACCGGACACATCTCGTACGGTTCGTCGAAGGCGGCCCTCGACAACATCACGCGCGTGTCCGCCCTCGAACTCGGCGGCTACGGCATCCGGGTCAACAGCGTGAACCCCACGGTCGTCATGACGCCGATGTCGGCCTGGTACTGGGGTCGTCCCGACATCGAGGGCCCCTTCCTCGAGGCCATGCCGCTGCACAAGTGGGCGACCGAGGACGACATCGCCGCCCCGATCGTCTTCCTGCTCAGCGACGGGGCCGGCATGATCTCCGGCGTCTCGCTCCCGATCGACGGCGGCTACTCCAGCCGCTGATCCGGATGCCACGGAGCGGCGCCGCGGTGGGCGGCGCCGCTTCGCGGTCTCGGCGCGCGGAGGTCGCGACGCGAGGAGGCTGAGCATGCCGAAGCCTCCGGGGATTGCGGTCCCTTCGACGGGCTCGGGGACCTGGGTTCGCGGTGGTGACGCGAGGAGGCTGGGCCTGTCGAAGCCTCCGGGGGTTGCGGTCCCTTCGCCGGGCTCAGGGACCTTCGCCCGCGCCCGTGGTCACAGGCCGAGCGTGCGCTCCAGGTAGGCGTTGCGGAAGACCCCGCGCGGGTCCGCCTCGCGCGCCGCGGCGAGGAAGTCCTCGGTTCGGGGCAGCGTCGCGCGCACCGCCTCGCCGGGCATCGTGAACGCCTTCCCCCAGTGCGGACGCACGTCGAAGGGCGCCAGGGCCCGCTCGATGTGCGGCAGCACCCCGAGTACGCCGTCGGTGTCGTTGCGCCAGGTGAAGTGGATCGCGAGCACGTCGCGCTCGAATGCCGGGCTGAGCCAGAGACCGTCGGCGGCCACCGTGCGCAGCTCGGTCACCAGCAGGTGGGCGTCGAAGGAGGGGGCGATCGCGCGCACGGCCGCCAGTGCCTCGGCGGCCGCCGTGATCGGCACGAAGTACTCCGATTGGATCTCGTCGCCGTCGCTGGGCAGTGCGTCGGCGCGGAAGTGCGGCAGACGGGTGTGCCACGGCCCCGGGGTTCCGCGCTCGGTGGTGTTGTCGAGCGTGCGGATGCGCCCGAGGTGCAGGTCGTCCCCGACCGCGCGGCCCCCGAGTTCCTCGACCCACGTCGGCGCCCCGGTGTCGCTCTTGGCCCACACGAGGTCGTCGGCCGGGTCTCCCCACGTCGTGAACACGCTCACGCTGCGCGAACCGCCGAACACCGTCGCCGGATCGGACACGAGGTCGTCCCAGGCGGCGCCCGTGAACGCCTGCTGCACGACCGTGTACGACGGGACGGTGCGCAGCTCGACGGCCGTGACGACGCCGAAGGCGCCGAGCCCCAGGGCCGCGGCCCCGAACCACGGGTGGCCCCGGTCGATGTGGTGCGTGCGGCCGTCGGCATCCATGATCTCGAGGGCCGTGACGGCGCTCGAGAGGTTGCCGTTGCCCATGCCCGACCCGTGCGTTCCGGTGGCGGCGGCCCCGGCGACCGAGATGTGGGGGAGCGATCCGAGGTTGTGCAGGGCGCGTCCCTCGGCCTCGAGCATGGGGGCGAGCTGCGCGAACGTGACGAGACCCTCGACGCGCACGCGGTCGTCGGTGACGTCGACGCGCGTCGGCATCCGCTCGAGCGACACGAGGGCGCCGTCGGCGTCGGCGATGTCGTTGAAGGTGTGGCGCGTCGCCTGCACGCGCAGAGCCGGACGGGATGCCACGACCTCGGCGAGCTCGCCCGCGTCGGCGGGCAGCAGCACCTCGGCGGCGCGATAGTGGTGATTGCCCGACCAGGTTGCTCCGGCGGCTCGTGTCTCGGTCATCGTGTCTCCTCGCGTCGTCGCCCACCCATCATGACCCGGACGCGCGACGTCGATGCCCGCGCGGACGGTTTCGGGAAGGGTTTCGTTCCGTGCAGAGCCCTCAACGGGCGGGGAACAGGGCGGCCTCGAAGACGGCCTCGGCCGCGCCCACGAGCAGGCGGTCCTCGCCGAGTTCCGCGGCCGCCAGGCGCAGACCCTCCGCGCACGCGGGCAGGGTCTGCGCGCGCACGGCGTCGTCGAGTCCCGCCAGATCGAGCTCGGCCAGGGTCGCGAGGAAGCCGCCGAGCACGATCACCGCCGGGTTCATCACGTTCGCCGCGTTCGCGAGAGCGGTCGCGAGGATCCGTCGCTGGCGCGCGATCTCCGCGCGAACGGCCGGATAGTCGGCGGAGCCCAGAGCCGCGGAGAGCGTCGCCTCGTCGGCGCTGTCGAGCCCGACCGCCGCGAGCAGGAGCGCGCGACTGACCTCGTCCTCGAGCACGCCGTCGACCGCCCGGCGGTCGCGGGGATCGACGATGCCGGGACGGTTCTGCCCGAACTCGCCGGCGTACCCTCCCGCGCCTCCCAGCGGCACCCCGCCCACGATCACCGCGCCGCCGATCCCGCTCGCGCCGCCGTTCAGGTAGACCACGTCGTGCGCCCCGCGCGCGGCGCCGAAGAGGTGCTCGGCGAGGGCGCCGAGTGCGGCGTCGTTGCCGACGTGGGCGGGCAGGCCCGTGGCATCCGTCATGAGAGAGGGCAGCGGGGCGTCGATCCAGCCGAGGTGCGGAGCCTCGCGCACGACGCCGTCGGCGGCGCGCACGGGGCCCGGGACCGCGACGCCGACCCCGACGATGCGGGCGTCGGTGAGGACGTCGCCCCGCCACCGTGCGAGGTGCGCGCCGACCAGCTCGGCGGTGCGTTCGGGGGTGAGCAGTTCGGTCTGCTCGAGTCGCTCGCGCGCCACGATCGTGCCGTCGAGGGCGACCGCGCCGAGGTCGAGGGCGTCGACCTCGGGGTTGACGGCGATCGCGACCACCCGCGGGTCGGGCGCGACGATGGGGGAGGGGCGACCGACGCGTCCCTGCGCGTCGGATGCGCGCTCGACGACGAGTCCCGATCGCTGCAGGTCGCCCACGAGGTCGGCGATCGTGGAGCGATTCAGGCCCGTTGCCTCGGTGAGCGCGGCCCGGGAACGCGGACCCTGGCGGTGCACCGTGCGCAGCACCAGCGACAGGTTGGCGCGGCGCATGCCGTCGCCGCGGGTGCCCTCGGTGACCATCCGACCACTGTGCCATGCCGTCGGCGTCCGACCGTGGCACTCTTCCCGTCCGTCCCGGGAGCCCGGCGAGCCGCGACTTCGCGTGTGCACGCCCTCCCGAGGGGCGAGCGGCGGCGCGCGGCGCTTCCCCCGGCGAGGGCGTCCACCTCCCGATCGTCGCGACTCGCGCATTCCCACCCCGGGCAAAGCGGGCGGTGCCAGGATCGACGCATGGACCTCTCCGACATCCCCATCACGACCATCCGCGGCGACGAGACGACCTTCGGCGACCTGACCGACGGCAAGGCGGCGCTCGTGGTCAACGTCGCCTCGAGGTGCGGGCTCGCGCCGCAGTACGAGGCGCTCGAGGCGCTGCACAAGAAGTACGCCGACCGCGGGTTCACGGTCATCGGCTTCCCCAGCAACCAGTTCCTTCAGGAGCTCGGCGATGAGGACAAGATCGCCGAATACTGCTCCGCCACGTGGGGCGTCACCTTCCCGATGTCGGAGAAGGTCAAGATCAACGGCCGGAACGCCCACCCGCTGTACAAGGAGCTGACCTCGACCCCGGATGCCGAGGGTAAGACCGGCCGCATCTCGTGGAACTTCGAGAAGTTCGTCGTGGCCCCCGACGGGCGGGTGACGCGGTTCAGCCCGCGCACCCTGCCCGACGCGCCGGAGGTCGTCGCCGCGATCGAGGACGCCCTCCCGCGCTGACCCGCTCCCTGCGCCGGCGCCCGCCCTCCCGCGCTCGCACCTCGTCGAGCGTCCGGAACACGCCGTCGCGCCTCGGCCGACACGGCGTGTACTGGACACTCGAGGGGGGAAACGGCGCCCGACGGCTGCCCTATCCTGACCGGGAACCCGACCTTCGAAGGAGCCGTCATGGCCGATGCCGTCGTCCTCGTTTCCGGCGGAGCCGCCGTCACCCCGTACACCGACCCCGAGCGCGCCGCGGCCGCGGGGCTCGCGGCGGGCAACACGATGACCGCACTGCGCGCGCACTTCGTGGCACGCGGCATCCGGGTCTTCACCGCTCCCGCCCGCATCGGTGCGGGGGAGGTGCGGGAGGATGCCGGGTGGCAGGGCTTCGACGACGTACCCGTCGTGCTGCCGGCCGGGGTGACGATCAACGCGGTCGGTCGTGTCGACGACGCGGGGGTGGCGCTCGCCGCCTTCCTGCGGTGGCTCGCGGACGAGCGGGAGGTCGGGAGCGTCGACCTCGTCGGTCACTCGATGGGCGGGCTGTTCTCGCGCGCCGCGATCCGCGAGCTCGGGGGCGGCGGCCCGCGCATCGAGCATCTGGTGACCCTCGGCACCCCGTGGGACGGCTCGGTGCTGGGCGACCTGCTCGACGGCGAGCTCTCGGAGGCCGATGCGCACGGCGACCCCGCCACGCGGCAGATCTTCGCCGAGGCGCGTCCGTACGCCGATGCCAACTCCCAGGGGGCGGCGGCCGAGGTCTCGCGCCGGTTCCTGCGCGGCTGGAACGACGCGCAGGCGGGGGTGCTCGACGGCATCCCGGTCACCGCGGTCGGCGCGGGCTACTTCTCGGCGGCGAGCGAGCCGGCGCAGCTGTGGCCGCATGACGGCCTCGTGTCGCTCACGAGCGGCCGTGCCGACGAGGTGCCCACGACGGTGCTGCCGAAGGTCGAACGCCATTCGTTCGGCGACCACGTGCACAGCATCTTCTTCGCCGAGGCCTTCGGCTTGCCGTGGGAGCGCGCCCTGACCTGGGACCCCGCGGTGTTCGCGGTGGTGGATGCCGCGCTCGGCGACTGACGCGGGGCTGGACGCCGTGGCATCCGGGGTATATGTTGTGAGCACCAACAAACCCGGCGCGCGTCACCGCGCACTCGTGCGTCTCCATGCGAAGGAGCAGGAATGCCCACCCCCACCCGCGATGACAAGTTCTCGTTCGGACTCTGGACCGTAGGCTACAACGGCACCGACCCGTTCGGCGGCCCCACGCGTGAGCCCCTCGACGTCGTGCACGTCGTCGAGAAGCTCGCCGAGCTCGGCGCCTACGGCCTGACGTTCCACGACGACGACCTCTTCGCCTTCGGCTCGACCGACGCCGAGCGCCAGAAGCAGATCGACCGCCTCAAGGGCGCGATGAGCGACACCGGCATCGTCACGCCGATGGTGACCACCAACCTCTTCTCGGCCCCCGTCTTCAAGGACGGCGGCTTCACCTCGAACGACCGCCAGGTGCGTCGTTTCGCGCTGCGAAAGGTGCTGCGCAACCTCGACCTCGCCGCCGAGCTCGGGGCGAAGACGTTCGTCATGTGGGGTGGTCGCGAGGGTGCCGAGTACGACTCCGCGAAGGACATCCGTCAGGCGCTCGAGCGCTACCGCGAGGCCGTGAACCTCCTCGGCGACTACGTCACCGACAAGGGCTACGACATCCGTTTCGCCATCGAGCCCAAGCCCAACGAGCCCCGCGGTGACATCCTGTTGCCGACCCTCGGACACGCGATCGCGTTCATCGACTCGCTCGAGCGCCCCGAGCTCGTGGGCCTGAACCCCGAGGTCGGCCACGAGCAGATGGCGGGACTGAACTTCGCCGCCGGCATCGCCCAGGCGCTGTACCACGGCAAGCTCTTCCACATCGACCTCAACGGTCAGCGCGGCATCAAGTACGACCAGGACCTCGTGTTCGGCCACGGCGACCTGCACAACGCCTTCGCGCTCGTCGATCTGCTCGAGAACGGCGGCCCCGGCGGCGTGCCCGCCTACGACGGACCGCGTCACTTCGACTACAAGCCCTCGCGCACCGAGGACGAGACCGGTGTCTGGGACTCCGTGTCGGCCAACATGAACACCTACCTGCTGCTCAAGGAGCGCGCCGCGGCCTTCCGCGCCGACCCCGAGGTGCAGGAGGCCCTGGAGGCCGCGAAGGTCGCCGAGCTCGCGCAGCCGACGCTCAACGAGGGCGAGACCTACGACGACTTCCTCGCCGACCGCTCGGCCTACGAGGACTTCGACACCGACGCGTACCTCGGCGGCAAGGGCTTCGGCTTCGTCCGCCTGCAGCAGCTCGCGACCGAGCACCTGCTCGGCGCGCGCTGAGCCCCGCGGGGCCCGGATGCCACGGCATCCGGGCCCCTTTCCGTCGAGTGTCCACGACACGCCGCATCGCCTCGCGCGGCACGGCGTGTCGTGGACACTGAACGGGATGCCGCACCGCTGCGGCGCGAACAGAGGGAGTGAGCATGGCGCTCGTCATGGGAGTCGATTCGTCGACGCAGTCGTGCAAGGTCGTCGTCGTCGACGCCGAGACCGGGCGCGTGGTGCGTGAGGGGCGCGCATCGCATCCCGCCGGAACCTCGGTCGACCCCGAGGCATGGTGGATCGCGCTGCAGGACGCCATCGCCCGAGCGGGCGGGCTCGACGACATCGCCGCGGTCTCGATCGCCGGGCAGCAGCACGGCATGGTCGCGCTGGATGCCGAGGGGGCCGTCATCCGCGACGCCCTGCTCTGGAACGACACGCGGTCGGCCCCGGCTGCACGCGACCTCATCGACGAGGTCGGCGCGGCCGAGTTCGCCGAGCGCACGGGTGCGGTGCCGGTCGCCTCGTTCACCGGCACGAAGCTGCGCTGGCTGCGGGATGCCGAGCCCGACAACGCTGCGCGCGTGGCCGCGGTCGCGTTGCCGCACGATTGGCTCACCTGGCGCCTTCGCGGGTTCGGTCCGGGCAACGCGGTGCTCGAAGAATTGGTCACCGATCGCTCCGACGCGTCCGGCACGGCGTACTGGGGCGCCGGCGGATACGACGACGACCTCTTCGTGCGCGCCCTCGGTCACGACGCGGTGCGCCCGCGCGTACTGGGACCGTGGGAGAGCGCCGGGACGCTCCCGGGCGGGGCTCTCGTGGGCCCCGGCGCCGGGGACAATGCCGGCGCGGCCCTCGGCCTCGGCGCGGGGGTGGGCGACGTCGTCGTGTCGCTCGGCACGTCGGGCACGGTGTTCGCCGTATCCGACACCCCGAGTCGCGACACCACCGGGACGGTCGCCGGCTTCGCCGACGCGACCGGGAAGTTCCTCCCCCTGGTCGCGACCCTCAATGCCGCGCGCGTGCTCGACGCGTTCGCGGGCCTGCTCGGCGTCACGCACGACGAGCTCGGCGCTCTGGCGCTGCAGGCCGAGCCGGGGGCCGACGGCGTGGTGCTCGTGCCGTGGTTCGAGGGCGAGCGCACCCCGAACCTGCCGAACGCCCAGGCCTCGCTGACCGGCCTGACCCTGGCATCCACGAACCGTCCGACGCTCGCGCGCGCGGCGATCGAGGGGATGCTCAGCGGCCTGGCCGTGGGTCTCGAGGCGATCCAGGCGCAGGGCGTCGAGGTGCGCCGCGTGCTGCTGATCGGCGGGGCGGCGGCCAACGACGGGGTGGCGCGCATCGCCGCGCAGGTGTTCGACGCCGAGATCGTCGTGCCGGCGGCGGGGGAGTATGTCGCGCTCGGTGCGGCGCGCCAGGCCGCGGGCGTGCGGGCGGGTGGACCGGTCGAGTGGACGGTGGCCACGACCCGGGCGGTCGAGCCCGACCACCGCCCGCAGATCCGGGCGCGCTACGACGCGGTGGCGGCCCTGCGCGCCCAGGAGAGCTGATCGCGCGATTCGCAGTGGATTCGGGCGGCCGAAATACGTCAGAGTAGGACCGGACCCGTCGACGCCTTGTAAGGGGGGCGTCGGCGGGTTCTTCACGGGAGCGCTCCCGGTGTCGTGCGTCAAGACCCTCACCGCCTCGGCCTGAGGCGCCCTAGCGTCGCCGCATGGTGCGCATCCGACTCGAGTCCCCGGCCTTCCAGCGCGACGTCGACGTGGACGAGGCGGAGCCCCTCGTCGAGGTCGAGGGGATGACCTGGGCCCGCGCGGGCGAGATCGGCGGGCTGCCGCGGTACATCCCGGCGGCGGCGGGCTGAGGGGGCGCGGCGGTCACGGCGTCCGGGCGGCGCCTTCCGCCGGCTGCACCCGCTCGTACGACGGCTGACGGAGCGCGCTCACCCAGCGGTATGCCCGAGCGCCCGGGATCGGCCGCCGGACCGTGTCGAAGCGCAGACCGTGGTCGTCCTGGTCGGCATCCCGTCGCAGCTCGAGGACGGCGAACGGATGCCACGGGCCCGCCGGAGTGGCATGAGCGACGGTGAGCGTCCAGGCGGAGTCGTCGTGCCCGGGCAGCTCTCGCGGATCGGTCGCCGGGGGACGCCCCCGCCGCGTCCGGGCGATCAGCACGACGGGTCCGCGCGGTCCGCGGTACGGCAGCAGCGTCCCCAGGCGGGCGCGCTCCGGCCGACGGTGCGGCAGCAGCAGGAAGCGCCCGGGCACGTTCCACCCCGTGGAGGCGAGCTCGAGGTCGCAGGCGGTGCCGTCGACGTCGATCCTCAGCGCGAGACCGATGATGTCGGGCAGAGGCGCGGGCAGCCCGAGCGATCGCGAGACGCGGGCGACGACCCGGACCGGACTGCCCGGGGCGTCGTCGATGAACGCGATGCCGGAGGGTGCGGCATCCGGGATCCACCGCATCTCTCCGCTCAGCACCACGCCACGGCTGTGGATCGGACGGGGGTGCCTCACTCGTTGCAGGAGGCCGAAGGCCGCGGACAGAGCCGACCCGATCGCGCGCGCGAGCGGCGATCGGCGGACGGACGGGATGCCGGTGGTCGTGGTCACGCTCCGAGAGCACCTCACGAACCCGGTGCACGCCGAGGGGGTTGCGCGCCGCTACTGTGAGTCACCATGAGCGGCGACACCGGGGCGAAACGCATCGGCGTCCGCGAGGTCGCGGCAGCGGCGGGCGTCTCGACGCAGACGGTCTCGCGGGTGCTGAACGGCTACCCCGGTATCCGCGACGTCACTCGCGAACGCGTGCTCGACGCGGTCGCCGCCCTCGACTACCGCGTGAACAACGCCGCCCGCGCTCTCGGCACGAGCCAGACGCGCACCGTGGGGGTCGTGGCGTCCGACGCCGTCCTGCACGGGCCGTCGGCGGGGATCGCGGCGCTCGAGAGGGCGGCGCGAGGGCGGGGGCGCTGGATCTCGACCGCGTACACCGACTCCGACGACCCGGCCGACATCGACGCCGCGGTGCGCCACCTGCTCGACCAGGGCGTCGACGGCATCGTGCTGGTCGCCGCCCACGGTGCGACCTCGCTCGAGGGCTACGACGTGCCGCTCGTGCCGCTGTACGGCGAGTCGGGGTCGCGCCAGCGCGCCGCGGCCGCGCTCATCGTCGATCATCTGGTCGACCTCGGCCACGGCCGGATCGTGGAGGTCGCCGGTCCCGCCGACTGGCGCGAGGCGCGCGCGCGTACCCGGGGCGTCGCCGACGCGCTGCATCGTCGAGGCGTCGAGCGCGACGGCTGCGTCGAGGGGGACTGGAGCGCCGCGTCCGGATCCGCGATCGCCGGCGCCGTCGCCGACCTCGTCCGCGCGGGCGCGACCGCGGTCGCCGTCGCGAACGACCAGATGGCTCTCGGCCTCGTCGCGGGGCTGGTCGAGCGGGGGCTCGCCGTTCCCGGCGACGTCTCGGTCGCCGGCTTCGACGACAACCCGGATGCCGCGTTCTACACGCCCGCGCTCACCACGGTGCGTCTTGACGTCGAGGGCGAGGCCGCGGAGGCCGTGGCGACCGTGCTCGGCGAGGTCGCCGAGCCGCCGGCCGACCCCGTCCTGGTGCCGCGGGCCTCGACGGCGGCGCCGCGCGGGGCGGCCCCGAGCTGATCGCCGCGCGCCGGGAGGCGCGTCGCACCGGCATCCGTCTTCACGGCGGTTCGGGGCGCGCTCCTCTCGTCAGGGCGCAGGTTCTCCGCCCTGCAGCGAGAACCGCGCCCGGACCGGGGAGCCGCGGGGAGCCCACGAGGGGCGGGCCCGGCCGGTCGACGGGCAGGAGGGCTCGCCACCGGGCGATGTTACCGGTAACATGACAGGCGCAATCCGCCACCGACAGAGTCGAAGGAGACCCGCGTGTCCGAAGCCGCCCCGTTCGCGCCCGAGGTGCAGGAGGCGATCGACGCCCTCCGCGTCGACGTCGCGAAGCTGCACGCCGAGCTCGTGCGCTACAACCTCATCGTCTGGACCGGCGGCAACGTCTCGGGCCGCGTTCCCGGCGCCGACCTGTTCGTCATCAAGCCGTCGGGTGTCTCGTACGACGACCTCGCCCCCGAGAACATGATCCTCTGCGACCTCGACGGCAACGCGATCCCGGGCACCCCGGGCAGTGAGCGGAGCCCCTCGAGCGACACCGCCGCGCACGCCTACGTGTACCGGAACATGCCCGAGGTCGGCGGAGTCGTCCACACGCACTCCACCTACGGCGTCGCCTGGGCGGCTCGCGGCGAGGAGATCCCCTGCGTCATCACCGCCATGGCCGACGAGTTCGGCGGCCCCATCCCGGTCGGCCCCTTCGCGATCATCGGCGACGACTCGATCGGCCGCGGCATCGTCGAGACCCTGCGCGGCCACCGCTCGCGCGGCGTCATCATGCAGAACCACGGCCCCTTCACGATCGGCACGAACGCGAAGGACGCCGTCAAGGCCGCGGTCATGCTCGAGGACGTCGCCCGCACCGTGCACATCGCGCGCGAGGCCGGCCCCCTCATCCCGATCCCGCAGGACAAGATCGACGCCCTCTACAACCGCTACCAGAACGTCTACGGACAGAGCACGGACGACCGCCGATGAACGCGCAGAACCCCGACACCGCGGGCACCGGATCCGCGACCACCGGCGCCCGGGCCGTCGGCGCCGACACCGCGGCATCCATCACCGAAGGCCGGGCCAGCCTCGGCATCGAGCTCGGCTCCACCCGCATCAAGGCCTGCCTCATCGGCCCCGATGCCGAGGTGCTCGCCACCGGCTCCCACGAGTGGGAGAACGTCTACGCCGACAAGCTCTGGACCTACTCCCTGGATGCCGTCTGGGCGGGCCTCCAGGCCGCCTACGCCGACCTGGTCCAGAACGTGCAGCAGCAGTACGGCGTCACCCCCGAGCGCTACGCCGCGATGGGCGTCTCGGCGATGATGCACGGCTACCTCGCGTTCGACGCCGACGGCGAGCTGCTCGCTCCCTTCCGCACCTGGCGCAACACCAACACCGGTGTGGCGTCGGTCGAACTCACCGAGCTCCTGGGCGTGAACATCCCACTCCGCTGGTCGATCGCCCACCTGCACCAGGCGGTCGTGGATGAGGAGCCCCACGTGCCCGAGATCCGCTTCCTCACCACCCTCGCCGGGTACGTGCATTGGACGCTGACGGGCGAGAAGGTGCTGGGCGTGGGAGACGCCTCGGGCATGTTCCCGATCGACTCCGCGACGCGCGACTACGACGCCGCCCTGGTCGCCCGCTACGACGGCCTGGCTGCCGGACGCGTCCCCGCGCTGAACGACCTTCTGCCACGCGTGCTCGTCGCGGGTACCGCCGCCGGGCACCTCACCGACGAGGGCGCGGCCCTGCTCGATCCGACCGGAACCCTGCGTCCCGGCATCCCGTTCGCCCCGCCCGAGGGCGACGCGGGCACCGGCATGGTCGCGACCTGCGCCGTGGCTCCCCGCACCGGCAACGTCAGCGCCGGCACGAGCATCTTCGCGATGGTCGTGCTCGAGCGCCCGCTCAGCGAGGTGCACCACGAGCTCGACCTCGTCACGACGCCCTCGGGCGACGCGGTCGCGATGGTGCACTGCAACAACGGTGCGAGCGAGCTGGCCGCCTGGGCGAACATGTTCACCGCGTTCTCCGCCGCGGCGGGCGCGCCCCAGACCCCGGATGCCACGTACGCGGCGCTCTTCTCCGCCGCGCTCGAGGGTGAACCCGACGCCGGCGGGCTGTTGGCCTACAACCACCTCGCCGGTGAGCCCATCGCGGGTCTCGACGAGGGGCGCCCGCTCGTCGTGCGCACGCCCGACAGCCGCCTGACCCTGCCGAACTTCATGCGCGCGCAGCTCTACGGCGTCTTCGGGACGCTCGCGCTCGGCATGGACGTGCTGCACGGGGAGGGGGTGCAGCTCGACCGCATGTACGCGCACGGCGGCATGTTCCGCACGGCCGGCGTCGCGCAGCGCTTCCTCGCGGCGGCCCTCGACGCCCCGGTCGCGGTCGCCGAGACCGCCTCGGAAGGCGGCGCGTGGGGCATGGCCGTGCTGGCCGCGTACGTCGCCGACGACTCCGGCCGCGACCTCGACCAGTGGCTGCGCGAGACGGTCTTCGCCACCGCCCCGATCCTCACCGCCGACCCCGAGCCGGCCGACGTGGCCGGCTTCGCGTCCTACCTCGACCGCTACCGCGCAGGCCTCGCCGTCGAGGCCGCCGCCGTGGCATCCCTCTGAACACTCGAAAAGGAACAGTCATGACCCGCACGAAGCTCACGAACGACCTCGACGGCTACGAGGTCTGGTTCGTCACCGGCAGCCAGAACCTCTACGGCGAAGAGACCCTGAAGCAGGTCGCCGAGCAGTCGCAGGCCGTCGTCGAGGGCCTGAACGGCCTGCCGGTGAAGGTCGTCTGGAAGCCCGTACTGAAGGACTCCGACAGCATCCGCCGCATGGCGCTGGAGATCAACGGCCGCGACGACGTCATCGGCGTCATCGCGTGGATGCACACCTTCAGCCCGGCCAAGATGTGGATCTCCGGCCTCGACGCCCTGCAGAAGCCGCTGCTGCACCTGCACACGCAGGCCAACGTCGAGCTGCCGTGGAACGACATCGACTTCGACTTCATGAACCTCAACCAGGCCGCGCACGGCGACCGCGAGTTCGGGTACATCCAGACGCGCCTCGGTGTGTCGCGCAAGACCGTCGTCGGTCACGTGTCGAACCCGGCCGTGCGCCAGCAGATCGAAGACTGGGAGCGCGCCGCCGCCGGTTGGACCGCCGCCCGCACCCTCAAGCTCGCGCGCTTCGGCGACAACATGCGTTTCGTCGCGGTCACCGAGGGCGACAAGACCGAGGCGGAACTGCGCTTCGGCGTGCAGGTCAACACGTGGGGCGTCAACGAGCTCGTCGACGCCGTGGAGAAGGCGTCGGATGCCGACATCGACGCGCTCGTGCAGGAGTACGTCGACAGCTACGACGTCGTCGACGAACTGCTCCCCGGCGGTGCGCGCCACCAGTCGCTGCGCGACGGCGCGGCGATCGAACTGGGCCTGCGCTCGTTCCTCGAGGAGGGCGGCTTCGGCGCCTTCACCACGTCGTTCGAAGACCTCGGTGCCCTGAAGCAGCTGCCCGGTCTCGCGGTGCAGCGCCTCATGGCCGAGGGGTACGGCTTCGGTGCCGAGGGCGACTGGAAGACGGCGATCCTCGTGCGCGTCGCGAACGTCATGGGCGCGGGCCTGCCCGGCGGCGCCTCGCTCATGGAGGACTACACCTACGACCTCGTCCCCGGCTCCGAGCGCATCCTCGGCGCGCACATGCTCGAGGTCTCGCCCTCGCTCACCACGAAGAAGCCGCGCCTCGAGATCCACGAGCTCGGCATCGGCGGCAAGGACGACCCGGTGCGCCTGGTCTTCACCGCCGACGCGGGCCCCGCTCTCGTCGTCGCGATGAGCGACATGCGCGACCGCTTCCGCCTGGTCGCCAACGTCGTCGAGAACGTCGACGCCCCCGACCTGCCCAAGCTCCCCGTCGGCCGCGCCGTGTGGAAGCCCGCGCCCGACTTCGCCACCTCGGCCGGATGCTGGCTCGCCGCGGGAGCCGCGCACCACACCGTCATGACCACGGCCGTGGGCATCGAGGTGTTCCGCGACTTCGCCGAGATCACAAAGACCGAGCTCGTCGTCATCGACGACGACACGACGGTCCGCGGTTTCCAGAGCGAGCTGCGCTGGAACCAGGCGTACTACCGCCTGGCCCAGGGCCTGTAAGACCCCGCCGTCCTCGGATCCTCCGCCGATCCGGGGGCGGTGCGGCACTCGCGCGCCTCGCTCTCTCGGGGCGCGTGCCGCGCACCGGCTCGACCGGCGCGCGGACCGTGCCCCGGAATCTCCGCAGCGGTGGGCTGCGGCGGTTCCGGGGCATCTCTGCGTTCAGCGCGGGCACCGCCGTGGTCTGCGGGCGACGGGCGGTGGCATCCGGTCGACGGGCGGTGGCATCCGGTCGACGGGGACCCGTGTCCCACTCGTGATGGCGCGTGCCCCGTCTGTGAGGGGTTCGTGGGCGCGAGATCGAGAACGCCCCCGGCTTCCTCATCGGACGATCACTTTCGCCTGCGCGCTCGTCTCGGTGTCGCACGTCGTGACCTGCCACGCGGGAGCACCATCGTCGACGATCCGTTTCATGTCGATGATGAGGGGGCTGGGGTACGTCTCGCCCGATTGCTGCGCTGCGGCCCATGCGGAGGGGGCATCGGCTCTCTGCTCGGCATCGGTGAGGTCGACCTCGTGCGACGCGCGCTTCTCGAGCGTCTGCACGTCGAGCAGGGCCTCCTCGCCGCGGGCCGGGTTGTTCCCGGTCACGCTGCGTACGCGCCAGGCCCACTTCTCATCGAGGTACTCGAGCCGCAGCCCCACGACGGTGCCCGTCGACTCCCCCGGAAGGGACTCCAGGAAATCGGTCGGCCACCTGAGCTGATCGGGGAGACACGTGCCCGGGTAGCCGTATCCGAGCGCGCGCTGCGGCGGCGGGGCCGACGCGCACCCGACGAGGATGCCGAGCAGAACCGTCGTGGCGCAGGCGGCCATCGCGCGTCGTCTCATCGCCCCACCGTATCGGCGGGGCGATGAGACGACGCGCGGGGGCGGAATACCGCCGCGTCGCCGGTCGTTGCGGACGGTTCACCCGAACCGATGGAAGGCTCGTCTTGTCTCACACCTCACACGCTCTCGTGGTCGGCGCGACCGGCATCGCCGGCGGCGCCCTGCTCGACCGTCTCTCCGGCGACGGCTGGGAGGTGACGGCGCTCTCGCGGCGGCCCGGCGCGGAGCGGCCCGGGGTCACGTGGCGGTCTGCCGACCTGCGGTCGCCGGGTTCGTTGGCATCCGCCCTCGACGGCGTCCCCCTCACCCACGTGTTCTTCACGGCGTGGTCGCGACAGGACACCGAGGCGGAGAACATCGCCGTCAACGGCGGAATGGTCCGCGACCTGCTCGCCGCTCTCGCCGACGCCCCGGTGCGCCACGTCGCGCTCATGACGGGACTCAAGCACTACCTCGGTCCCTTCGAGGCCTACGGCCAGGGCGCCATGCCCGACACCCCCTTCCACGAGGACGAGCCCCGACTCGACGTCGACAACTTCTACTACGCGCAGGAGGACGAGCTGTTCGCCGCGGCGGAGCGGCAGGGCTTCACCTGGTCGGTGCACCGCTCCCACACCGTGCTCGGCCACGCGGTCGGCAACGCGATGAACATGGGCCTCACGATCGCCGTGGCGGCCGCCATCAGCCGGCACCTCGACAGGCCCCTGGTCTTCCCGGGGAGTGAGACGCAGTGGAACGGTCTGACGGACGTGACGGATGCCGACCTGCTCGCCGCCCAGATGGTGTGGGCATCGACCCACCCCGAGGGTGCCGACGAGGCGTTCAACACCGCCAATGGCGACGTCTTCCGGTGGCGGTGGATGTGGCCGCGGATCGCGGCCGACCTGGGCGTGGCGGCCGAGGGCTTCGACACCGAGCCGCGACCCTTCGAGCAGCAGATGGCGGAGGCCGCGCCCGTCTGGGCCGAGATCGTCGCGCAGCACGGTCTCGTCGAGCCCGACATCACCCGGGTGGCCTCGTGGTGGCACACCGACGCCGACCTCGGACGCGACATCGAGGTGATGACCGATATGTCGAAGAGCCGCCTCGCCGGCTTCACCGAGCACCACCGCACGCGCGACTCCTTCAGCCGGCTGTTCGAGCGCTACCGCGCGGCACGCCTCATCCCCTGAGCCTCGTCGCGGTCGTCGGCCGGGGCGGCGTCCTCGACACCGTTCCAGCCGACGTCGCGCACACGTCGCCCACCGCGCCTCGATGCCCTCGCACACAGCGAAGCCGGCGATGACGGCGGCGTGACAGGACCCGCCCCCCCACCGCGGGGAGGCACCACGCTCGCCCGCCGCGCTCTGTCGGGGCTGCGCGCATGATTCGATGGTCCGGGGTCTGTTCACGGCCCGTAACCGCGCCACCCGGCCCGTGCATCGGAGAACAATGTCGCAACCTGAGGATGCCGTGGACCGCTCCTCGGCGGAACCGCTCTTCGTCGTGCAGAGGTATCCGTCGCAGCACCTGGTCGCCCGGTGGATCGGCATCCTGTTCATGGTCGGGGCCGTGGTGCTCGCCGCGTCGGAGATCATCGAGCAGGATCGTCTGGCGTACATCGGCGTCACCGTGTGGCTGACCACACTGGGCGGTCTCGGCGCGATCATCTTCTTCTTCGCCCTGTCGTTGGGCAGAGCGCGCGTCCTCGTGTTCGACGACCACCTCGTCGTCCGTTCGGGGCGACGCCGCGCACGGGTCGTGCCGGCGTCCGACATCGCCGAGCTCGCGGCGCTCACGTCGGGACGGCTGCGGGGGAGGGACGCGCGCGGGCGCACGCTCTTCGAGGTGATGAGCGTGTACCGGGGCTTCTCCGCGTTCACCACCTGGTTGCAGGCGAAGACGCCCCGTCAGTGGGCCGCGATGTCGGAGAGCTCAGGCCGCTGAGCCCTGTCGTCCGCGACAGGCCTCGGACCCCGGAAGATCACCCTCCCCGTCACAGGCGCTGCCCCAGCGCCCACAGCCGGTCGGCGCGCCCCGAGATGGCCTCCGACAGCGCGAAGGCCTGTGCATCGGTGAGGGATGCCACGTAGTCGACGATCCCACGCGATCGGGCGAGGCGCTCGGCATCCGCCGGCCGGTGCTCCGCGGGCAGGGCGGAGTACTGCTCGCGTGCCAGGGCGATGAGCTCGCGCAGGCGCCGCGGCGTGCGCGCGCGGTCGAGGTCGTCGTCGAGCCACTCGCCGAGGGCGCGCACGGAGCGGGCGAGGATGCGACTCATTCCGCGCTGCTGGATCGCCAGATCGGGGCGGCTGAGCACGAAGCGCTTGTGCACGAACTTCAACACCTCGACGTGATGCCAGGCCCACGGCGACAGCACGACGGGTCCCGCGCGGGGCGTGTCGAGGGGGCGCAGGCGCGCCGACTCCTGGAACCGGCGGATCCAGCGGTCGGTGAAGGCGGCGAGCCGCCGCTCCGCCGTCAGGGAGCCGTCGAACGGGCGGGCGAGCAGGTCGGTGACCATCTCGGCATCCACGTCGCTGACGGCGGCGAGGAAGGCCTCGTCGTCGGCGATCCACGGGTCGTCGCGGCGCATCTTGCGACGCAGGCGCTCCAGGCCCGCGCCCGGCGCGAGCTCGGCGCGCACCTCGTCGTCGTCACGGGCGCGCCACTCCAGCACGTCGTCGAGCCAGCCGCGGAACTCCGCCGCGATCGGGGCATGATCCAGGATGCCGGCGCGATAGAAGTCGTCGACGTCGTGCACCGAGTAGGCGATGTCGTCGGCGAGGTCCATCACGGCCCCCTCGATGCTCTGCCGGAGGGGCTCGGCATCCACTCCCTGTCGGGCCTCGTCGAGATCGGCGAGGTCGAGGTCGTACGCGGAGTACTTGTGCACGCGATACGCGCCGTCGGGGGAGCGACGGATACCGCGGGGAGGACCGATGCGCTCGACGTCGTCGGCCGCGACCGACGGTGCCCAGGGGTACTTCGCCGAGGCCGCGCGCACGGCGGCGGTGAGGTTGAGTCCGCGCGGGGCGTTCTCGACCACGTCGAGCGAGACGAGGATGCGATAGGTCTGCGCGTTGCCCTCGAACCCGTCGGGGAGGTCGAGCTCCTCGCGCGCGAGGCGGTTGAGGGTCGACTCCCCGAGGTGGCCGAAGGGCGGGTGACCGAGGTCGTGCGCGTAGGCCGCCGCCTCGACGACGGTGGCGTTGCAGACGTCGCCCTCGCCGGCCCGGCGCGAGATCGTGTTGAGCTGCAGAGCGACGACGCGCGCGATGGCGCTCACCTTGAGGGTGTGGGTGAGGCGGTTGTGCACCGGGGCGCCCGAGATCGACGGCGACACCACCTGGGTCACCGCCGACAGGCGCGAGAAATACGGCGAGAACTGGATGCGCTCGAGGTCGATGGACCAGGGGTCGGCGCGGGCGTCGTCGTGGTCGGCGAACACCCGGGATGCCGCGTTGCCGACGACGGCATCCTGATCGGCGGTCCCGTGCCCCAGGCGCGCGGTGACTGCCGGGGGAGTGATCTGGTCGGGGAGCACGGTGGTCCTCTCGGGGCGTCGACGACGTGTGTCCACGCTAACGCGCGGTGTCTGCTCCTTCGTTCCCGTTGACGGCACGGGTTCGGCGCGGGCGCGACGATCGAGGCGATCCGGCCCGACGCGGCACGACCGAGGATGGAGTCACGCAGTCCCGGGTTATACGCCTCCCTGCTGACCGACGCAATCGTCTGGGCCGCCCGCCACGGGGAAGCTGCCCGGGTTAGCGTTGCACGTGTGACGCTGAACCATATCCGACGCGGGACGGGCAGTCCTCTGCTGCTGGTGCACGGCCTGGGCGCGGGCTGGCGATCCTGGGCTCCGATCCTCGACGACCTGGCCCGGCACCGCGAGGTCATCGCCGTCGACCTGCCGGGGTTCGGTGAGACGCCGCCACTGTCCGGTGACGTCTCCATCGCCACGCTGACCGATTCCGTCGCGGACTTCATCCGCGAGCACGGACTGAACGGAGTCTCCACCGTCGGCCAGTCGATGGGTGGACGAATCGTGCTCGAGCTCGCGCGGAGAGGAGTCGGCGGGGACACCGTGGCTCTGGACCCCGGCGGCTTCTGGAGTCCCCGCGAGCGTGCGGTCTTCGCCGCCACGCTGCGGCCGTCGATCGTGCTGGTCCGCGCATTGCGCGGCGCTCTGCCGGCCTTGCTCGGTACCCCCGTGGGGAGGACTCTGCTGCTGGCGCAGTTGTCGGCGCGACCCTGGGCCCTCTCGCGCGAAACCGTGCTGCCGGACGTGCGCGGACTGGCCGATTCCCCGTCGGTCGGAGCCGCGATGGACGCCCTCACCAAGGGTCCCCTGCAACAGGGCGCCCCCGCGGGGACGGCACCCGGCCGGGTCACGATCGGGTGGGGCCGGCGCGATCTGGTGACGGTGCCGAAACAGGCTGATCGCGCCGCGCGACTGTTCCCGGACGCCTCGCTCCATTGGTTCGAACGGTGCGGCCATTTCCCCCAGTGGGATGCTCCTCGCGAAGCGACACGACTCATCCTCGACCGCACCAGCTGACCCAGCGGATCACGCGACCGTCTCGGGCAGCCGGCTTTCCCTCGCGGCGCGAGACGGGGCCATCCGCCTCGCGCCGCGACCGCGCCTCACCCCCGCTGCACCTCGACCTCGACGAACCGTGCGTCATCGGCGCCCAGCTCGTACGTCGGCCCGGTGATACGCAGCGCCACGGCCTCATCGACGTCCGCACACGACGACCCCAGCCGCAGCTCGACCTCGCCCGCCTCGACCACCCGCCGCAGCGCACGATCGCTGTAGGCCAGACGCGACGCGGGCACGGTGAAGCGCACCTCGGCGCTCTCGCCCGGTTCGAGCTCGACCCGCGCGTAGGCGACGAGTTGGGCGAGAGGCCGCGTGACGCTCGCCGCCGACCGGTGGGCGTAGACCTGGACCACGTCGGCACCGCGCACCGCCCCGGTGTTCGTCACTCGCGCGGCGACGCAGAAGGTGTCGCCCGCGCGCACCTCGGCGGTCGCGGATGCCCTCGCCCCGTCGACCGCGAGACCCTCGCGGCGGAACGACGTGTACGACAACCCGAACCCGAACGGCCGCACGGGCGTGGGATCCGTGCTGGTCACCCCCGACGGCCCGCCGAGCAGCGGGTGCAGGTAGGAGTACGGCTGCGACCCGGCGGAGCGGGGGAGCGAGACGGGCAGACGGCCCGAGGGGGTGGCATCCCCCGTCAGGAGTGCGGCCAGCGCGGGAGCGCCCTCTTCGCCGGGGAAGAACGCCTGCAGCACCGCCGCCGGAGCCCCGGCCCCATCGAGCGCCCAGTCGAGCGCGTACGGTCGGCCGGTGAGCAGCACGAGCACCACGGGGGTGCCGGTGGCCACGACCGCCTCGACGAGCTGCCGCTGCACGCCGGGCAGCTCGAGGGAGTCGGCGTCGTTGCCCTCGCCGACGGTCCCGCGTCCGAACAGGCCCGCGCGGTCGCCCACGACGACGATCGCGACGTCGGCATCCCGGGCGGCGGCGACGGCCGCGGCGAAGCCGGCGGTGTCGGAGCCCTCGACGGCACAGCCGGGAGCGTACGCGACCTCGCCGAAGCGCTCGGTGAGGGCGTCGCGCACCGTCGGCAGGGAGAATCCGAGCGGCACCCCCGGGTGGTGCGCGAGCACGTGGTTCGCGAAGGAGTAGCAGCCCATCAGCGCGTCGGTGCTGTCGGCGTTCGGACCGATCAGCGCCACCCGACCCGGTGCGCGCAGCGGCAGCACCCCGTCGTTGCGCAGCAGCACGACCGACTCCTCCGCGAGGCGGCGGGCGAGCGCACGGTGCTCGGCGTCGTCGAGGTCGATGCGCTGCGGGGGCGCGGAGAAGTCGGCATCCAGAAGCCCGAGGTCCTCCTTCTCGGCGAGCACGCGGGCGACGGCGCGATCGACGACCGCCTCGGGGAGGGCTCCGGATGCCACCCGCTCGGCGAGGTACGGATAGGCGTCGGGCCCCGGCAGCTCCACGTCGATCCCGGCCTCGAGCGCGAGCTGGGCCGCCTCAGCGCGATCGGCGGCGATGCCGTGCATCGAGCGCAGGAACTCCACGGCGAAGTAGTCCGACACGACCGTGCCGTCGAAGCCCCACCGGCGGCGGAGGAGGTCGGTGAGCAGCTCGCGCGACGAGGCCACGGGGACACCGTCGATCTCGGTGTACGAGTTCATGACGCTGCGCACCCCTCCGTCGCGCACGGCCATCTCGAACGGCGGGAGGAACACGTCCTGCAGCTCGCGCTGTCCGACCGAGACGGGGGCGTGGTTGCGCCCGGCGCGCGAGGCGGAGTACCCGACGAAGTGCTTGAGCGTCGCGTGCACGCCGGCGTCCTGGAGCCCGCGGACGAAGGCCGTGCCGATCGTGCCGACCACGTAGGGGTCTTCCGCGATGCACTCGTCGACGCGTCCCCACCGGGCGTCGCGAACGACGTCGAGCACGGGGGCGAGGCCCTGGTGCACGCCGAGCTCGCGCATCGAGCGGCCGATGGCGGATGCCATGAGCTCCACGGCATCCGGATCGAACGAGGCGCCCCAGGCGAGCGGGGTCGGGAAGGTCGCGGCCTTCCACGCCGCGAATCCGGTGAGGCACTCCTCGTGCACGAGGGCGGGGATGCCCAACCGCGTCTCGGTCTGCAGGCGCCGCTGCTCGCCCCACAGCCACGCCGCCCGCTCGATCGGATCGACCGGGCGCGTGCCGTAGACGCGTGTCAGGTGCCCGAGGCCGTGCACGGTGGCATCCGTGTAGGCCGTGGTGGTGACCTTCTCACCGGAGAGGGGGGCGACGACCTCGTCGCCCTGGTCGACCCAGTAGCCGACGAGTTGCGCGAGCTTCTCATCGAGGGTCATGTCGGCGACGAGGTCCCGCACGCGCGCGGACACCCCGGATTCGAGGGCAGCGCCGACGTCGGTCGTGTGGATGGTCATGATCGGGTCAGCCCTTCACGGCGCCGGTGAGGCCGCCGACGATGCGCCGCTCGAACACGCTGAAGAACAGCAGAGCGGGGATCATCGACAGCGAGGTGAACGCGAGCACGCGGGCGGTGTCGACGGAGTACTGCGACGCGAACGCCTGCGTTCCGAGCGGCAGCGTGTACGCGGCTTCGTTGTTGAGGATGAACAGCGGCAGCATGTACGAGTTCCAACTGTTGACGAAGGCCAGGATGCCGACGGTCACCACCGCGGGGACGGCGAGGGGGAGCACCATGCGCCAGAAGAACCCGAGCCGGCCCAGGCCGTCGATCGAGGCCGCCTCCTGCAGCTCGTGAGGGATGGCGGCGAGGAACGGCGACAGGATGATGATCGTCAGAGGCAGCGCGAAGGCGATCTGCGGCACGATGACGCCCGCGAGGGAGTTCATCAGACCCAGGTTGCGCACGAGGATGTACAGCGGCGTGATCGCGACGGTCATCGGGAACATCAGCCCCGCGGTGAACAGCGCGAACACGATGCCCCGACCGCGGAAGCGATAGCGCGCGAGGGCGTAGGCGGCCATGAGACCCAGGGCGACGACGAAGAGCGTGGTGGCGATCGCGGTGATCGCGGAGTTGCCCACCTGTCCCCAGAAGACGCCGCTGGCGAGCACGTCGAGGTAGTTCTGTCCGTTCCAGGCGGTCGGGAATCCGGCCGGATCGACGGTGATCTCGGCGTTCGAGCGGAAGCCGCCGAGGATGATGTACACGACCGGCGCGAGCATCATGCCGATGAGCAGCAGGGCGACGAAGGCCACGACGATGTTCGTGGAGCGCTTCGAGCCCGCGGCGACCCGACGCGGAGCCTTCGGAGTGACGAGCGTGGCGGTGGCGGTCATTTCGAACCTCCGGTGAGGGCGCCGGCGGTGTCGCGCCGCAGCACGAACCGCTGGTAGACGAGGGCGACGGCCAGCGAGATGAGGAACATCACCACGGCCACGGCGCTGCCGTAGCCGAAGCTGCCGGCATTGCGGCCGTTCGCGACCATGTAGGTGGCCATGGTCGAGGTGCCCGCGGTCGAGGCGACGTACTGGCCCCAGATGATCCAGACGAGGTCGAACAGCTGCAGCGAGCCGATGATCGACAGGAAGGCCCAGATGCGGATGGTCGGGCCCATGAGCGGCAGCACGATGTGCCGCTGGATCTGCCAGTAGGTCGCGCCGTCGATCGCGGCGGCCTCGCTGAGCTCCTCGGGGATGCCCTGGAGGCCGGCGAGGAAGAGGATCACGGCGAAGCCGATGTACTTCCACGTGATGATGATCAGCAGCGTCCAGATCGCCAGCGCCGGGTCGGAGATCCAGTCGGCGCGGAGCGCGCCCAGTCCGACCTTCTCGAGCGCACCGTTCAGGGCGCCGCCCGACTGCAGCATGAGTCCCCAGCCGAGGCCGACGACGACTTCCGAGATGACGTAGGGCACGAAGATCAGCACGCGGATGAGCGACTGCGCGCGCATCTTGCGGTTCAGCAGAAGGGCGAGTCCGAGTGCGAGCGGGCCCTGCAGCACGAGGGAGCCGACCACGATGAGGGCGTTGTGCCCGAGCGCCTCGTGGAAGGCGGGGTCGGTGAGGATCGTGACGTAGTTCCGGATGCCGACGAAGTCGGTGGGAGCGCCGAAGCCCGACCACTTGTAGAAGCCGTAGTAGGCGGCCAGGGCGACGGGGAGGATGACGAACGACACGAACACCACGAGGGCGGGGCCGAGGAGGATCGCGAGTTCGCCGCGGATACGCCAGGCTTCGCGGCGCCGGCGCACGGGCGGCCGCCCGGCCGAGGGGGCGCGACGGGCGCCCTCCTCGACCGGGCGGCGAGACCCGGTGTCGGCCGCCGAGGCGGCGAGCTGAGTGGCCATGATCGGTGTCCTCAGCGCGAGGCGGCCGCGTTGACCGCGTCGACGATGCCCTGCGGCGAGCCCTTGCCGGCGAACATGTCGACCACGGCGACGTTGAGCGCGTTGCCGACGTTCTGGCCGTACAGCGTGTCGAGCCAGACCGAGACGTAGGGCGCGTCGGTGTACGCCTGCAGCGCGGACTGCAGGGCGGGGGTGGTGACGGCATCCGTCGCCTCGCTCGAGGCGGGGATCGTCTGGAAGGCGTCGGCGTAGCGCTCCTGGTTCTCCTTGTCGACGGCGAAGTTCAGGAAGTCGGTGCACTGCGCGGGGGCGTTGACCCAGCACGCGTACCCGTCGACGCCGCCCATGATGGCGCCTTCCTCCCCGTCACCGCCGGGGACCTCGGGGAAGGGGAACCAGCCCAGGTCGGCGAGCGGCTGCTCGTCGGGCGTGAGCGAGGCGATCACTCCGGGGTTCCAGGCCCCCATGAGCTCCATCGCGGCCTGGTGATTGGCGAGCAGGCCCGCCGACGAACCCGCACCCTGCTGGGCGGCGGTGGTGAGGAAGCCGTCGTTGAAGGGCTGCGTGGCGAGGAACGACTGCAGGTTCTCGCCGGCCTCGATCCAGCACGGGTCGTCGAAGCTGCGGCTCTGCGCAGCGGCGTCGAGCACGTCCTTCGCGCACGCGCGCAGGGCGAAGTTGTAGTACCAGTGGGCGGCCGGCCAGGCGTCTTTGGCGCCGACCGCGATGGGGGCGACGCCGGTGGCGCGGATCTTGGTGTTCGCCGCCTCGAGCTCGTCGATCGTGGCGGGCGCCGCGGTCACGCCGGCGGCGCTGAGCAGATCCTGCGAGGTGAAGATGCCGGAGGGGAGCACGGCCACGGGCATGCCGTAGTTCTTGCCGTCCACCTCGAACGCGCCGAGGGAGGTGCCCAGCGCGGCCTTCGCCTCGGGAGTGATCTTGTCGGTGAGGTCCATCGCCTGCCCGGCGGCGACGATGTCGGCGAGCTTGCCGCCACCGCGGGCCATGAAGATGTCGGGGGCGTCGCCGGCGTTCAGCGCGGTCTGCAGCTTGCCGTCGACCTCTTCGTTCTGCAGGGCCTGGATCTCGATCGTGACGCCGGGGTTGGCGGCTTCGAACGCGGCCGCGGTGTCTTCCCAGTACTTCTTGCCGTCACCGGTGGTGGAGTTGTGCCACATCGTCAGGGTGACGCTGCCGTCGGCGTTCTGTCCGCCGGACCCGCCGGCGGCGCAGCCGCCGAGGGCGAGGGTGCCGGCGACGGCGAGGGCCGCTCCGGCGATGATCTTGCGCGTGTTCATGTGATGTCCCGTTTCTCTTCGTCGAGGTGCGTCCGAAGACGCGTCGGTTCCGGCTGCTGTGCCGTTCGTTCACCACCCCGGGGTCTGCGGCCCGCTGAGGTGTCAGCAGTGTCACCCGTCGCCGGAGGGTCGTCAAACGTTTTCGAAAATGATTTCCACGCTAGGGTCGGATGCCATGAGGCGAGCGACCATCCACGACGTCGCCGCGGCGGCCGGGGTGTCGGTGGCCACGGTGTCGAAGGCCGTGAACGGCCGCTACGGCGTCTCGCCCGAGACCGTCGGGCGCGTGCTCGAGGCCGTGAAAGTCCTCGGGTACGAGTCGAGCCTCGTGGCGAGCAGCATGCGATCGCGCCGGACGGGCGTGATCGGCGTGCTCGTCGCCGACATCGAGCCGTTCTCCGCCGAGATCCTCAAGGGCGTCGGGGGAGCGCTGTCCGACACGGGGTACGACCTGCTCGCGTACACGGGTGCCCGTCGCGACGGCGAGGGGTGGGAGCGCCGTTCGCTCAGCCGGTTGAGCGGAACGCTGATCGACGCCGCGATCATCGTCACCCCGACGGTGGTCAACGTCTCGAGCGAGGTGCCGATCGTCGCGATCGACCCGCACACCGGCCGCGGAGACGTCCCCACCGTCGAATCCGACAGCTACACCGGCGCGCAGCAGGCCGTCCACTACCTCGTGCAACTCGGGCACCGCCGCATCGGTTTCATCGCGGGGCGTCCCGACCTGCGCTCGGCGGTGGCACGCGCGTCGGGCTATCGTGCCGGCCTCGCGGCCGCCGGCATCCCGTTCGACCCCGCGCTGGTGGGGGTCGGTCGTTACGAGCAGGACGTCGCGCGCGAAGCCGCCCACGAGATGCTGGCGCTCGCCGACCCGCCCACGGCGGTGTTCGCCGCGAACGACCTGTCGGCGCTGTCCATCGTCGAGGTCGCGGCCGAGCGCGGCCTGCACGTGCCCGACGACCTGTCGGTGGTCGGTTTCGACGACGTTCCCGAGGCGGCGCGCGCCCAACCTGCTCTCACGACCGTGCGTCAGCCGATGAAGCGGCTCGGCGCCGAGGCCGTGCGCATGGTCCTGGCGCTGCTCGCCGGCGATGACCTGCCCGAGACGCACATCGAGCTGCCCACGCGGCTCGTCGCGCGCGGAACGACCGCGCCCCCGCGCACCCGCTGAGCCGCGCTCCCCGCACCCCTCGTCGAGTGTCCACGACACGCCGCATCCCGCGCGATGGCGCGGCGAGTCCGGGACACTCGACGGGGAGACGCCCGGCGCCACACCGCGCCCCGCGCGCCGCACCACCCCGCGGCTCCGGTACCGTCGAAGAATGCCTACCGCGAGCAGCAAGGACGACGAGGTCGACCTCCTCATCGACGCGTGGTCGCAGTTGCTTCCCGAGGTCGACCTGACGCCCCTCGACGTGATGTCGCGGCTGCGCCGCGCCGCCTTCCACCTGTCGAAGCTGCGCGCGAAGGCGTTCGCGAGCGCCGGGATCGCCGTGTGGGAGTTCGATGTGCTCGCGGTGCTCCGCCGCGCCGGCACCGAACTGAGCGCCACGCGCCTGATCACCGCCACCATGATCGGCAGCGCGGCCATGACCAACCGCCTCGACAAGCTCGCCGACCGCGGTCTCGTGCACCGCCGCCCGAACCCGTCCGACGGGCGGGCGATCCTCGTGGCGATCACCCCCGAGGGGATCGAACGGGTGGATGCCGCGATGACCGAGCTCGTGCGCCTCGAGGCCGAGGCGCTGCGCGACGTCAGTCGCGCCGATCAGGCCCTGCTCGCGAGCGCGCTGCGCGTGCTCGCCGCCGGCGAGACGCACGAGGCGTGATCGACCTCGTCGACACCCTCGCCCGCCGCCCCGTCGTCCTCGACGGGGGTCTCGGCACCCTCCTCGAGGCGCGGGGCAACGACGTGACGTCGGCGCTGTGGTCGGCGCGGGTGCTGCGCGACGACCCCGCCGAGGTGCGCGCGGCGCACGCGGCTTTCATCGACGCGGGCGCCGAGGTCGTCATCACCGCGTCGTACCAGCTCGGTTTCGCCGGCGAGATCCCGGATGACGACGTCGAGGCGCTCCTGCGCCGTTCGGTGTCGCTCGCCAGAGACGCGGGCGAGGCCGTGGTCGCGGCATCCGTCGGGCCGGTGGGCGCGCTCCGCGCCGACGGCAGCGAGTACACGGGCGCGTACGGTCTGACGCTGGCCGAGCTGCGCCGCGCGCACCGCCGCCGTCTGCACGTGCTCTCCGACGCCGGCGCCGATGTGCTGGCCGTGGAGACGATCCCGTCTCCCCTCGAGGTGGAGGCCCTGGCCCTCGAACTCGCCGACCTCGACGTCCCCGCGTTCGTCAGTCTCTCGGCCGACAGCACCGGGTTCTCGGCAACCGGGTCGCTCACATCGGCGCTGCGGACCGCGGCATCCGTCCGCTCCGTCGTCGCGGTCGGCGTCAACTGCTGCGCTCCCGACAGCGTGCCCGGCGCGCTCGCCGGGGCGCCCGACATCCCGCTCGTCGTCTACCCCAACACGGGGGAGACCTGGGATGCCGCCACCCGCACGTGGCACGGTGGGACGGCCCCGCTCGCCGATGACGCGCCGTCGTGGGTCGCCGCCGGTGCTCGCCTGGTCGGCGGGTGCTGCCGCTCGACGCCGGCCGACATCGCCGCGATCGCCGCGGCGGTCCGCGGCTGACAGCTCACGATCCGCGGGGTGCGTCGGCGCTCTCCGTCAGCAGCGAGAGCTGCGCGGCGCGCCAGCCGTAACCGTCGCGCAGGCGCGAGCGCACGGCCGGGAGCGCCGACGGTCGCCGTACTTCGACGCCGCGGTACACGTCGACCGCCGACGGGTCGACCTCGCGCGCGGCCATGCGGAGCTCGGTGAGCAGGGCCAGCAGCCCGTCGATGCCGAGGTCGGTGCGGGCCCGCGACCAGTCGTCGAACGCCACTCGCGTCCAGGCGGAGGAGCGATCCGGCCCGCCGAGGGTGGGAGAGCGGCGCACGAGGACCACCGCGAGGCCGGTCAGCAGCACCGACGCCGTCGCGGCGACCCCCGTGGCCTCGACGGAGAACAGCATGCGGTCCAGAGGAGTGCCCGCGAGAGGGCTGAGCGACACGGCCACCCGCAGCAGCGAGTACGCGGCGAAGCCTCCCGTCGTCGCCGCCAGCACGATCGCCGAGCGCCGGGGGATGGTGCGCGCCCGCGCGCTGAGCACGGCGCACAGCCCGCACGCCGCGGCGACCGCGAGGATGCGCACCGTGAGCGCCGCCGACGCCTCGAGCGCGGTCGTGGTGATCCCCACGGTGAGCGCGAGGACGACCGCGAACGCTACGAGCGCCCGCACGCGCCGCGACCGGGGCGGGCTCACGGCGATGCAGAGCATCGCGGGGGCGAGGACCATCGCGGTGGAGGCCATCGTCAGGGCGACGGGGCCGCCGCCCTGGAACGCCAGCACGTACATCGCCGTCGAGCCCACGGCCAGCACGCCCGCCATCGAGGTGACCCGGAGGAAGAAGTGCACGGGCACGCGGCTGCCGAGCTGCGGCAGGATCACGCCGATCATGCTCGCACCCAGCGCGACGCACATCACCGCGAGTCCGATCGACAGCACCATGGAGGCCTCCACGGCCATCATGCTCGCTCCGGTGCCCGCCCCGACGTGCGGTGCCCGGGCTTGACGCGGGAGCCCGCGGCTCAGTCGAAGTCCGCGGCGAGGGCGTTGCGGTGGTACTCGAAGATGATGCTCGTGCGGGTGGATGCCACGCTGTGCCGCGCCGACAGGTGATCGACGACGAAGCGACGCACCGCCGAGGAATCGTCCACGGCGATGTGCACGAGGAAGTCGTCGGCGCCGCCCAGGAAGAACAGCTGGATGACGTCGGGGTGGCGGCGGACCTCGTGCGCGAACGCCCGGATGCTCTCCTGTCGTTGGCCGGGTCGCAGCGTCACCCCGACGATCGCCTGGAGCCCGCGTCCGAGCCTGCTCTGGTCGACGGCCGCGTGGAAGCCGGTGATGAGGCCGCGATCGACCAAGGCGCGCAGTCGCGCGTGGGCGGTGGATGCCGCGACCCCCAGCGTCTCGGCGAGGGCGGCGTTCGTCATCCGGGCGTCGGCGGAGAGCAGCTCGATGATGCGGGCGTCGAGCGGGTGGAGATCGTCGTCGGCCATCGCAGATCCTTCGCGTGAGGACTCCCGGTGAGCCCGTCCGCGCCGATGATACGCGTGTTCAGGCGAACTGCACCGAATGATCTGCGGGGAAACACCACGGAAATACATCTTTCTGCGATTCTTCCGGCAACGCTCATCCGCTCGAGGAGGAACCCATGCGCGTCGCCGTGCCGACCGAGATCAAGAACAACGAGAACCGCGTCGCGATGACGCCGGCGGGGGTCGACGCCCTCGTGCACCGCGGACACGAGGTGCTCGTGCAGGCCGGAGCGGGGGAGGGCAGCGGGTTCTCCGACGAGCAGTACACCGTAGCCGGGGCGGAGATCGTCGCGACGGCCGACGAGACGTGGGCGCGCGCCGAACTGCTGGTCAAGGTGAAGGAGCCCATCGCTCCCGAGTACGGCTTCCTCCGTCCCGATCTCACCCTCTTCACCTACCTGCACCTCGCGGCCGACCGCCCCCTCACCGACGCCCTGATGGCGGCGGGCACCACGGCCGTGGCCTACGAGACCGTGCAGACCGCCGACCGCGCCCTGCCGCTGCTCGCGCCGATGAGCGAGGTCGCGGGTCGTCTGTCGATCATCGAGGGCGCGCACCACCTCCTTCGCGCCTCGGGCGGGCGGGGGCTCCTTCCCGGCGGCGTCCCCGGCACCCCGCGCGCGAAGGTCGTCGTCATCGGCGGTGGCGTCGCGGGCGAGCACGCCGCCGCCAACGCCCTCGGTCTCGGCGCGCGCGTCACGGTCGTCGACATCTCCCTGCCGAAGCTCCGTCAGCTCGAGGAGCGCTTCGGCGGAGCGATCGAGACCCGCTCATCGACGCGCCTCGAGATCGCGGAGCAGCTCGCCGACGCCGACCTCGTGATCGGCTCGGTGCTCATCCCGGGAGCGGCCGCGCCCAAGCTCGTGACCGACGACATGGTGGCGGCGATGAAGCCCGGTTCGGTGCTGGTCGACATCGCGATCGACCAGGGCGGTTGCTTCGAGGGGTCGCGCCCCACCACCCACGACGAGCCCACGTTCCGCGTGCACGACGCGCTGTACTACTGCGTCGCCAACATGCCCGGCGCCGTCCCGCACACCTCCACGCGCGCGTTGTCCAACGCCACCCTGCCCTATGTCACGCGCATCGCCGACGCCGGCTGGGAGGCCGCGGCATCCGCCGATCCCGCCCTCGCCAAGGGCCTGAACGTGCGCGCGGGCGTCGTGGTGAACGAGGGCGTCCGCGCCGCCTTCGACCTCTGAGCCTCGCGGCGCCTCCGACCCTGATCGAGTGTCCACGACACCCGGACGGATCTCGAAACCGTCCGGGTGTTTCGGACACCCGGCACCCGGCCTTATGCGCGCACGGAGATGGCGGACGCCCGGCAGCTCAGCCGCGCACCCACGCGTACGTGATCTCGGGACGACCCTGGCCGCCGTAGCGCGGCTCGCGACGGACGCGGCCGACGTCGGCGAGGTGCTCGAGGTAGCGCCGCGCGGTGACCCGCGACATGCCCTCGCTCTCGCCGACCTCGGTCGAGGAGACGGCGCCCGCCGTGGTGCGCACGCGCTCGGCGACGGCCTGCAGCGTGGCGTCGCTGAGGCCCTTCGGCAGGGCGGGGGAGGTGACCGTGCGCAGTGAGCCGAGCAGGGCGTCGACCTCGGACTGCGTGGCGTCGCCCGCCGCACGGTCGAGTCCCTCGACGTAGGCGCGATACCCCTCGAGCCGCTCCCGGAAGGCGCCGAAGGTGAAGGGCTTGATGAGGTACTGAACGACGCCGATCGACACGGCCGCGCGCACGGTCTCCGCATCGCGCACCGCGGTGACGGCGATGATGTCGGCGCGCGAGCCCATCGCGCGTGCCCGCCGCGCGACGTCGAGGCCGGCGCCGTCGGGCATCGTCATGTCCAGCAGCACGAGGTCGATGCGGCGGTCCGGCTCGCTCAGCGCCGTGAGCGCCGCGCGGGCGCCGGCGGCCTGCCCGACCACCTCGAAGCCGGGCACGCGCGCGACGTAGGCGCTGTGCAGCTCGAGCGCGAGGGCGTCGTCGTCCACGACGAGCACGCGGATCACGCGGTCACCGCCTCGGCGACCGCCGGGAGGAAGACGCGGACCGTCGTGGGGTCCGCCCTCACCTGCAGCGTCCCGCCCCGGGCGGCCACGATGTCGCGCACCAGGGCGAGGCCGACGCCCCGACCACCGGGCGCGTGGGCGGTCTTCGTCGAGGAGCCGAACGCGAACGGATCCTCCAGCGTCGGGTCGAACCCCGCGCCTCCATCGGACACCTCGATCACGACGTCGTCGCCGTTCTCGCGCAGCGTGGCGCGCACCCAGCGGGGTTCAGCCCCGGCGGCGGCGGCATCGAGGGCGTTGTCGACGAGATTGCCGACGACCGTGACGGCCTCCTCCGGGGCGAGCGGCAGCGAGGGGGTGGGCTCGGCGACGTCGAGGTCGAGCCGCACGCCGCGCTCGGCCGCCTCGTCGAGCTTGCCCAGCAGCAGCGCCGCCACGATCGCCCCCTCGTCGTGCGACACGAGACGATCCGCCAGCTCCTGGCGTTCCCCGGTGGATGCCACGATCAGGCGCCGCGCATCATCGACGCGGCCCAGTTCGAGCAGCGCGAGCAGTGCGTGCAGGCGGTTGCCGTGCTCGTGCGTCTGCGACCGCAGGGTGTCGCTGAGGGTGCGCACGCCCTCGAGCTCCCCGAGGAGCGCCTGCAGCTCGGACCGATCGCGCAGCGTCATGACCTGTCCGCGGGCGGGAGCGCGGCGGCCGGTGAGGTCGCGCGCCTCCTCCTGGTTGACCAGCAGCACGCGGTCGCCGTTCACGACGGTCTCCTCGACCATGCGGCGTCCCGTCGCGATGGCCTCGGCCAGAGCGGCATCCATCTCGGCATCCCGCGGGTCGAGAGAGACCTGCCCGGCCGTCGCCGGGGGAAGACCCAGCAGGTCGGCGGCCTCGTCGTTGTAGAGCACGATGCGCCCGGAGCGGTCGGTGACGACGAGGCCCTCGCGCAGCGAGTGCAGCACGGTCTCGTAGCTCTCGACCAGGCGCGACAGTTCCCCCGGCGTGTACGACCCCGTCACGCGGCGCGCGCTGCGGCGCACGTACAGCGCCCCCAGCACGCCGAGTCCGACGATGGCGGCGGATGCCAGCACGATGAGCGGAGCGCGGGCGGCGATGTCCTGCTGAACGGCGCCGAGGGTGACCCCCACCGAGACGAGGGCGACGATCGCGCCCTCCTCGTCGCCGTTGTCGCGGATCGGCGCGATGGTGCGCACCGACGGGCCGAGCGTGCCCTCGTACACCTCCGTGAACGTCCGACCGGCGAGGGCCTCGTCGCGCGAGCCGATGTACGGCAGGCCGATCTCCGCACGGTTGCGGTGCGTGAGGCGGATGCCGTCGGGCGTCATGATCGTGACGAACGACACGTCGGTCTCGGCGAGGATCTGCTCGACCATCGGCTGCAGACGCTCGGAGTCGCCGGCGGCGGCGAGGGATGCCACGTCGGGCTCGTGCGCGATCGTCTCGGCGACCGAGCGCGTGACCTTCTCGGCCTCGCGCTGACCGGAGTCGCTGAGCTGCACCGACAGCAGCGCGGCGAGGACGCCGGCGACGAGGACGACGACGCCGAGCGACACCAGGGCCAGTCGCCCACCCACGCTCAGTCGCATGTCCACCGCCCTTCGTCGCGCCTGCCGTGAACAATACGACCACAAATCGCCGATCGGTTCGCCCTCGCCCACAGTCATGTCATCCACTCCGGCGATCCCGCCGGACAACGAAGACGTTAGGAAAGGGATAGGCGCTGATGGCTCTCTCACTCCGCACCACTCGCGACGGTCGACCGCGTAAGAAGATCGATCGCAACCACTGGCTCTACATCGCCGTCATCGTCGCCGTCGTAGCGGGCGTGATCGTCGGCCTCGTCGCCCCGCAGTTCGCCGTCGGCCTCGAGCCGGTCGGCAAGGGCTTCGTCAACCTCATCAAGATGATGATCGCCCCGGTCATCTTCTGCACGATCGTGGTCGGCATCGGCTCGATCGCGAAGGCCTCGACGGTCGGCAAGATCGGCGGCCTCGCGCTGGGCTATTTCCTCGTGATGTCGACCTTCGCCCTCGGCATCGGCCTGCTCGTCGGCAACATCATCCACCCCGGCGAGGGCCTCAACATCGGCAGCGCGGCGTACGACGCCGTCCCCGAGGCCACCACCACGCAGGACTTCATCCTGGGCATCATCCCGACGACGTTCTTCTCGGCGTTCACCGGCGGCAGCATCCTCCAGGTGCTCTTCATCGCCCTCCTCTGCGGCTTCGCCCTGCAGGGCATGGGCGAGCGCGGGGCCCGCATGGTCGAGGGCATCCGCAACTTCCAGGTGCTCGTGTTCCGCATCCTCGGCATGATCCTGTGGCTGGCTCCCATCGGCGCGTTCGGTGCCATCGCCGCGGTGGTGGGCAAGACCGGCTTCGGCGCCGTCGTCAGCCTCGGCATCCTGATGGGCTCGTTCTACCTCACGTGCTTCCTGTTCATCGCGATCGTCCTCGGCGGACTGCTCTACGCCGTCACGCGGGTCAACATCTTCTCTCTCATGAAGTACCTGGGCCGCGAGTACCTCCTCATCGTCGGCACCTCGTCGTCCGAGGCCGCGCTGCCCCGCCTCATCGCGAAGATGGAGCACCTCGGCGTCTCGAAGCCCGTGGTCGGTATCACCGTCCCGACCGGGTACTCGTTCAACCTCGACGGCACCGCGATCTACCTGACGATGGCCTCGCTGTTCATCGCCACCGCGATGGGCGCGCCGATGTCGATCCCCGAGCAGATCGGTCTGCTGATCTTCATGATCATCGCCTCCAAGGGTGCGGCCGGTGTCACCGGTGCGGGCCTCGCGACCCTCGCGGGCGGCCTGTCGGCCTACCGTCCCGATCTCGTCAACGGCGTCGGCGTCATCGTCGGCATCGACCGCTTCATGTCGGAGGCCCGCGCGGTCACCAACTTCACCGGCAACGCCGTCGCGACCCTCCTCATCGGCGCCTGGACGAAGCAGTACGACGGACAGCGGGTGCGCGAGGTGCTCGCGGGGCAGATCCCCTTCGACGAGACCCTCCTCACCGGCCACGACCACTCGGCGACGCCGGCGGCGGATGCCAAGGAGCAGGCGTCGACCGAGGTCGGCGCCGGCCCCGCGGCCGTCGACACCCAGGCGCTCAACGCCTTCCGCGCACAGGCGGAGGCGGAGGCGGCCGCACGGAGCCGTTCGTGAGTCTTGCGCACACCTCGGCGGGGGCGGCTTCGGCCGCCTCCGCCCCTGCGCGCGTCGAGCTGGCGCGCACGTGGATGCTGCGCTCGCCGCTCGCGGGCGATCTCGAGACCGACGCCGACGTGCTCGTCCTCGATCTGGAGGACGGCCTGCCCGCCGCCCGCAAGGCGGAGGGGCGCGATCGGGCCCGTCGCGCCGCCGCGGAGGCTCCGGTCTGGCTGCGCATTAGCGCCGCCGGGACCCGCGACGGCCAGGCCGACCTGGCGCTCGGTCGCGAGCTCGACGCCCGCCTCGCCGGCGTGGTCCTCGCCATGTGCGCGGGCCCGGCCGATGTCGCGCACGTCGCCGCCTCCCTGCCGGCGGGCACCCCGATCGTCGCGATGGTCGAATCGGCGGCCGCGCTGCTGGAAGCCCCGGCGATCGCCGCGCACCCCGCGACCCGCCGCCTGGCGTTCGGCACCGGCGACTTCCGCCGCGACACCGGCATGTCGGCCGAGCGCATCGCGCTGTCGTGGCCGCGTGCGCAGCTCGTCGTCGCGTCGGCGGCTGCGGGCATCGCGGGCCCTATCGACGGTCCGTGCGGTCCGATCGATCAGGCGCACGACGCGGCACGCCATGCCGCCGCGATGGGTTTCACCGGCACGCTCGCGCTCCAGGATGCCGCGATCCCCGGCGCCCACGCCGGCTTCACACCCGCGCCCGTCGAGGTGGAGGCGGCCCGGTCGCTGCTGTCGACCACTCCCGACGGTCCGGTCGACGGCTCGTACGCACCGACCCTCGCTCGCGCGCGGGCCCTGGTCGCCCGCGCCGAGGCTCTCGCCGCCCTCTGATCAGCGGCGGTCCGTGCCGCCGCCCCCGGTGGCTTCGGCGGGCTCAGCCACCTCTCGCCGCCGGTCCTCGCGCCGTTCCAGGTCCCTGAGCCTGTGGGAGGGACCGCGACGTCACCGTCCGCGCCGGAACCATCGGCGCCGCGGTGGGGGAGCGGCCACGGCGGCCGCCTCCTCGCGCGTGCGACGTCGATCGTTCCAGGCTGCCACGACGGCATCCACGTCCACCGTGGGCGTCACGACCGGGGGCCCGCCCTGCAGTTGGCGGCGCGCCTCGATCACGCGCCGGTTGAAATCCTCGACCGCCTCGCGCACGTCGGGCTCGCGCGCGATGGCATCCAGGCGTTCGTCCATCTCCGCGTGCTCGACGCGCAGCGTCAGCGCCGGAGGCCCGAGGCCCGTCAGCTGCTCGGTCTCGATCTTGCGGCGGATCCACCAGTCGGGATCGTGCGAGGATCCGAGGTCCAGGGGCTTGCCCGCTCCGGGGAGGTCGTCGAACTCGCCGCGCCGGATCGCCTGCTGGATCGACGTCTCGACGAACGCCGCGCGTTCGGCGGCCGTCGACCCGCGCGCGGGGCCGGTCGGCTCCGCGGGTGCCGGCTCGAGTCCGGCGTCGCGCAGCTCGCGGTCGAGCCGGTAGCGCTCAGCGGCCTGGCGGGCGTCGTCGCTCACGCGGCCTCCCGACCGTCACGCTCCAACCGGGCGAGGCGCTGCCGGGCCATGTCCTGCGCCCGCGGGCCGGAGCCGAGAGCGCGCTCGGTGACGCGCAGGACGAACCGCGTCAGCGCCAGCACCGGCAGCGGCCATCGTCGCACGCCGAGCATCTTGCGATACCTCCGCGGGATCGTGGCGACGGCGGCGGCGAACAGCACGCGATACGACAGGCCCATCAAGCCGGGGAACGGCGGCTTGCGCAGGAAGCGCACCACCGCGGCGACCCTCTCGTCGCCGCGGAGTTCCCCGCGCTCCCAGAACCCGTCGATCTCGGCGCGCAACGCCGCGCGCGTGCGGGGAGGGTCGACCACCCGCATCAGCCGACCCGCGGTCGCCCAGTCGGCGACGTAGGCGTCGGGTCCGCCGGGGATGGGCTTCTTCGACACCTCGTGTCCGGCGAGGAAGGCGTCGGTGAAGGCCAGGTGCACCCACCGCACCAGGTCGGCCGCTTCGGCGGTGTAGGCCCGCTCACTGCCGTCACCGGCGCGGTACTCGCCTTTCACACGCTGGTGGAACCTGCCGACGCGCCGGGTCTCGGCATCCGCCTGCGTCCGCGAGCCGTAGGTCAGGGTGATGACCCAGCGCACCGTGCCGGTCAGCCGGCCGATGGGATCCTCGCGGTAGCGCGACCAGTCGTGCACGCCCGCGAGCGCACCCGGGTGCAACGCTTGGAGAAGGAGGGCCCGGATGCCGGCGACGAGCGTGCCCATTCCCGCATGCACCGTCCACGCGGGGCCGTTCTCCACGAAGTACCCGGTGTCGTCGCCGTCGGCGATCGCGCGGACGTACGGCGCCATGCCGGTCGGGTCCCCCGCCAGAGCGACGAGGATCTTGCCGCGCAGGCTCGCGATCCAGCCGGGGACGGAGGGGAAGGTCGCGTCGGTCACCGTTCCAGCGTGCCACCGTCTGAGCGGGTGGGCTCGGGAAGAGTTCGACGTCGATGCTTCCCGGAAGGGCGGTCAGTGTCCGTCGTGCGTGACGACCGGCACGGTGCCGTCATCGCGGAGCAGGACGGCATCCTGCGTCGCGCCGAGGGCAGGGGTGACGAGAACGGCGATCACGGCCGCGGCGACGAGCAGTCCCGTGACGCTCATCGGCTGGGCGGTGCGCGTCGCGCGCTGGCCGCGTCGACGCAGATGGATGGCCGAGGTCGCACCCACGACGACGAGCAGCACCGAGCCCGCCGCGACGCCGATGATGCTGGTGTGCGCCGAGGCGACGAACATCAGGGCGGTGGAGAGGGCGATCGCCGACAGGGCGCCCGCGAGGGCGAGGCGCGGGACGACGAGGCGTCCCGTCGACAGGGTCGCGGCCCCCCAGACGAGGGAGGCGAGACCGAGGATCACCATCCCGATCCCGAGGCCCGTTGCGAGGGCCCCGGAATCGGAACGGACGATCGCACCCGCGCCGAGGGCAGCGGTGATGAGGCCGGCCCCCCACGCGGATACGGAGGGCCACGACCGCACGAAGGTCGCGGCGTTCATGTTCAGACCGCCGCGGTGCGGGGGACGTTGCGCTCGGTGCCGAGGCCGACACCCAGCAGCACGACCGCGCTGGCGAGGTGCAGGAAGTGGTCGGCCGTGTTCAGCGCGAGGATGTTGGCGGCCGTGCCGACGAGGAAGAAGCCGACGATACCGAGGAGCAGGTAGACGGCTCCGACGGTGGTGTTGACGCCCTTCGCGGCGCGGGCGTTCGCGAGACCGGCGATCAGCAGCGCGGCACCGATGAGGAGGTGCGCGATGTTGTGCAGCGGGTTGACCGCGAAGATACCGAGCAGAAGCCCGCCCTCGGTCGCGATGAATCCGACGCCGCCCGTGACGGCGAAGCCGAGCAGACCGACGAGCAGGTAGACAGCGCCGAAGACGGTGGCCACGATGCGGTTGGGTGACGAGCTCATGATGAACCTCCCAGATTGTTGGCAGCGACCGTCCGGTCGCTCTCCACCATCTTCGGAGACAATGCGCCGATCGGATTGGGCTTTGCATTCCGGGGCGACGATCGGGTAGAACCCCGGATACGACAGAAGGCCCCCGAGTACTCTCCGAGGCCCTCCGCAACAGAGTCGACCATAGGTCGCGCCCCCACACCGATGATGGGGATTGCAATTCCCGCAGTGTTCACCTAGCTGCGTTTCTGTCACACTCCCCTCATGCGCTTCGAGACGACACTGTCGCAGATGGGAAACAACACCGGCATCGAGGTGCCCCCGGAGGTCATCGAGGCCCTCGGCGGCGGCAAGCGCGCCGCCGTGACGGTCGACGTCGACGGGTACGTCTTCTCGAGCACGATCGGTGCGATGGGCGGTCGCTCGCTCATCCCGTTCTCCGCCGACAAGCGCAAGGCGACGGGCCTTTCGGGTGGGGATGCCATCACCGTCGAGCTGACCCTCGACACGGCGCCCCGCACGACAGAGGTTCCCGACGATCTCGCGACGGCGCTCGCGGAAGCCGGGGTCCGGCCCGCGTTCGACGCCCTCGCCCCCAGCGCGCGCAAGGCGCATGTGACCAACGTGGAGTCGGCGAAGGCTGCCGACACGCGCGCTCGTCGCGTCGCGGCCATCGTGTCGAAGCTGTCCTGACCGCTGAGCGCTGCGCCGTCCGCCCCGGACGATAGCCTGGGAGGGGAGGTCCCGTGGGGCGCACGAAGGAGGCCATCGCCGAAGGGCTGTCGATCGCGACGGCCGCGGCGCGTTTGACCGTGCGCAATCGCATCCTGGTCGACACGATCGCCCGCGGCGGGCAGTTCGACAACGAGGTGTTCGCGGACTTCGCCCGCGACACCCTCCGCTCCCTCGCCGACGAGCAGGACCAGGCGGCCGAGCGGGTGACGCACCAGCGCAAGCGCGCGTGGGGGCGCTTCTCCGACTCCTCGGGCACCCACGACTACCGCGACCGCGACACCCGCAACCTCCGCCGCCGTGCGAAGCAGTCGCGCGGGGTCGCGAAGGAACTGCGCGCTCTCGCCGACGACCCCGATCGCGTGAAGACCCTCGTCGCCGACGCCCGCATCGCCGCGTGGGGCGACGTCGAGGCCAACCTCCGCCAGCGGCTGGACGTCGAGGGGATGACCGCCGACGCCGACCCCGAGTACGCCCAGATGCGCAAGGCGCGCATGGACGCCCTGCGCATGGTCGACCTCGCCCGTCTCGCCTCGCAGGCGAAGCGCCGGGCGAAAGAGCGGCCCGCGGCCGTGGACGACGACGTCGCTGCGCCCGACAAGAGCGCCAAGAGCGACAAGAAGAAGAAGTCCCCCGCGCGCTGACCTCTCGCGACAGGAGCGGAGGGGTAGCCTCGGCGGCGAGCGAGAGGGATGCCATGGCGCAACGGCGGTTCGGACGCACGGCACGGGTGGCACGACCCGGATACGCCCTGGTCTCGGTGAGCGCGCGCGACGCGAACGGCTTCGTGCACCACTACGACGACATCGAGGCGCCGCTGGGCTCCCTGCGGGAAGCGATCGCGATCCTGCAGCTGAACTCGGCCGCCACGGACGCCGCCCACCGGGGCGGCGCCTCGGCCTGACGTCTCGCAGCGCGGCATCCGCGCCCGGGGCACGGTCGGCACGGCCGGCACGCGCCGAAGCCGACGCGCGCACTCGTCGACGACCTGCGTGGGAAACGGAAAAAGCCCCGGCTCAGAATTTCTTCTCAGCCGGGGCTTGTCACTGTCTCAACACAGTGTGCGCCCGAAGGGACTCGAACCCCTAACCTTCTGATCCGTAGTCAGATGCTCTATCCATTGAGCTACGGGCGCAGGGCCTCCGCGCGAAACGGCGCGCAGGCCGTGGTCAAGCATAGCCGGGACCCCGGGAGACGTCTAATCGGCCCCGAACCACGTGCATCCCGGGCGTGGCGCGGTGATGACCGGCAGGTGTCGAGTCGGCGACGTACGCTGGCGGGATGAGCGCATACACCTCCGCGTTCGAGCTGTTCTCCATCGGGATCGGACCCTCGAGCTCCCACACCGTCGGCCCCATGAGGGCCGCGTTCTCCTTCGCCGCACGACTGCAGGGCAGCGGAGCCCTGGAGCGGGTGGCATCCGTCTCCTGCGCCCTCTACGGCTCGCTGGGCGCGACCGGCATCGGTCACGGCACCCCCGACGCCGTCGTCGCGGGTCTGCAGGGCCTCGAGCCCGAGACCGTGGACCCGGATGCCGTCCGCCGCGCGTGGTCGGACTGGCCGGACGGGCGCCCGCTGGCGCTCGCCGGCACGCACGAGATCCCCTTCGCGAAGACGGACATCGCCCTCGAGCCGCGCACGCGGCTTCCCGGTCATCCCAACGCCATGACCCTCATCGCGCGCGACCGCGACGGCGGCGTGCTCATGGAGGAGACGTTCTACTCGATCGGCGGCGGCTTCATCCGCCGTGAGGGCGAACCCGCCCCGGTGGCGGCCGCACCGATGCCGCTCGCCTTCGACGACGCCGCGACGCTCCTCGCCCTGTGCGACGAGCGCGGCATCACGATCGCCGAGGCGGCGCGTCTGAACGAAGAGGCACTGCGCTCCGACGAGGAGATCGCCGCGGGCCTCGACCGCATCTGGGATGCGATGGCGGCCTGCGTCGACGCCGGTCTGCGCAACGACGGCGTGCTTCCCGGCATCCTGAAGGTGAAGCGCCGCGCCGCCGTGATGCGCGAACAGCTGGATGCCATCGAGGCCGACGGGCACCGCGAGCTCCCGGGGGAGTGGCTCGGGGCCTTCGCGCTCGCGGTGAACGAGGAGAACGCCGCGGGCGGGCGGGTGGTCACGGCGCCCACCAACGGCGCAGCGGGAATCCTGCCGGCGGTGGCGATGTACTGGTGGCGGTTCCTCGCGGACTCGGGGCTCGGTGTCGGCAACGCCGTTACGCCGCACGGCGAGCTCGTGGGCAGCGCGTTGCTCGGATACGACGGTCACGCCGTCACCCGCTCCGAGGTCTCGCACTGGGACGACGAGGAGGTCGCCGAGGCGAACCGGAGGCGCGGCATCCGTCGTTTCCTGCTGACGGCCGCCGCGTTGGGCTCGCTGTTCAAGGCGAATGCCTCGATCTCGGGCGCCGAGGGCGGATGCCAGGCCGAGGTCGGATCGGCGTGCGCGATGGCGGCGGGAGGGCTGACGGCGGTCATGGGCGGCACGAACCGGCAGATCGAGAACGCCGCCGAGATCGCCATGGAGCACCATCTCGGCCTCACGTGCGACCCGGTCGGGGGTCTCGTGCAGATCCCGTGCATCGAGCGCAACGCGATCGCCGCCTCGACGGCGGTCACCGCGGCCCGCCTGGCCCTGCGCGGCGACGGCAGTCACTACGTGTCGTTGGACGCGGTGGTCGAGACCATGCGGCAGACCGGCATCGACATGTCGACGAAGTACAAGGAGACGAGCGAGGGCGGCCTCGCGGTCAACGTCATCGAGTGCTGATCCGCTCGATGACGCCGGTCAGTCGCGCAGCTTCGCGGTGAGCGCGCGCAGCTGCGCGAGCTCGTCGTCGGTGAGGCGGGCCATACGGTCGGCGATCGAGCGTCCGTGCGCGGCGGCGAGGCGGCGGAACGTCACGGCGCCCTCCTCGGTGGCGGTGACCAGCGCCCCTCGGCCGTCCTCCGGATCGGCGCACTTCGTGAGCAGGCCTCGCGCGACCATGCGCTCGACCAGACGCGAGACGCTCGGCTGGCTGATGAGCATGTTGCCGGTCACGTCGCGCAGTCGCGCCGTCATGCGCGGCGCGCGCGTGACCGTGAGGAGCACGTCGTACTCGGCCTGGGTGAGCTCTTCGCCCTCGAAATCCGAGCGGATGTCTTCGAACACCTCGTGCTGAGCGCGGAAGAGGCTCTCCCAGGCCTGCACGGCGAGGCGGCGATCGGTCATGCCTTCAGCGTAGAGGGAGCCGGATGCCGCGGACTCGACGTCGACGCCGAGGCTGTGGACAGAGTAAGGGCCGGTCGGAGAGGCTTCCGACCGGCCCTTGTCCCTGCACCAAGAGTGTCCTGCAATCACATGTCGGTAGCTGCCACAGCAAAACAACTACCGTGCGAGCACTCTATAACGGTGAGGTAACGGAGGGGAAGAGGTCGCCGTTATATTTCCGTGACCGATTCGGCGGGACGATCCTGCGGGTCCCGGATGGCCCGTCCCGACGCGATCAGCGTCCGCGCACGTGGTTCCACTGCGTGATGACCTCGGAGCCGTGCTCGAAGCCCAGCTCGCTCACGGCGGAGGTGCCCAGGACGAAGTACCGGCCCCCGGCGGCGGTCAGGCCCAGCCAGGTGCCGGCCAGAGCGCGGAGGAAGTGCCCGTGCGAGAACACCAGGACCTGCTCACCGGCCCGCACCCGAGGGCGCAGCTCCGCGAGGAGCGATTCCGCCCGTGCAGTGACGTCGGCGACGGACTCGCCCGGGGTCGCGCCGGCGGGCGTTCCCTCCCAGATCGTCCACGGACGGCCGAGCTGTTCCATGATCTCGGGAGTGGTCAGGCCCTCGTAGGCGCCGTAGTCCCATTCGACGAGACGGGCGTCGGTCCGTACGTCGGGGTACCCGGCGCGGGCGGCCGTCTCGACCGCGCGCTGGAGCGGGCTCGACAGGATCAGGTCGTACCGTCGGGTGGCGAGCAGCGTGCCCGCCAGCTCGGCCTTGTAGGCGCCGGTCTCGGTCAGCGGGATGTCGGTCAGGCCGGTGTGCCGTCCGGTGCGGCTCCACGCGGTCTCGCCGTGTCGCACCAGCACGATGCGTCCGTCGGGTTCGGTCAGCTCGTCATCCTTCACGCGTCCATCCTCCCGCTCCTGGGGGAGCCGCCGGCCCGACCGCACGAAGAAGGGCCGGTCGGAGGATTCCCGACCGGCCCTTTCCTGCACCAGAGTGTCCTGCAATCACATGTCGATAGCTGCCACAGCAAAACAACTACCGTGCGAGCACTCTATAACGGTGAGGTAACGGAGCGGAAGAGGATGCCGAGGGACATTCCCGATTCATAGGTATCGTCATCGCCCGGCGGCATCGAGAGCCGCCGCCAGATCGGCGAGGAGGTCGTCGGCATCCTCGAGTCCGACCGACAGACGCAGGTGGCCGTAGCGGCGGAACGGCTCCGGGTAGGTCGCGGTACGGGGGCCGTCGGCGGACGTGTGCACGATGAGGCTGTCGTCGTGTCCGAGCGAGAAGCCCGAGGTGATCAGCCGCAGCTCGGACACGAACCTGTTCTGCAGGTCGGGGTCGCCGTCGAGCGCGAAGGCCATCATGCCGCCGTAGGCGGCACCGCCGAACTGCCGGCGGGCGAGATCGTGCTGGGGGTGCGAGGCGAGCCCGGGATAGGCGACGAACGCGACGCGCGGGTCGGCCTCGAGCAGCTCGGCGACGCGCTGGGCGGAGGCGAAATGCTGCCTCAGGCGCAGGGGGAGCGTGACCGAACCGCGCGTGATCATCCACGCGTTGAACGGCGAGATGATGCCGCCGACGTCGACCATCGCGTCGGCCTTGATCGGTTCGATGAGCTCCGCCCGACCGATCACCGCTCCGCCCATCGCGTCGCCGTGGCCGTTGATGTACTTCGTCAGCGAATGCACGACGAGGTCCGCGCCGTCGTCGAGCGGCCGGTAGAACGGCGGGGGAGTGAAGGTTGAGTCGACCATCAGCAGAGCCCCGGCTGCGTGGGCGATCTCGGCCAGCAGCGCGATGTCGGCGACCTTCGTGGTGGGGTTGGCGATCGCCTCGACGCACACGAGCCGCGTCTCGGGCCGGATCGCCGCGCGGACGGCATCCGGATCGGTCACGTCGACGAAGGTCGCCTCGATGCCGTAGCGGCCCGGGAGCAGCTCGGTCCACAGGCGCCAGGTGGCCTCGTACACGACGTCGCTCACGACCACGTGGTCTCCCGCGCGCACGTGGGTGAAGAACACCGCGTGCAGGGCGGCGACTCCGGATGCCAGCGCGACGGCGTCCTCGCCGTGCTCCAGCGCGGAGAGCTTGCGCTCGAGCGCCAGCTGATTGACGCCGGTGTTGCGCGTGTACAGGCCCGGGGCGGTGGCCGACCAGCTGATCTCGCTGGGGTCGTCGGGGAGGGCGAACGAGTTCGACATGACGAGCGGTGTGCGCAGCGACCGCGTGCTGTCGAGCTCGATGCCGCCGTGCACGGCCAGACTCGACTCGCCGAGGGTCGGAGCATCGGTGCGGTCGGGGCGCACGACGGCCCTCGGGGCGACCTCGTCGGATGCCGTCATCGTGGCCCCTCTCGCTCTGCGGCGCGGCTCGCGCGCCCCGTCCAGCGTAGTGAGGGCGCGTCGGGGCCCGCCGTCGACTACTGTGACTGCGTCGCCCGGACGCCTCGACGGCTCCGGGCTCGATCATGAATGCGAGCACTCCATGAGTCGTCCCCTCGATTCCTCCCTCGATACGTCCGGCCCCGCCGGCGCACCGCGCCGACTGCGCCGGGCCATGGATGCCCGGCATCTCGTCATGATCGCCCTCGGCGGTGTCATCGGCTCGGGCCTCTTCCTGAGCTCGGGTTACACGATCCACCAGGCCGGCCCCCTCGGTGCGGTGCTGGCCTACCTGCTGGGTGCCTTCGTGGTGTGGTTGGTCATGGTCTGCCTGGGCGAGCTCGCGGTGACCTATCCCGTCTCGGGATCGCTCCACATCTACGCGGCGCGCACGATGGGGCCGGCCACCGGCTTCACCACGGCGTGGCTCTACTGGCTGTGCTGGGTGGTGGCGCTCGGGTCGGAGTTCACGGCATCCGGCATCCTCATGCAGCGATGGTTCCCGAACGTCGAGGTCTGGGTGTGGTGCATCGTGTTCGCCGGCGTGCTGTTCACCCTGAACGCCATCTCGGCGCGCGTGTTCGGGGAGACCGAGTTCTGGTTCGCCCTCATCAAGGTCGTCGCGATCGTCGCGCTCATCGTGCTGGGGACGATGGCGATCTTCGGCTTCACGCCGCTGTCGTCGGAGCCGCACGCGGCGGTCGGCCTCAGCAACTTCGCCACGCCCGACGGGCTGCTACCCGCGGGTCTCGGAGGCGTGCTCATCACCTCCCTCGCGGTGTTCTACGCCTTCAGCGGCGCCGAGCTCGTCGGCGTCGCGGCGGGCGAGACGAAGGATCCGGGCCGCAACATCCCGCGGGCGCTGCGCTCGACGGTGCTGCGTCTGCTCGTGCTGTTCGTCGGCTCGATCGTCGTCATCGCCGCCCTCCTGCCCTACGAGCAGGCGGGGCTGTCGTCGAGCCCGTTCGTCGACGTCTTCGAGTACGTCGGCGTGCCCTACGCGGCCGACATCATGAATTTCGTCGTCATCACGGCGCTGCTCTCGGTGGGCAACAGCGGGCTCTACTCGTGCGCGCGGATGCTGTTCTCGCTCGCCGAGGAGGGCTACGCGCCGCGCGCCTTCACGCGGCTCACGCGGCGCGGCATCCCGATGGTGGCCCTGCTGGTCAGCCTCGCCATCGGTCTGGTGTCGCTCATCTCGAGCGTCATCGCCGCCGAGACCGTGTACCTCGTGCTCGTGTCGATCGCCGGCTTCGCGGCGGTCGCGGTGTGGATGTCGATCGTCGCCGCGCAGTTCTTCCACCGGCGGCAGTTCGTCCGCGACGGCGGTGACGTCTCCACCCTCGCGTTCCGCACGCCGCTGTACCCGCTCGTGCCCATCCTCGCCTTCGTGCTGCTCACCGCGTCGATCGTGGCGATCGCGTTCGATGAGAATCAGGTCGCGGCCCTGTACTTCGGCATCCCCTTCGTCGGCTTGTGCTACTTGTTCTTCTGGCTGCGCTACGGGCGCAAGGGCGTCACTCCCGTTCGGCGCGACGAAGAGGCACCGCTCGACTGACGCGCTGTACGCGCTGTCCATCCGCTTCGCGTCGGCTCGCCGGGGTGGCGGATGCCGCCGGGCCCGGCCCCGCAGTACCGTCGCTTCACCACGAGCACGCGGAGGACGCATGGACACGGTGGACACCCTCGTCGTCGGGGCGGGCATCTCGGGCCTGGCCGCCGCTCGGCTTCTGGCTCGCCACGGGCATCGGGTGGTCGTGCTCGAAGCGCGCGACCGCGTCGGCGGGCGCGTCTTCACCGACCGAAGCGGAGGGCACGTCACCGATCGCGGCGCGTCGTGGATCCACGGCATCGACGACAGCCCGGTCGCCGAGGCGGCCCGCGCGTTCGGGATGCCGATGGTGGAGTTCACGGTCGGCGGATACCAACCCGATTCTCGTCCGCTGACGTACTTCGACGCCGCCGGGCGCCGTCTCTCCCCGGACGCCGTGCGGCAGTACGCCGACGACATCCGAACGCTGAACGCCGTCCTGGTCGACGTCATCGCCGCGGCCGACGACGATGCGACCTACGGTGAGGTCGTGGAGCGCGCGCTCGCCGCCCAGAGGTGGGACGCCGAACGCGCGGAGCGGGTGCGGGAGTACAACGACCGTCGGGCCCAGGAGCAGTACGGGATCGGCATGCACGGCCTCGGCGCCCACGGGCTCGACGACGACACCGTCAACGGCGACGAGGTGGTGTTCCCGCAGGGCTACGACGAGCTCGCCTCGAACTTCGCCGAGGGGCTCGACGTGCGCCTCGACCACGCGGTCTCGCGCGTGCGGTGGTCGTCGGAGGGAGCCGAGGTGGAGACCGCCCGCGGCACGTTCCGCGCTCGGCACGTCGTGGTCACGGTGCCGGTGGGGGTGCTGCACGCGGGCGGTCTCGTGCTCGAGCCCGCCCTGCCCGCGGCGCACGCCCGCGCGCTCGGCCTTCTGCGCATGAACGCCTTCGAGAAGGTCGTGCTGCGGTTCGCCGAACGGTTCTGGGATGCCGGGGCTTACGGCATCCGCCAGCTCGGCGACGAGGGGGAGTGGTGGCACTCCTGGTACGACCTGGGGCGCCTGCACGACGAACCCGCCCTGCTGACATTCGCGGCGGGTCCTGCCGCCGTCGCCACGCGGGAGTGGAGCGACGACGAGATCGTCGCCTCCACCCTCGCGCAGTTGCGGCGCCTGTACGGTGACGCCGTGGCCGAGCCCGAGAGTGCGATCGTGACCCGCTGGCAGGACGACCCGTTCTCGCGCGGCTCGTACGCCTACATGCTGCCGGGCTCGGTCGGCGCCGACCACGACGACCTCGCCGCACCCCTCGGGGACGGGACACTGCATCTGGCCGGGGAGGCGACGTGGGGAGACGACCCGGCGACGGTTCCCGGCGCCATGCTGTCCGGGCACCGCGCCGCGCAGAACGTTCTGGGCCGCGAGGTGCCGGTCAGCGACCTCTGGGCCTGACGCCGCGGCGCGGGGTCCCTCGTCGCGGGAGCCTGCTCAGCGCGGGTCGGGTCCCGTCGCCACGGGCAGCTCGGGGTGGTTCGACCACTGGCTCCACGATCCCGGGTACAGCCGCGGCTCGAATCCCGCGAGCGTCAGGGCCACGGCCTGGTGCGCCGCCGTCACCCCCGACCCGCAATACACCCCCACGCTCACGCCGTCCTCGGCGCCGAGCATGCGGAAACGCGATCCCAGCTCCTCGCGTGAGCGGAAGCGGCCGTCGTCGCCGACGTTCTCCGTCGTGGGGGCGCTGACCGCCCCGGGCACGTGTCCCGCGCGGGGGTCGATCGGCTCGACCTCGCCGCGGTAGCGCTCGCCGGCGCGCGCGTCGAGCAGGAGTCCCTCGGCGGCGAAGTCGGCGACGGCATCGAGATCGAGCACCGGCAGAGAGCCGTACGCGAGCTCGATCGAACCGGGCGTCGGGGTTTCGGCATCCCCCTCCTCCGTCGCGAAGCCGGCTTCGGTCCAGGCCGCCAGCGCCCCGTCGAGCAACCGGACGTCGGCAACCCCCGCGTACCGCAAGAGCCACCACGCGCGAGCGCTCGACATGTTCTTCAGGTCGTCGTAGACCACGACCGTGTCGCCCTGATCAATTCCCCATCGTCGCGCCGCCTCCTGCAGCGTCTCGACGGGAGGAAGAGGATGCCGGCCCTCGGTCGGCGCGCCGTGGGCGGCCAGATCGTGGTCGAGGTCGACGTACTGCGCGCCCGGGATGTGTCCGGCGCGGTAGGCGGGACGCCCGTCGGGCCGGTCGAGGCGCCAGCGCACGTCGAGCACCCGGACGGGCCCGCCGTCGGCGAAGGCCCCGGCGGCGAGGGCGTCGTGGAGGTCGGGCGCGGTCGTGAGGATCGAGGGCATGGTCCCAGTCTGGCCCTCAGTCGATCGCCGCGGGACCCCGGGTCCGACCGTCGGCCACGCGGGCCCGGGCGCGGTCATGGCGGGACGCGATCGGCACGATCTCGGTGGCCTTCGGCAACCCCATCGGGGGTGTCGCAACGTAGATGGTCTCGGCGCGCTCGACGACGTGCGTCTCATGCCAGATGCCGACGGCGCCCGGAGTCTTCCGCGCACGTCGGTTGAAACGGGTCCACGCGGGGCGGTGCTCGTGCTCCGGGTCGGAGGCGTACGCGTACAGCTTCTCCAGCGACGACCAGTACTGCACCAGATACGGCCCGCGCGAGCCGATGAGCATCGTGAAGCCGAGCAGCCCCGAGTCGGGGTCCGTGCTGAGTTCGCGCAGCATCCGGGGCATGTCGCCCATCAGCGGCATCCACTGGTCGGGTCGCCACCACTTGTTGACGGTCATCCCGATGTGGAAGACGACGAGCTCGCCGTCGTAGCGGTGGGTCATTTGACCCCGATTGATGGATGCCATGGGCTCGTCCTCGCTAGATAGTGTCGCTATCCAGTGTTGGATAGTAGGGCTATCGAGTCAAGGGGGCGGCGTGCGGATCTCAGAACTGTCGGCGCAGAGCGGCGTGCCCGTGCCGACCATCAAGTACTACCTGCGCGAGAAACTGCTGCCGGAGGGCGAGCGCTCCTCGCCCACGCAGGCCTCGTACGGCGTCGCGCACGTGCAGCGCCTCGGCGTCATCCGCGCCCTCGTCGACGCGGGCGTGGGGATCGCGGGCGTGCGCAAAGTGGTCGCGGTCCTCGAGGAGCCGCCCGAGAACCCCTACGACCTCCTCGGTGCGGCCAACGCCGCTGTGACGCCCGCGGTCTCCACCGATCTCGACCTCACCGCGGCGTTCGCGCTGCTGGATCGCATGGGCGGCGCGCCGCAGCACTGTTTCCCCGAGCAGATCGCCGCGGTCGCGCACGCCCTCGCGACCCTCGATCGAGCGGGGTTCACGGTGCCGGACGCGGTCATGGACGCCTACCTCGAGCACCTCGGTGCGCTTGCCGAGGCCGAGCTCGCGGCGACTCCCGACACCTCGATCGAGGACGCCGTGCGCTACGTGGTGCTGGGCACGGCGCTCGTCGAGCCGCTCATCCTGGCGCTCCGTCGCGTCGCCGAGCAGGTGGCCGCCTCGCGACGCTTCGGCTCCGGCGCCCCTTAGGCGCGCGGATTCGACGCGGCGCCGTCGAGCCAGAGCTCGTCTGTCGCGTCGCCGTGCGGACCGGGGCGGCCGACGTGCGCGTCGCTGATCTTCGGACCCTTCGTGATCACGTGGACCAGCGCCATCCCATGACCGCGTCCGAGGTCGTAGTCGTCCTTCAGCCACTGCAGGATGGGGCCGGCCTTGGTGCCGGGCCCGAAGCCGCGCTCATCGGCGAGGGCGAGGAACTGACGAGGGGTGAGCCCGGTCTTGGTCTCGATGTTGTCGAGGTACGCCTGGAACGACATGACGCGAGGCTAGCGTCGCCGTCCCGACCACGTCCATCGAAGAGGCGGTCGCGTCCGCGCCGTGCGCGACGCCCCGGTACGGTCGAAGGATGGCCGTCACCCTGCACCGGGCGCCCGTCGCCGACATCGCCCCGCTGACGCTGTACCGCATCCTCTGGATGCGCGTCAGCGTGTTCGTCGTCGAGCAGGAGGCCGCCTACCCCGAGATCGACGGGCGCGACATCGAGCCGGGCGCCGAGCTGATGTGGGCGAGCGAGGGCGACGACGTGCTCGCGACGCTCCGTCTCCTGCGCGAGCCGTCGAACACGCGGATCGGTCGGGTCGCCACCGCCGCCGCTGCCCGTGGCCGCGGCATCGCCGCCGACCTCATGCGCGCGGCGGTGTCCCACCTGGATGCCGAGGCTCCCGGCATCCCGATCCTGCTCGACGCGCAGGCGCACCTCGCGCCGTGGTACGGCCGGTTCGGCTTCGTCGTCTCGGGCGAGCGCTTCTCGGAGGACGGCATCCCGCACGTGCCGATGAGTCGCGCGCCCAGCGTCGGCACCGCGTGATGCGGCGGTCGCTGCCGGTCGCGGCCCTCGCGCTCGCCTGCGTGCTCGTTCTGGCGGGATGCGACCTGAAGTTCTCGCTGGGGTTCGGCTCGGGCTCCGACGGGTCGTTCTCGGGGTCGGAGCTGACCGTGCCCGTGCTCTACGCGAGCGGCAAGAAGGGCGGGGTGACCAGCCAGCGCATCACGGCCGACTCCGCAGGCGGCGGTGACCTGAGCATCGACATCACCGAGAACGACGTCAGCGGCGTCGACCCGGTCACCCAGTCAGCGACGTGGACGGCCGTGACCGCGGCCACGCTGCTCACCGGAGCCCGGCCCGACACCGCGTACACGTTCGGTTTCGATGCGCGCATCGCCACCCCCGCGGCGGGGGCGGTCACCGCGGTCGGCGTGCTCGCGCTGTACTACGGCGCCGACGTGCAGCCCGGGGTCGCGCTCACGGGCGGGGTGACCCCGCTCGGTGCCGTGAGTCCGGTGGCGGGGCTTCCCGAACAGGTCTCGGCAGCGATCGAGGCGGGCGGGATCGACACCATCCTCGTGCCCGCGGGCCAGCGGACGGCGGTGGATGCCGAGGGCATGGCCGTCGACCTCGATCAGCTCGCCGCGACCGGGGGGATGACCATCACCGAGGTCGCCGACATCGCGAGCGCGTACGCGGTCATGACCGGGGAGGACCTCCCCGAGTCCGTCTTCCCGACGCCTCCCCCCTCGCCCTCGGCCCTGCCCACGGCGGCGGATGCACCCGCGGTGCCGGATGCCGTGGCCACCGCCGTCGACGATGCGCTGGATCGCGCGCGGTCGTCGCTCGACTCCGCGCCCGGAAGCACCCTCGCCGACCGGGCGCGGGCGGCGGTCGCGCGCGGCGAGCAGTTGCTCGCGGAGGACGACGCGGGCGGCGCGTGGGCCGCCGCGACGACCGCCGCCGACACCGCCGCCGCGGCTGCGGCGCCCGCGCTTGCATCGACGGAGGCGCAGACGCTCGCGACGGCCGCCGTTGCCGACGCCGACGCGCTGCTGGGTGAACTGGCAGCGGCACCCTCGTCGCTCGACGATGCCGATCCGGTGCTCGCCGCGATCGGGTGGGCGGCCGAGGCCGACGCGCTCGCCCAGCAGGCGCAGGCGTTCCTCGCGGCCGACGCCGACCCCTCGCTCTCCGCCGCGGGGCTGACCTCCGCTGCCCTGGCATCCTCGGCGGTAGAGACCGCACGGGCCCTCGCGGAACTGCGCACCGACATCGACGGGGCGGGCGGGCTCGCGTCCGACGCCGACCTCGACGGTCTCGCATCGCTGCTGCGACGGGCGGCGGTGGCCGCGACCGACGCCTACGACGCGCGGCGCGGCGACAGCCCGCTGGCGGCGGACGACCTGAACGGCTTGCGCACGACAGCGCTCGAGACGGCACGCGACGCGTTGGGCGCGCGGGCCGACGAGGGAGGAGCGTGGCTCGCCCTGGGTGTCTCGACCGCCGCCTTCGCGCGCAGCTCCGCGGCGCTGTCGGCGCAGTCCGCCGTGCGGGTGCCCGACGGTGTCGACACCTCGGATGCCGTCGCCCAACGCATCGGGATCGCCGACGAATACACGGTCCGGGCGGTCGACGCCCTCACGGCCACCGGTGCCGCCCTTCCCCTCCTGCGGGGCGCTCTCACCGATGCGGCGTCCGCCGCGGCATCCTCTCCCGTCCCGGGTGCCTCGGCGGTGTTCACGACGCCGTTCCTGCGCGCGCGGGTGCTGGCCTTCGCGGGCGGAGTGCAGCGCGACTGACCGGGCGGCCGCGGGTTCGTGCCGGCGCAGGGCGGGCGACGGATCAGTGCGGCGCGTGATACTCCGCCGTTCCGCGCTTCCAATATCCCTTCACGATCGTCGCTGCAGGGTCGCCGGTCCATCGGTCGAGCAGGAGTGCCCGACCCGCCCGCACGATCGACTGCTCGGCGGCGACGAAGCCGAAGACGCAGCCGTCCGGCCGCTCCTCGAGGTCGAGCGCGTCCAACCAATCGGTGAGCTCCGAGCCCGCGGGGCGTTCTCCGCGGTGCAGCTGGACCACCTCCACACCCGTGGGTGCGGCGATGGGCAGGTCGTAGGCGGCGGAAGGGACCTCGACGGCGATGCGCCCCACAGCCTCGTCATCCATCGCCTCGGCGAACCGCCGGATCGCCGGGACCGCCGTCTCGTCGCCGGCGAGCAGCCACGCGTCCGGTCGGCCCGTCAGTACCATCGATCCCCGCGGTCCGCCCACGCCGACGGGTGCGCCGATCGGGGCCGTCTCGGCCCATCGGCTGCCGACCCCGTCGCCGTGCAGAGCCACGTCGATGTCGAGTCGTCCGGCCTCGGCATCCCACCCGACGGGCGTGTACTCCCGGTTCGGTGACGTCCGCATCTCGTCCGTCGTGGCCGCTGCCTCGGAGAAGAACACGCGCACGTGATCGTCGGCGCCGGGGGAGTCGAAACCCCGCAGATCGCGGCCCTCGAGGCGCAGGCGCACGTATGCCGGCGTGAGGAACGTCCGAGCAGCGAGCGTCGCCGAACGGAAGACGAGGTCATGTCGGCGGGGTTCGAGGCGGGCGTCGCACCGCGAGTTCGACAGATTCACATAGCTAAGGCTAACCTAACTTTTCCGAGGGTCGGGGTCCTCCCACCGCTCGCGCCCGTACACAGCACCGGAGTGACACACATGAGTTCTCGCCTGTCCCGCACCGCCCTCCGCCCCGCCGCGATCGTTTCGCTCGCTGCCGCGCTCGCCCTCACCGGCTGCGCCTCGGGAGCAGCCGCGCCCGCCGAGAGCGCCGCAGCGACCACCGTCACGGTCGAGGACAACCACGGATCGATCGAGGTGCCGGTGGCGCCGGAGCGGGTCGTCGCGCTCGACAACACGACGTTCGAGACGCTCAGCGAGTGGGGCGTGGCCCTCGTCGCGGCCCCCAAGCCGCTCATGTACGACCTCTGGCCCTCGCTCTCGGGCGGCGACGAGGTGCTCGACGCGGGCCTGCACCGCGAGCCGAACATCGAGAACATCCTCGCGGCCGACCCCGATCTCATCGTCGGCGGCTACCGCTTCCGCGAGATCTACGACCAGTTGAAGGAGATCCAGCCCGCGACGATCGAGACGAGCCCGCGCGACGGCGAGGAGCACACGTCCGAGCTCAAGCGTCAGACCGCGATCCTCGGCCGGGTCTTCGACAAGAACGACGAGGCGGCGACGCTGAACGCGGATCTGGATGCCGCCATCGCCGACGCGAAGGCCGCGTACGACCCGTCGCAGACGGTGATGGGGCTGATCACCTCCGGGGGGAAGATCTCGTACGCCGCTCCCGGAGAAGGCCGCGGGGTCGGACACCTCTTCCCGACGCTGGGCCTGACCCCCGCCCTCGACCGCGCGGCCGAGGACGCCTCGCACGGCGACGACATCAGCGTGGAAGCGATCGCCGCCGCGAACCCGGAGTGGCTGTTCGTGCTCGACCGCGACGCGATGTTCGGGGAGGACGGATACGTCTCCGCGAAGGAACTCGTCGAGAACGCCGAAGCGCTGAAGAACGTCCCCGCGGTGCAGAAGAACCAGATCGTGTACCTCGACGGCAGCTTCTACCTCGACGAGGGCATCCAGGCCTACACGAAGCTCTACCGCTCGGCCGCCGAGGCCTTCGCCTCCTGACCCCGGTGGGGGTCCGGATGCCGGGCCCCCACCCCGCTCATGATCGTCACTGCTCCCTCTCCGCCCACGCTCCGGAGTCGCCTCGCCCTGCTGACGGCTCTCGCGGGCGTCGCCGGCCTCGTCGTCCTGTCGCTCTTCGTCGGCGTCTACGACATCGCCGGCGACGGTTTCGGCGCCGAGATGTTCTTCATCTCGCGCGTGCCCCGCACCCTCGCCCTCGTCCTCGCCGGCTGCGCGATGGCCGTCTCCGGCCTCATCATGCAACTGCTCACGCAGAACCGTTTCGTCGAGCCCTCCACCACGGGCACCTCCGAGTGGGCCGCGCTCGGTCTGCTCGTAACGGTGCTCTTCGCACCGGCCGCGCCGCTCATCGTCCGGATGGTCGTGGCATCGGTCGCCGCGTTCGTCGGAACGATGGTCTTCATCGGCATCCTGCGCCGGATCTCCCTGCGGTCCTCGCTCGTCGTGCCCCTCATCGGGATCATGCTCGGCGCGGTCGTGTCGGCCTTCACCACGTACCTCGCCGTCTCGACCAACTCGCTGCAGATGCTCGGCACGTGGTTCATGGGCAGCTTCACCTCGATCGTGCGCGGACGCTACGAGGTGCTGTGGGTCGTCGCCATCGTCGTCCTCCTGGTCTTCCTGTACGCGGACCGCATCACGGTTGCGGGCCTCGGGCGCGACATCGCGACCTCGGTCGGGCTCGACCACACGCGCGTGATGCTCATCGGCACCGCTCTCGTGGCCGTCGCCACGGGCGTCACCACCGTGGTGGTGGGTTTCCTGCCCTTCCTCGGGCTGGTCGTGCCGAACCTCGTGTCGATGTGGCGCGGCGACAACGCCCGCGCCAACCTGCCCTGGGTATGCCTGGGCGGGGTGGCCATCGTCGTCGTGTGCGACATCGTCGGGCGGGTGATCCGGATGCCGTTCGAGGTCCCCGTCTCGATGATCCTCGGGGTCGTCGGGTCCGCGGTGTTCATCACCCTGCTGCTGCGGGTGCGCGTCCGTGGCTGAGGTGCTGGTCCGCTCCGCCCCGCCGCGCACGGCCCGACGCCCGCGGATCGCCCTGCGGTTCGGCATCCTGATCCTCGTCGTGGTGGTCGCCGCCGTCGGGGTCCTCACCTTGAACGTGCCGGGGGAGCCGGGCTCGCGGGCCTTCTGGCTCGCCGTGAACCTCCGCGTCGTGAGCGTCGCGACCATCGCCCTCGTCGCCTGCTGTCAGGCGGTGGCGACGGTGCTGTTCCACACCGCGACGGCGAATCGCATCCTGACCCCGTCGATCATGGGCTTCGACGCGCTCTACGTCGTCATGCAGACGGCCCTCGTGTTCTTCTTCGGCAGTGCGGCGCTCTCGGCGACCGATGGCCTGCTCAAGATCGTCGTGCAGAGCGTGCTCATGGTGGGCTTCGCGACGTTGCTGTACGGCTGGCTGTTCGCCGGTCGTCGCGGGAACCTCCACATCATGCTCCTGGTCGGCGTGGTGCTGGGCGTCGGCTTCGGTTCGCTCTCCACCGTGATGCAGCGGCTTCTCACACCGAGCGACTTCGACATCCTCTCGGCCCGGTTGTTCGGCAACCTGTCCAACTCGGATGCCGAGTACCTGCCGTGGGGCGCCCTCGCCGTCGCCGTGGTGCTCGTGCTCGTCTGGCGCGCGCGGCATCGCCTCGACGTGCTGGCGCTCGGCCGCGAGGCATCCGTCAATCTGGGACTCGCCTACCGGCGCGAGGTCATCGGGATGCTCGTGCTCGTGGCCGTGCTGATCTCGGTGTCGACCACGATGGTCGGGCCGATGACGTTCTTCGGCTTCATCGTCGCGACCCTCGCGTACCAGCTCGCGGGCTCGGCGCAGCACCGCGTGGTGCTGCCGTTCGCGGTGCTGCTCGGCATGGCGACCCTGCTCGGCGCGTACGTCGTGCTGCGGCACGTGTTCTACGCCGCCGGGATGCTCTCGATCATCATCGAGTTCGTCGGCGGCGTCTTCTTCCTCGTCTACCTCCTCCGAAAGGGGAGCCTGTGATCTCGCTCACCGACGTCACGATGACCTACGGCGACCTGACCGTGCTGGGCCCCGTGACCCTCGACATCCCCGCCGGTGGGGTCACGGCGCTCGTCGGCCCGAACGGCGCGGGCAAGTCGACCCTGCTCACGATCGTCGGGCGCCTGACGACCGCGACGAGCGGCCGCGTCACCGTCGCCGGCCACGACGTGATGACGACGCCGGGGCGGACGCTCGCGAAGATCGTGTCGATCCTGCGGCAGGAGAACCACTTCGTCACGCGCCTCACGGTGCGCGAGCTCGTCGGTTTCGGACGCTTTCCGCACTCGCAGGGGCGGCTTACCGCTCTCGACCACGCGAAGATCGACGAGGCGATCGCCTTCCTCGACCTCACCGAGCTGTCGGGCAGGTACCTCGATCAGCTCTCGGGCGGGCAGCGCCAGCGGGCGTACGTGGCGATGGTGCTCGCGCAGGACACCGACTACATCCTTCTGGACGAACCGCTGAACAACCTCGACATGAAGCACGCCGTGGCGATGATGGGACAGCTCCGCCGCGCGGCCGACGAACTCGGCAAGACGATCGTCATCGTGGTGCACGACGTCAACTTCGCGGCGGCCTACGCCGATCGCATCGTCGCTCTCACGGAGGGGCGGGTGGTGCACGTCGGCACCCCGGGAGAGCTCATGACACCGGACACGCTCGAGGAGGTCTTCGGCACCCCCGTCGACGTGCGTCGAGACGGACCGTATCCGCTGGCGGTGTACTACCGGTGAGCCGTCAGAGCTGGATGCCGTTGTCCTCGTCGTTGACGCCGACGTTGCGGCCCCGACTCGACTCGTAGGCGATGAGCCAGCCGACCGATACGGCGGCGGCGATGACCACACCCAGCCAGACGTTCTGCCAGACGAGTCCGAAGAGGATGCCGAGCCCCAGCAGCAGCACGCTCCCGAGGACCCAGTACGTACGTCCGCGCGGCCAGCCGGTGCCCGATTGCATCATGCGCCCACACTAGGCGGCGCGTGCTCGCCCGGGCGGGTGGTTGCGTCCTCGGTGCGACGCGGTCGGTGCCGCGGCCCGTTTCCGTTCGAACGCGTCGAGCGCTCCGCGGGCATTCCTGGGGCGGCACAGGCGGGCATCGCCTCCCGGCGTGTTCGCCCCCGTGGGGCGGTCACCGATCGCGGTGATCCTCCGGGTGCAGGCGCGGACCGCGTCGGGGCTCCAGCCCCGAACCGGCGTAGATGAGGCGGATCACGCGCTGCCGGTGCCCCGCGAACGGTTCGAGCAGCTCGAGCATCCCGTCGTCGTCGGTGCGATGACCGGTGAGGGCGTACCCCACCTGGTGAGCGAGGTGGTAGTCGCCCACGCTCACGGCATCCGGGTCTCCGAAGGCGCGGATGCGCGTCTCGGCGCTCGTCCAGATACCGACGCCGCGCAGGCTGATGAAGACGCGATCTCGCGCCTCGCCGTCGGTCGCCGCGCTCGCCGCGCGGACGACGGTGGCTCCGCGACGCGCGGTCTCGACGATGGTGCGCGACTGGGGCGGTTCGAGACCCGCACGGTGCCAGGCCCACGAGGGCACGTGCCGCCAACCCTCGATGTCGGGCGGGGCGAACATGGGGCGCGGCGTCGGACCCGGTGCCCGCTCGCCGTACCAGGTGACGATGCTCCGCCACGCGGAGAACGCCTGCATGCTCGTGACCTTCTGCTCCATGATGGCGCTCACCAGAGCGTCGAAGACCAGGTCGGTGCGCCCGATACGCAGATCGGGATGCCGGTGGTGCCACGCCGCGACGGACGGGTGCCGAGACGCATCGAAATCGTCGGGATCGTCGTGCGCGCCGCACAGGGCGGGGAGCTGGTCGAGCGCCCAAGAGGCGCCGGGCCCCCAGGCCGCCGCCCTCACGCCACCCCCGACACGCTGACGGAGGGCGAGAGTCGCAACACCAATGGGTGTGCGACTGACCCGCCAGACGACGCCGCCGTTCGCCAGCGGCGCGGTTGCGAGGTAGGTCGGGTCGTTGGTGCCGTGGCGCTGCGCCGAGACCGTGCGACCGATGTCGACCGCACGAGCGGGGCGATACTCGGTCTCGAGGGGGCGCTCAGCCGGTGCGACGAGCTCGCGCGTCGAGCGCCGCGTGCGCACCCCGGTCGACCTCATGCCGACACCCTACGTCGCATCGCCGACATCGCGTCATCCGTGGGCCCGATCCGCTGCGCGGAGGCCGGGACGATCAGAAACGGTCGGGCGAGGGCGTGCCGTGTCCATAGCGGATCGAGACGTCGGCGTGACGGTCGAAGCGGTAGCCGACGCCGCGCACGGTGCGCACGATGTCCTCGTAGGCGCCGAGCTTGGCGCGCAGGCGCCGCACGTGCACGTCGATGGTGCGCTCGCCGGGGGCGTCGTCGTCGGTCGCGCCCTCCCACAATGAGGCGACCAGCTCGGTGCGCTCGATCGTGCGGCCCTCGCGCAGGACGAGGTACTGCAGCAGCTCGAACTCCTTGAAGGTGAAGGCCGCCGATTCGCCGTCGATCAGGACGCGCTTGCGCGAGATGTCGACGACCACGCCGCCGGGGGCGCGGTCCTCCTCGGCGGGCTCGTCCTTCGTGCGCGCGACGGCCGACGGCTCGTGCAGGGCGAGGCGGACGACGTCGACGTCGCGACCGCCGGAGCCCACGGGGGCCAGGGCGACCGTGGCGTACGTCTCCGCGGCGGGCGCCAGCTCGCCGAGCGTGCGACGCAGGGCCTCCACCAGGGTGCCGAGGCTGACGCCGGCGGCGGCGGCCTTGGCCTCGTCGATGCCGACGTACAGGGCGAACCCGCGCGGAGCGGTGGCGGTCGCCGCCCGGGGAGCGTCGGCGGCGGCCGCGGGGTCGGTCACCGCGGCGGGGCGCGGAGCGGCGGCTCGGGGCGTGGCGGGGACGGTCACGCGCGGAGCCTGCGGGCGGGCGGCGGAGGCGGTCTGAGGGCGGTCGAGAACAACGGAGATCGACATGAGGAGAAAGTCCTTGGGTGGGTGAACCCGGAAGCGTCGTCAGAGAGCGGGGTTCGACGGGAGGTGGGGGCCGAAGGGCCGGAGCGCGGCACCGTGGATCGCGTGATCGACGCGGGTCTCAGGTGACCGGGGGACGAGGTCGGCGTTCAGAAGCACGAGGTCGTCCGGGCGAGGGGTCGCTGTTAGCGGCACATTCGACAACACATGACGGCGCGGCCGGGCATCATCATGCCGGCAGTCCTGTTCGCCTCCCGGGCGGACAGAGAACGCGCAGTCACAGTCATGGGGGCGATTATTACCTACCGCGTCGGGAGCCGTCAAATCCGTCCTGCGCGTCGGATCGCCGAGCATTCTGCTCAGCGTCGGTGGGGGATCTCGGAGAGAGCCGGGCATTCTGCTCGGAAGAGCTCGCCCTCGCGGGAGCGGCGTACTCTCTCGGCATGGCCGATCTGAGCTTCGCCGACGACAAGACGGCATCCCGATTCACCCTCCACGACGGGGACGACCTCGTCTCCGTCCTCGACTACCGGGACGACGGGCGCACCGTCGCCCTCACACGGGCCTTCACCGTCCCGACCTTCCGCGGGCACGGGTACGCCGCCGTCATCACGGAGCGGGCGGTCGACGCGATCGAAGCCGCGGGTGACCGCGAGATCATCCCCGTGTGCTGGTACGTGGGGGAGTGGTTCGAGGCGCACCCCGAGCGCGCGGGTCTGCTGCAAGCTCGTCGCACGTCCTGACAGTCGGGCGGCGACTGCGCTCCGGGCCGCTCCGCCGGCGGGCGCGCGCGACCCCGTTCAGCGTCGCAGCGGGGCTGATGCCCGCACCTACGCGCGCCGTCGGCGAGCGTCAACCCCTGCCCGCGGGTTCCGCGGCCCGAGGAAGCTGGAGATCTCGAAAGGGGGAGTCATGAACGACGACCGCGATCTGCCCGAAGGCGTCATCGACGCCGACCCGCCCGGTGGATGGGAGAGCGGCGACGTCGCCGACGCCGAGACCGCCGAGCGCAACGACAGCGCGAAGGGCTCGCCGCGTTTGAATGACGCCGCGCCCTCGGATCCCATCGAAGGCGATGCCGCCAGCCACGGCATCGACCCCGACCTGAGCACGGAGGACTGACATGACGGACGAGACACGGGCCCCCGAGCCCGCCGACGGCCCGGACGGCGGCGCCGGAGCAGCCGATTCGGTCGGCGGAGCGCTGCACAGCGACCGGAAGGCCGCGCGCTCCGACGAGCAGTCGGGGCCGGCGATGGACACGCACCCCACCGACGACGAGGCCCGGATCCAGGGTGTGATCGTGCAGACGCGCGCCGACGTCGGCGACAAGAGCGAGGAGCGCATCGCCGACGTGCTGCGTCAGCGCTTCGCAGAGGTCGGCCTCGACCTCGGTGACGACCGCATCCGGGCGATCGCGGCGGAGGTCGCCGGCTCCTGACCGTCGTCGTGAACGCCCCGCACTCCTCCGGGATGCGGGGCGTTCGTGCGTTCGGCGGCGACCCGCCCTCCCGGACGACGCCGCGCCGCGCCGCGCGCGGGCTCCCCGTCGGGCGTCGCTGCGAGCCGATGTCGGAGGTGCGACGTACCGTGGCTGCATGCGGATCCTGCACACCTCCGACTGGCATATCGGGCGCACCTTCCACGGGCACTCGACGCTCGACGCGCTGAGCGCGGTGCTGGCCGCGCTCGTCGAGCAGGTGCGCGAGAACGCCGTCGACTTCGTCGTCGTGGCCGGAGACGTCTTCGACTCGGCCGCTCCGTCGGCCGCCTGCTACCCCGTGCTCACGCAGACGCTGGCCTCTCTGACCGAGACCGGGGCGAAGGTCGTGGTCACCAGCGGCAACCACGATTCGGCGGCGCGGCTGGGCTTCCAGTCCGCACTGCTGCGCGACGAGATCACGGTGATCACCGACCCCGCGACGGTGGGGACGCCGGTCACCCTCGTCGACGCCCACGGTCCGGTGCACGTCTACGGCATCCCGTACCTCGAGCCCGCCATCGTGCGCCATCTGTGGAAGGGCGTCGAGCTGCGCACTCAGGCGCAGACGATGGCGCACGCGTTCGGGCTCATCCGCGCCGACATGGCCGAGCGCGGCGGTCGTGCCGTGGTCGCCGCCCACTGCTTCGCCGCCGGGGTCGATTCCACGCCCGGCGTCGAGCGCGAGATCCGCCAGGGCGGTCTCGACGTCGTCCCGCTGTCGACCTTCGACGGGCCCGACTACGTGGCACTGGGGCACATCCACGGTCGCCAGCAGTTGTCCGACCGGGTCCGATATGCGGGGGCGCCGGTGCACTACAGCTTCGGCGAGGCGGGCAAGCCGCGAGGGTCCTGGCTCGTCGATCTCGACGCCGACGGCCTCGCCACGGTGTCGTGGCTCGCCCTGCCGGTCCCACGGCCTCTCGCGACCCTGCGGGGGTCGCTCGAAGAGCTGCTCACGGCCGACCGGTTCGCCGGTCACGACGAGCACTGGGTGCGCGCCGAATACACCGACGCCACTCCGCAGCCCGATCCGATGCGCCGGTTGCAGGCCCGCTTCCCATGGTGCGCGACCGTCGTGCACCTCCCCGAGAACACGAGGGACGACGACGCCGTGGGCTATGCCCGACGCGTGCGTGCGGCTCGCGACGACGGCGAGGTCATCGACGCCTTCCTCTCGCACGTTCGCGAAGGCGAGGCGGCGTCGGAGGCCGAACGCGCCCTCATCCGGGAGGTGCTCGACGCGCGTCGAGTCGCGGAGGCACGGTCGTGAAGCTGCACCGCCTCGAACTCGAGGGCTTCGGACCGTTCCTCGAGACGCAGACCGTCGATTTCGACGCCTTCGCCGCGGACGGCATCTTCCTCATCACCGGCCGCACGGGCGCGGGCAAGTCGAGTGTGCTCGACGGCGTCTGCTACGCCCTGTACGGGGGAGTCCCGCGATACGACGGCGCCGAGCGTCGGCTGCGCAGCGATCACTGCGCACCCGACGATCCGACGCGGGTGACGCTCGAGTTCAGCGCCGCCGGGCGACGCTGGCGCATCACGCGTTCGCCCGAGTTCGAGCGCCCCAAGCGCCGAGGCGGGGGAACGACCAAGGAGCCCCACCGGGCGCTGCTCGAGGTGTCGACCGACGAGGGGTGGACGGGCATCGCCGCGCGCCCCGTCGACGTGGCCGCGCAGCTCGACGAGATCCTCGGGCTCTCGCAGCAGCAGTTCCTCCAGGTCATCCTGCTCGCTCAGAACCGCTTCGCGCGATTCCTGCTCGCGAAGAACGACGAGCGGTTGGGCCTCCTGCGCACCCTGTTCGGCACCCGCACCTTCGAGCAGTACGCCACCGATCTCGACGACCGCCGCAAGCGCGCCCAAGACGCGCTCGCGGCCGAGGGGGTGGAGGTGACCACGCTGCTCGACGAGGCTGAACGCCTGGCCGGAGAGCTCGATGCCGTCGACTCCGACCACGGTGGCGTCGACGCCGACCAGTCGGGGGATGCCGGCGCAGACGCCCGCGCCGGTTCGCTGTCGAGTGTCGACCGGCTGGCCCGTATCGTGCGGTCCGTCGAACGCGCCGAGTACCGCGTCGAGACCCTCGCGCGCGAACGCGAGGCAGCCGATGCGCGCCTGGACGCCGCCCTGCTCGCGGAGCGGGATGCGACCGCGTTGCGGGAGCGTCAGGACGAGCGGCAACGGGTCCGCGAGCGGCTCGCCACTCTGGAGGGCGACGACGAACGCATCCGCGCGTTCCGCGCCGAAGCCGCCCTCGCGGCGGACGCGGAAGGCATTCGCAGCGCCCTCGAGAGCGGGGCGGCGACGGCCTCGACCGCGGCCGACGCGACCGATCGCGTGCGCGCCGCAGCCGACGCCGCGCGGGTGCTCGGCGAATCGGTCGGCAGCACCGACGACGACATCGCCCTCCTGCGTACGCCGGGTGTCGAGCCCGACATGAGCACGCCTCCCGTCGAGGCGAGCGTCGCCGTCGACCTCGACGACGCGTTGGCCCGGCGCGCCGACGACCTCACCGCATCGCTGTCCCGCGGAGAGGCGGCGCTCGCCGCCGAGGGCGAGGCGCGCGGGGTCGACGCCGACATCGAGAGGATCCTCGCGCGGGTGTCGACGGCGGACGCGGAACGAGAGGCTCTCGTCGGCGGCCGCGCCGACCTCCCCGCGATGCTCGCGACGCTCGACGAGCGTCTGACCGAACTCGTCACGGGAGCCGCGCGTCGGGAGGCCGCGATCGTCGCGCGTGATGAGGTGCGTCGCCGCCTCGAGGCCTCTCGCGAAGCGGCCCGTCTGCTCGAGCACCGCGATCAGGCCGACCTCGCGTCGCTCGTCCGCTCCGACGCCCTCCAGCGAGCCGTCGAGGCGTGGACCACGCTCCTCCGGCGACGGCTCGACGGAGCCGCCGTCGAGCTCGCCCACGATCTCGTCGACGGCGAGCCGTGCGCCGTCTGTGGTTCGCGGGAGCATCCGCACCCCGCGCGGGGCGGCGCCGCACCGGTCTCCGACGATGAACTGGCGTCCGCTGAGGAGCGCAAGAACCTCGCCGCCGAAGAAGACCGCCTCGCATCCGACGCGGCGCGGGTCGCGCGAGACGCCCATGCCCTGGCCGCGGCTCGGGCGGGCGGAGAAGACGTCCAGACGCTGACGGCCCGACTCGCGACAAGCGAGGAGGAGGTCGCTCAGGCGACCGCCGATGCGGAGGAGCACGAGCGGGTGCGGCTCGAGCGCGCGGCAGCGAGCGATCTCGGGGAGAAGATCGCCCGACGCCTCGACGAAGTGGGCGACGAGCTCGCCGAGGCCCGCCAGGAGCTCGCGCTCGCGAGGCAGCGAGCCGAAGACCTCCAACGGGTCGTGGCCGACGCGCGCGGGTCGTTCGACTCGGTCGCCGCGCGCCAGCGCGACCTCCGGGCACGACGCGACGTGATCCGCGAGCTCCGTGACGCGCGCGCTGATCTGGCCCGGGCGCTCGAGGCGCAGGAGGCGGCCGACCGGGCCCTTTCTGCGCTGATCGCCGACAGCCCGTTCGCCGACGCGGCCTCCGTCGCGGCCGCGTTGCGTTCCGACATCGACCGACGTCGACTTGAGGGCGTGGTGGCCGAGTACACCGCGACCGTGACCTCCGCCCGGGAACGGCTCCTGGAGCTCGAGCTCCAGCTCGCCGGTGCCGATGACGAGCCGCTCGAGCTCGCCCCGTTCGTCGCCGAGGTCGCCTCCGCGCGAACGGCCGTGCAAGATGCGGCTGCGGCACACGCGGCAGCGCGGGCGCTGGCCGAGCGACTGCGGGCGCTCGCGGAGCGCGCCGATGCCGCTCACGCCTCGGTCGCCGCGCTGGTCGCGGAGCACGCGGTCATCGCGCGGTTGGCCGACACCGTCGCGGGACGCGCGCCGAACACGCGCCGCATGACCTTGGAGACCTTCGTCCTGGCGGCGGAGCTCGAAGAGATCGTGGCGGCCGCCAACGTCCGCCTCGATGACATGTCGTCCGGCCGTTACCGTCTGCAGCACACCGACGCGCTCGCGGCTCGAGGCGCCGCGAGCGGGCTCGGGCTCGAGATCATGGACGCGTTCACCGGGCAGTGCCGACCGCCGCAATCGCTGTCCGGGGGAGAGACCTTCCTGACCTCGCTCGCCCTCGCCCTGGGGCTCGCCGAGGTGGTCACCGCCCGGGCGGGCGGCATCCATCTCGACACGCTCTTCATCGACGAAGGGTTCGGTTCCCTCGACGACGACACGCTCGACCTCGCGATGCGCACCCTCGACGAGTTGCGACAGGGCGGACGCACGGTGGGCGTCATCAGCCACGTGGCCTCGATGAAGGATCAACTGCCGGCGCAGTTGCACGTGACGGCCACCCCGCGGGGCCCGAGCGTAATCCGGCACGACCACGTGGTGACGCCTGTCTGAGAGAGGGGGCAGCACGCCCGTCTAGGCTGATCGCATGCGCAAGAGCACCCTCTGGACCGTTCTCGGGGTCATCGCGGCCGTGATCATCGCCTGGGTCGTCGTGAACGTGCTGTTCTCGCTCATCGCCTTCGTCTTCCGCCTCGTCGCCGTCGCGATCGTCGCGCTCATCGTGTTCCTCGTGCTGCGTGCCGTCTTCGCGCGCCGCGACGTGGACTGACCGACGGAGCGCTGCGTCGGCGACCCGCTCCTGTGCCGCAACGGGGGCGACCGATACAGTGATGCGCCGGCGGCGCGCCCGTGCGCCATGTCGACGGGCGGTCGGCGATCGGTCCCGCAGGGGTGACGTTCCGCCGCGACAGCACCGGTCGGCGATGAGTCCCGCGCGCCGACGATCCGCTGCGTAGCGGTCGGTCGGGCCGACGCAAGCCCGTCCGTGGTGTCGGAGGTCGGGAGTAGCGTCCCCCTCGATGTCCGAGAAGTCGCCCGCCCCCGCAGAGACCGCCCACCCCGCCACCCGCGACATCGCGCTGTCGCCGAAGCATCGCTGGAGGGCCTACTGGGTCGCGGTCGCCGTGGCGGCGCTCACCATCCTCGACCTCACGAAGGTCAACGTCGCTCTTCCGTCGATCGAGGCAGCTCTGAACGCCGGCCCCACCGAGCTGCAGCTCGTCGTCTCGGGCTACATCCTCACGTTCGGGCTCGTCCTGGTGCCGGCGGGGCGTCTGGGCGACATCCGCTCGCGCCGCGTGCTCTTCCTCGTGGGCTTGTCGCTGTTCCTGGTCACGAGCCTGGCCTGCGCGCTCGCGCCCAACACCACGGTGCTGCTCGTCGCCCGTCTGCTGCAGGGCGTGGCCGCCGGCATCCAGATGCCGCAGGTGCTCGGGTTGGTGCAGCAGCTGTTCCAGGGCAAGGAGCGCGGGCGCGCCTTCGGTCTCTTCGGAGCCACGATCGGTATCGCCACCGCCTTCGGACCGACGCTCGGTGGTCTGCTCATCGCGCTGGGCGGCGACACCGACGGGTGGCGGTTGATCTTCTGGATCAACATCCCCCTGGTCGCCGTCGTCATCGCCCTCGCGGCGTGGCTGCTGCCGAACACGCGCGAGAAATCGCGGCGCCGCCTCGACCTCGACCCCGTCGGCGTCCTGCTGTTCGCGCTGACGATCCTCGCGCTCATGTGGCCGTTCCTGTTCACGACGGGCAGCCCCGACGACGATCCCAACCGGTGGTGGTTGCTCGTGGCATCCGTCGTCTTCGCCGCGGCCTTCGTCTTCTGGGAGCGCCGCTATGCGGATCGGGGGCGGATGCCGCTCATGCCGTTCTCGATCTTCTCGCTGTCGTCGTACCGCAACGGCGTGCTGATCTCGACCGCGTACTTCTCGGCCGTGCCGGCGATGTTCCTGCTCGGCACGCTCTTCCTGCAGGGCGGTCTGGGACTCGCGCCGGTCTTCGCCGGCATGGTCACGATCGGGTTCGCGGTCGCGTCGGCGGCGAGTTCATGGGTCGGCGGGAACCTCGTGACCCGGCTCGGACGTCCGCTCGTGGTGTGGGGCATCCTCGGCATGGTGGTGACCGCCGGCGGGCTCGTGCTCGTCGCCCTGTTCACCGCGCCCGAATGGACGCCGTGGGCGATGGCCGCCGTGATGGTGTTCGGCGGTTTCGCCGGGGGCCTGGTGATCTCCCCCAATCAGACCCTCACCCTGGCCGACATCCCCGTCCGCAGTGGTGGGGTCGCGGGATCCGTCGGTCAGCTCGGCCAGCGCATCGGCACGGCGGTGGGCACGGCGATCGCGCTCGCCCTCTTCTACGCCACGGTGTACCGCGAGCAGGGCAGCGTCGACGACACCGTCGTGCTGTACCACGACGCCTACGCGTCGGGAATGATCACCGTCGGCATCTTCCTCGGGCTGGCGCTCATCGTCGGCGTGGCAGACCTCGCCGGCCGCGCGCGGTCGGGGTCTCAGACGCCCTGAGCCGCGGCCTCTGCCGTTGCGGGTCAGACGCCGTAGCGGGAGCGGATCTCCGCGCGCAGGTCGTGGCTGCAGCGCTCGACCACGTCATCCCACAGTTCGGTCGCGCCGTCCTGCGCGCGGTCGGACACGGCGCGCAGGATGCGGATGGGCACACCGAACTGCTGGGCGACCCAGATCAGCGCGTACGACTCCATGTCGACCAGACTCGCCCCCAGCTCGCGGATGAGCCGCACGGTGTCGGCGTCGTCGACGAAATGGTCGCCCGTGGCGATGACGAGGCCCTCGTGGCCCGTTTCGACCCGCGTCGGCAGCGAGACGTGCTCGCCGAAGGTGCCGTCCAGCCCTTTCACGTCGTGCTGGATCGCGCCGGCGAGGTCGTAGATCCCGCCCTCGACCTCGTCGTCGATCGCGCCGGCCGTTCCGACGACCACGATCTCCTCGTACTCGCCCGTCGACAGCGCACGCGTCAACGCGTACGCGGCCGGGATCTTGCCCACTCCGGTGAGCAGGCGTTCGAAGCCGGGGAGGTCGTCCTCGAAGGCGACGAGTTCGGATGCGTGGGCGGCGACCAGGAGTTTCACCCTCTCATTCTCGCCGGAATCGGCGGAGGAGAACGGATGCCGAGAACAGGGGCCGAGCGTGCCCGTGTCCCGCCGAGCGGAACACGGGCACGAACTCAGCTCTGGGCCGCGTCCGACGCGTCCGTGAGGCGCGAGATCTCATCCGGGGTCAGCTCCAGGGAGGCGCTGGCCAGCAGGTCGGCGACCTGCGAGACCTTCGACGCGCTCGCGATGGGGGCGGCGACCGTCGGCTGCGCGCGCAGCCACGCGAGGGCCGTCGACGCGATCGACGCCTCGTGGGCACGACCCACCTCATCGAGGGCGTCGATCAGGGCGAGTCCGGCCGGGGTGGCCAGCTTCGCGGCGCCCTCTGCCCGGGGCGAGTCGCCCGCGGCATCCGCGCTGCGGTACTTGCCCGTGAGGAAGCCGCTGGCCAGGGCGTAGTACGGCACGAGCGACATGCCGTACTGCTCGGCGACGGGGACGATGTCGCGCTCGACCTCGGTGCGGTGCACGAGGTTGTAGTGCGGCTGCACGGCGACGGGGAGGTCGGCGCCGGCGGCCTCGGCGAGCGAGATCCACTCGCGGATCCGGGCGGCGGAGTAGTTCGACACGGCGACGTAGCGCACCAAACCGTCGGTGACCAGGTCGGCGAAGGCCGCGACGGTCTCCTCGAGGGGCGTCTGCTCGTCGTCGAAGTGCGCGTAGTACAGGTCGATGGTGTCGACACCGAGGCGACCGAGCGAGGCCTCTGCGGCAGCGCGCACGTTCTTGGCGGACAGGCCGCGGAAATCGGGGTGCTGGCTGACCTTCGTCGCCACCACGACGTTCTCCGGCTTGCGCGAGGCCAGCCACTCGCCGATCAGCGTCTCGCTCTCGCCACCCGCGTTGCCCGGAACCCAGGCGCTGTAAGCGTCGGCGGTGTCGATGAAGTTGCCTTCACCGGCGTGGAACGCGTCGAGCACCTCGAACGAGGTGTCGCGGTCGGCGGTCCAGCCGAAGACGTTGCCGCCGAGCGAGAGGGGGAGGATGTCGAGGTCGCTGCGTCCGATGCGCGTCATGATGCCCTTTCTGCAGAGGTCGAGTGACCTCGAGGACAACCGCGCGCTGTCGTGGGCATTCCCGGGACGCGCGCTCGCGCGTGTCTCGGGTCCACGCGCGCGCGTGTCTCGGCCTCGCGCCGGCGCGCGTTCCGCCGCGCGCGCGTTCTGATCACGCGCGCGTGATCGCGCAACTCTCGCGGGCGTTCCCCGCGGCGCGCCGGGTCAGCTTCCGCCGGACAGGATGCCGATGAGTCCGCTGACGAGCAGCCACAGGCCGATGCCGGCTCCGGCGATCCAGATCACGACCGTCCCGGCGGGGTACTTCTTCTTGCCGTCGCCGGCGGGGCCCTCGGGCGCGCTCACGAGCGCACCATCATGACGATCGAGACGACGAGCACGGCGAGACCTCCGATGACGGCGATGGCGGCGATGATCGGCCCGCCCCCGGTGAGGAACGCGGCCACGCCGAGGGCGAGGAACAGCACGGCCAGGACGATGCCGACGATCTGATACACCCGGTACCGCCGGCTGACGTTCGACGTCTTCTGATCGCTCACGCTGTCCCCCTTCCCCCCAGGCTACCGAAAAGCTGTGGTTCTCCTGAGCCGATCGGGCCCACCCCCGTCCGTCCCGGCGTAGCGTATGCGCATGGCGCGCCCCGTTCCCGATCCCGTCCGCCCCGGCCAGGAGTCCGTGTGGGACTACCCGCGGCCGCCCCGCGTCGAACGGGTGAGGAAGCGCGCGCAGATCGACTTCGGCGGCGTGCGCATCGTCGACACCGACGACGTGGTGCGCGTGCTGGAGACCAGCCACCCGCCGGTCTACTACCTGCCCATCGCGGCTTTCGGCGACGCGCTGACGCTCGGTGAGGGAGCGTCGTTCTGCGAGTTCAAGGGCGGTGCGCGCTACTTCGACGTCCACGGCGGCGGGGGAGCGGTCGCCGTGCGCGCGGCCTGGAACTACCCGCATCCGATGCCCAGGTACGAGATCCTCGACGATCGCGTCGCGGTCTACGCCGCGGAGATGGACCGGTGCGTCCTCGGAGGGGAGGTCGTCGAGCCGCAGCCGGGCGGGTTCTACGGCGGCTGGGTGACGAGCGACCTCGCCGGCCCGTTCAAGGGCGTGCCGGGATCGATGGGCTGGTAGCCCCGCTCCTCGTCCGTCGCGCGGTCAGTCGCGCGCGAAAGCCTGCGGCACGGCCGCGTGCAGATCGGCCAGCCACGCGCGGGCGTTGCCGTCGGACGGGGCGCGCCAGTCTCCGCGCGGCGACAGCGATCCCGCGGGCGAGACCTTCGGCCCGTTCGGGATGGCGGTGCGCTTGAACTGCGCGAACCCGAAGAAGCGGGAGAGGAAGACCTCGAGCCACTTCGCCACGGTGACGAGGTCGTACGACGGCCGCTCGCCTTCGGGGTAGCCGGGCGGCCAGGCTCCGGCATCCGGATCCGACCAGGCGTGCGCCGCGAGGAAGGCGATCTTCGAGGGTCGGAAACCGAAGCGCAGCACGTGGTAGAGCGTGAAGTCGTGCAGGTTGTACGGGCCGATGCGGTCTTCGGTCGACTGCATGCGTCCGTCTTGACCCGCGGGGACGAGCTCGGGGCTGATCTCGGTGTCGAGCACAGCCTGCAGCACGGTGACCGTCTCGGCGCTCAGCTCGCCCGAGCCGATGACCCAGCGGATGACGTGCTGGATGAGCGTCTTCGGCACGCCCGGGTTCACCGAGTAGTGGCTCATCTGGTCTCCGACGCCGTAGGTCGACCATCCGAGCGCGATCTCGGAGAGGTCGCCGGTGCCCACGACGATGCCGCCGTTCATGTTGGCGAGGCGGAAGAGGTAGTCGGTGCGCAGGCCGGCCTGCACGTTCTCGAAAGTCACGTCGTGCACCGGTTCGCCCGCGGCGAAGGGGTGGCCCATGCGGGAGAGCATCTCGGATGCCGCGGGACGGATGTCGATCTCCTCGATCGTCGCTCCGACAGCCTCGGCGAGGGCGATCGCGTTCTTCTTCGTCTTGTCGCTGGTCGCGAATCCCGGGAGGGTGTACGCGAGGATGTCGCTGCGCGGGCGCCCCATACGGTCCATGGCACGGGCGATGACGAGCAGGGCGTGGGTGGAATCCAGTCCACCGCTCACTCCGAGCACGGGACGGGGCCGGCCGATCGCCTCGAGACGCTGAACCAGGCCCGACACCTGGATGTTGAACGCCTCGTAGCAGTCCTGGGCGAGGCGGTCGGGGTCGTCGGGGACGAACGGGAAACGGTCGAGCGCGCGCCGCAGCCCGACGTCGGTCGCGGGCGGCGCCAGCTCGAACGAGACCGTGCGGAACACCGGGTTGACGGTGCGCCGATTGTCGTCGAAGGTTCCCTGCCGCAGGCGGTCCTGGCGGAGGCGGTCGAGGTCCACGTCGGCGACGCTGCGACGGGGACCGTCGGGGAAGCGTTCGGTCGTGGCCAGCAGCTGCCCGCCCTCGTGGATCATCGTCTGGCCGTCCCACGACACGTCGTTCGTTGACTCGCCCTGCCCCGCCGCCGCGTAGACGTAGGCGGCGAGACAGCGCAGCGACTGCGCCTGGGACAGGAGCGTGCGATCGTCGGCCCGGCCGATCGTGATGGGGCTGCCGGAGAGGTTGGCGAGCACCGTCGCCCCGGCCAGAGCCGCACCCGATGACGGGGGTACTGGGACCCAGACGTCTTCGCACACCTCGGCGTGCAGGATGAGGCCCGGCACGTCGACCGCCTCGAAGAGGAGGTCCGGGCCGAACGGGGCGCTGCGGCCGGCCACCGTGATGACCTGACCCGCTTGATCGTCGCCCCGGGCGTACCAGCGGTGCTCGTAGAACTCGCGGTAGGTCGGCAGGTACGCCTTCGGGGCCACCCCGAGCACGCGCCCGCGGTGGACCACCACGGCGCAGTTGAAGAGGCGGTTTCCGTGGCGCAGTGGTGCCCCGACCAGCAGCACCGGAAGGAGGTCGGCCGAGGCGGTGATCAGCCGGTCGAGGGCCGCCTCGACGGCGTCGAGCAGCGGATCCTGCATGACGAGGTCGTCGATCGCGTATCCGGTGAGGCAGAGCTCGGGGAAGACGGCGACGGCGACGCCTTCGTCGTGACAGGCGCGAGCGGACGTCAGTACGGCGTCGACGTTGGTGGCGGGGTCCGCCACCGCGACGGGGACGGTGCAGGCGGCGACGCGCGCGAACCCGTGCCGGTAGACGCTCTCGAACGGCAGATCGGTGATCACCGGACCAGTCTGTCAGGCCCGTCCGACAGCGCGACGGCGGATGTGCGCGACGGGCACCCTGTGGATGCCGTGAACCCGATGTCGGAGGTCGCGATTAGCGTGGAACACCATGCGGTACATCGAGCAGGACGATCGGGTCGTCTGGAGCGCCAGCGACCTCAAGGCGGCGGCGGAATGCGAGTTCGCCTGGCTCCGAGCGATCGACGCGAAGCTCGGACGGGTCGCCCCCGTCGACGATCCCGAAGACGCCACCCTGGAGCGTGCCGCTCGTCTCGGCACCGCCCACGAGCTGCGCGTCCTCGACGACTACCGCGCGCGGTTCGGCGACGCGGTACGTGAGATCCCCGCCGCCCGTTCGTCCGACGCCGAGGCCCTCGCCGAGGCGGTGCGCCTCACCGACGACGCCCTCGCCGATCCCGCCGTCGAGGTCGTCTATCAGGCCGCGTTCTCGACGGCCGAGTTCGTCGGCTTCGCCGACTTCCTCGTGCGCGCCGACGAAGCGGATGCCGACGGCATCCGTCCCTGGATCGTGCAAGACACGAAGCTCGCACGTCGGGCGCGTGTCACCGCGCTCATGCAGCTCGCGGCCTACGTCGACCAGCTCGATCGGCTCGGCGTACGGAGGTCCGATGACGTGCAGCTGCTCCTCGGCGACGGCACGACCAGCACGCATCGGGTCGACGACCTGTTGCCGGTCTTCGCGTTGCGCCGTGCGCGTCTGCGCGCCCTGATCGCCGATCGCGATGTCGCGCGAGGGGCCGCGGGCGAGGCGATCGCCTGGGGCGACGGTCGGGGTGCCCTCGACGTCGTGGCGTGCGGCCGCTGCGCGACCTGCGAACTCGAGGTGGTCGCGCACCGCGACCTGCTGCTCGTGGCGGGCATGCGACCGGTGCAGCGCGAGCGGCTTCGCGCCGCCGGCATTCGAACGATCGACGAGCTGGCCGCAGGCGCGCAGGCTCCGACCTCGATGAGCGCCGACACGTTCGCCTCGCTGCGGACACAGGCGCGACTGCAGCTCGAGAGCCCCGCGGGCGTGCCCAGCGCCGAGGTCCCCGCCCACGCCGTACCGACGTTCGAGGTCGTCGCGCCCAAATCGCTCGGCGTGCTGCCCCGGCCCGATCACGGCGACCTGTTCTTCGACTTCGAGGGCGACCCGCTCTACACCGAGGGCACCGGCGAGCATTGGGGCATCGACTACCTCTTCGGCTGGGTCGACAGCCGAGAGACCTACGGCGCCCTGTGGGCGCACACGTTCGCCGAGGAACGCGCCGCCCTCGAACGATTCCTCGACATGGTCGCTCTGCGTCGTCAGCAGTACCCGGGGATGCACATTTACCACTACGCCCCCTACGAGCCGACGCATCTGCTCACCATGGCGGCCCGCTACGGCGTGCGCGAGGCCGACGTCGACCGGCTCCTGCGCGACGGGGTGTTCGTCGACCTCTACCCGGTGGTCCGGCGCGCCTTGCGCGTGGGGTCGCGGTCCTACTCCATCAAGAAGCTCGAACCGCTCTACATGGGCGACGAGGTGCGCACGAGCGACGTCCAGCGCGGCGACGACTCCATCGTCAAGTACGTCGAGGCGCGGGCCCTGGCCGCCGACGGCGACGCCGCGGGCGCCCGACGCGTGCTCGACGACCTCGCCGACTACAACCGCTACGACTGCGTCTCCACCCGGCGCCTGCGCGACTGGCTGGTCGATCGGGCGCGCGAGTCGGGAGCCGTCCCCTCGCGCAGTGCCGAGCCCGACGAGCAGGCGTACGAGCCGTCGCCGCGCGCGACGGCGCTGCAGAGGTGGGCCGCCGATGCCGCGGAGCCCGACGCCACCGCCCTGCGGCTCGCAGCCGCCGCGATCGACTACTACCCGCGAGAAGAGAAGAACTACTGGGCCACGCACTTCCTGCGCCTGCGCGAGCCGCTGTCGGTGTGGGAGGAGACGCGCGACGTGATCGTCGTCGACGCGGCGCGCTCCCGGGTGCGGACCGACTGGCACATCTCCGAATCGGGACGCGGGTCCGAGCGGCGTCTGGTCGAGCTGCGCGGCGAGTTGGCTCCCGGTACCCGGGTGAGCCCGGATGCCGAACCCTTCGCCGTCTACGACCTCCCCGCGCCGTTCCCCCTCGAGACGCGCCCCCGCTGGATCCACGGTGCGCGCCGCGTGACGGTGCGCGAGGTGCTTGACGACGGCGTGGTGATCGAGGAGATCGCGGCCGACGGTGTCACCTGGGACGATCTGCCGCTCGCCCTCACTCCTCCCGCCCCGCCGCGGGCCGGCAACCAGCAGAAGGCGATCGACGCGTGGGCCGATGCGGTGCTCGCCGCCGCGCCGAGTATCCCCGACGGCCCCGCGGCCGACATCCTGCGCCGCATCCCCCCGCGCACCCGGTCCGGCGCACTTGCCCCCGTGACCGCCATCGCGGGCGCTGCCGGCGACGACGAGGTCGCGGCGATCGCCCGCAGCGTCGCCGACCTCGACCACAGCTACCTTGCGGTGCAGGGACCCCCGGGCACCGGCAAGACGTACGTCGGGTCGCACGTCATCGCGCGGCTGGTGGCCGAGCGCGGCTTCCGTGTGGGCGTGGTGGCGCAGTCTCACGCCACCATCGAGCACATGCTCGACCGGGTCATCGCGGCGGGTGTGCCGGCGTCCCGGGTCGGCAAGGCGCCGAAAGACCCCGGCGCCGCGCACGCGTTCACGGTGCTGCCCAAGAACGGCGTCGCGGCCTTCACCGGCGAGAACGCGGCGCACGGATTCGTCGTGGGCGGCACCGCCTGGGACTTCAGTCACGAGGCGCGCATTCCCCGCGGCAGCCTCGACCTCCTCGTCATCGATGAAGCGGGTCAGTTCTCGCTGGCTTCGACCATCGCCGTCTCCCTCGCCGCGACCCGTCTGCTCCTTCTCGGCGATCCGCAGCAGCTCCCGCAGGTCAGCCAGGGCACGCACCCCGAGCCCGTCGACACGTCGGCGCTGGGGTGGATCATCGACGGGGCCGAGGTCGTGCCCCCCGAATTGGGGTACTTCCTCGCGCGCACCCGCCGTATGCACCCCGCGGTCGCGGAGACGGTGTCGCGCCTGTCGTACGAGGGTCGCCTCGCGGCGCACCCGTCCACGGCGCTCCGGCAGCTCGACGGCATCGCCCCGGGCGTGCACGTGCGTCCGGTGCCGCACCGGGGCAACGCCACGGCATCGCCGGAGGAAGCCGACGAGGTCGTGCGCACTGTCGCCGACCTGGTCGGTCGCGAGTGGACGGGGGCCGAGGGCGGGGCCGGAGATTCCGCGACGGTGGAGCCTCCTCGTGCACTGCGCGCCGACGACATCATCGTCATCACCCCGTACAACGCGCAGCAGGTCGCCGTCGAGGAAGCGCTGGCCGCGGCGGGCTACGGCGACGTTCCCGTCGGGACGGTCGACAGGTTCCAGGGGAAGGAGGCGGTGGTCGCGATCCTCACCCTGGCGGCGTCATCGGGCCGGGACGCCCCGCGCGGGCTCGAGTTCCTGCTGCTGCGCAACCGCATCAACGTCGCCATCTCGCGCGCGATGCAGGCGGCGTACGTCATCTCGTCGCCTGCTCTGCTCGACGACCTGCCCCGCACGCCCGAGGGCGTCGCACGCCTCAGCGCGTTCGCGCGTCTGGTCGGCGCCGACGCCTGACGTCGAGGGGCGGCGTCGGGCGGTGGGGGACCGACGGGAGCCCGCCGCAGTGCGTCCGCGCGTCCAGTGGGCGCCGACGCCTGACCTCGACGGGCTCCGTCAGGCCGTGCCGTACAGGCGGTCGCCGGCGTCGCCGAGTCCGGGCACGATGTACCCCTTCTCGTTGAGGCGCTCGTCGACGGCGCCCAGGACCAGGGTCACGTCGTGCCCCTCGACCTGCTTCTCGATCGCCGCGACACCCTCCGGGGCGCCGAGCAGGCAGATCGCCGTGACGTCCTGCGCTCCGCGGGCGAAGAGGAATTTGATGGCGGCGCCGAGCGACCCGCCCGTCGCGAGCATCGGGTCGAGCACGAAGCACTGACGGTCGCTCAGGTCGTCGGGCAGACGCTCGGCGTACGTCGTGGGCTCGAAGGTCTCCTCGTCGCGCACCATGCCCAGGAAGCCGACCTCGGCGGTGGGGAGGAGCTTGACCATGCCCTCGAGCATGCCGAGACCCGCGCGCAGGATCGGCACGACGATCGGGCGCGGCTCGCTGATCTTCACCCCCATCGTGGTGGTGACGGGCGTCTGGATCTCGATGGGGTCGACGCGGACGTTCCGGGTCGCCTCGTACGCGAGGAGCGTGACGAGCTCCTCGGTGAGCTGCCGGAACACCGGCGACGACGTCTGCACGTCACGCAGCACCGTGAGCTTGTGGGTGATGAGGGGGTGGTCGGCGACGTGGACACGCATAGGCTCAAGGCTAACCGCTTCCCCCGCGCGCCTCAGCCCTCGTTTTCCGGAGCCCCCGTGACGCCCACCGATCGCGACCTCGCCGCGATGCGTCGCGCCTTCGCCCTCGCCGACGACGCGCAGGGCGACGGCGACGTCCCGGTGGGCGCCGTGGTCCTCGATGCGGACGGCAGCGTCATCGGTGAGGGCCGCAATCTCCGCGAGGTCACGAACGATCCCACGGCGCACGCCGAGATCGTGGCCCTGCGCGAAGCGGCATCCCGGATCGGGTCCTGGCACCTCGCCGACTGCACGCTCGTGGTGACGCTGGAGCCCTGCGTCATGTGCGCCGGGGCGATCCTGCAGGCGCGGGTGCCCCGTGTCGTGTTCGGATCGTGGGATGCCAAGGCGGGCGCCGCGGGATCCATGTACGACGTTCTGCGCGACCGACGCCTGCCGCATCGTGTCGAGGTGGTCGGCGGGGTCGAGGAGGAGCGGGCGGCCGCGCAGCTGCGCTCCTTCTTCGCGAGCCGCCGCTGAGCGTCTCCGCGCCCGACGGCCGTCAGCGGGGCAGGAGGGGCAGCACCTCGGCGCCGACGAGGTCGGCGTGCTCGATGTCGCGCAGGTCCATGAGCTGGAAGTAGACGCGCTCCGCGCCGAGCGCGCGCAGCCGTTCGACCTTCTCGGCGATCTGCGCGGGGGTGCCGATGAGGTTGGCGCCGTTGTCGAACTGCTCCCGCGACTGACCGACGGCTTCCGCGCGACGCGAGATCTCGGCGTCGTCGCGCCCGACGATGGTGGGCAGGGCCACCGACAGCTTCAGCGAGGCGGGATCGCGGTCGATCGCCTCGCACGCCGCGCGAACGACGGCGAACTTCTCGGCGACGACGTCCTCGGCGACGAAACCGATGTTGAACTCGGTCGCATAGCGAGCCGCGAGCGCGGGAGTGCGCTTCGGTCCTCCGCCCCCGACGATCACGGGGACCTGCGGCTGGGCGGGCTTCGGCAGGGCGGGCGCCTCGTCGAGCCGGTAGTGCACGCCCTCGAAGCTGAAGGACTCGGCATCCGGGGTCTGCCACAGGCCCGTGACGACCTGGAGCTGTTCCTCGAGCAGGTCGAACCGCTTCGCGGGGAACGGGATGCCGTAGGCCGCGTGCTCCCGCTCGAACCAGCCCGTGCCGAGGCCGAGCTCGGCACGACCGCCCGACATCGCGTCGACCTGGGCGACCTGGATCGCCAGGATCGAGGGGACGCGGTAGGTGACCGACGAGACGAGGGTTCCGAGGCGGATGCGAGAGGTCTCCCGGGCGAGGCCGGCGAGCGTCGTCCACGCGTCGGTGGGGCCGGGGCGCGGGTCGCCCTCGCCCATGCGGAGGTAGTGGTCGGACCGGAAGAAGCCGTCGAGACCGTGGCGCTCGGCCGACTGCGCGAAGGCGAGTTGGTCGTCGTAGCTGAAGCCCTGCTGGGGCTCGGTGAACAGGCAGTACTCCACGAGGGTCTCCGGGGGGTCGAGGGGGGGGAGGTCAGTCGGCCGAACGCAGGATGATCGCCTCGGTGGGCGGCGCCGGGTCGGCGGGGCGGCCCACGTAACCGATGTGGGTGAGCAGGGCGCGGCGGAACTGCGCCGGACGCTCGAGGTGCACCGAGTGCCCCGCACCCTCGACCGGGACCTCGGTCACCTCCCCGCCTTTCTCGGCATAGGCCGCGAGCACGTTGCGGGTCTGCGAGACCATCGGCTGGGCCGGTGCGACGTCGGCGCCCGGCCATCCCGGAACGACGCCGAGGGCGCCGAGGTGGTTGAGGTCGTAGAACGACGCGTCCGAGACGATCGCGTCGGCGGTGCCGTAGATCCAGAGGATGGGCGGCTTGGGGTCGAGGTCGACGATCCTCGAGACGTCGAAGTACTTCGGCGCCAGGGTGTTCAGCACGCCCGTGGTCCCCGGGGCGAATCCCGGCCACGTCGCGGTGGTCACGGCATCCCCGGGGTAGTTGCCACCGGCGGTCGAGGTGGTGAGCATCGACTCGACCCACACGTCCTCGTGCTCGCTCGTGTAGCCCGGGGCGACGTAGCCGGAGCGGAACACCGAGCGCGGAGACGTGGGTGCGTCGGCCGTGGTGTCGTGATCGATGAGACGCTGCACGAAGTCCGGGTTCGCACCGCCCGCGCCGGTACCCGCGTCGTCATCCGTGAGGCGCGTGCCGTCGCGTCGCGTGCCACCGAACCCGAAGGGCGACACGGGGGACTGCAGTGTGAGCGATCGCACCGGGTGATCGAGCGCGTACTGCATCACGACGCCCCCGCCCATCGACCACCCCACGAGGTGGGCCTCGGGGATGCCGAGCGCCTGCAAGGTCTCGAAGAGGTCGTCGCTGAAATCGCGGACGCCGCGGGTGGCGTCGATCGGGGTGTGCTCGGTGCGTCCAAACCCGCGGAGATCGACCGCGAGCACCCGCAGGTCGCTCGGCAGGTCCTGCATGATCTCCTGCCAGAACAGCGACGACGACACATTGCCGTGCACGAAGACGACGGTGTGATCCGGTGTCGTCGCCGGGTCGTCGCCGACCCGTTCGAGCACGTTGACACCCAGCCGGTCGGTCTCGACCAGGCGTGCGCTGATGCCGTCGAAGAGAGTCATGCAGGTCCTCCGTGTCGCTCGCCGGTGCCCCGGTACACCGGCTTCCGATGCTAACGCCCGCCCCTTTCGGTCGCACTCAGGCTTGCCCCGCGCGACGGGGCTGCTTCGTAGACTGGGCCTCATGACGGATGCCACCAGCTCGCTGCCCCCGATCGCGATTCTCGGCGCCGGTTCGATGGGCGGTGCGATCCTCCGCGGACTCGTCGCCGCGGGACTCGCCGACGGGGGAGTGACCGCCACCAACCGCTCCATCGCCAAGGCCGCGGAGCTCGCCGAGCTCGACGGCGTGACGAGTGTGGCTCTCGAGGCCAACCCCCGGGGCAACACCGAGGCGGTCGCGCAGGCCGACATCGTGCTCGTCGGCGTCAAGCCCGCCATGGTGCCCGATCTGCTCGACGAGATCGCGCCGTACCTGCGGCCCGGGGCGATCGTGGTGAGCCTGGCCGCGGGAGTGACCCTCGCCACCTTCGCTCACCACCTCGGCGAGGAGGTCGCGACCCTGCGGTCGATGCCGAACACCCCGTCGCTCGTCGGCAAGGGCGTGACGGGCTTGGCGGCGGGACCCGCGGCATCCGCCGACGACGTCGCCGTCGTCCGAGCGCTCTTCGAGACCGTCGGCGCGGTGCTGGAGGTCTCCGAGGCGCAGATCGACGCGCTCTCCACGATCTCGGGTTCGGGCCCGGCGTACGTCTTCCTGCTGGTGGAGGAGTTCACCAAGGCCGCCGTACGCATGGGCTTCGACGACGACCAGGCCCGGCTGCTGGCCGAGCAGACCTTCATCGGCGCCACGACGCTCCTGGACGCCTCCGACGTCGACCCCGCCGAGCTGCGCCGCCGGGTCACGAGCCCCAAGGGCACCACCGAGCGCGCGGTAGCCGTCCTGCAGGCGGCGCACCTCGACGACACGTTCACCCGGGGCGCCGAGGCGGCCCTGGCGCGGGCGAGAGAGCTCGCCGCCGGAAGCTGACATGCGCCTGCGCTTCCCCGGCACGATCTGGTACTGGCGCGGCCCCGCGCCGTACCACTTCGTCACCGTGCCGCCGCGGGAGGCGGCCATGATCGCCGAGGTCTCGCGGGTGGTCACTTACGGCTGGGGCATGATCCCGGCCTCCGTCACCGTCGGCTCCACGCGCGTCACGACGGCCCTCTGGCCGAAGGACGGCGGCTACGTGGTCCCGATCAAGAAGGCGCTCCAGGATGCCGAGGGGCTCGGCGTCGACGACGAGATCGAGGTCGTGCTCGACATCGACGCGTGACGGGTCTCCCCGCGGCGACCGCTCGCGCAAGGGGCGAAAGCCCCCGGGCGGGGAGAGCGTCGAGCGCTCGCAGGGCGCCCGTCCGGGACCGCCGTGCGGCAGGGTCGCGTCAGCGCGGACGCAGGGCGCGCCGCGGCGTCGTGTCAGCGATCGAGGGAGGCGAAGCGCTCGATGTCGCTGTTCGTGCCCGAGACGATGATGAGGTCGTGGTTGGTGACCACCGTGTTCGCCTCGGCGTAGCGGAAGGGGCGTCCGGGGCTCTTCACTCCGACCACCGTGACGTTGTACTTGCTGCGGACGCCCGACTCGTTCAGCCCCACGCCGCGCACGAGCTTCGGCGGGTACATCTTGGCCAGCACGAAGTCGTCGTCGAAGCGAATGAAGTCGAGCATGCGCCCGCTCACGAGGTGGGCGACGCGCTCTCCGGCCTCGGCCTCGGGGTAGATGACGTGGTTCGCGCCGACGCGGGCGAGGATCTTGCCGTGCGACTGCGACACCGCCTTCGCCCAGATCTGCGGCACCTTGAGGTCGACGAGATTGGCGGTGATGAGCACCGAGGCCTCGATCAGCGACCCGACGGCGACGACCGCGACCTGGAAGTCCTGCGCGCCGATCTGGCGGAGCGCGTCGATGTTGCGGGCGTCGGCCTGGACGGCGTGGGTGACGCGCTCCGACCACTTCTGCACGAGCTCGAGGTTGCCGTCGACGGCGAGCACCTCGCGGTCGAGGCGGTCGAGCTCGCCCGCGCAGGCCGCCCCGAAGCGCCCGAGGCCGATGACCAGGACGGGGGCGTCACTGCGGATGCGTTCAACCAACGATGGGCCTTTCCACGGGGAGCGCGTACAACTGCGACCGCGACGATGCCGCCACGGCCGCGGCGAGAGTCACTGTACCAATGCGCCCCATGAACATCGTGGCCGCCATCACGTAGACGGCCGGGTCGGAGAGCTCGGCGGTGAGTCCGGTCGAGAGCCCCACGGTCGCGAACCCCGAGACGACATCGAACAGCACATGCTCGATGGGCGCGTCGGTGATGCGACTGATGGTCACCGTCGAGACCGCGACGATCGTCGCTCCCCAGGCGACCACCGAGAGGGCGACGCGCTGCACATCACTGGGGATGCGGCGGCCGAACGCCTGCACCGACGGGCGGCCCTTCGCCTCGGAGAAGACCGCGAGGGCGAGCACGGCGAGGGTGGTGACCTTGATGCCGCCGGCGGTGGATGCCGAACCCCCGCCGACGAACATGAGCATGGATCCGACGATCAGCGTCGCCCCGTTGAGGTCGCCGATGTCGATGACGCTGAAGCCGCCGGAGCGCGTCATGGCCGAGAGGAAGAAGGCCTGGAACGTGGTGTCCCACGCATCCATGCTCCCGAATGTGAGGGGGTTGTCGTATTCCAGCAGGAGAATGACGCCGGCTCCCACGAAGAAGAGCACCACCGTGGTGATGATCGTCAGCTTCGCGTGCAGCGACCACAGGCGGAATTTCCAGTAGTGCCGCCACAGCGTGAAGATGACGGGGAACCCGATCGATCCGAGGAACACCCCCGCCATCAGCACGGTCAGCAGGAAGTAGTCCTGCGCGAACGGGGTCAGCCCGTCCGCGTTCGGAATGAAGCCGGTGTTGGTGAACGCCATGGCCGCGTAGTACGGCGCCTCCCACAGGGCGACCAGGGGATGGATGCCGCCGATGATCAACGAGGGGTAGATCAGCACCGTGAGGACCGCCTCGATCACGAGGGTCGACAGGGCCACCGTCCGCAGCAGCTGACCGACCTCTCCCAGGCGCACGGTCTGGCCTTCGTTGACCGGGCCGCCGTGGGCGCGCAGCGGATTGCTGTCTCCGGCGGCGATGAGCTTCGCCCGCAGTCCCAGGCGCTTCGAGATGACGAGTCCGAGGATGGATGCCAGCGTCAGCACGCCGAGGGCGCCCACGTTGACGCCGATGTACGTGATGACACGGCCGAGCGGCGACAGGTCCGAGTACATGTTGATCGTCGACAGACCCGTGACGCAGATCGTCGACACCGCGGTGAAGAGGGCATCGGCGAGGGGGATGCGCTGGCCCGTCGCGGAAGCGGCGGGGAGGGAGAAGAGCGCTGTGAAGAGGGCGATGAGAGTCGCGAAGACGAGGACGGCGAAACGGGCCGGGGATGCCGTCGTGAGATTGCGCAGACGATCCCATGCCTCGTAGGCGATGCGCCGCGCGCGCACCGGCAGTCGCGCCTCATTCGGCGTCGCCGCCATGCGCCGCTCCCTCCGATACCCGAACCCGAATCATGGTACTCGGGCCGGGGCGCGGCTAATCTGATGCCATGGCGGACATCTTCGACGTGATCGCTGACGGAACGCGTCGCGACATCCTTCAGCTGCTCCTCGACCGCGCGACCGGCGGTGAGCGGGGCACGAGCGTCTCCCAGATCGTGGCGGCGCTCGGGGTGAGCCAGCCGACGGTGTCGAAGCACCTGAAGGTGCTGCGCGAGGCCGAGCTGGTGTCCGTGCGCGAGGAGGGGCAGCACCGCTACTACAGCCTCGCCGTTGCTCCGCTCGACGAGGTCGATGATTGGCTGGTGCCCTTCTTCTCCATCGAAGAAGACAACGAACCGGCCCTGCCGGAGTCCGCCGTGCACGCCGCCGAGGTCGTCGGCCGGGCCGCGGCATCCGTCAAGCACTCTTTCTCGACGGCGTTGCGAAAACTTCCCGGCCGGTGAGCATCCGGATGCCGCTGTGCGGCGTCCACACAGCACATCCGTCACAGAGGGCCCACAGGTTTACAGCCGTCGCGCGCAGACCCTAGAGTGTGCTCAGCATCAGGAGGGTGAGTTCACCCGGAACGAGGGGTGAGCGATGGCCGAGCTGCCGGACGTGCGGTTTCTGACGGTCGCCGAGGTCGCCGAGCTGATGCGCGTGTCGAAGATGACGGTCTACCGTCTCGTGCACGCCGGCGAACTGCCGGCGGTGCGGTTCGGACGCAGCTACCGCGTGCCGGAATCGGCCGTCGTCGAGGCTGTGCAGCGACCGGTGTCCGACGTCGGCTAGACTGATCCGAGGCTTTTTTCCGAACGCCTAGTGTTCCCGGGCGCCGACATCGGCACCCAGACCCCGACTTAGTGAGGTTTTCCGTGGGTTCTGTCATCAAGAAGCGCCGTAAGCGCATGGCGAAGAAGAAGCACCGCAAGCTGCTTCGCAAGACTCGTCACCAGCGCCGCAACAAGAAGTAACGCGGCCACCACACCGAGCGCCTGTCCGATGCGACGGGCGCTTCGTGTATCCGTGCACGTTCCGCCTACCGGCGCGGCGTCTCCGCGCCCGCTCGTTCCGTCTCCATGGAGGAAAGCATGCAGTCCATCTCGGTCCACGACCTGCACGCGGGGCGCGAGCGTCCCCTCATCGACGTGCGCGAGGAGCACGAGTTCGCCGCGGGCCACGTGCCCGGCGCCGTTAACATGCCGATGTCGAGCATCGGCGAGCACCTCGACGAACTCCCGGGCGAGCCGTTCGATGTGATCTGCCAGGCCGGCGGACGCTCGGCGCGTGTCGTCGAGGCCCTGTCGGCGCGCGGTCACGACGCGACGAACGTCGAGGGCGGCACGGGCGACTGGATCGCCGCCGGCTACGACGTCGAGGCCTAGCCTTCGTCTCCCGTCCGTCCGCGCCTCCTAGGATGGAGGCGTGACGACCCTCACGTTGATCGGCAAGCCCGAGTGCCATCTGTGCGACGTGGCGGAGCAGATCGTCGAGAGCGTCGTCGACGGCCTCCCCGCCGAGGTGGCGGACCGCGTCGAGATCGAGCACGCGTCGATCGCCGATGATCCCGCACTCTTCGCCACGTGGTGGGAGAAGATCCCGGTCGTCCTCATCGACGGCGACCTGCACGCGCATTGGCGCGTGTCGGCCGACCGTCTCCGTGCCGCGCTGCTGGCGGCAGATCCTGAAGGAGCCTCGTCGTGAGCATCCGTCACATCGTCCTGTGGAAGCTCGCGGCGGACGACGCCGACACCCGTGCGCTGCACGCCGAGCAGATCTCGGAGCGCCTGATGGCCCTTCGCGAGGTCATCGACGACATCGCGCACATCGAGGTCGGGCGCAACGTGGCCAACCCGCAGTCCAACTGGGATGTCGCGCTGGTCAGCGAGTTCGCCGACGTGGATGCGCTGGAGCGCTACCAGGTGCACCCGGCCCACCAAGAGGTCGCGGGCTTCGTCCGTTCGGTGGTCGCCGAGCGGTCCTGCGTCGACTACCCGTTCTGAGGGGTCGCCGCGGGCCGGCGGTGACGCCGTCGGCTGTCGTCAATCGAGCGGGCGCACCGTCGCCGGCACGGCTGCGAGGGCGATGCGCACCGCATCACGGTCGTCGACGCGCTGGTCGGGCGCATGTTCCACGACGACGCGGCTGCCGTCGCGGGTGAGCACGGTCGAACGCCGCACGCTGCCCAGGAACGTCGTCTCCTCCACGACGGCGTCCATCCCCGGAACGTCGGGGCCGACCAGCAGCACGTTCTCGGGCCGCACGACGACCTCGCAGTGCCCGTCGTGGGCGGAGCCCGCGAGCGGCAACTCCTGCCCCCAGACCTCGACGACCACTCCCTCGACGATCCCGGGCACCGCACTCACCGGACCGAGGACCTCCGCAACCGCCGCGTCCGCGACGCGGGCGTAGACCTCGTCGGGGCTGCCCGCCGCCACGATGCGTCCGGCATCCATCACGACGAGGCGATCGGCGACCGCGGCCCCCTCGGCGGTGTCGCGCGTCGCCCAGAGCGTGGTGACACCGCGCTCGCGGAGCTCCCGGACGAGACGGTCGCGCGTCTCGGCGCGAGCACTCGTGTGCAGAGCGGCGAGGGCGTCGTCGAGCACGAGGGCCCGGGGCCGCGAGGCCAGCGCGCGGGCCACCGCCCAGCGCTGACGGTCGCCGTGCGAGAGACGGTGCACGCTCTTGTGGCCCGTCGAGAGGCCGACCAGGTCGCAGAGACGGTCGGCCTCGGCATCCGGGTCGATCACGCCCGCCTGCCGGGCTGCGGCCACGATCGCCGCGCGGGCGAGGCCGAAGCGGGCGACGGGGGTGCGATCCCGCACCTCCGCGACGCGGGGCGCCGCAGCGCCCACCCGTCCCTGGATCGTCACCGTCCCGGCGTCGGGTCGCTCGGCTCCGCCGACGAGCCGCAGCAGTGTGGAGGCTCCGCAGCCCGAGGGGCCGATCAGCCCGACGATGCGGCCCGGGGCGACCTCGAGGTCGACGTCGTCCAGGACGACGGTCCCCGCGCGCTCGCGACGCACGCCGTCGAGCACGATGGTCCAGCCCGTCGGGCGCGACGCGCCTCCCGATGGGGAATCGAGCGGAGTGACGGCGACCATGACCCGACGCTAGAGACCCCGGATGACACGACGACGCCCGGGGGGTGAACCCCGGGCGTCGTCAGGTCGAAACTTACGGGGCCAGACGCGTCGGTCCGCGGAAGAGGTAGGTGACCTCGCGGATCGAGGACTCACCGAGCAGCAGCATCAGCACGCGGGCGAGGCCCATTCCGAAGCCACCGTGCGGCGGGGCGCCGAAGCGGAAGAAGTCCAGGTAGAAGTCGAGGTGCTCGGGGTCGAGCCCCTTCTCCTTCGCCTGCTCGATGAGCACCTCGACGCGGTGCTCGCGCTGCGCGCCCGTGGTGATCTCGACGCCGTTGAACAGCAGGTCGTACGACTTGGTGAGTCCGGTCTCCTCGTCGCGCATGTGGTAGAAAGCGCGGATCGCGGGGTGGTAGTCGGTGATGAACACGAACTGGTGACCGTAGGTCTCCTGCACGTGCGCCGCGATCTGACGCTCGCCCTCCGGGTCGAGGTCGCCGTCGGTGCGGGGGATGTCGTAGCCGCGCGCGGCGACGATCTCGCGGGCCTCGGCGAGCGGGATGCGCGGGAACGGCAGGGTGGGCACCTGCACCTCGACGCCGAACAGCTCCTGGATCTCCGCGCCGTGCTTGTCGGCGACGGCCTGGAACGCGGTCTGCAGGAGCTCCTCCTGCATGCGGGCGACATCTTCGTGCGAGTCGATCCAGCTGATCTCGGCGTCGATCGAGGTGAACTCGGTCGCGTGACGGCTCGTGAACGAGGGGTCGGCGCGGAAGGCCGGCGCGATCTCGAAGATCTTGCCGAAGCCGGCGACCTGGGCCATCTGCTTGAAGAACTGCGGGCTCTGCGCGAGGTAGGCCGTCTTGTCCTCGAAGTAGGGAACCTCGAACAGCTCCGCGTTGGACTCCGAAGGGGATGCCATGAGCTTGGGCGAGTGCACCTCGATGTAATCGCGCTCCACCCAGTACGTGCGCATGGCGTGCTCGAGCGTCGTCTGCACGCGGAAGATGAGGTTGTTGCGACGCTGACGCAGGTCGATGAAGCGGTAGTCCATGCGCTTGTCGGGGCTGCTGTCGGCGGCGATCGGGGTCTCGGGGTTCGCCGCGGCAGCGATCACGAGCTCGCCGACCTTGATCTCGACGCCGCCGAGCTTGACACGCTCGTCGTGCTTGAGCTCCCCGCGCACCGTCAGGAAGGTGCCGGTCGCGAGGGCGCCGATCGTCTCGGTCAGGGCGAGGGCCGCGGCATCCTGGTCCGCGGCGTCCTCCGTCGGGCGGGTCGCCGGGTTGACCAGCTGCACGGCGCCCGTCTCGTCGCGGAGGACGACGAACTGCACCTTCTTCTGATCGCGTACGGTTTCGACCCATCCCGACACCTCGACGGGGCCGGCGGGGAGGGACTTCAGCTGGTTGACCAGGACGCGTTCGCTCACGATCGACCAGTCTACGTGCGGGTGGTGGCGGCCCCCACCCGCCGTCCTCGCGCCTCGTCGCCCGGTCTCGCGGGACGTGGGCCCCGTGCGGCGGGCGGAAGAGACGCCGCTCGTCGCTCGTCGAGGCCCGGGCGGGCGCGAACCCTCGGATTCCGACGCGGCATCCCTATGATGGCGCTCGTGACGTTCTCCCTCCCCCCGGAGTCGTTCCGGACGCTGCGTCCGGAACCACGGGGGCGTGCCCCCCGGCCGTGGGACGTCGCGACGACCATCGTTCTGCTGGTGCTCCTGCCCCTCCTGGCGCTCGCGGCCTCCTACGCGGGTGTCGTCCTCGCCTCCGCCGCGCGCGTCTGCGGAGCGCAGGCGTGCGACGCCGGTCTGATGAACCTCGGGTTCTGGATCGCCGTCATCGCGCCGTGGGTGATCCTCGTGGTCGGGCTCGTCGTGGCGATCATCCGTCTCGTACGGCATCGCCTGGCGTTCTGGGTGCCGCTGGTCGCGATCCTCTCGATGGTCGCCGTGTGGTTCATCGCCGCGGCGCTCGTGGGTGCCGGGCTCACGGCATCCTGAACCGTTCCGGGGCAACCCCCAGCAACGGCGCCTGACCGGCCCGTAACCTGACTCGTGGGCGCCCGCACGGGCGGCCGATCACCGAGCGCGAAGGCACCCGATGACCGACGTCACCCTCTCCCTGTCTCCCTCCCTCTCCCCGGTGCGCGCCGGGTCGGGCTCGACGGAGGGCCAGTCGTGGCTGACCTCGCTGGCCGACTGGACCGTGTCGCTCATGGAGGTCATCGGCCCCGTCGGCGCCGGTGTCGCGATCGCCCTCGAGAACCTCTTCCCGCCGTTGCCCAGCGAGGTCGTGCTGCCCATGGCCGGGCTCACCGCGAGCCGCGGCTCGTTCACGCTCTTCGAGGCGCTGCTGTGGACCACGCTCGGATCCGTGGTGGGCGCCTTCGCGCTCTACGGGCTCGGGCGGTGGCTGGGCGCGGGGCGTCTGCGTGCGTTCGCCGCGAAGATGCCGTTGCTGCACCCCGAAGACGTCGATCGCACGGTCGCCTGGTTCGAGAGGCACGGGGGGAAGGCGGTGTTCTTCGGGCGCATGATCCCGATCTTCCGCAGCCTCATCAGCATCCCCGCGGGAGTCGCGAAGATGCCGCTCTGGCGCTTCGGGCTCCTCACGGGTGCGGGCAGCCTCATCTGGAACACGATCTTCGTGCTCGCCGGGTACCTGCTCGGCGAGAACTGGCACATCGTGGAGGAGTACGCGTCGATCCTGCAGTACATCGTGATCGCGGCGGTCGGCATCGGTCTCGCGTGGTTCCTGTACTCGCGCGTGCGCTCGCTGCTCGCCGCGCGCAAAGACGCCTGACCCGGCGGGATATCTCCACGTCGAGGCAACCGGCATCCGGACTCAGTCAGACCACAGAACCCGCGCCTAGACTGGGATCGTGCCCGCCGATCGCCTTCATCTCGTGCGCCACGGAGAGGTGTACAACCCCCGTCGCGTGCTCTACGGTCGGCTCCCCGGATTCGGCCTGAGCGTCGACGGTCGGCGCATGGCGCGGCAGGCGGCCGAGTACGTGAAGAGCCTCGAGCGGCCGGTGAGCGCTCTCGTGGTCTCGCCGCTGCAGCGCACGCGCGAATCCGCCGAGCCTTTCGTCGAGCTGTTCGGTGCCGAGCCGTTCATCGACGACCGGGTGATCGAGCCCACCAACGTCTTCGAAGGGCGCCGGATGAAGCAGGCGCTCGCGAATCCCCTCAACTGGCGCCACCTCAGCCGCCCGGCCGTCCCCAGCTGGGGCGAGCCGTACGAGCGGATCGTCGCCCGCATGGTCGCGGCGATGGATGACGCCTGGAACCGTGTGCCCGCGGGCGACGTCGTCGTCGTCTCGCACCAGCTCCCCATCTGGGTGACCCACCTCGCCCTGTCCCACCAGCCCACCCGACACGACCCGCGCAAGCGTCGCTGCGCGCTGTCGAGCGTGACGAGCTTCGAACGGCGCGACGGCGCCGGCGGTCCGCGGTTCGTCGAGGTGGCGTACGCAACGCCGGCGTCCACCGCCGGCGCCGTCGACGTAGGAGCCGTGTGATGCGCCGAATCCTCTCCGCGGTCGGGGCGGTCCTCGCCTCCGCCGCGCTCGTCACGGGTCTGGCGGCCTGCAGCGCCGACCCCCTCGCGGACCAGTACCGCGCCGGCGACAACAAGGGCTACATCGCCGCCAACGGGTTCCAGACCAAGGAGATCGCGGCGGATCAGCGCGGCGAGCCCGTGGAGTTCTCCGGCACGCTCGACAACGGCTCGCCCGTCTCGAGCGCCGACTTCTCGGGCAAGGTGCTCGTGGTCAACTTCTGGTACGCCACGTGCGGTCCCTGCATCATCGAGGCCCCGCGTCTCGAGCAGGCCTACCAGAGCTTCCAGGGACAGGACGTCGCCTTCCTCGGCATCAACACCTACGACCAGCCCGCGACCGCCTTGTCGTTCGCGCGCGACCACGAGGTGTCGTACTCCAGCGCGATGGCGGTCGACGACGCCCAGCTGAAGCTCGCGTTCAACAAGGCCACGCCGTTGAACGCCACCCCCACCACCCTCGTGCTCGACAAGCAGGGCCGCGTCGCCGCCCGTATCGTCGGCGAGCTGCCCGAGGCCTCGATCCTCGAGGCGATCGTGCGCACGCTCGTGGCGGAGAGCGCGTGAACCCCGGCGCCCTCGTCTTCGACGGCGCGCTGTGGGTCGCCGTTCCCATCGCGCTCGCGGCCGGCCTCATCTCCTTCCTCTCGCCGTGCGTGCTGCCGCTCGTTCCGGGCTACCTCGGGTATATCGGCGGTGCCGTCGCCCCGCGCGGGGGCTCGGCATCCGGGCCCGGTCGAGGACGGCTGCTCGGCGGGACCCTGCTGTTCATCGCGGGGTTCACGGTCGTGTTCATGGCCGTCAATGTGCTGGGCGGAACGCTGGGCGCCTTCTTCCTCGCCTACGCCGACGTGATCACGCGCGTCATGGGCGTGGTCATCATCCTGATGGGCTTGGTGTTCATCGGGCTGTTCGGCCTCGCGCAGCGTTCGGTGCGGATGCAGTCCCGTGGCAACCTGGGGCTCATCGGCGCCCCTTTGCTGGGCATCGCCCTCGGCATCGGCTGGACCCCGTGCATCGGGCCCACGCTGGCGGCGATCATCTCCGTGTCGTACAACCTCGGGGATCCCGGCCGGGCGGCGCTGCTCGGGCTGATGTACTCGCTGGGCCTCGGCATCCCCTTCCTGCTCCTCGCCCTCGGCTTCGGGTGGGCGACGAAGTCCGTGGCGTTCGTGCGCACGCACATCCGCGTCGTGAACCTCATCGGCGGAGCGCTGCTGATCGTGCTCGGCCTGCTCATGGTGACGGGCCTGTGGAGCCAGTGGATGTCGACCCTGCAGGGGGTGATGGGCAATGTCCAACTCCCGCTCTGATCGAGGGAACACGATGACCGACCCGCTGCGTCCGTCCGACCACGCCGACTCCACGTCCGACGAGGTCACCCAGCCGCGCCTGGGCGTCGTGGGATGGCTGCGGTGGGGATGGCGCCAGCTGACCAGCATGCGCACGGCCCTCGTGCTGCTGCTCCTGCTCGCGATCGCCGCCGTCCCGGGATCGCTCGTGCCCCAGCGCAGCGCCGACCCCAACGGCGTCACGCAGTACTTCACCGACAACCCCGATCTCGCGCCGGTACTCGACAAGCTCAGCCTGTTCGACGTCTACACCTCGCCCTGGTTCTCGGCGATCTACCTGCTGCTGTTCATCTCGCTGATCGGCTGCGTGCTCCCGCGCACGAAGCACCACTGGAAGGCGCTGCGCTCGCAGCCGCCGCGTACGCCCGCGCGTCTGTCGCGCCTGGACGACCACCGCTCCCGCTCGATCGCGGTCGACGCGGATGCGGATGCGGATGCCCTGGCGACCGCCGCCGTGGACAGCGCGGCCGCGCAGCTGCGCAAGAGCGGCTACCGGGTGGCGCGCTACGACGGGCGCGGGTCGTTCTCGGTGTCGGCGGAGCGCGGGTACCTGCGCGAGACCGGCAATCTGCTCTTCCACGGCGCGCTCGTGGGCGTCCTGATCGCCGTCGGTGTCGGCGGGGGCTTCACCTACACCGGTCAACGCGTGCTCGTCGAGGGCCAGGCCTTCGCGAACAGCCTGCTCGACTACTCCTCGTTCAACCCGGGTCGCTTCGTCAGCGGAGACACCCTCACGCCCTACTCGATGACGCTCGACAAGTTCGACGTGTCGTACGTTCCGCCCGGGCAGCCCGGTTCGGGACAAGCCGGCGACTTCGTGGCGCACGTGACGACGCAGGCCCCCGGCACCGACCCGCAGGACGGCGAGGTGCGCGTCAACCACCCGCTCGACGTGCAGGGCGACCGCGTCTACCTGCTCGGCAACGGCTACGCCCCGACCGTCACGATCCGCGACGCCGAGGGCAACGAGGTGTTCCACGACTCGGTCGCGTTCCTGCCGCAGGATGCCAACATGACCTCGCTCGGCGTCATCAAGGTCGCCGACGGTCTGCCCGAACAGCTCGGTCTGCTCGGATTCTTCTACCCGACGATGGACGTGCTGCCCTCGGGCGCGCTGACCTCCACGTACGGGGCGCTGGAGTACCCGACCCTGACGCTGCGCGTATACGAGGGCGACCTCGGCATCGACGACGGAACGCCCCGCTCGGTCTACACGCTCGACCCGTCGGGCATGACGCAGATCGCCGGCGGCGACAGCGGCAACCCCGCCATCCAGCTCATGCCCGGGCAGACCGAGGATCTGCCCAACGGCCTCGGCACCATCACCTTCGAGAACGAGGCGCCCGCGGGGGCCGTCGGGTACGACGGCTCGGTCAAGCGCTTCGCATCCCTGTCGATCCACCGCGACCTCGCCGGACCCTGGGTGCTCGCCTTCGCCCTGCTGGCGCTGCTCGGCCTGCTCGCCGCGCTCTTCGTCCCGCGTCGCCGCATGTGGGTCAAGGCGACCCCGCAGGGCGGCTCGGTGCTCGTGGAGTACGCGGGCCTCGCGCGCGGTGAGGACCCGACGCTCGCCGCCGCCGTCGATCAGCTCGCCGAGAAGCACGGCGCGACCCTCCCCGGCCCTCCTCCCCAGAGCCACCCCGACACCGGAAAAGTAGACTGAGACCATGCCCGGAACCGACCCGCTTCTCCTCGACGAGATCTCCCTCCTCCTGGTGTGGACGGCGGTCGCCATCTACGTGCTGGCGTTCATCGCGTACGCCATCGATCTCGCGCGCCGCTCCGACCTCGCGCTCAAGGCCAAAGACGAGGTCGTCGCGCGCGAGCTCGTGACCGCGGGTGGCGGGGGAGTGATCTCCTCGGGCGCCGGGTCGTCGGCATCCGGTGCCTCCACCGCCAAGCCCCGCTACCTGTGGGCGCGTCTCGGCACGGTGCTGACGGCGCTCGGCTTCGTCTTCCACCTCGTGGCGACGGTCCTGCGCGGGATCGCAGCCGAGCGCGTGCCGTGGTCGAACATGTACGAGTTCGCCATGACCGGCCTGCTGCTGATCATCGCGGTGTACCTCGCCGTGCTGACGCGCTACGACCTGCGCTTCCTCGGCTCGCTCATGACCGGCCTCGCGGTGCTGCTGCTGGGTGGCGCGACGCTGGCGTTCCACGTCGAGGTCGTTCCGCTGGCCGACCCGCTGAAGTCGGTCTGGCTCGTCGTGCACGTCTTCGTCGCGAGTCTCGCGACGGCACTGTTCGCCCTCGCTTTCGGGCTCTCGGTCGTGCAGCTCATCCAGACGCGGCGCGAGCGCAAGCTCGCCGAAGCCCCGGTGGATGCCGAACCGAAGCGCAGCTTCCTGCGCACGGTTCCGAACGCCGACGCCCTCGAGTCGCTGGCCTACCGCTTCGCGATCGTCGGATTCATCTTCTGGACCTTCACCCTCATCGCCGGGTCCATCTGGGCGAACGACGCGTGGGGCCGCTTCTGGGGCTTCGACACGAAGGAAGTCTGGACCTTCGTCATCTGGGTGCTCTACGCGGGCTACATCCACGCCCGCGCGACGCGCGGCTGGCGCGGCACCCGCTCGGCGTGGCTGTCGATCATCGGCTTCACCGCGGTGCTGTTCAACTTCACGATCGTCAACGTCTTCTTCAAGGGCCTGCACGCCTACAGCGGCCTGACGACGTAAGGACCCTCACCCGGTTCCCGGGCCCGTCCGGCTGTCGCCGGGCGGGCCCTTCGTGTTTCGCGGAACGTCCCGGCCCTGGCCCGGGCGCGATGCCCTCGCCCGGTGGGCGGCGGGGTTTGAGTGTCCAAGACATGCCGCTGGCGGCGGGTGGACACGGCATGTCTTGGACACTCAAGGGGCGTCGGCCGCGCGGAGCGCGTGACGCACGGGTGCGACGATGTCTTGCATCGGCGTCTCGAGGTGGTGGGCCACGACACGGATGAGCGTCCACCCCTCCCGGGCGATGGCGCGCCAGCGGTCGGCATCCCGTCGGAACTGGTCTGCGTCGGCGTGCTGCCGCCCGTCGTACTCGACCGCTACCCGGTGGTCGGGGTAGGCCATGTCGAGTCGAGCGACGAAGACCCCGTCTGCCGTGCAGAGGGTCCAGTTGAGGTGCGGCTCGGGCAGGCCCGCCCGCAGGAGGACGAGGCGCACGGCCGTCTCTCGCGGAGATTCCGCTCCGGGTCTGACAAGCTGCACTGCCTCGCGGAGGGCGACTGCTCCGCGACGCCGTGCGCGTCGTGCAGCTGCGTCGAGGTCTGACACGGTGTCGCCCTGTGACAACGCCCAGTCTCCCGCGGCGACGAGGTCTTCCATCGGGACGAGCGAGCCGAGCTGAGCCCAGGTCTCGACGCGGTTTGCGACCGGCAGGCCGGCGCGCAGTGTGACACCATCCGACGGCATGACCAAGCGATGTCCCACGACACCTGCCGTGCGAGGCTCCCGCGCGGGGGGAACCGCGCTCACATGCAGAAAGTCGTCAGGGCGGAACGGGAGGGGCATCCCCCACAGCGTGGCGGCGGTCGAGTGGCTGAAGAATTGCGCGCCGATCATCCGAGGGAGAAATGCCCTGCATCTCGCCTCCACACCCTCCAGCTGATCTTCGCGCGCGACGCGCACTCCATGGAACGGCGACCGCAGGTCACCGGCGGCGAGCCGCCGGCGGGGGACGCCGTGTGCATCCGCGTCGCGGACGTGGAACGCCGAGCGCAGTTCAGGGGGGAGTGCGTGCGGGTGCATGCCCACAGCAGACACGATCGTCCGCGCGTGGGCCGCCCGGCCCCGCTCTGCTGTGGATACCCCCCGCTGTGAAGGAGTGGTGCACTCCCCGGACCGCCCTCGAGTGTCCAAGAAACGCCGTCTCTCGCGGCCAGGGGCGGCGTGTCTTGGACACTCGACAGGAGAGGGCGCGTCGGGCACCCGCGCGCTTACGCGGGCTGGGCGGCGGCGCGGGTGGAGGTGGTGCGGCGGCGCACCACGATCAGTGTCGTGGCGATGAGCGACAGCACGGCCCAGACCACGAACCCGGCGATACCCGCCCCGACTCCGCCGGCCGACGACAGGGCGCCGAGCATCGCGTCGTAGGCGGGGGCGGTCGGCAGCAGGGATGCCGCGGCGGCCAGCGCGGGCGGCACGGTCGACACGATGCTCGCGCCCAGGGCCAGGGCGCCGATCACCGCCGCGATCCATCGGCCCGCTCCGCCGAACACCGCCACGAGGGCCTGGTGGACGGCGGCGAAGGCGATGCCGGCCGCGATGCACACGAGGGCGAAGAGGGCCCAGTCGCCCCAGTCGTACTTCGAGGCGATCTGGACGACGGAGGCGACCAGCAGGCCCTGCACGGCGCCGACGAGCGCAGCGGGGGCGAAGCCGCGCAGCGCGACCAGCGCGGACGGGCGACGGCTGGTGAGAGCGCGCGCCGACACCGCCTGGAACGCGACGAACGAGGCGAGCCCGCCGAACCACAGCACGGCCATGGCCAACAGCGGCACCGCGGCGAGGCCGAACAACGAATTGTCTGCGCCCGTGGCCGAGACCGGGTCGGCGACGACGTCGGCGAGGGTGGTCGCCTGGGTGTCGGTGTACGTCGGCAACTGCGCGACGGCGGTGTCGAGCCCATCGGCGAGGGAGGATGTTCCCGTCGCGACCTGCTGCACGCCGTCGGCGAGCTGGCCGGCGCCGTCCTCTGCGCCGGAGGCTCCGGATGCCAGCTGCGCGGCGCCCGAGCCGAGGGCCGCGGTTCCGGTGCCGAACTGCGTCGCGCCGTCGGCCAGTTTCGTCGCGCCCCCGGCGATGCCGTCCATGCCGCCGGCGAGCGTGCCGAGTCCGGAGGCCGCCTCGCGGGCGCCACCGGCGAGGCCGGTCGCGCCGTCGGCGAGCTGCTGGTTGGCGTCGGCGATCGCACGGATGCCCGTGGGCAGCTGCGCCGCCTGACCGGCGAGGTCGCCGATCTGCGTGACGGTGTCGGTGGCCCGGTCGAGGGAGGCCGCGGCGGCGGCTGCCGCATCGCGCAGCGCCTGGCACTGCTCCGGGGTCCCCGTGCACTCCGCCGCCGCCTTCTGCAGGGCGGCGTTCGCGTCGACGAGAGCCTTGTTGACCTGGGGGGCGGCACCGGCGAGCTTCTGCGCGTCGTCGGCGAAACCCGGCGGGATCTGGTCGGCGAGACCGTTGATCTGCGTCGCGAGCTGCTGATTGCCGGCCGCGATGCCGTCGGCACCGGTCGCGAGCTTGCTCACTCCCGCCGCGGCATCCCGCGTCCCGTTCGCGAGCGCCGCCGAGCCCGATGCCAACTGCGTCGCGCCGTCGGCGAGCGGACCCGCGCCGGCCGCGAGCTGCGACGCCCCATCGGCGAGGCTCGAGGCTCCGTTCGAGAGCTGTCCCAGGCCGTCGCGCAGATCACCCGCGCCGGACGCGGCCTGCGATGCCCCGTCGGCCAGCTGATGGGCGCCGCTCGCCGCGGAACCGAGCTGGTCGCTCAGCGTCGTGAAGCCGAGGAAGACGTTCTTCAGGTACTGAGAGGACAGCTCGCCCCCGTAGACGCTCGTGGCGGTCGTTGCGAGCGCGGAGGTGATCGCTCCGTCGACGACGCGCGCGTCGGGAGCGGTCTGCACGCCGATGGTCGCCTTGACCGGCGTCTCGCCGGGGCGCGTCGACAACGAGGCGGCGGTGAAGTTCTCGGGGATCGTGACGACGGCGGTGTAGGTGCCGTCGGCGAGACCGGCCGCGGCATCCTCGTCGTTCGAGATGACCCAGTCGATGTTGCTCGGCTGATCGTCAGCGCCCTTCACGAGGCCGCCGGTGAGCTGCCGACCGAGGGGGACCAGCTGGCCGTTCAGCTCGACGGCCTTGTCGTCGTTGACGATCGCGGCCGTGATGTTCTCGAGTCGGTCGGTGGGGTTGTAGAGCGCGCCCACCAGGATGCCGCCGATCACGGCGGGCAGCAGGAGCACGCCGATGAGCGTCAACCACGTGACGGGGCGGCGCGAGCGGGAGCGCTCGACGGGGAGAGTCATGCGAACACCTCGGAGAGATCGGCGAAGGTTTCGGGTTCGGAGCGGTGCCGTCGCGGCGTGGGCAACGGGAGGGAGGTCACGTCGGGGCGGTGCGCCTCGGACAGCAGGGCGAGGGCACGGCGCTCGTCGCGGGCAGAGACGACGAGCGTGAAGGGTGACGACGCGTCGCCCGACCGCTCGCGGGCCTCGACGGCCGCGCGGCGGAGCACGTGTGCGACGTCATCGCGGGCGTCGTCGTCGAGGCGGTCGATGTCGCAGACGACGACGATGCGTGTGCCGCGGGCGACGGCCTGGGCCACGTCCGCCTCCGCCGTCGAGGGGTCGTCGAGGAGGGCGACACCGACGCGGGCGCGCACGGCACCGGCGCGTTCGGGCACCAGGAGCCCGTCGACGCGCAGCTTCCCCTCGATCTTCGACAGGCGACCGGCGAGGGCGAGGAGAAGTGCGCGCGTGGTGCGGCTCTCTCCCGTCACGAGCAGGGTGCCGCCGTACCCCAGTCGCATCGACACGTCGCGGAAGACCGGCTCCGCGGTCTCGGAGGCGACGCTGGTGCGCAGGTCGTCGGCGGCGATCGCCAGCGCGGGCTCGGAGGGCCACTCGGCGAGGTGCACCTCGCGCTCGACGGCCTCGCCCTCGACGTCGAGCTTGGGCAGGATGCGGTCGAGCCAGCGCGGCATCCACCAGGCCTTCGCGCCCAGCAGCGCGAGGATCGCCGGGACGAGGGTCATGCGTACGAGGAACGCGTCGACGGCCACGCCGACCGCGAGCCCCAGAGCGATGGGCTTGAGACTCGAGTCGCCCTCGGGCACGAACGCGACGAACACGGCGAACATGATGACCGCGGCCGCCACGACGACACGGGCGGATGCCGCGAAGCCGCTGCGCACCGCGCCGAGTGCCACCTCGCGGGGTGTGCGCCCCTCGCGCTTCGCGTGGACGTAGTCCTCGCGCATGCGCGAGACGAGGAAGACCTGGTAGTCCATGGCGAGGCCGAAGAGCACGCCCATGACGACGATCGGCATGAAGCTGATGATGGGCCCGACCTTCGCGACATGCAGCGCATCGGCGAACCAGCCCCACTCGAATACCGCGGCGACCACGCCGAACGAGGCGGCGACCGACAGCAGATATCCGCCCGCAGCGGTGAGCGGAACCCAGATCGAGCGGAACACGATCATCAGCAGCACGAGTGAGAGTCCGACGACGAAGAGGCCGAAGGGCAGGAGTGCGGCTCCGAGCTGGTCGGAGATGTCGATCGTCACCGCGGTGTAGCCGGTGACGAGCAGGCGCACGCCGAACTCGTCGTAGAGGCGATCCTCCTGGGCCCGCAGCTCGCGCACGAGGTCGGCGGTGCGGGGGTCGTCGGGTGCGGTCTCGGGCACGATCTGCACGATGCCGGTGTCGGCGGTCTCGTTGGGGGTGGCCAGGGCCACTTCGGCGACCCCGGGGATCTTGGCGATCTCGTCGCCGATGTCGGTCATGAGGGTGAGGGGATCGTTCGAGGTCACGATCGTGCCGGTCATGATGAGCGGCCCGTTCGCTCCCGGTCCGAAGTACTCGTCGGTCAGCTCGTAGGCGACGCGCGCCTCGTCGCCCTCGGGCAGTTGGCCGGCGTTCGGCAGGGTCAGGGCCAGCGACGCGGCGGGAACGGCGGTGACGCCGAGCAGCCCGATCACCGCGACGGTGGTGACCACCGGATGCCGGGTCACCAGGCCGACCCAGCGCTTGGCGGGGCCGTTCCGCTCGGCTTTGATGGCCGCGGTGGTGGCGCGTCGCACGCTCTCGGCGGCGGCCTCTTCGGCGGCGGCCGTGTCGTCTTCGGCGGTGGCGGTGCGCGAGCGCTTCTTCGGGCGCTTGTATCCCCACCCGACGACACGGTGACCGGCGAAGCCGAGGAAGGCCGGCGTGAGCGTCAGCCCGACGCACACCGCGATCGCGACGGCGACGGAGGCGGCGATCCCCATGGTCGTCAGGAACGGGATGCCGGCGAAGCTCAGCCCGATGAGGGCGATGAGCACCGTGATGCCGGCGAACACCACGGCCGAACCCGCGGTGCCGACCGCGCGGGCCGTGGACTCCTCGGGGTCCATGCCCGCTCTCGTCTGGTCTTGATGTCGAGACACGATGAAGAGCGCGTAGTCGATGCCGACCGCCAGGCCCAACATCACCGCCAGCAGCGGGGTCGTCGACGACACGGTCGCGAAGCCGGTCGCGATGAAGATGAGGGCGATCGAGAGGGCGACGCCCAGGATGGCGGTGGCCAGCGGCATCCCGGCCACCAGGAACGAGCGGAACGTCACCATCAGCACGAGCGCGGCGATGAGCACGCCGAGGGCTTCGGTGAGCGAGGCGCCGGGGATCTCGGTGGCGAACAGCTGCCCACCGAGAACGGATTGCGAACCGGGGGGAAGTGCCTCGCCCAGAGCCGTCGCGGCCTCGCGGAGCCCGTCTTCGGTGGCCTGCGGCACCTCGGTGGCCTCGCCGGAGAACTGGATGCGGACGATGGCGGCGCGTTCGTCGTCGGAGATGCCGCCCGAGATGCGGGTGTCGTAGGGGTCGGTCACGGCTTCGACGAAATCGAGGTCGCCGATGTCGGCCGACGTCTTCTGCACGGCGTCCTGATACGCCGGGTCGGTGACCTTCGCCCCGTCGGCGGAGACCACGATGATCTCGGCGCTGGCGCCGCTCACCTGGGGGAACGTGCGCCCGAGCATCTCGAGGCCCGCCTGCGACTCCGTGCCGGGGATCGTGAAGGTGTTGTCGGTGCCTTTCGCGAACAGCGCGACACCTCCGCCGGCGAGCACGAGCACGAGCAGCCAGGCCGTGAGAACGCGCCACGGGTGACGGAACGACCAACGCCCGAGGGTGTACAGGAATGTCGACACGGTGACTCCCAGATCGGTGAACGGGTCGATACATCACCGTATCGGATACAACAATGTATCCTAGACCCTCGGGGGTGCTGTCGAACCTGGATGTCACCCGAGAACAGGAGGCCTCGGATGACCGATCCCGCGCCCGCGACGACGCGCCGCCGCGAGAACACACGCGTCCGTCTCATGGATGCCGCAGCCGAGATGTTCGCCGAGGTCGGCATCGACGGAGCGTCGGTCGAGGCCATCTGCGAGCGTGCCGGCTTCACCCGCGGCGCGTTCTACTCCAACTTCGGGTCGAAGGAGGAGCTCTTCCTGGCCCTGTGCGCGCGATCGGCGGAGACGACGATCGCGGCGGTGCGCGCGCGCGTCACATCGATCGAGAGTCGCGGCCTCGAAGACGCCGGCGACGTGCTGCAGCTCGTCCAGGAGGTGCTCGAGGCCACCGGCGAGGACCGGCTGGACGTCCTCCTCGGGGCCGAAACGCGCCTGCAGGCGCTGCGCAACCCGGGTTTCGCCGAGGCCTACCTGGCTCTCAACCAGGGCCTGGGGGAGAGCGTCACCCAGCTCGTCCGTGACATCGCCGCCGCGCGGGGACTCTCGCTCCGCGTTCCTGCGGACGTGGCCACCGATCTTCTGCTGTCAGTGTGGATTTCGACGTCCGAGACGGCGTTGCTCACTCGTCAGGCGCCGTCGGAGTCGCGGTCCGGTCTGGCGGATCGCCTGTCACAGGTGGTCGGCCTCATCCTCGAGTGAGCAGGTCGTGGCAGCGGCCGAGGCGCGCCACCCACCAGTCGCGCCGTTCGTCGTCGGCGGCCACGCGGTCGAGGTCGAGGCCGGTGGGGCGCGGGCGCTCGAGGGAGAGCACCCCACCACGGGCCACAAGGGGGGATGCCACCACGTCGGCGGCGAACAGCGAGGCTGTGCCCAGCCCGCAGTCGTAGGGGAGCGCGGGCAGCGATGCCGCGAGGGCGGCGCCCATCGACAGCCCGATCGAGGTGTCGAGCGCGCTGGAGACGACGACGGGGAGTCCCGCCTGCCGCACGATCTCGCGTGCCGCGTGGACACCGCCGAGGGGCTGCGCCTTGATGACGAGCAGATCCGCCGCGCCGCTGCGCGCGACGCGGAGCGGGTCCGCCGCCTTGCGGACGCTTTCATCGGCGGCGATCGGGATGTCGAGGTAGGCGATGCGTTCCCGCAGCTGCGCGAGCTCCTCGATCTCGGCGCACGGCTGTTCGACGTATTCCAGGTCGAACTCGGCCAGGGCGTGCACGGCCCGTTCCGCCTCGTCGACGTTCCACGCCGCGTTGGCGTCGATGCGCACACGCCCCTCCGGGCCCATGCTCTCGCGCACCGCGCGGACCCGCGCGACGTCGTCGGCGAGGGTCTGCCCGGCCTCGGCCACCTTCACCTTGACCGTCCGGCATCCGTCGTATCGGGCGAGGAGCCCGGCGACCTCGGATGCCGCGACCGCGGGCATCGTCGCGTTCACTCCGACGCCGTCGCGGACCGGGGCGGGGGAGGCCGCCCACCCGTAGTCGACGGCGGCGGCGAGCCAGGTCGCGGCCTCGGTGTCGTCGTACTCCACGAAGGGCGAGAACTCCGTCCATCCCTCCGGTCCCTCGAACACGAGCGCTTCGCGCGTCAGGATGCCGCGGAAACGGGCGGCGAGGGGAAGCGACACCACCCGCGCGGTGGCGAGGATGTCGGCGAGCGGGGGGAGGGCGACGGTGCTCATTCCCTCATCATGGTGCTCAGCGGGGTCCGCCGCCGCCGAACCCGCCGAGCCAGAACGTCTGGCGCTCGACGGTGTAGGAGGAGAGGTCTTTCTGCGCGTCCAACGACTGCTGAGCGTTCTCGGCCTGCTCGTGCGTGCGGCGGGGGCCGAAGACGTAATCGCGCATCCGCGCGAGGATCGACACCTTCTTCGTCATGATGACTCCGATCGTCGTGAACCCTCCACGCTACGTGCGGTCGCCCGCGAGGTCCACCCGTCTCGGCGCCCGGCAGCGGGCATAGGCTGACGCCATGCTCTTCGACACCCCCGTCCGGCTCGGCGTCCAGATCCAGCCGCAGCACGTGCAGTACTCCGACATCCGCGACGCCGTCCTCCGTCTCGAGGAGATGGGCGTCGACGTCCTGTTCAACTGGGACCACTTCTTCCCGCTCTACGGCGATCCCGACGGCGAGCACTTCGAGGCGTGGACGATGCTGGCCGCGTGGGCCGAGCAGACCGAGCGCGTCGAGTTCGGCGCTCTCGTCAACTGCAACAGCTACCGCAATGCCGACCTGCAGGCCGACATGGCCCGCACCGTCGACCACATCAGCAAGAAGGGGGGCGACACCGGTCGCTTCATCTTCGGCACGGGTTCCGGATGGTTCCAGCGCGACTACGACGAGTACGGATACGAGTTCGGCACCGCGGGCTCGCGTCTCAACGCTCTCGCGAGCGACCTCGACCGCATCGCCGACCGATGGGGCAAGCTCAACCCCGCACCCACCCGCGAGATCCCCGTCATGATCGGCGGCAAGGGCGAGCAGAAGACCCTCCGCATGGTCGCCCGTCATGCCCAGATCTGGCACAGCTTCGTCACGCCCGACGAACTGCCCCACAAGTTCGACGTCATTCAGAAGTGGGCCGAGACCGAGCAGCGCGACCTGTCCGACCTCGTCGTCTCGAACGAGCTCAAGGACCGCGACGAGGACGTCGCCGACGCGCTCTTCGACGCGGGAACCCGCCTGTTCACGCTCGGCTTCTCGGGTCCCGAATGGGACTACTCCCTCGTCGAGCGCTGGTTGCGCTGGCGCGACGCGAAGAACGCGTGAGCGCGGGCGCCTCGATCGCTGAGGGCGCCCCACGACGACAGCGGCGCCCCGATCCGATCGGGGCGCCGCTGTCGTCGTTCACGGCTTGAACTGTGCTCCGCCGGACGTGCCCGTCCCGTTCTTCACGGCCTCGCCGGCGTAGTACGCCGTCTCGCTCTGATGGTTCATCGAGCGCCGTGCATCCTCGGACTGGTCGTGTGAGGGGGCACCCAGGAAGTATTCGCGGATGCGGCCCAGAATCGACACCTTCTTCGTCATGCTGACTCCGATCGTCGGGGTTGCCCAGGCTACGGCGCTTCACGGGGTCCGTCCACAGGTGGGCGCCCGCCGGTCCGTGCGGGGCGCCCGCGCGTAGGCTGAAACCGTGACCGTCTCCGAGCTCTTCGACCCCGCGGAATGGACCCTGGCGCCCGGCGCCGAGGGGTACACCGACATCACCGCCCACGTCACCCACGATGGACGCGTCGCGCGCATCGCGTTCGACCGCCCGGAGGTGCGCAACGCCTTCCGTCCGCACACCGTCGACGAGTTGTACCGCGCCCTCGACATCGCGCGGCAGGACCACCGGATCGGCGTCGTCCTGCTGACGGGCAACGGCCCGAGCCAGAAAGACGGCGGGTGGGCGTTCTGCTCCGGGGGCGACCAGCGCATCCGGGGGCGCGACGGCTACAAGTACTCGCACGAAGAGCATGTCGTGCACGACCCGGGCCGCGCCGGTCGTCTGCACATCCTCGAGGTCCAGCGCCTCATCCGGTTCATGCCGAAGGTCGTCATCGCCGTCGTCCCGGGGTGGGCGGCCGGTGGCGGCCACTCGCTCAACGTCGTCTGCGACCTGTCCATCGCCAGCCGCGAGCACGGTCGGTTCAAGCAGACGGATGCCGATGTCGGCTCGTTCGACGCCGGGTACGGCTCCGCCTATTTCGCGCGCCAGATCGGTCAGAAGTTCGCGCGGGAGATCTTCTTCCTCGCCGAGGAGTACTCCGCCGAGCGGGCGTACGAGATGGGCGCGGTCAACCGAGTCGTCGCGCACGCCGATCTCGAACGCGAAGCGCTGTCGATGGCCCGCACGATCCTGACGAAGTCGCCCACCGCGATCCGCATGCTCAAGTACGCCTTCAACGCCGTCGACGACGGGCTCGTCGGCCAGCAGCTGTTCGCCGGAGAGGCGACCCGTCTCGCGTACGGCACCGACGAGGCCGTCGAGGGGCGCGACTCCTTCCTCGAGAAGCGCGAGCCCGACTGGTCCGACGTGCCGTGGCACTACTGATGGCTCGGACCCGCCCGTGAGGCTCGAGCCGCCGGCATCCACGGATCCGCGCGATGTGCTGCGAGCGCTGAGGGCGGCCGTCGTCGGAGCAGGTCCCGCCGTCGCCCTGGGCGGCGGTGCGCTGCCCGACGACGTGCCACCCGGAACCGCCGTCGTCGTGACGACCTCGGGCTCGACCGGTGTGCCGAAGTCGGTCGTGATCAGCCGGAACGCCCTCATCGCGAGCGCGTACGCGACCGCGGCGCGCATCGGGGAGGGGGCGTGGCTGCTGGCCGTGCCGGCGACCTACGTCGCAGGCGTGCAGGTTCTCGTGCGCGCCCTGCTGGCCGATCGCGAGCCCGCGGTCGTCGCGGGGCCCTTCCGCCCCGAGCCGTTCGCCGCGGCGGCGCGCGGAATGGCGTCGCACGACAACGGCGCCCGCGTGCCGACCTACACCTCCCTCGTCCCCGCGCAGCTGCAGCGGTTGGTGGATGCCGCGGACGCCGATCCGACGGTGGCCGAGGCGCTGCGCTCGTTCGAGGCGATCCTCATCGGCGGTCAGGCCCTCGCGCCGTCGGTGGCGGCGCGTGCGGAGGCCCTCGGCGCCCGGATCGTGCGCACCTACGGCTCGAGCGAGACGAGCGGGGGCTGCGTCTACGACGGCGTGCCGCTCGATGGGGTCGGGATGACGGTCGTCGACGGTGAGGTGCTCCTGTCGGGACCCACGCTCGCGGAGGGCTATCTCGGTGACCCCAAGCGCACGGCATCCGTCTTTCCCGTCGGCGCCGACGGCACCCGCTGGTACCGCACGGGCGACGGGGGCGAGATCGTCGACGGCGTGCTGAGCGTGACCGGTCGGATCGACAACGTCGTCGTCTCGGGCGGGGTGAACGTCTCCCTCGACCGGGTGGAGGCGGCGGTGCGAGCCATCGCGGGGCTCGAGGAGGCGGTGGTCGTCCCGATCCCGGATGCCGAGTGGGGACAGGGGTCCGCCGTCGTGGTCCCGGGCATCCCACCGGCCGCGGAGGCCGCGGTCCTCGAGCGCATCCGCGCGGTGGTGGGTTCGTCGATGGGGGCACCGGCGCGTCCGGCGCGGGTCGTCTCGATCGCCGAGCTCCCGACGCTGTCGTCGGGAAAGCCCGACCGAGCGGCGCTGCGCGCCGCGGTCGCGCTCGACTCGCGGGCATGAGCGCGACCCGCGGGCGAGATCGTACGGGCACGGGCACGACGTGCGGACAGGGGCACGACCGGCGGGCATAGGATTGCCCTCCGTGGCAGCACCCTCTCGCAAGCGTTCGCACCCCGCCAAGAAGCGTCGCCCCGGCGGCAACCCGCAGAAGGCGAAGGCGGGTGCGCCGCAGGCCACCGCCCCGGCCACGGCGCGCGACTGGATCGCGGCCGCCCGCCTGCGGACCCTTCCGCTCGCCATCACCCCCGTGTTGATCGGAACGGGAGCGGCGACGCTCGTCGACGAGCGGCTCCACTGGGTGATCGCGCTCGCCTGTCTGGCGGTCGCGTTCGCCCTGCAGATCGGCGTCAACTACGCCAACGACTATTCCGACGGCATCCGGGGGACCGACGACGTGCGCGTGGGGCCCGGACGCCTCACCGGGGGCCGGAAGGCGAAGCCGCGCACGGTGCTGATCGTCGCGCTCGCGTTCTTCGCGCTCGCCGCCGTCATCGGGCTGGCGCTGGTCGTACGCACGGGACAGTGGTGGCTGCTCGCGGTCGGGGCCGTCTGCATCGTCGCCGCGTGGTTCTACACGGGGGGCAAGCGCCCCTACGGCTACAACGCGATGGGCGAGCTCTTCGTCTTCGTGTTCTTCGGCCTCGTCGCCACCCTCGGCACGACGTGGCTGCAGGTGCAGGCGCTACCGCAGGAAGCATGGTTCGGCGCGGTCGCCGCGGGTCTGCTCGCGTGCGCCGTGCTGCTGGCCAACAACCTGCGCGACATCGATCAGGACCGCCTCGCCGGAAAGCGCACGCTGTCGGTGCTGATCGGCCCGCGTCCCACCCAGGTGCTGTTCACGCTCTTCGTGCTCGTCCCGTTCGCGATCGCCGTGTTCCTGGCGTTCGTGTACCCGATCGCCTGGCTGACCCTCATCGCGTTGCTCGGCGGCCTGGCCGCGATCCTCATCGTGTGGACGTACCGCACACCCCGGGAGCTCATCACGGCGCTGCAGGTGACGAGCTTCACGTCCGTCGCCTACGGCGCGCTGCTCTTCTGGGCGTTCGCCGGCTGATCCGGACCCCGCGGGGGTCCGACCGCCCCTTGCGGAGGGGCGCCGTGATCTGCGTCGCCCCGCCGTCGGTCGAGCGCGCCGGTCGGACCGGATGACGGGAGGGGTGCGGGCGTCCGGCCGGGGGTTCCCGTGCGGCCGAGTCGGCCGGTGGGAGCTCAGTCCGCGGCGGGCCGTTGCTCGCGGTCGACGTCGACGCGTGCGGCGTCGACCACCGCGTCTTCGGCATCGGCGTCGGAGTCCGCACCGGAGCGGCGTCCTGTCGTCGTGCTGCGCTGCGTGCGGCGCTCGGCGAGTCCGCCGGTGACCTTCTCGAGGGGGCGGCGGAGGAACAGCAGCGAGAGGCTGAAGCCGATGAGGGCCGCGAAGATCGCCGCGAGCCAGGGGAGCTCCTGGAACACGGGGAACAGCAGCAGGACGCCGAGCGGCACGAGGAACGCGAGCAATCGCAGCACCGTGTAGACGAGGGCCGAACGTGCGCGCATTCATCCATTCTACGGCGGCGGCCTTCGCCTCCTTCCCGGGTCGTTCGACGGTGGGGGATGAGGAAGAGCTCCGGGCCCTCGTCCAGCCGACGCACGTAGAATCGGTCCATGGCACGGCTGCTTCTCATCCTGGCGTTCGTGGCGGTCCTGTTCTGGGTCTACACGATCGTCGACTGCGCTGTGCAACCCCCCTCGCGTCACCGCGGGGTCAGCAAGCCGGCGTGGATGGCCATCGTCATCCTGCTGCCGGTGCTCGGCGGCATCCTGTGGTTCCTCATCGGTCGTGGCCGGGCGAGTCAGACGGTCGTACGTCGCGCCCCCGACGACGACCCCGAGTTCCTCGGGCGCATGACCGCCTCGGCGCGCGCCGAGCAGGACGAGCGCATCCGACGTCTCGAGGAGGAGCTCGCCCAGCTCGACGCCGACGCCGACGAACCGCCGCGCCCGCCCCGCACGACCGACCCGGGTGACACTCCCGATGGCGGCAAGCCCGGCGACGACGACACCCGCGGCCAGCGCGGCACCGTCGGCTGAGCCGCTCGTGACCTCGCCGAACGATCGGTCCGCCGCGCCCTCGACGGATGCGGCCGCCGCGCTGCTCGCCGGTCTCGTCTCCCGTGGCGTGCGGCACATCGTGGTCAGCCCCGGCTCGCGCTCGCAGGCTCTCGCCCTCGTCGCTGCCGAGCTCGAGCGCGCGGGCCTGGTCGCGTTGCACGTGCGCATCGACGAACGCGTCGCCGGCTTCACCGCGCTGGGCATCGGTCGAGAGACCGGGATGCCGGCGGTCGTCGTCTGCACGTCCGGCACCGCCGTGGCCAACCTCGTGCCGGCCGCCCTCGAGGCCCACCATGCCGGCGTGCCGCTGCTGCTGCTGACCGCCGACCGCCCGCCGGAGCTGCGCGGGGTCGGGGCGAACCAGACCACCCGGCAGCCGGGGCTGTTCCGCTCGGCGACCCGGTTCGAGGCCGATCTCGCCGTTCCCGAGGCGGTCGACCACACCGGGGATGACGAGCAGAGCGCAGCTCTCGACCAGGTCGCGGCCGAAGCGCTCGCCGCCTCTCTCGGCGAGGGAGCGCGTGCCGCCGGTCCGGTGCACCTCAACGTGCCCTTCCGCGAGCCCCTCGCCGGCGCCGCCCCGTCGTGGCTCGCCGCGCGGGCGGCATCCCCCGCATCCGACGACGTCGCCGCCGCCGAAGATCCCGACGTGTCCGGCGCGCTGTACCAGGGGGGCGGCGGCATCGGCGTCGCCGACGTCGCGCCCGAGACCGAGGCGGCGCACCCCGTGCCCTCCGGCCCCCGCACCATCGTGGTCGCGGGAGCCGACGCCGGTCCCGCCGCCGAGCAGTTCGCGCACGACGGCGGGTTCCCCCTCGTCGCCGAGATCGTCAGCGGCGCGCGATTCGGCCGCCACGTGGTGCACGGCTACCGCGCTCTGCTGCGCGACCCCGACCTCGGCGGGCGGATCGAGCGCGTCGTGGTGTTCGGTCGCCCGACGCTCAGCCGCGAGGTGACCCGGCTGCTCATGCGCGACGACGTCGAGATCCTCGCGGTGCGCGGACCGGGCGAGCCCGTGAACCTGAACGGCGCGACGGTCGCGGTCGATGCCGTGCGACCGGCGGGCACCGGCGATCGGGCGTGGCTCGGCGAGTGGATGCGCGCTTCGCGCGACGCCGCCGTCGACCTGTCGCCGCCCGCTCCCGACGCCGAGGGGCTGGCATCCGTCGTCCCGTCGGAGCGGCTCGGGGCGATCAACGCCGAGGTCGGCGTGATGCGGGCGCCCGTGGATCGGGCCGCCCTCGTCGACGCGCTGTGGCGGGCCACCTGGCCGCACGACCGTCTGGTGTTCGGCTCGTCGCGCATCGTCCGCGTGGCCGACGAGCTGCTCGGGGGCAAGAAGGTGACCGTGCACTCCAATCGCGGCCTTGCGGGCATCGACGGCACGATCGCCACCGCGACGGGCGTCGCCCTTGCCAGCCAGGTCGACGAGAGACCGGGCGTCACGCGCCTGCTGCTGGGCGATCTCGCCTTCCTGCACGACATGGGCGCGCTGCTGCTGCCGCCGGGGGAGCAGGAGCCGCGCCTGCAGGTCGTGGTCGGCAACGACGGAGGCGGCACGATCTTCGACGGCCTCGAGGTGGCATCCGTCGCCGGCGACGATGCGATGACGCGCGTGCAGTACACCCCCCAGGCCGCGCGTCTCGAGCAGCTCGCCCTCGCCTTCGGATGGGAGTACCACCGCTGCACCACCCGCGTCGCTCTCGATCAGGTGCTGACGGCCCCGAGCGGGGGTCGACAGCTCATCGAGGTGCCTCTGTCGCGCTGACATCCGACACCGCGCGTGCCGTCAGCGGTTCGTGTCGGGGTTCTGCGCTTTTAGCGGCTCGACGCCGACCGGGGCGCGGCTGAGCGGGGCGGATCGGCGCGCAGATGGTCGGCCGCGCGCTGGAGGATGCGGGCGAGATCGTCGATGTCCGCGTCCGTCAAGGACGAGAACAGCAATCGGTGCAGCGCGTCGATGTGGCCGGGGAACACGGCGGCGAGCACGTCCCGCCCGGCCGCGGTGAGGGCGACCACGACGCTGCGTTCGTCGTCGGGCGACGGCGAACGTGTCACCAGTCCGCGCCGCTCCAGCGTCTGCGCCTGGTAGGTCAGGCCGCTGCGGCTGTGCACCAGCTGATCGGCGAGATCGGTCATGCGCAGGCGTCCGTCCTGCGCTTCCCCCAGGGTCGCGAGGAGCTGGAACTGCACGTAGCTCAGCTCGCCGGCATCCCGCAGCTGCTTCTCGACCGCGTGTCGCAGGAGGTTGCTGACCTCGGTGAAGGCGAGGTAGGCGCGCAGCTGCGTGGGACTGACCGTGGATGCGTCGCGGCTCATTCCCCCATCCTAGCGTTGCTTCGAATTCGTAGCAGTGCTAGGGTTCCCATGTTGCTTCGAATACGAAGTATCTGACGAAGGGGAACATCATGAAGGCAATGCGATTCCACGAGATCGGCGGACCCGAGGTGCTGCGCGCAGAGGAGATCCAGCTTCCTGAGCCCGGCGCCGATCAGGTGCGCCTGAGGGTCGCCGCGTCGGCGTTCAACGCCGCGGACAACGGCATGCGGGCGGGATTCCTCCCGATCCCGATCCAGCTGCCCCACGTTCCCGGCTACGACGTCTCGGGCACGGTCGACGCGGTCGGCGAAGACGTCCACGACCTCGCGGTGGGCGACGCGGTGATCGGCTTCCTGCCGATGGAGGACGACGGCGGCGCCGCGGAGTACGTCGTCGCCCCGGCCCGGTCCCTGACCGCTGCTCCTTCCCGGGTGGATCTCGCCAATGCGGCGGCTCTCCCCTCGGTCGCTCTGACCGCGTGGCAGGCACTGTTTGACGAGGGTGGGCTTCAGGCGGGCCAGCGCCTGTTCATCGTCGGGGCCGGCGGCGCCGTGGGGGCTCACGCGATCCGTCTCGCTCGCCGTGCCGGAGCGCACGTCATCGCGACGGCGAGCCCGCGCAGTGCGTCGGCGGTCCGCGCCGCGGGTGCCGACGAGGTCGTCGACCACACCCGCACCATGCTGCGGGACGCGGTCGCCGAGCCGGTCGACGTGCTGCTCAACCTCGCTCCGATCTCCCCCGAGGAATTCACCGCGCTGGTGCCCCTCGTCCGCGACGGTGGCGTGGTCGTCAGCACCACCGCATTCATGACGACCCCCGGCGACGACGAACGCGGCGTCCGTGCGGCGACGGTGTTCGTCCGCCCGAACTCGGCCCGTCTCACCGAGATCGTCCGGCTCGTCGACGCGGGTGACCTCACGGTGGACGTCACCCGCCGCATCCCGCTCAGCGACCTGCCCGCTCTGCACGCGGAGGCGGCCGAGGGGCGCATCGCCGGCAAGGTCATCGTCGTACCCTGACGCGTGTTCCGAGTCGCAGCAGGGGTGATGATCGCGTTCATCGGCGGACCGAGCGCCGATTCGCCCCCGCCGGTGGCTCCGTCCCGCGCAGAGGTCGATCCCGTCAACCTCTCGCATCGATCCCGGATGCCACGGCACCATGTCGGGATGAGCAGAAGCCAGAGATGGTCCACGCCCGCCGCCGACGCCCTGCGCGTCGACCCGGGGTTCCGCCTCGCCGACATCGACACGCGGTCGACGCCCGGCTACGACGGAGACAAGGACGACGGCAAGGCCGATCTCGATGCCGGCCGGGAGCCGCTGGAGGACCTGCAGGAGCGACTCTTCGCGGAGAGCGTGGCCGGCACGGCCACGGGGTCGGTGCTGCTGGTGCTGCAGGCGATGGACACCGCGGGCAAGGGCGGGATCGTGCGCCACGTCGTCGGCGCGGTCGACCCGCAGGGTGTCGAGCTCGCGTCGTTCAAGAAGCCCACGGCCGAGGAGCTCGCGCACGACTTCCTGTGGCGCATCGAGAAACGCCTGCCGAACACCGGCCACATCGGGGTGTTCGACCGTTCGCACTACGAAGACGTCCTCATCGGACGCGTGCGTTCCCTCGCGCCGGCGGATGAGATCGACCGCCGCTACGGCGCCGTCGTCGCCTTCGAGGCGCAGGCGGCCGAGATGGGCATCCGGGTGGTGAAGGTGATGCTGCACATCTCGAAGGACGAGCAGCGCGAGCGCCTGGCGAAGCGGCTCGAGCGCCCCGACAAGCACTGGAAGTACAACCCCTCCGACGTGGACGAGCGCGAGCTCTGGGACGACTACATGGACGCCTATCAGGTCGCCATCGAGCGCACGTCGACACCGGTCGCGCCGTGGCACGTCGTCCCGGCCGACCGCAAGTGGTACGCCCGCCTCGCCGTGCAGCAGCTGCTGATCGACGCGTTGGTCGACATCGATCCGCAGTGGCCCGCGGCCGACTACGACGTCGAGGTGGAGCGCCGGCGTCTCGCCGAGTCCTGACTCAGGCCAGAGCCTCGACGATGGGACGGAATTTCACGCGCGTCTCCAGCAGCTCCGACTCCGGGACGCTGTCGGCCACGATGCCCGCCCCCGCGTAGGCGGTGATCGGCGCGGTGGGCGACGACGGAGCCGCGCGGTCGATCTGGGCGCACCGCAGCGCGATCGCCCACTCGCCGTCGCCCGAGGCCCCCGTCCAGCCGACCGCTCCGGCGTACCGGCCGCGGTCGAAGGGCTCGAGGCGGCGGATGACTTCCATCGCCGCGGTCGTCGGCGTTCCCGCGACGGCCGCGGTGGGGTGCAGCACCGAGAGCAGATCGAGCGACGAGGCATCTTCGCTCAGCACCCCCTCCACGTCGGTGGCGAGGTGCCAGACGTTCGGGAGCTTGAGGGTGAAGGGCTGGTCCTCGGCCGCGAGCGACGACGTGTGGGGCGCGAGGGCCTTGAGCACGCTCTGCACCGCGAAGCGGTGCTCGTCCTGGTCTTTCGTGCTCCGCGTGAGACCGACGGATGCCGCGACGTCGGCGTCGGCGTCTCCTCCGCGCGCGACGGTCCCGGCGAGCACGCGTGCGGTCACGGTGCCCTTCGACACGGTCACCAGCGTCTCCGGGCTCGCGCCGATGAGACCGTCGACGGCGAACACCCAGCAGTCGGGGTAGCCCTCGAGCAGCGACCTCACCAGGCGGCGGAGGTCGGACCCCGCGGGCACCGTCCCCGCGATGTCGCGGGCCAGCACGACCTTGGCCACCTCGCGGGCGCCGATCGCCTCGATCGCCTGGCGGACGGCATCCTGGTACTTCTCGGCCGTCTGCCGACCGGGGCCCAGGGTCGCCGACCAGTGCGGACCGAAGGGGGAGCGCGGCGGAAGTTCGGGTTCGGGCTCGTCGGGGGTGTCGTCGAAAGCGAGGCGCGTGACCCACGCGCGGCCGCTGTGGCGCCCGACGATGGTCCCCGGCACGCGGAGCACGTTCTCGCGCTCGGACTGCGGGTCGAAGACGAAGGATCCGAAGGCGACGAGTCCGGTGCCCGGCAACTGCACCGGATCGTCGACCTCGGCGGCCGCCGCGATCGCGCGCCAGCGCTCGGAGATCGTCGCGTCGCCCGGCTGCGCGCCGGTGTAGCGCAGCGTCAGCAGGTCGCCGAAGGCGGCCAGCGATTCGCCGCGACGGCTCCAGAACAGCGGGTCGTACGGCGTCGTGTACGCCAGCACGTCGTCCATCGGGGCCAGCTCTCGTGTCACCACGCGCAGGCGCGGCACGACGTCATCCGCGGGTTCGAGCACGTCTTTCAGCGTAGACCCGCGCTCCTCGCCCCGGCGGTGCGCGGTCTCCGGATGCTACGGCGTCGAGGGGACGCGGCCGAGATGGTCGCGCCGGCGGGTGTCCGGCGCCCCAAACGGAGATGTCCTGCGCCGTGGCTCGCGTGGAGACCAGAGCCCGGCGCCGCGGTGCGATTTAGACTCCGGAACATGGATAACCGTCCCGCTCCCGGCACCCGCCTGCTCTTCGAATGGCGCAAGTGGGACGGTTCGCCGCACTGGGTGCAGGACAGCGTGTACCTCGGCTCCGACGAATGGGGCGAGTGGTTCGGTCAGCAGGTGGGCTGGCGCAGCGCGCGACCGGGGGCGGAGTTCGTGTGCCGGCAGCCGAACGTGACCCTCGTTCCCGCGAGTGGGGATTGGGCCTTCACGCACAACGCCGACCCCCACCCGGTCGCCGTCTACATCGACCTCGCGTGGGACGTGCGCTGGCGCGACGACGGTGTGCCCCGGGGCATCGACATGGACCTCGACGTGGTGCGCCGCACCGACGAACGCGGCACCTGGATCGACGACCGCGACGAGTGGGACGAGCACCGCGTGCGGTACGGCTACCCCCTCGACATCGTGGAGCACCTGGATGCCACGGCGAGCGACCTCGAGCGACGCGTGCGCGATCGCGAGGCGCCGTTCTCGGACGACGTCACGGGTCCCTGGCTGGAACGCCTGGCGGCGCTGGCAACCCCCGGCGACGACGACCCGGCGCGCGCCTAGACTCGACGGGTGAGCAGCGACCCCAACCGCGCCGACCTCGGCAAAGACCCGCAGCGCGTCAGCGGCATGTTCGACCAGGTCGCCGCAGCCTACGACCGCACCAACTCGGTCCTCAGCCTCGGCAACGACCGCCTGTGGCGCGCGGCCGTCCTGCGGGCCGTGGCGCCGAAGAGCGGGGAGCGCATCCTCGACCTCGCGGCCGGGACCGGTACTTCGTCGATGGCCTTCGTGCCCAGCGGCGCCCAAGTGGTCGCCGCCGACTTCTCGAAGGGCATGATCGCCGAGGGGCGCCGTCGTCACGGCGACGTGCCGAACCTGGAGTTCGTGCAGGCGGATGCCACCGACCTGCCGTTCGAGGACGGCGAGTTCGACGCGGTGACGATGTCGTTCGGTCTGCGCAACGTCAACGACCCCCGTCGCGCGCTCCGGGAGCTCCGCCGGGTGACCCGCCCCGGCGGCCGCATCGTCGTGTGCGAGTTCTCGCACCCGCCGTCGCGCGCGTTCAACGGTCTCTACCGCTTCTACAACGACCGGGTCCTCCCCGTCGTGGCCAAGGCCATGAGCAGCAACGCCGAGGCCTACGACTACCTCAACGAGTCGATCCGCGACTGGCCCGACCAGCCCACCCTGGCGCGCTGGATGCGCGACGCGGGATGGGATGACGTCGCCTACCGCAACCTGTCATTCGGGATCGTGGCGTTGCACCGCGGCATCCGCCCGGCCTCCTAGGGCCCTGTCAACCGTCGAGATACCCGCGGCGGCCTCCGGCTGCGCCAGGATAGGCTGAAATCGTGACCCCGAGACCGTCTGCGGCCAGCACCCGCCTGTCGGGAAAGCTGGGCCTGAGCGACCGCATCTTCGCCGGCCTGCGTTCTCGCACCCTCCTCTCCACCGTGGAGGCCGGACTGGCGCGCGTCGAGAGCGAGCTCGAGGGCGAGGTACGCAGCGCCGACAAGCTCGCCGACGTGACCGCCCGCTACCTCTACGAGGCCGGCGGGAAGAGGGTCCGGCCGATGCTCGCGATCCTCACGGCGCAGCTCGGTCAGGGCACGACCAAGGAGGTCGTCGAGGTCGCCACGGCCCTCGAGCTGACCCACCTCGGCTCGCTGTACCACGACGACGTCATGGACGGTGCCGACAAGCGTCGCGGTGTGCCCAGCGCTCAGACGGTGTGGGGCAACAACATCGCCATCCTCACCGGCGATCTGCTCTTCGCCCGCGCGAGCCAGCTGATGGCCCGCCGCGGCGAGCGGGCGATCCAGCTGCAGGCCGACACGTTCGAGCGTCTCGTGCTCGGGCAGATGCACGAGACCGTCGGCCCGCAGGACGGCGACGAGCCCGTCGACTTCTACCTGCAGGTGCTCGCCGACAAGACGGGGTCGCTCATCGCGGCTGCCGCGCAGTCGGGAATCATCTACTCCGGTGCTCCCGAGGAGTTCGAGGAGCCCATGGTCGTCTTCGGTGAGAAGGCGGGCGTCGCCTTCCAGCTGCTCGATGACGTCATCGACCTCTCGCCCGACCCGTCCGAGACGGGCAAGGTGCCCGGCACCGACCTGCGTGCGGGCGTGCCGACGATGCCGTACCTGCTTCTCGGGCATCGCTCCGACGCGGCATCCACCGATCTGCGCGCGCGCATCGACGACGGCCAGGAGCGCATCGCTGCGGGCGCCGATCCGTCGATCCTCGACGGCGCGCTCGCCGAACTGCGCGACCACGAGACCACGCACGAGACCCTGGCTCTCGCGCACCGCTGGTCGCAGGAGGCCATCGACGCTCTCGCGCCGCTGCCCGACGGTGCCGTGCGCGAGGCGCTGACGCGCTTCGCCCGCGCCGTGGCCGACCGCTCGGCCTGACCCTTTTCCCCCACCCCCCCCCGATCGCGATCGAGAGGAACCCATGACGAAGCTGCGCCTCGCCATCGTCGGAGCCGGCCCCGCCGGCATCTACGCCGCGGACATCCTGCTGAAGGCCGAGCGTCAGTTCGACGTGTCGATCGACCTGTTCGAGCAGCTCCCCGCGCCCTACGGCCTGGTCCGCTACGGCGTGGCCCCCGATCACCCGCGCATCAAGGGCGTCATCACGGCCCTGCGCGAGGTGCTCGACCGCGGCGACATCCGCATCTTCGGCAACGTCCGCTTCGGCGAGGACATCACCCTCGACGACCTCAAGAAGCACTACAACGCCGTGATCTTCTCGACCGGCGCGATCCGCGACGCCGACCTCGACATCCCCGGCATCGACGCGGAGGGCTCCTACGGCGCCGCCGACTTCGTCAGCTGGTTCGACGGGCACCCCGACGTGCCGCGCGAGTGGCCGCTCGAGGCGGAGTCGGTCGCGGTGATCGGCAACGGCAACGTCGCCCTCGACATCACGCGCATGCTCGCCAAGCACGCCGACGACCTGCTGCCCACCGAGGTGCCCGACAACGTCTACCAGGGACTCAAGGCCTCGCCCGTCACCGACGTGCACGTCTTCGGCCGCCGTGGCCCCGCGCAGGTGAAGTTCACCCCCCTGGAGCTGCGCGAACTCGGCGAGCTGCGCGACGTCGACATGGTCGTCTACGACGAGGACTTCGACTACGACGAGGCGTCCAAGACCGCGATCGAGACGAACAAGCAGGTCAAGGTCATCGACCGGGTGCTGCAGCAGTGGCGCACCCGCCCGGGCGTCAACAACGCCGGGGGAGAAGCCTCGCGCCGCCTGCACCTGCACTTCTGGGCCAAGCCCCTCGAGGTCGTGAAGGACGCGGACGGCCGCGTCGCCGCCCTCCGCTACGAGCGCACCCGGCCCGACGCCGAGGGCGGGGTCGTCGGCACCGGCGAGATCCGCGAGGTCCCGATCCAGGCGATCTACCGCGCGGTCGGCTACTTCGGTTCCCCGCTGAAGGACATCCCGTTCGACGAACTGCGCGGCGTCATCCCCAACCACGAGGGCCAGGTGCTCTCGGCCGACTCGAATTCCCGCATGCCGGGTCTGTACGCCACCGGCTGGATCAAGCGCGGCCCCGTCGGTCTCATCGGACACACCAAGTCGGACGCCATGGAGACGGTGCGCCACGTCATCAACGACCAGGGCGACTGGTGGCGCCCCGAGCACCCCGAGGAGGAGTCGATCCCGGGCCTGCTCGCGGAGCGCGGCGTGCGCTGGACCGACCTCGACGGCTGGCACCGCCTCGACGAGCACGAGATGGCCCTCGGCGCGCCGCACGAGCGTGCGCGCATCAAGGTCGTGCCCCGTGACGAGATGATCGCGATCTCGCGCGGAGAGTAACCCGCGTGTGCGAAGAGCCGCCCCGTCGTCGCGACGTGGGCGGCTCTTCCGCGTCCGGGCCCAGCCGCGCCGGCGCGCCCGCAGGAGCGCGTGACCGCCGTCTCTCCGCGCCGCCGAGGAGGCTCCTCGCGAATATCATCCGCCCCTCGTGGGGGCAAGCCTGAGGCTGTGAAAACCCTTTGCTCGGCAGGATGGAGCCCACGACGAGGGGGCCGTCCGGTCCCCGCACCGAGGCGAGGGGGCCGGATGCGAACGGTGAGACGGATCGTGGCCGGAGCCTCGGCGCTGGCCCTCGCGGGCACTCTCGGGGCCTGCTCCGCCGGTGACGGGGTGCCCACCCTGACCTGGTACATCAACCCCGACGACGGCGGTCAGGCCGAGATCGCGGCATCCTGTACCGAGGCCGCTGACGGGGCGTACCGCATCGAGACCTCGCTGCTGCCGCGCGATGCCGCCTCGCAGCGCGAGCAGCTCGCCCGCCGTCTGGCGGCGAGTGACCGGTCGCTCGACATCATGAGCCTCGACCCGCCGTTCATCCCCGAGCTCGCCGAGCCCGGCTTCCTCGCGCCGGTTCCCGACGACCTGCAGAACACCGACGGCATCGTCGAGGGGGCGGTGCAGTCGGCCAGCTGGAACGGCGAGCTGGTGACGGTGCCCTTCTGGGCGAACACGCAGCTGCTCTGGTACCGCAAGTCGGTCGCCGAGGCCGCGGGCCTCGACATGACGCAGCCCGTGACCTGGGACCAGATCATCCAAGCCGCCGAGGACCAGAACAAGCAGCTGGGCGTGCAGGGCGCCCTCGCCGAGTCGCTCACGGTCTGGATCAACGCCCTGGTCGCGTCGGGCGGAGGGAAGATCCTCGAGGACCCCGAGGCGAAGCCCGACGAGATGCAGCTCGGACTCGAGTCCGACGCGGGCAAGAAGGCCGCCGAGATCATCGGGCGCATCGGCTCCTCGGGCCTGGGCGGCGCGGGGCTGCCGACCGCGGATGAGAACGCGAGCATGAACCTCTTCCAGGGCGACAACGGCTCGTTCATGGTCAACTGGCCCTTCGTCTACCCGGCCATGCAGGGGGCAGCTCCCGAGGTCGTCGACGACCTCGGCTGGGCGGTGTACCCCCGAGTGGATGCCGGCACCCCGGCCGCCCCTCCCGTCGGCGGCATCAACCTCGGCGTCGGGGCGTACAGCGAGCACGTCGACCTCGCCTGGCAGGCCGTGCAGTGCATCGTGACCCCGGAGAATCAGGCGCAGTACTTCGTCACCAACGGCAACCCGCCCTCCAACCTCGCCGCGTACGACGACGCCGAGGTGAACGAGAAGTTCCCGATGGCATCCACGATCGCGGAGTCCCTGCAGCTGGGTGCGCCCCGACCGCAGACGCCCTACTACAACGAGATCTCCATCGGGCTGCAGCGCACGTGGCATCCGCCGAACGCCGTCACCCCCGATACGACGCCGCAGACCTCGACCGACTTCATCCTCGCGGTGCTCAGAGGGGAGCGACTGCTGTGACCGCCGAAATCGCCGCGGCCGGCAAGATCCGGGCCGATAAAGAACCGGGTGCGAAGCCCAAGAAGCGGCGCTCCGACCGCGCGCGGGCGGAGGCCCGCCTGGGCTGGATGCTCGCGGGCCCCGCCTTCGGCATCATGCTCCTGGTCACGCTGTATCCGATCGTGCAGGCGCTGTGGGATTCGCTGTTCAGCCTGCGCCTCACCGCGCCCGACGACCGCGAGTTCATCTGGTTCCGCAATTGCCAGGTCATCCTCGGCGACCCGGCCTTCTGGCAGTCGATGGGCGTGACGCTGTTCATCACCGTCGTCACGGTGCTGCTCGAACTGATCATCGGGTTCGGGTTCGCGCTCGTCATGCACCGCGCGATCAAGAAGCTCCGCGGCTTCGCCCGCACGGCGATCCTCGTGCCCTACGGCATCATCACCGTCGTCTCGGCCTTCGCGTTCTTCTACGCCTTCGACATCAACTCCGGCGGGTACGTCAACAGCTGGCTGTCGTGGATCCCCGGGTTCGACGAGAACCTCAACTGGTTCGCTTATCAGGGCACCTCGCTCACGGTCATCATCCTCAGCGAGGTGTGGAAGACCACGCCCTTCATCTCTCTCCTGCTGCTGTCGGGTCTTGCACAGGTGCCCGGCGACCTCGAGGAGGCCGCGAAGGTCGACGGGGCCACCGGCTGGGAGGTGCTGCGCCGCGTGATCCTGCCGAACATGAAGGCCGCGATCATGGTCGCCGTGCTCTTCCGCACGCTCGAGGCGTTCCGCATCTTCGACAACATCTTCATCATGACCGCGGGGGCGAACGACACCGAGGCGCTGTCGCTGCTGGCCTACAACACCTCGATCGGGCGCCTCGAGATCGGACTCGGCTCGGCGATCTCGGTGCTGCTGTTCCTCAGCGTCCTGATCATCGCCGGCATCTTCATCAAGGGCTTCAAAGTGGACCTGTCGGCGGGGAGGAACTCCTGATGCGCGCAATGACCTGGCCCCAGCGGATCATGTGGCTCGTGATCATCGCGGCCGTGCTCGTCTGGTCGCTCTTCCCGGTCTTCTCGATCGCGATGACGTCGTTCAAGACCCAGGCGGGCCTGTTCTCGGGGACGCTCCTCCCGCAGGAGTGGACGCTCGACAACTACGCCACGATCCTCGCCCCGGGCGGCAGCGCGCAGGACCTGTTCCTCCCGGCCCTGCGTAACTCGATCGGCATCTCGCTCATCGCGACCTTCATCGCCGTGGTGCTCGCGACCCTCTGCGCCTACGCGATCGCGCGCCTGGACTTCCCCGGCAAGCGCATCATCCTCACCACGGCGCTCGCGGTCTCGGTGTTCCCGATCGTGTCGATCGTCACGCCGCTGTTCAACCTGTGGCGCGTGATCGGCCTGTACGACACGTGGCTCGGCCTGATCATCCCGTACCTGTCGCTCACGCTGCCCATCTCGATCTGGACGCTCGCCGCGTTCTTCCGCCAGATCCCGTGGGAGCTCGAGCAGGCCGCGCAGGTCGACGGCGCCACGCCGTTCGAGGCTTTCCGCAAGACGGTCGTGCCGCTCGCGGCTCCCGGGGTGTTCACCACCGCGATCATCGCCTTCTTCATCGCGTGGAACGACTTCGTCTACGGCATCTCGCTGACATCGACGGATGCCGCCCGCCCGGTGCCCGCGGCCCTGTCGTTCTTCACCGGGGCCTCGCAGTTCGAGGAACCCACGGGCGCGATCTCGGCCGCGGCCATCGTCGTCACCATCCCCATCGTCATCGTCGTCGTGATCTTCCAGCGCCGGATCGTGTCCGGTCTCACGCAGGGCGCCGTCAAAGGCTAAGGAGCGAGTCCATGGCATCCATCACTCTCAACAGGATCGTCAAGACCTACGACGACGGCTTCACCGCGGTGAAGGGCGTCGACCTCGACATCGCCGACGGGGAGTTCGTGATCCTCGTCGGGCCTTCGGGCTGCGGAAAGTCGACGCTGCTGCGCATGATCGTCGGTCTCGAGGACATCTCCGACGGAGAGCTCAAGATCGCCGACGAGGTCGTCAACGACAAAGCGCCGAAGGACCGCAACCTCGCGATGGTCTTCCAGAACTACGCGCTGTACCCGCACCTCACGGTCTACGAGAACATCGCCTTCCCGATGCGTCTGAAGTCGAGCGACCTCGACGACAAGGAGATCGACGAGCGCGTGCGACGCGCCTCGAAGCTGCTCGAGCTCGACGAGCACCTCGAGCGCAAGCCCGCGAACCTGTCCGGCGGTCAGCGCCAGCGCGTGGCGATGGGGCGCGCGATCGTGCGCAACGCCAGCGCGTTCCTCTTCGACGAGCCGCTGTCGAACCTCGACGCGAAGCTGCGCGGGCAGATGCGCACCGAGATCGCGCGGCTGCAGCGCTCGCTCGGCATCACGACCGTCTACGTCACGCACGACCAGACCGAGGCCATGACCCTCGGCGACCGGGTCGCGGTGCTGCGCCGGGGTGAGCTGCAGCAGGTCGCGAGCCCCCGCGGGCTCTACGACCAGCCGGTGAACCTCTTCGTCGCGGGCTTCATCGGGTCGCCGCCCATGAACTTCCTCAGCGGCACGGTCGACGGCGACGTGCTGCGCCTGCCCATCGCCGACGTGCCGCTCGACGACCGGCTGCGCAAAGCGGTCGAGGGCCGCGACCTCGTCATCGTCGGGGTGCGTCCCGACGCCTTCGAAGACGCGGATGCCACCGAGCGCGACCTCGCGGGAGGGATCACCGCCGAGCTCGACATCGAGATGACGGAATGGCTCGGCGAGGTGCTCTACGCCTACGTGCCGTACGAGACCGACGAGACGGTGAAGGAGAAGCTGTCGGAGCTCGACCGCGACCTCGACGGCGAGAGCCTGCGGACCGAACTCGTCGTGGCCCTGGATGCCATGAGCTCCATCCGCGCGGGAGACGCGGCGCGCCTGTGGTTCTCGCCGGACTCGCTGCACCTGTTCGACCCGGAGACGGGCGTGAACCTCACGCGCGACGAGGCGAAGGCCGAGAAGCTCGAGGAGGACGCCCGGGCCGCACGCCAGCGCGCGCTGGAGCGCGCCAAGGAACGGGCGTCGCGCGAGGAGGCCTCGGCGTCGAGCTGACCGTCCCGGTCCTCAGCCGGCGGAGCCGAGCTGCCCCAACCAGAGGTAGAAGGCGATGAACGCCGCCGCACCGCCGAGCGCGAGGACGACGCCGACGACCGCGGGTACGATCCGGTGTCGCGCGGCATGCACGGCGGCGGTCATCAGCGCCAGGCCGGCCACGATCTGCACCACCCAGTACACCGGGCTCGTCGAGGCGGCGACGACCGTGAGGCCGTACACCCCTTCGCCGATCAGCACCGCGGCGACGGGCGCGGCGGCGAACGGCTTCCATGCGGCGGCACCTCTGCGCAGAAGGGACGCCGAGAGTCCGACCACGGGCCCGGCGAAGACTCCGATGACCGTGAACGTGTCCTGGAACGGTTCGGCGTAGAAGAAACCGCGCCAGCCCGAAACGATCCGGTAGCCCTCGATCAGCAGCACGAACGACACGATGCCCAGCGCCGCGGCCACCGGCGGACGTGCGCGCGTCAGCCAGACCAGACCGAACGCGAGCATCGTCCAGCCGCCGGCCGAGTTGGCGAACGACACGAGGGCGGCGGGGAGCACGGTCTGGCCGACGCTCGTCAGTCCACCGAGGACGAGCGAGGCGGCGGCGACGGAGAGAGCGGGGACGAGCCAGTGACGGGGGTGCACGTTCCCACGCTAGGAAGACCCGGCCGTCCGCGCGTCCGCCGGCAGAGGGCGCTGCGTCATCCTCGAGGCGGATATCGCCGCCGTAGGCTGAGGCGATGGGCGAGTGGCATCCGGACGTCCTCGGCGAGGGCTTCGAGCAGCGTTCTCTCCCGCTGCGCCCCGACGACGAGGGGGAGGTCGTCGCCACCCTCGTGCGCTCACGTCCCCACCCGGGCGCGCGCCTGTTCGGGGAGTGGCGCGACGTCGACGTGCTGTACGTGCACGGGTGGTCGGACTATTTCTTCCAGACCGACCTCGCGCACTTCTTCACCGATCGCGGCGCGCGGTTTCACGCCCTCGATCTGCGCAAGTACGGTCGCAGCCTCCGGCCCGGTCAGACACCCGGCTACACCGTGTCGCTCGACGTCTACGACGCCGACATCGCCGCGGCCCTCGATGCGATGGGCACCGCCGGCGAGGGGCGTCGCCTCGTGCTGCTCGGGCACAGCACGGGTGGCCTCACCCTCACGCTGTGGGCGGCGCGACACCCGGGAGTGGCCGATCTGCTCGTGCTGAACAGCCCGTGGCTCGAGCTGCAGCTGGGCCCGCTCGGGCGTCAGGCGCTCGCGCCGATCGTGAACGTCCGCGCCCGGCTCGACCCGCTCGGCACCCATCCGGTCGTCGATCTGGGGTTCTACACCCGCGCTCAGCGGGAGATCGGGACGCTGCCCGACGCCCCCGACGGATGGCGTCCGGCGCAGGGCTTTCCCACCCACCCCGGCTGGCTCGCGGCGATCATCGCGGGGCACGCGCGGGTGGCATCCGGGGTCGACGTCGGGTGCCCGGCCCTCGTGCTGCTGTCGAAGCGGTCGACCTCGGCGCTCAGCTGGAGCGACGCGATGCTCTCGAGCGACTCGGTGCTCGTCGTCGACGACATCGCGCGAGCCGCCACCCGCATCTCGGCGACCGTCACCCTGGCCCGCATCGACGGGGCGCTGCACGACGTGTTTCTGTCGGCGCCCGCGGCGCGGGATGCCGCGTACGCGGCGCTGGAGGACGGAGTCACCCGACGCCGGTGACGCTCAGGCGCGGCAGAACGTGATGCGGGCAGGGACGGTCAGCCGCCCCTGCCCGCCTTCTCGACATGAGAGTTACGGCCTTCGCCTCGCTTCAGGCACTCTGTCGAAATAGGCGACACGGCACTGCTCCGATAAAAGAATGCGCGCTACTCAGCTGGTCCGGTCTCGTGGTTGTTCTGCCGCCGTAACGACCCGGTCATCAGCGCGTTCGCTTGTCCGAACCGCTGCCGTGCTCGATGAAAAGAGTACGACCATCCCCGTGACGGCGAGCCAGCACGCAGTCCAAATGCCGTGCCCGGGTATGCCATCGGCACTGCCCCAGTCGACCCAGAAGAACCCGCCGTCGACGAGCGGACATGCAGTCACCACCGCAGCGATCGCGAACACCCGGGCCGAGAACCCTGGAAGGACCTTGGCGATAACGGCGGCAACGACGGCGAGCCCGAGGACTGCCCATACCTCAACCAGGGGCGCATATTCGTAGGACGTTATCGCTTCCCAACACGCCGGGCTCATTGTGGTGCGCGATGCATTCGCACACGATGCCCAGTAGCCGGCTGATTCCCAGGTCACCCATATGGCTGTGCCGACGAGCAGAACGGAAAGCGCGAGGCCGACGAGCCGTCGGAGGGTCGGATGCTGCCCCATGCCCGAGATTCTAGCCCGCTCGAGCATGGGGCCATGGGTCTGGTTCGATAACATGAAGTGATCAGCAGGAGCGGAGACCGCGCACGTTCGCACCGAGGTTGTTCACCTTGTACCAAACGCCGTCGGAGCGTGTGTTGCGGAAGTCGACGGTGCCGCCGAATCCTGGTCCGACGTTCATCGTCAGGCACGACGTGGGGGGAACGTAAACTGCGTCCCAGTCGTAGAACCTCCCAGATGAGTCCTTGAAGATATTCGAGTTCTGGTTGCCACCGAGTGTCGCGGTGACGCCGGACACAGTGCCGACGTAGGAGCTGTAAGTCGGGGAGAAATTGGTTGCGATACGGATGTTGACCCCGGAGGTGTTGTAGATCACTCCGCAGTCGATCTGTAGCTGGTCGGAGGTGCAGCGTGCATCGGTCGCGTTCGCCGGAACCGATCCCAGCACTACTGCGATGCTCGCCAACAGCACGCCGAGGACGGCCCCTACGAGCTTGGTCCTCGATCGTCTTTGAATACGTACGGATTGCATTCCACGCCTCACCTTCGGTCGTTTTGACGGCACCAGTTGGAACCTGAGACGAGCGAAACGTGCGGAAGCCGAGCGTTCCAGACCACAAGATGCCTTGACTCGTTTCCGGGGATGGTGACTACCAGGTGAACGGGTGAAGCGGCCCGGCGACGGGTGAAGCGGGATAGCGATGACGGCCCTGGGCCGCTACGTTCACCGGTGTATCCAGACATGCGGGATCTGACGAGGCGGGCTCGGAGGGTGCGGTGGAACAGGTCGAACAGGCCTTGTGGTGCGTTGCGAGTCAGGTATTTCGAGCTCGGCGAAAACGCGGCGCCTCTCAAGAACAGATTGCGCATCATGCACAGATTGCGGTGCATACGTACCGCCGCATTGAGACAGGCGGGGCTGGGTCGTCACTGGACTCGCTCATCCGAGCCATGGCGGTTCTCGGCATCGAGCACCTCTACGTCCCTGGCCCGGGTAGGCCCGTCGCCCCGTCACAAGAGGATCCGCGCGCCAGTAGCTCCCGACCCCATACCGCTTGCGCCGAAACCGTCACTGCGCCCCATTGCAGGAGTGACTGCCTACAGATGACCTGATGAGACAAACGACGCGATGCTCTCGAGCGACTCGGTACTCGTCGTCGACGACATCGCGCGAGCCGCCACCCGCATATCGGCGACCGTCACCCTGGCCCGCATCGACGGGGCGCTGCACGACGTGTTCCTGTCGGCGCCGGCGGCACGGGATGCCGCGTACGCGGCGTTCGGCGCGGGGCTGCGCCCACTGCGATGAGCTTCCGCTTCTCGTTCCACGCCCTTGCAATATTCAGCCCTGGGACAGCTGGAAGACGGATCGTAAGATCATTCCGCTCGTCGGTGGACCATTGCGAGCTGGTACTCGCACGGCGCCCAGTTGGCCAGTATGTTGTTGGCAACTCGAACGAGAGGTGTCCGGTGATTCCGAATCTAGCTCCCGAGGTGCTAAAAGAGCTTCCCACGGACGATCTCCGAGAGAGATTTGTGAGACTCGTGGACCTAATGCGTATCTTGGCCGACTGCGTGATCGCGCACGACTACACAATCTCGGACCGCATCAACGCGTCTATTCATCTGACTCCCGTGGGGGATCAGATCTTCTCTAAAGCGGCCACCGCTCGCACTGACCGGATACCGGCCAAGGAAGCGCGGCTGCTGTGTGCGCTGGCCATCGGTCAACGCGATCTCTTCGTCGACCTGGAGTCGACCGATCTGAAGCAGCTGGCTCGAGGCATCAGCGAAGAGATAATCGCTGGAAACATCCGTTTTGCCTACGACTTCGGTCGAGACTCCTACGATGCGTACGCGTCGATGTTCGACGAGGGGCAGGCGGTACTCTCGTACGCTGAGACTCAACGGTTCCTTGACGCAACACCACGGGGAGTGCATCAGTACGGCCGATTTGTGGTCGGCCCGTACGGCTTGCGTCAATCTCGGTCGACACGTCAAATCCACTCAGGTCGACGAATTCAAGCATTTCATTGCTCGGACTCCATGTGCGATGTGGTGCACCGAGTGCATCTCAGCACCAGCGACGCGGCCGGAATTAATGCGCATCGCGAGAGGTTCAACGTGTTCCTCGGAGGTGATGAGGAGAAGAACTTCGACTGGTTCGGAGCCGCTGACGACATACGCGACGTGCCGGCTCTCCTTTTTAGTGATGCTCATGTTGGCGTCTCCGCCACCCTCGTCGGTGACGGATTGGACGTGTCCGAGCTCAGAGCGCTGGTGAATCATTTACTCGATGGAACGGCAGGTGATCTTCGCGCCGACGTCGGGCCGTTCCTGAAAGTGGGAAAAGCTGGGGAGCTGACGTCCTCGCTGGATCACGCACAGTTGATGCAGATTGTCTTGCTAGCGAGAGAAAGCTCGATCCGGGACGCTCTCGATCAGCTGGTTCAGGAAGGCAAGATCGATGTGCCGGTCGGTGAGGTCCGTCAACCTGTAATCAACCGGGACCGCCGCTCTGGTGCTTTTGGGTTACTCCCTGAACTTGGATCACATGGCGTGCGCTTCTCCTCGCAGGATGAGGGATTCGCGATGCTGCGCTTGAAGCATGAAATTCGATCATTGACTGACTTTCTTGCGGGCGAAGAAGTCGAAGAATTGTCATGGCAGATTCGGGATGTGGAGGGCGAGACTCTCGCCGAGCGCATCGACACGTTCTTCAGAGTTACCTCCCCAGCGGAATGTATCGAGCGGCTAGTGATGCCGCGCAAGTCGTATGTCTTGCGCCTCGCGAAGAATGTCGGAGTCACGCAGGGGTTGTCTGACCCGGACCAGGATATTGTTAGCAAAATCATGTGGAAACTGGGGTATCCATTGCATGACGAACAGGACCCCCGGGCGGAGTTCTGGCGCTTGCATCAGAAGCTATCGGGTCTTGCCAAGGCATCGCATACTCCCGGAGCCAGGGAAACGGAGGAATTCCTGGGGACCGCAAGCAAGTTTTTCCGAGAGCTCGAGCGGTATCTTTCTGAGGCCCTCGCATTCTCCGCATGGGTGTTGATGCATGACCACTCTGCTGATGCCAACCCCTTCGAATATGGATTGGAGTCAGATTACGCGCGAGGAATGGGGTTGGTGCAAGAAGCGGCAGACAAGCTTGAAGATAATGTCATGTCTTTTGATTTCCTCTCCGAGAAACTCGATCTTTACACCTTGATCAGGGGATTTGAGTTCCTGTCGAAAGGGCTTGAGTGCGTAGAAGAAGAAGGCGACTCCTTCGGTCGGTCGACGGAGGATATTCCCGCCTATGCCCGGGGGAGTGAACTGAAGAAATTCCCATTTAAAAAAACTGTGCCATACCTGAACCTCACGGAACGCTCCAGGGTGCGTCTGCGAGAACAACTACGCGAGATTGCCAGGTCTTTGCAACGCGGAAAGGTAGCTGACGTCCGTAACGAGCACCAGCACTACAGGAAGACGGCAGGCGGTGTAGAACAGATCGAGACGGCCCTTCGCGAGATTGAGGTCAGTCTCCGCACGCTGGAGTCGGCAGGCTTGTCGCTAGTGGAATTTCGGCTCGAGGATGCGGTTCACGACCGGTGGGGGCGAAGCGAGTACTATTTCGCGGCTCCGCGAGGGGCGCGTCACGTGGTGACGCGTCCATCAGGGTTCGACTGGCTTGGTTTGCCTGACCTCGACGTGCCACAGTACGTTGTGCCCGGCGCTGTCTTTGCGGAGCCGAATGAGGTGCTCCGCGTTAAGCGACGCATCGACAGTCCCTACTCTCAGTTGTGGAGTGAGTATCCGAAACGGCGTCGCTCTCGGAGCACAGGACTGAGTCAAACTGGCGTTGATCATCCGGCGTCGGAGGTGCGCAATACGTAGGTTCTCGCGTCTGGTGCGAGCTGCGACGGCGTCGCGAACCGACGGGTCTAGCGTAGAACGCGATCCAAGGAGCACCATGATCCCCACCGCATCCGCGTCGACGTCCGCGACCGAGCGTTACCGTGCCGCCCGAGACGAACTCCTCGCCGCCCGCACCGACCCGGCGCGCGCCGCCGCCTTCGCGTGGCCCCGCTTCGAGGGGCCGTTCAACTGGGCGATCGACTGGTTCGACCCGATGGCGCGGGGGAACGACGCGACGGCGCTCATCGTGGTCGACGACGACGAGACGCACCACGAGCGCACCTTCGACGAGCTCGCGCGTCGCTCCGATCAGGTCGCGGCCTGGTTGTCGTCGCAGGGCGTCGCTCGCGGCGACGCCGTGCTGCTCATGCTGAACAATCAGGTGGAGCTCTGGGAGGCGATGCTCGCCATCATGAAGCTCGGCGGGGTCATCGCCCCCACCACGACCGCCCTCGGCCGCGTCGACCTGGGCGACCGCATCGCGCGCGCCGACATCCGCCACGTCGTGGTGGGAGCCGCCGACGCCGACAAGTTCGACGACCTGCCCGAGGGCCTCGGCCGCATCGTCGTGGGCGGAACCCACCCGGGCTGGGTCTCGTACGACGACGCCTTCCTCCAGGATGCCGAGCCGGCAGGGCATCCGGGAACCACCGCCGATGAGCGCCTGCTGCTGTACTTCACCTCGGGAACGACGTCGAAGCCGAAGCTCGTCGAGCACACGCACGCCTCGTACCCGGTCGGACACCTCAGCACCATGTACTGGCTCGGACTGCAGCCCGGCGACGTGCACCTGGCGATCAGCTCTCCGGGATGGGCGAAGCACGCGTGGAGCCTGTTCTTCGCGCCGTGGATCGCGGGCGCGACAGTGCTGGCCCTGAACTACGCGCGCTTCTCGGCCGAGCGCCTCCTGGCCGAGCTCGAGCGCGACCGTGTCTCGACCTTCTGCGCTCCGCCGACCGTGTGGCGCATGCTCATCCAGGCCGACCTGACCGGCCGCCGTGGGGCGCTGCGCGAGGTCGTGTCGGCGGGCGAGCCGCTCAATCCCGAGGTCATCGCCTCGGTGCAGCGGGCGTGGGGCCTCGACATCCGCGACGGCTACGGGCAGACCGAGATGACGGCGGTCGTGGCGAACACGCCCGGCGCCGACCTCGTGCCGGGGTCGATGGGGCGTCCGCTCCCGGGGTGCCCGGTCGTGCTGGTCGATCCGGTGACCGGTGAGCGCACCGACGAGGGCGAGATCTGCATCGACCTGTCCGCGCGCCCGGTCAACCTCATGACGGGGTACGTGGGGGATGCCGAGCGCAACGCCGAGGCGTTCGCCGACGATCTCTTCCACACCGGCGACGTCGCCCGCCGCGACGAGACCGGCAGCATCACCTACATCGGCCGCACCGACGACGTCTTCAAGGCGTCGGATTACAAGATCAGTCCGTTCGAGCTCGAGAGCGTCCTCATCGAGCACCCCGCCGTCGTCGAGGCCGCGGTCGTCCCCGCCCCCGACGACCTGCGCCTCGCCGTCCCCAAGGCGTACATCGTGCTGGCGGGCGGGCACGAGGAGGGCGAAGAGGTGGCGCTGGACATCCTGCGCTTCGCGCGCGAGCGACTGGCTCCCTTCCAGCGCGTGCGTCGCGTGGAGTTCTTCGACCTGCCGAAGACGATCTCGGGCAAGATCCGCCGGGTCGAACTGCGTCAGCGGGAGGAGGCGGTGTTCCGCGGCGAGGTGGTCTGCGTGGAGTGGCGCGACGATTCCCTTCGCGGATGACACGGCCCGCAACCCCTCGCATCGCGCCCGCCGACATGTGAGCATCGGTACATGGACCACGAGAAGAAGCAGCCCTTCGAGAACCCCACCGTCGACGACGAGAGCGACATGCCCTCGCTGCAGGAGGAACGCAACGTGGGACGCGACACCGAGCGCGAGATCACCCAGATGATCAACGGCATCGAGGGCTGAGTCCCTCGTTGCGTCCCCGAGCGGCCTGGACGGTCGCGATCAGCGTCGTCGCGGTCGCGGCCGTCGTCGGTGTCGCCGCCGTGGTGATCTCCGCCGGACGGAACGCGCCGGAGACGGCCCCCGCGGCATCCGCGTCCCCCCGGCCGAGCGCATCTGCTACCCGGACGCCCACCCCGACGCCGACGCCGACGCCCACTCCGACGCCGACGCCGACGGCGCGGCCGGGAACCGTGCTCGTCGAGCGGAAGGGCGACGAGAGCGTCCGCATGCTCGTGGCCGGGGATTCGCTCACCGCCGGGTTCTTCGCCACCACCAAGGACGAGGGTTTCATCCACCTGGTGGCCGCCGAGATCGGACGGGTCGACATCACGGGTGCCGCGCAGGCGCAGCAGACGCTGTCGACGGTCGCGGCCGTGACCGACGTGCCCGCCGACGTCGGAGTCGCCGTCGTCGAGCTCGGCACCAACGACGTCGGCGTGCCGACCCCTCTCGCCGACTTCGAGCAGCAGTACGCGAGCCTGCTCGATCGCATCCGGTCGACATCCCCCCGGGCCGGGCTCGTGTGCCTCGGCACCTGGACCGCCGACGGCGGGGCCTACGACGAGGTCGTCTCGCGCACGTGCGCCGCGCGCGCCGGCGTGTACGTGTCGCTCGCCGAACCGTTCGCGAACGCGGACTTCCACGGGCCCGCGGGGCGCGACACCTTCGCCGGGGCGGGCGACGAGTTCCACCCGAACGACGCCGGGCACCGGGCGATCGCCGATGCCGTCCTGGCGGCGTTGACGTACTGACGCGCGTTCGCCACGCAACGTGCGACACTCACGGAATGGATGACGTGCTCGACCCCGGTCCGTTCTTTCACGGCACGAAGGCGGCTCTCGGCGTGGGCGACCTCCTCACCCCCGGTTTCCGGTCGAACTACCGCCCCGAGATCGTGATGAACCACGTCTACTTCACGGCGCTGCTCGACGGGGCCGGCCTGGCCGCCGAGATCATCCCCGGAGACGCGCCACCCCGCGTCTACGAGGTCGAACCACTGGGAGCCTTCGAGAACGACCCGAACGTCTCCGACAAGAAGTTCCCGGGCAACCCGACCCGCTCGTTCCGCACCACGTCCCCTCTGCGCATCCTCGCGGAGCGCGACGACTGGACGCGACTCACCCCCGAGGCGTTGGCTTCGTGGCGCGAGCGCCTGATGACGCTGCGCGACGAGAACGCCGAGATCATCAACTGACGGCCGGCCCGGGCGTCGGTTCTCGTCGCGCCCGCGGCACGGTCACACCGGCTCGGTCGTGCGGATCAGGCCGCAGTTCACGCACGACCACGCGACGAGGAAGCGCTCGTCGTCGAGGATCTCGAAGCGCAACGGATCGCCGCACGTCGGGCAGGTCAGGGGGTCGAGCGGCCGGCTCATCGCGAGAAGGTCACGTGGACGACGCCGCTCTCCGCGACCTCCGAGGCGACCGTGTAGCCGGTGTCGAGACCGGGGAGGTCGTCCCACAAGCGGCCGCCGCGACCGAGGATCACGGGGCGCACCGCCACATGCAGGCGGTCGACGAGGCCGGCGGCCAGGGCGGCGCGGACGGTGGAGAGTCCGCCGCCGACACGGACATCGGCGCCGTCGGCGAGATCGCGTGCTCGGGCGACGGCAGCCGAGATCGCCTCCGACGAGAACTCGAAGCGCGTGCCGTTGGCGAACGAGATCGGCTCGCGCGGTCGATGCGTCAGCACGATGACGGGCACACGGAACGGCGGTTCGTCGCCCCACCATCCGCGCCAGTCGGGGTCGTCGGGGAAGGAATGGAGGCCGAACATCGCGGCCCCCATCACCTCTGCGCCGATGCCCTCGAAGTACGCGGCGGCATAGCGGTCGTCGATCCCGGTGGTACCGGCACCGGAAGCGTCGCCGAACACGCGCGCGCGGAACGTGCGCGTCGCCATGTAGTCCTCGACGAGCCGGCCCCAGTCCGCGCCCATGGGGTTCTCGGGCGTCGGATCGGCGGGCGCGGCGACGCCGTCGAGGGAGATGTTCAGATCGACGCGGACGGCCATGTCATCCTCCCCGCGGACGGGCTCAGCGGTAGTTCGTGAACTGCAGGTCGACGTCGAGGTCGGCGGCCTTGAGAAGGCGCTGCACCTCCTGCAGGTCGTCGCGCGACTTCGACTGCACGCGCAGCTCGTCGCCCTGGATCTGCGACTTCACGCCCTTGGGGCCTTCGTCGCGGATGATCTTGCCGATCTTCTTCGCGTTCTCCTGCGAGATGCCCTCCTTCAGCGTGGAGGTGATGCGGTATTCCTTGCCGCTCTGCACCGGCTCGCCGCTGTCGAGGCTCTTGAGCGAGATGCCGCGCTTGATGAGCTTGGTCTGGAACACGTCGAGCACGGCGTTCGCGCGCTCCTCGGAGTTCGCCTTGATGACGATCGACTCGCCGCTCCACGCGATGGAGGCGTCGGTGCCCTTGAAGTCGTAGCGCTGCTCGACCTCTTTGTGCGCCTGGTTGAGGGCGTTGTCGGCTTCCTGCCGGTCGATCTTGGAGACGATGTCAAACGATGAGTCAGCCATGATCCAAAGGTACCGGCGCGCAGGAGTGGCGTCCCGGGGCTGGACGTCGTGTCCCTCGAATGCACAGCGCCTCGACACCCGGCGCGGTCGCGCCTAGCGTCGGGTGATGGCCGTGCGTGGAACACCCATCGTCCTGACCGTGCTCGCTCTGGTGGTGATCGGAGCCGCGGGGTGCGCACCCGACGCCGAACCGGCGACCGAGCCTTCCCCGGCGCCGACCGCCACGCCGGTGTCGCAGACCCCCCGTCCGTACGCGGTGCCTTCCGCCGGGCCCGCCGAGGTCGCCCGTGCCGTCTTCGAAGTGGTCGACGGGGTGAACACCACCGACACCGTGCTCTCCGACGCCTTCGACGCGGGCGACGCGCTGACGGTCTCGGGCCAATGCGAAGGAGGGGAACGGATGACGTATGCGCTGCGCGACTCCACCCCGGACGGGGAGGGTGCCGTGCTGACCAGCGGGACGTTCCGGTGCGACTCCTCGGCGCCGCAGGGGAACACGTACGGCGTCGGGTTGTCGGGCACCGTGCAGGTCGTGCTCACCGTCGATTCGGACACGGAACGGGCCTGGGTGACGGTGACGAAGTGAGACCGGCAGGCGCCACGGCTCCGTGTCGCTCGTAGACTCGGATGCCATGCGAGCACTCACCGAAGACGAGGTCAGGGACGCGTTCGTCAACGCCACCCCCGACGAGCTGCGGATCATCGCCCTACCCCACGACTTCCTGCTGGCGGACTGGGACCACCTCGACTTCCTCGCGTGGCGCGACCCCCGCACGCGCGGGCGCGGCTACGTGCTCACGGAGCACGACGGCGAGCCCACGGCTGTCGTGCTGCGGGCGGCCGAGGGGCAGTCCCGCGCGCGGTCGGCGATGTGCAACCTCTGCCACACGATGCAGCCCGGAGACCAGGTGTCGCTGTTCACGGCGCGCAAGGCCGGCGAGGCGGGAGAGCACGGCGACACCGTCGGCACCTACATCTGCGCCGACCTGTCGTGTCACGAGACGGTGCGCCTCGCGGCCCCGCTCGCCCCCAGCGAGATCCGCGCGAGCGTCGACCGCAAGATCGACGGCACCAAGCGCCGCACCGAGGAGTTCGTCTCGCGCGTGCTCGATGCCGCGGAGGTGACCCGGTGACCGGACGCGTGGTCGTGATCGGCGACGCCCTCATCGACGAGCTGCGAGACGAGACGGGCGTGCGCGAGTTCGTCGGCGGAGCGGGGCTCAACGTGGCCGTGGGCCTGTCGAGGCTCGGAGTGCCGGCATCCCTCATCGCCATGGTCGGAGACGACGACGCGGGGGAGCAGATCCGCCGCTACCTCGAGCAGTACGACGTCGAGCTGCTCGCGAGCCCGTCGGAGCACGGCACGTCGCGCGCTGTCAGCACGCGCTCGCCGGGTGGTGAGCCCGAGTACGTGTTCAACGACGCCGCCCAGAACCGCCGCGTCTCGTACGGCGACGCCGAGCACGCCGCGATCGCCGCCGCCCCGATGGTCGTCGTGAGCTGCTTCCCCTTCGACGATCGCGAGCAGACCGACCTGCTCGTGGATGCCACGGCCTCGCCGTCGACGCCCCTCGCGATCGACCCGAACCCCCGCAGCGGCATGCTCCACGATCGCACCGAGTTCGTCCGCGGCTTCGAGAAGGCGGCATCCGGAGCGCTGCTCGTGAAGGTCGGCGAGGACGATGCGCGTCTGCTCTATGACGCGCCGCTCGAGCAGCTCCGCGAGAAGCTCGTCGCCCTCGGCGTCGGCGCGGTGCTGGCGACGTACGGCGCCGGGGGAGCGGCGATCGACGCCGACGGCACCTCGGTGTCGCGGGGGATCTCCGAACTGCCGGGCCGCATCGTCGACACGATGGGAGGGGGCGACGCCGTGCTCGCCACGACCGCCGCCCTCGTGCGCGACCGCCTGCCCGCGACGGCGGAGGAGTGGAATGCCGTGCTCTCGCGCGCCATGGACGTGGCCGCCGCCACCTGCCGACACGAGGGAGCACTGCTGCGGACGCCCGAGTGACGGCGCGCGTGGTTTGAGGCACCCCTCCGGGGATAGTAGAGTGGTTTCTCGCGCCTCTGGTCGACTGAGAAAGCCGGGCGGGTGCGCATCTGGCGAGTTACCCAAGCGGCCAAAGGGATCTGACTGTAAATCAGACTGCATTGCATTCGGGGGTTCGAATCCCTCACTCGCCACCGGAAGAACAAACCCCTCCTCGCGGAGGGGTTTTTCTTTTCCCGAGCGGGGATCGTCCGCGCGGACGCGCGCACGGCGACGGGGCGACGCGAGATCGGGACTCGACGACGCGGAGACTCCGCGTCCGCCGCCCCGCGGCGACGCATCGCCCGTCAACAGGCGGCGAGCAGCGCCTTCGACTTGGTCTCGAGGAACGCGACGAGCGCGCCGAGGACGTTGACCTCGTTGCCGAGGTTGACGAGCTCGACCGCACCGAGCTCGATGGTGGCGTCGCGTGCCTCCATCGTCGCCTTCCACGTGCCGTCGCCACCCGCGATCGGCTGCAGGTAGGTGATCGTCTTGGCGTTGCTCAGGTCGACGACGATCAGACCGATGTCGGCGTCGGGATCGGCGTCGTCATCCTGCTCCAGGACACGGATGTCGCTGCCGGTGAGGTAGCCGAGGCCGCGGAAGTCCGTCAGCCACGCCTCGAGCAGCGCCTTGTCGAGCAGCTTTCGTACCGGCATCCGTCACCTCGATTCAGGCGCATGAATGTCACACGCCCCCCACATTATGGAGGGCGTGGGGGGCGTGCGGCGCCGGGTGGCGAAGCGTGGTATCAGGCGGCTCGCACCGGGCGGCCGGCTGCAGCCGCGCGAGCGGAGTGGACCGGCGTACGGGATGCCTGTTCGGCGGCCTCCCACGTGCGGGTGTCCACGACGAGGCCGGAAGCGGCGTTCGCCTGATCGGCCAAGGAGCGGAGGTAATCGCCGACGAGCTGCTCGGGCTCGGGGGACTCGAAGACGAAGCGCAGGGGGATGGCGGGCTGGAGCCAGATTGTCGAGCGGCCGCTCTCCTCGTCGGTGCCGGTCCAGGTGAGCGTGAAAGACTCCCCGCGGCGCAGCTTCGTCGACGTGATCACCTTGATGTAGCCCATCAGGCGATCGGGGAGGGAGATGGGGGCGGTGTCGGAACCGTAGAACAGCGTGGCCATGATGATCTCCTTCGTCGAGTGGTCGGGTCGCGTTGACTTCTAACGTACCACGTATTTCACGCTGTTAATTATCTTCGCGAAATATTCGGATTCCTCACTAGAGTGGAGTCGAGCGATCGGCCGGATCGCACTCGGAGGGGGGTCGACATGTCGCTTCCCTCTGCGTTGCTCTCGGCGCTCGACGACTACGTCGCGGCCCGCGACGAGGCCATCGCCCGCGCGCGTCGTGACCTGAACGTCAGCGAACTCGAGGCGTCGGCCATGTCGTGCATCGCCGAAGAGCCCGGTATCCGCCCGTCCAACCTGCGCGCGCATCTCGGAGTCACCGCCGCCGGTGTCACGACGCTCGTCGATCGCCTGATCGGCCGTGGCCTGTTGCGACGTGAACTCGACGCCGAGGATCGCCGCGTCAACCACATCTACCTCGAGGTCGACATGGATGACGAGCCGTGGGTGGCGCTGCGACGCTTCCCCCGCGAGGTCGAAGAGGCCGTGCGCTCCGAGCCGGCCGACGTCGCTGCCGCCGCCGCGGAGATGCTCGCGCGCATCACCGAGCGCGTTCGCGCTCGAAGCTGACGCCTTCGACCCCGCTGCGCACGACGCGGCCGTCGGTCAGCTCGACGACGTGATCGGCGGCGGCGATGAGGCGCTGGTCGTGGCTGACGCACACGACCGTGGCTCCGCGCTCGATCTCGCGGGCGACGGCCGTCCGGTTGAGCTTCGCGCTCGCCGCGTCGAGGCCGGTCGTGGGTTCGTCGAGCAGCAGGACGTCGGCGCCGCGGGCGAGCCCCTGGGCGAGGAGGGCCCGCTGCCGCTGGCCGCCCGACAGGATGCCGAAGGGGCGCCGCGCGAGATCCACGATGTCGAGGCGGCGCAGGGCGTCGTCGATGGCTGTGCGGTCGGCGGGCCGCAGGCGGCGGAAGGGCCCCGTTCGTCCCCATGCGCCGATCGTCACGACGTCGCGCACGGTCAAGGGGAGGTGCTCGCCCACCGCCGCGCGCTGCGGGACGAACGAGCGTGAGGACCCGTGGGTTTCGACGCGCCCGGACGACGGCTCGCGAGCCCCCGCGAGGACTTCGAGCAGCGTCGACTTGCCGGCGCCGTTGGCGCCGACGATCACGGTGAGACGGCCGCGCGCCACGACGAGCCCCACTCCGTCGAGTGCGGTCGTGTCGCCGAACGACACGCGCACGGCGTGGGCGGTGAGGGCGGCGACGGGTTCGGAAGGGGGGTGCACGGCATCCATCATACGAGTTTGAGAATCGTTATCACTTAACGCTACGGTCGGACATCGTGTCCTGGCTCACCGATCCCTTCTCCCTCGACTTCGTGATGCGTGCCCTGTGGGGCGGCGTCCTCGTGGCCGTGCTGTGCGCGGTGGCGGGTACCTGGGTGATCGTGCGGGGGATGGCCTTCCTGGGCGAGGCGCTGGCCCACGGGATGCTCCCCGGCGTCGCCCTCGCGACCGTCGCGGGCGTGCCGGTGCTGTTCGGTGCGGCCGCGAGTGCCATCGTGATGAGCCTCGGTATCGGCGCCCTCCAGCGCCGGGCGAAGCTCTCGTACGACACGAGCATCGGGCTGCTGTTCGTCGGCATGCTGGCGCTCGGTGTGATCGTCATCTCGCACGCGGGGAGCTTCGCGACGGATGCCACGGCGATCCTGTTCGGCGACATCCTCGCGGTCGGCGCGGACGATCTCGTCGTGCTCGCGATCGCCGCCGCGATCGGCGTGGCCACGGCGGTGCTTGCCCATCGCGCACTCGTCGCCGCCGCCGTGGACGAGCGCGTCGCGACGGTGCTGGGGCTGCGTCCCCGGATCGCGCAGACGGTGCTCGTCGGCCTGGTCACCCTCGCCGTGGTCGCGTCGTACCAGGCGGTCGGCTCGCTCCTGGTGGTGGGTCTGCTCGTCGCCCCCGCGGTGGCGGCGCGGCAGTGGACCGCGCGCATCCCGACGACCATGCTGCTCGCCGCCGTCGTGGGCTCCGCCGCCGTCGCCGTGGGCCTGCTCGTCTCCTGGCACGGGGCCACCGCCGCGGGCGCCACCATCGCCGCGACCGCGATCGCCGGCGCCGGGCTGTCGTGGGTGCTCCGCGCGACCGTCGACGCCGTCCGCCGCCGCGCGGCATCCCCCATTCCTCTTTCCGTCTGACCCGAAGGCCCCCCATGCTCTCCGCCCCCCGCCGCTGCGCCCTCCTGGGCGCTCTCGGTCTCCTCGTCCTCACCGGCTGCGCCGCTCCGGCCGCGCCCGCCCCGGAGCCCTCCGCCGACACCCACGGCGCGATCGACGGCGCCGCAGAGCTCGCCGAACCCGCCCTGGGCCTCACGACCATCGACGCCGCAGGGAGCGTCTCGCACCTCGACCTGCTCGAGGAGACGACCGTCGAGATCGGCAGCGTGCGCGCGCCCTCCTCGGTGCACTCCGACGGGCGGTACCTGTTCGCCGCCGACGACGAGGGCGTCTCGATCGTGGACAGCGGGGTGTGGACCTGGGACCACGTCGACCACTTCCACTACTACCGGGCCGAGGCGCGGGTGCTCGGCTCCGTCGAGGGACGGGGAGTGGCGACCGTGGCGACGTCGAACTCGTCGACGACGGGAGGTACGGGGCTGTTCTTCCCCGCCTCGGGCGAGGCGGTGCTCCTCGACACCGAGGCGCTGTCGAAGGGCGAGGTCGTCGAGCGGTTCCGGCTCGAGCGTCCCGCCGGAGGGGGCCTGGTCGTCCCCGTCGGATCGTTCGCCGCCGTCGCCTCGGCGGGCGAGGTGACCCTGCACGCGGCCGACGGTGACGAGGTGGGCGCACCCACCCCGTGCATCGACCCGGCCGGCACCATCACCACGCGGGTCGGAGCGGTCATCGGATGCCGCGACGGGGCGCTCCTCGTCACGGTCGCCGATGCGGGCCCGGTCATCGAGCGGATCGCCTACCCCGCGGGGACGACCGCGCCGCGCGCGACGGTCTTCGCCAACCGCGAGGGCCGCCCGACCGTCGCCGCCCCCGCCGGGGAGGCGGGCGTCTGGATGCTCGACACCCGAGAGCGCACCTGGAACCTCGTGCCGACGGCCGAGCCGGTCGTGCAGGCCACGGCCGTCGACGACAAGGACGCCCACCTGCTCGCTCTGACGGCGGACGGGCGTGTGCTCGTGCTCGACGGCGAGACGGGGGAGCTGCGGGCGGCATCCGTACCGCTGGTGGGCGCGAGCCTCGCCGCCGGGAACCCGGTGTCGCTGATCGCCGATCAGCAGCGCGCCTACCTCAACGGCCCCGCGGAGGGTCGCCTGTGGGAGCTCGACTTCGCCGCCGGCGCGCGCGTCGCGCGGGAGTTCACGCCCGAGGATGTTCCGCTCTTCGTCGCGGAGACGGGCCGATGACGGGGCGACGGGCGCTCGCCGCGGCGCTGACCGCCGCCCTGCTCGCGCTGACCGGGTGCGCCGGGGGAGCGGCATCCGACCGCCCGCTGGTCGTCGTGACGACGAACATCCTCGGCGACGTCGTCTCGCATCTGGCCGGTGACGAGGTCGAGGTGCTGACCCTCATGCGCCCCGGCGCCGATCCGCACTCGTTCGAGATCTCGGCGGCCGAGGCCGCCCGCATGCGCTCGGCCGACCTGCTCGTGGCCAACGGCCTGGGGCTCGAAGAGGGGCTGCAGCAGCACCTCGACGCCGCGTCCGCCGACGGCGTCGCGACCTTCGTCGCGGGGGACGCCGTCGAGGTGCTGCCCTACAGCTCGACCGACGCCGACGGCGCTGAGGACCCGCACTTCTGGACCGACCCCGCGCAGATGATCGCGGTCGTCGACGCCCTGTCGCCGGTGCTCGAGGAGTTCGGCGGGACCGCCGTCGCCGACCACGCCGCCGCGTATCGCGCCGAGCTCGCGACGCTGGATGCCGACATGACGGCCGCGTTCGCCGCCATCCCGGCCGAGCGGCGGGCGCTGGTGACCAACCATCACGTGTTCGGCTATCTCGCCGATCGGTTCGGATTCCGCGTGATCGGGGCGGTCATCCCCGGCGGCACGACCCTCGCCGCACCGAGTGCGAGCGACCTGGCAGACCTGGTCGCGGCGATCGATGCGGCGGGAGTGCCGACGATCTTCGCGGAGTCGTCGTCACCGGATCGACTCGTGCGCGCGCTCGCCGACGAGGCCGATCGGCGGGTCGAGGTGACCGAGCTGTTCACCGAGTCGCTCACCGACGCCGCGGGCGACGCCCCCGACTACCTGACCATGATGCGCGTCAACACGGAGCGCATCGCCACCGGCCTGTCGCCGTAAGCGACCGGTCACCACCTGAGAGAGAGAAATCACATGCGCACTTCCTCCTTCCGCCGCGCGGGCCTGCTCGCGCTCGCGGTCGGCGCGACCGTCGGCCTGTCCGCCTGTGCGGGCGGCGCCGGTTCGGCCGCCCCCGCGTCGAGCGCCCCCGCCGACGCGGCGACCCGGGTCGCCCTGTCGTACCCCGGCGGCATCCTCGTGCTCGACGGCGACACCCTCGAGACCCTCGGCGACATGCCGAGCGAGGAGTTCACCCGGCTCAACCCCGCGGGCGACGGCCGTCACGTCATGGTCACCACGAGCGCGGGCTTCCAGGTGCTGGATGCCGGCGCCTCCGGCGTCGAGCCGGAGCTCACCGACCTCGTGTTCGAGGCGTCCAAGCCCGGTCACGTCGTCACCCACGGCGGGACGACCGTGCTCTACGCCGACGGCACGAGCGACTCGACGATCTTCGACAGCGACGCCCTCCTGGCATCCACCGATTCTCTTCCCGCGGTGCAGACCGTCCCCGGCGTCGAGGCGCACCACGGTGTCTCGATCGTGCTGGAGGACGGCACGTTCCTCACCACCGTGGGCACCGCCGACGGCCGCACGGGCGTCGTCGCGAAGGATGCCGCGGGTTCCACCATCGCCGAGAGCGCCGACTGTCCGGGCGTGCACGGCGAGGGCACCGCGAAGGACGAGGTCGTCGTGTTCGGCTGCGAGAACGGCGCGCTCGTGTTCGACGACGGTGCGTTCACCAAGCTCACCGCCCCCGACCAGCCCTACGGCCGCATGGGCAACGCCTACGTGAGCGAGAACAGCGCCCTCGTCGTCGGCGATTACAAGGACGACCGGGATGCCGAGGGCTACCTGCTGCACCGCGTGGCGCTGATCGACACCGCCGCGAAGACCCAGCGCGTGATCGACATGCCCGAGGGCGCGGAGTACACCTTCCGCGACGTCGCGCGGGGTCCCGGTGAGCTCGCGTACGTGCTCTCGTCGGACGGTGCGATCCACGTGCTCGACCCGGCGACGGGGGAGTTCACCGACGCCTTCCCGGTGATCGACGCCTGGGAGGGCCCGGTCGAGTGGCAGGACGCCCACCCCGCCATCAAAGTCTCGGGCGACATCGCCTACGTCACCGAGCCGGCGAAGAACACCGTGCACGCGGTCGATCTCACCACCGGCGAGGTCGTGAAGAGCGTGACGCTCGCGCAGACGCCGAACGAGATCGCCCTGACGAAGTAAGCGGCGCTCGGCTCCCCTCGCAGATGCGCGCGTCCTCACCGGGCCGCGGCGGACTTCTGCGAGGGGAGTGCGCGTCTGCGACCCGGGTGCGTCTCACCGTCCGCCCCGGTCGTACGCCACCTGCAGCGCCGCGCGCACCGCACGGACGCCGGGGCGGTCGGCGGTTCCGCGGCGCACGGCCGTGAACACCTCGCGTCGGGGCTCGCCCGGCAGGTCCACGAGTCGCACGGGAGGCGCCTCACCCGCGAACACGAGGTCGGGGATCATGCCGACGGCGTGACCGGATGCCACGAGCCGCGCGTGCGCGGTGAGATCGGCCATCTCGAACCGCACGTCGGGCTCGAACCCCGCCGCCCGGCACTGCTGGGTGGCCCACTGACGAGCGGCGGTGCCCACCGGTTCCATCACCCACGCGCGGTCGCGGAGATCCTCGAGCCGGTGCGCCGCATCGCCCGGCGCGACGGCCAGGCGGATGGCATCCCGTCCGAGGAGTCCGCGTTCCAGGCCCTCGCGATGCTCGCGGGTGTGACCCGGGTACTGCTCGGCGACGGCGAGGTCGAAGCGGCGGGCGGCCACCTCGAACAGTCCCTCCTCGGGGGCGAGCTCGGCCACCTCGACGCGCAGCTGCGGCTCGCTGGCGGCGAGGGCGTCGAGGGCGCGCGGGAGCAGACCGTGCGCCGCGGACTGCATCACGGCCACTCGCACCGGGGCGAGCGATGGCCGCATGCGTTCGAGTTCGGCGCGAGCGGCTTCGTCGGCGGCGAGCATGCGGGCGGCATGCGCGGCCAGAGCGGCGCCCTGCGCGGTGAGGCGCACCCGCCGTCCGTCGGGCTCGAGCAGCGCGACCCCCGCCTCCTTCTCGAGCAGGGCGAGCTGCTGCGAGATGGTCGACGGACTGTACGACAGGGCCTCGGCGACGGCCGCGAGGGTGCCCCGCACCGACAGTTCGTGCAGCAAGCGGAGTCGGCGCAGATCGAACACGGCATCCCTTCGGTTCTCTCGATCAGTATGCGTCAGTATTCATCGCTTTTCTCGAACGGATGCGAACCCCATGCTGAGAGCATCCGAGGAAGGATCGCCATGTCGCTCACCGATGTCCCCGACACCACGTCCGGCACCACCCCCGCACCGCCGTCGCCGCAGGAGCTCGTGTCGCCCGCCGAGCTCGCCGATGAGGCGATCGCCCTCGTGCGCCGCTGGCTCGCCGAGAGCCGGGAGGAGCCGGTCGATGTCTCGGCCCAGCGCCTGGCCGGCGTGCTGCGCGACCCGCACGGCCTCGACTTCACGGTGGGATTCGTCGACGGCGTCGTGCGTCCCGAGGACGTGCGCGTCGCCGCGCGCAACCTCGCGGCGCTCACCCCGCTCATCCCCGGGTTCCTCCCGTTGCACCTCAAGGCCGCGATCCGTCTCGGCGCCTTCGCCGCGCCGATCCTGCCGCAGGTCGTGGTCCCCGCCGCGCGGACGGCGCTGCGCTCGATGGTGCGCCACCTCATCGTCGACGCCACCGACCGCAAGCTCGGCGAGGCCATCACCTCGATCCGCGGCCGGGGAGACGGCATCCGCCTCAACGTGAACCTGCTCGGTGAGGCGATCCTCGGTAAGAAGGAGGCCGCGCGTCGTCTGGCCGGCACCCGCAAGCTTCTCGCGCGCGACGACGTCGACTACGTCTCGATCAAGGTGTCGTCCACCGTCGCCCCGCACACGCCGTGGGCGTTCGACGCGGCCGTCGCCGATGCCGTGGCGGCCCTGCGCCCCCTGTACCGGGTCGCGAAGGAGACGGGCACGTTCCTGAACCTCGACATGGAGGAGTTCAAAGACCTCGACCTCACCCTCGCCGTCTTCGAGACGCTGCTGGGCGAGCCCGAGTTCCACGGCGTCGAGGCCGGCATCGTGTTGCAGGCCTACCTCCCCGACGCGCTCGCCGCGATGATCCGCCTGCAGGAATGGACCGCCGCGCGGGTGGCATCCGAGGGAGCCCACATCAAGGTGCGCGTCGTCAAGGGCGCGAACCTGCCGATGGAACGCGTGGATGCCGACGTGCACGACTGGCCGCTCGCCACCTGGCCGTCCAAGCAGGCGACCGACGCCTCCTACAAGGCCGTGCTCGACTACGCGCTGCGCCCCGAGCACACCGCGAACGTGCGGATCGGCGTCGCCGGGCACAACCTCTTCGACGTCGCCCTCGCCTGGCTCCTCGCCGAGCGCCGCGGCGTGACCGGCGGCATCGACGTCGAGATGCTCCTCGGCATGGCCACCGCTCAGCAGGCCGTCGTGCGTCGCACGGTCGGTTCGATCCTGCTCTACACCCCCGTCGTGCACCCGCAGGAGTTCGACGTCGCGATCGCCTACCTGATCCGCCGCCTCGAAGAGGGGGCGTCGAGCGAGAACTTCATGTCGGCGGTCTTCGACCTCGACACCCATGCGGCTCTGTTCGCCCGGGAGCGCGACCGCTTCCTGGCATCCCTCGCCGACATGCCCGAGGGCGTTCCCGCATCGAACCGCGTGCAGGACCGCACTGCTGCCGCGGCCCCCGCGCCGATTCACGGCTTCCGCAACACCCCCGACTCCGACCCGGCGATCGAGGCGAACCGCGACTGGTCGCGGGCGATCGTCGCTCGCATGGAGGAGTCGACCCTCGGCGCGCAGACCATCGCCGACCACACGGTCACTGACGAGACCGCGCTGAACGCGATCATCCAGGATGCCGCGGACGCCGCCGCGTCGTGGAGCGCGCTCGGGGCCGCCGGTCGCGCCGAGATCCTGCACCGCGCCGGAGATGCGCTCGAGAAGCGCCGCGCCGACCTGCTCGAGGTCATGGGCGCCGAGTGCGGCAAGGTCATCGAGCAGAGCGACCCCGAGGTGTCGGAGGCGATCGACTTCGCCCACTACTACGCGGAGCAGGCGCGCACCCTCGAGACCGTCGACGGCGCGACCTTCACCCCGGTCGGTATGACCGTGGTAACGCCGCCGTGGAACTTCCCCGTCGCGATCCCCGCCGGCTCGACCCTCGCGGCGCTCGCCGCCGGATCCGCCGTCGTCATCAAGCCCGCGGCCCTGGCCGAGCGCTCGGGGGCCGTCATGGTCGAAGCGCTGTGGGAGGCCGGCGTGCCGCGTGAGGTGCTGAAGCTCGTGCAGGTGTCCGAGAACGACCTCGGACGACAGCTCCTCACCCACCCCGCCGTCGAGCGGGTCGTGCTGACCGGCGCCTACGAGACGGCCGAGCTGTTCCGCTCGTTCCGCCCCGACCTGCCGCTGCTCGCCGAGACGAGCGGCAAGAACGCCGTGATCGTCACGCCCAGCGCCGACCTCGACCTCGCGGCGAAGGACGTCGCGATGTCGGCGTTCGGACACGCGGGGCAGAAGTGCTCGGCGGCATCCCTCGTCGTGCTCGTCGGTTCGGTGGCGCGCTCGCGTCGCTTCCGCGACCAGCTCGTCGACGCGGTCACCTCGCTCGAGGTCGGGATGCCGTGGGACGAGGCCTCGCGCGTCGGGCCGCTCATCGAGCCGGCGCACGGCAAGCTCCTGCAGGCGCTCACGACCCTCGAGCCCGGCCAGCGCTGGGTGGTCGAGCCGAAGAAGCTCGACGACGACGGCTCGCTGTGGCGCCCCGGCATCCGCGAGGGCGTCCAGCCCGGCAGCGCCTTCCACCGCACCGAGTACTTCGGACCCGTGCTCGGCATCATGACCGCCGAGACGCTGGACGAGGCGATCGAGATCGTCAACGCGATCGAGTACGGCCTCACCTCGGGGCTGCACGCGCTGGACTCCGCGGAGATCGACACCTGGCTCGCGCGCATCGAAGCCGGCAACGTCTACGTCAACCGCGGCACCACCGGCGCGATCGTGCAGCGGCAGCCGTTCGGCGGGTGGAAGAAGTCGGCCGTCGGCGCGGGCACGAAGGCCGGCGGACCGCACTACCTCTTCGGGTTCGGAACGTGGGCGGATGCCGAGACCTCGACGCCTCGCACGCCCGACGCCCTCGCCGCTCCGGCGCTGGCCGCCGTGCCCGCCGCCGACCGCGACTGGCTCGCCGAGGCGCTCGCGAGCGACGCCGCCGCGTGGGCCGAGGAGTTCTCGCTCGCCCGTGACGTGACCGCGCTGGAGTCGGAGCAGAACGTGCTGCGCTACGCCGCCGTGCCGGTCACCGTGCGGGTCGAGGACGCGTCGGCGTCCGCCCTCGTGCGCGTGGTCGCGGCGGGCGTGCGGGCGGGCTCCGTCGTGACCGTGAGCGCCGCCGCCGAGCTGTCGCCCGCCGTGCGCGCATGGCTCGAGGGCGTGGGCGTCCGTGCCGCGGTGGAGGACGCCGCGGACTGGGCTCGCCGCGCGGCGCGCCTCGCGCGCACCGGCGGGCGCGTGCGCCTGCTGGGCGGCTCGACGCTCGCCGTCGCCGAGGCCACGGGAGGGTCGCCGTCTGTCGCGGTCTACGCCGGCGAGGTCACGCGAGCCGGACACGTCGAGCTGCTGCCGTTCCTGCGCGAGCAGGCCGTGTCGATCACCGCGCACCGGTTCGGCACGCCCCGCCGGTACGCGGTGCCGCCCCTCGTCCGCCGCTGAACGTCGTCGAAGGCGGGGTCGCTCCTTTCTCCGGGGCGGCCCCGCCTTTCCCGTGTCCGGTCGCGGCTACGCCATGCCCGACGCCGCGATGCGCTCCGCCGCGCGGCGCACCGAGGCGGGGACCGGCGTCCCCTCCGTCGTCTGCGCCGACGTCACCGGCTCTCCGGCGACGACCCGCAGCGGCAGCATCCCCGCCCAGACGCGGCGATCCTCGCCGTCGTCGTCCTCCTCGACGAGCGACCCGGCGTTGTCCTTCACGCTCGCCTCGGCGAGGGGGATGCGCAGCACCATCGTCGCAGCGAGCTCGCGGGCGTTCATCGGCCGGACGTCGGAGCTGCGCCCGGGCATGAGGTGCTCCGACAGGGCGAGCAGAGCCGCCTCCTTCTCCTCGGGCGGAACGACGGATGCCACGCCGTGCACGACCGCGCACCGGTACCGCATCGAGCTGTCGAACAGGGAGCGCGCGTACTTCAGCCCCATCAGGTGCGTCACCGTGACGCAGACGGGCGCGCCCGCGGCGAGGCGGCGGAAGAAGTCGCTGCCGGTCGACCCGTGCACGAGGAGGTCGTCGCCGTCGCGGCCGATGCCGACCGGGAGGGCGATCGGGCGGTCGTCGCGCACGATCGCGAGAGTGGCGGACAGGGCGCCGTCGATCACGTCGTACAAGGCTGCGCGGTCGGTGACCTGGTGGTGGGCTCCGCGGCGCACACGGGTCAGGGTCGTCAGGGGCAGATCGGTCATGGGTCGATCTCACCCCGCCGCGTGGATCATGGCCTAGTCCGGTTCTGCGGCGATCGAGTGGACCGGTGACAGAATCGGGTCGTGATCGACGTCGGCATCCTGGATCGCAGCGCGCCCGTCCCGCTGCACGAACAGCTCGCGCGTGGGATCCGAGCGGCGGTGCTGGCCGGGCGCGTCCGCGGCGGTGACGACGTGCCGTCGACACGCGCGCTCGCGGCCGACCTCGGGCTCGCGCGCGGGACGGTCGTGTCGGCCTACGAGATCCTCGCGGGGGAGGGGTATCTCGTCGCCCGACCAGGCGGGGGCACGGCGGTCGCCGACATCGCGCGCCCGGTCGCGGCGTCGTCCGCCGCCACGTCGACGTCGCCCGTGCCCGCGGCGAGCGCCCCGGTCGTCGACCTGCGTCCCGGTCGCCCCGGCACCGCGGGTATCGCCGACGCCGCGTGGCGGTCGGCCTGGCGTCGGGCGAGCGCGCTCGAGGTGGCGCCCGACGTGGCCGATGTCACGGGCGACCCCGCGCTGCGTGCGGCGATCGCGGCCCACCTCGGGCGCACCCGCGGCCTCGACCTCGCACCCGACGACGTCATCGTCACCGCGGGCACGAGCGACGCGATGCTGCTCACCCTGCTCTCCCTCTCGCCCCGCGGCTCCCGCCTGCGCGTGGGGATCGAGAACCCCGGTTACCCGCGTGTCCGTCGCCTGCTCGGCCGCCTCGGCGCGGAGGCGGTGCTTCTGCCCGTCCGGCTCGATACGGGGTTCGACCTCGACGCCTTCGAGGCGCACGACGATCTCGACGCCGTGATCGTGACCCCGCACCATCACTACCCCCTGGGAAGCCGACTGGATGCCGCTGCCCGCTCCCGCCTGCTGGAGGGGGCGGCGCGCGTCGGCGCGGTCGTCGTCGAGGACGACTACGACAGCGAGTTCCCGCACGGCCGGATGCCCCTGCCGCCGTTGCATCTGCTCGATCCCGCGAACGTGGTGTCGATCGGCACGCTGTCGAAGGTGCTCAGTCCGGCGCTGCGCTGCGGCTGGATCGTCGCGACCGGTGTCCTGCGCGATCGGATCGTCGAGGCGCGCACCGACCTCGACCCGCCGGTGTCGCAGGTCCAGCAGCGCGCGCTCGCCCTCTATCTGGCGGAGGGAGCTCTGGCCCGGCACACCGCTCGCCGCCGCCGCGACTACCGCCACCGCCGCCGGCTGCTCCTGGATGCCTTCGCCGCGGTCGACGGCGTCACGCTGACCGCGACCGACGGTGGGCTGCACGCGGTGGTGCTGCTCGACGACGCCCCACCGGCGTCGGAGCGGGCGATGGTCGACGCGCTCGCCGCCCTCGGCATCCTGGTCTCGCCCCTGTCGTCCTATGCGGTGCCGGGGACCGCCGCGGACCTGCCCGGGGGCATCGTGTTCGGCTATGCCGAGCCGCCCACGCCCTCCCTGATGGATGCCGTCGGCCGGATCATCGCGGTGGCGCGCGGTCTCTAGCCCTCCAGGATCTCCAGCGCCGCCATCGCCGCGTTCTGCCCTCCGATGCCGCTGACCGCCCCGCCGCGCTGCGCGCCGGAGCCGCACACCAGCACGCGCGGGTGAGGTGTCGCGACGCCCCACCGGGCGGCGGGCGTCGACGCGGGGGCGTCGAGCCACGGCCACGACAGTGCGCCGTGGAAGATGTCGCCGCCGATCATGTTCAGCGACTCCTCGAGGTCATGGGTCGTGCGCGCCTCGATGCAGAGTCGCCCGTCGGGGGCGCGGAGGATGCATTCGCGCAGCGGCTCCGCGATGACCGATTCGAGCGAGGCCTGCGCCGCCGCCAGCAGCTTCGCGCCCGCGGCGACGGGATCCATGTCGGCGATGAGCCGGTGCGGCACCTGCAGTCCGAACATCGTCAACGTCTGTGCGCCGTCCACGACGAGGTGGTCGCCCAGGATCGACGGGTCGGTCAGCGAGTGGCAGTAGATCTCGACGGGGAGCGGCTCGGGGATGAGCCCTCCGGATGCCGCCGCGTACGCGGCATCCACCTGGGTCATCGTCTCGTTGACGTGGAAGGTCCCCGAGAAGGCGGCCTCGGGAGTGACCGATCCGTCGCGCAGGCGGGGAAGGCGCGACAGCAGCATGTTGACCTTGACCTGAGCGCCCTCGGGCGTCTCGGCGCCCGTGGTCGCGCTCCCGCCCGCGGACAGCAATCGGTCGAGGGCGGCGCGGCCCACGCCGCTGAGCACGAGCTCGCCGTGGAACACCTCGGAGCGGTCGGTCATGGTGTGAACGTCGCCGTCGGGCGAGATCGAGACGACCTCGACGCCGGTGAAGATCTCGACGCCCGCCTCGAGCGCGGCTCGCTCGAGCTCCTTCGTGATGGCACCCATGCCGCCCACGGGCACGTCCCAGTCGCCCGTCCCTCCGCCGATCACGTGGTACAGGAAGCAGCGGTTCTGCACGAGCGAGGGGTCGTCGGAGGTGGCGAAGGTGCCGATGAGTCCGTCGGTGAGGGCGATGCCGCGCACGAGATCGCTCTCGAACGACCGCCGCAGCAGGTCGCCCAGGGGCCGTGTCGTCAGCGCGTCCCACAGGTCGTCGTCGCCCACCCGGGCGCGCAGCTCCTCGGCGGTCGGCAGGGGATCCGTCATCGTCGGGAACACCGCCGCGGCCAGCGGGGCGAGGCGCTCGCCGAAGGCCGAGAACCGCTCCGCCTCGGCGGCGCCCTCGTCGCCCAGGGTCCGGACGAACGACGCGGTGGTCGCCTCGGCATCCTGGGTGTCGATCAGGATCCCGCGGGACGGATCGCGCGGGTCGGGTGTGTACGACGAGTACCGACGCCGTTTGAGCGTGATCCGCAGCCCGAGGTCGTCGATGATCTTCTGGGGCAGCAGGCTCACCAAGTAGGAGTAGCGCGACAGGCGGGCATCGACGCCGAACCACGGGCGTTCCGAGACGGCGGCACCGCCCACGGCCTCGGCTTTCTCGATCACCGCCACGCGGCGCCCGGCCTGGGCGAGGTAGGCCGCGGCGACCAGGGCGTTGTGCCCGGCCCCCGCGATGACGACGTCGTACCGGCGAGAATCCGAAGCGGTCATGACCCCACGCTAACCAGGGCGACGAATTCCGCGCAGGGGGTGGCGCACTAGCGTGGATGCCATGACCCTTCCCGCAGAACTGCTCGACATCGCCGCGCGCATCGCCCGTGAGGCCGGCGAACTCGCCCATCGCCGTCGACAGGAGGGGGTGACGGTGGCCGCGACCAAGTCGGCCGCCGCCGACATCGTCACCGCCGCCGATCGTGAGGTGGAGGCGTTCATCCGCGCGGAGCTCGCGCGCGAGCGACCCGACGACGGGTTCTTCGGCGAGGAGTCCGGGGCCGAGGAGGGCACGAGCGGGATCACCTGGGTCGTCGACCCCATCGACGGCACCGTGAACTACGCCTACGGCATCCCGGCGTGGGCCGTCAGCATCGCCGCGGTCGAGGGCACCGCCGAGACGGCGGCGTGGACGGCGCTCGCCGGAGCCGTCTTCAACCCCGTCACGGGCGAGTTGTTCACGGCTTCGCGCGGCGGGGGAGCGTGGCTCGGCGACCGACGTCTCGCGGTGAGCGAGGTGGGCCCCGCCGGCGGCCTCGTGGCCACCGGCTTCGGCTACAACCCCGAGACCCACGGTCCGGCGCTCGACCAGCTGGCGCGCGTCATGCCGATCGCTCGCGATGTGCGCCGCATCGGTGCGGCCTCCCTCGACCTGGCCTCGGTGGCCGCGGGGCGCGTCGACGCCTACTACGAGCGCGGCACGCAGCCTTGGGACCACGCGGCCGGTTCGCTCCTCGTGCAGGAGGCGGGCGGCACGGTGGGTGGGGCGCCCGGCGGGCGCCCCGGCAACGGCATGGTCATCGCCGCCGGGCCGGCCTTCTTTGACCGCCTGGAGCCCCTGCTCGACTACGACAGGTGAAAAGGCGGGGCGCTCATGGCATTCCCAGACCGCCCGAGGTAGGGTGTTTATCAGTTCGTTATTTTTCCGCGACCCGAACCTGCGGAAAAGGCCAAGCCCCCAAAGCCCGAAGCCGTCGCGCCTGCGACACGACACGAGAGCCCCCGCGCGTTGCCGTCAGAAGCCCCCGAGACTGAGCCCGCCCCGACCCGGCGGTCTCGTCGCCCCCTCGCCACGCCCGCCGCCGAGTCCGCTCCGCGATTGACCCGCGCCGAGATGCGCCGTCTCGCCGCGAGCGAAGCACCCACCGCGGTCGTCGACGAGCCCGCCCCGAAGCCCGCCGATCCGGCCCCCGTCGACGCCGAAGCCGCCTCTCAGCCCGAGCTGATCGAGAACGTCGCGATGGCCGTCATGGAGACCGTCATCGCCGCGACGATCGAGCCGACGCTGCCCGACCGCGACACTGTCGCGGAGGGTCCGGCCGACGGCGCCGCAGCCGACGAGGCGGACGCCCTCGAGGTCACCGTCGTCGAGGAGCGCCGCTCCGACGAGGTCGCCGTCATCCTGCAGAGCGCCGACAGCGACGTGGCCACCACCCCGGTCTCGCTGCCGACCTCGCCCATCACGCTTCCGGTCACCCGCCGCTCGCGTCGTCGCCCGGCATCCTCGGTCATCATCGACTCCGCCGTCGACGACGCCGTCGCCGCCGAGCCGGTCGACGAGAGCCCGGATGCCGCCGTCCCCGCGCTCGCGGCCTCCGTCGCCGCCGACGAGCCCGTCGCATCGCCCTCCGCGTCCGCGGACGAGGCCGACGAGTTCGCCACCGCCGCGCGACTCTTCGCCTTCACGGGCGAGACCGCGATCCAGTCGCCGATCGTCGCGGCCCATGAGCCTGTCGCAGAGGGGCTGCCCGCCGCGGCGGCGGCCGCTCCCCGCACCCGCCGGAACGTCCGCCGCATCGCGGCCACGTCGTTCTCGGTGGGCGTCATGGGCGTCGTCGGCCTGCTCACCGTCGGCATGACCATGCCCGTCAGCGCCCTCGCCTCGGCGAGCGGCACCGACAGCGTCACGGCCCCGGCCGCGTCCGCCACGACCCGCCTCGCGGTCGGCGGCAGCGACGTCGCCGCCGGCGACGGCGAGATCCAGGCCTACGTCGCCCCCGCGCAGGCGCAGGCCGGCGTCGTCGACCGCGCCGACGACGGCTACAGTGCCACGACCTACGCGAAGATGGCTCTCGATTCGGGCATCACCCGCCCGTCCGACTTCTACGTCAACGACCCGACCGCGCCCATCCAGTGGCCCTTCGCCGTGGGCGTGTCCATCTCGTACGGCTTCGGCATGCGCGACGGCGGCTTCCACGAGGGTGCCGACTTCGTTCCCGGCGAGGGATCGCCCGTTCAGGCCATCGCCGACGGCACCGTGCGCATCGCGACCGAGCAGGGCGGCGCCTTCGGCGTCACCGTGCTGATCGACCACGAGATCGACGGGCAGCTCGTCTCGAGCCGCTACGGCCACATGCAATACGGCTCGCTCCAGGTCACGCAGGGCGAGAAGGTCCACGTGGGTCAGTTCCTCGGTCGCACCGGCAACACCGGTCGCTCCTTCGGCGCGCACACCCACGTCGAGATCCTCCAGAACGGCACGACGCCGATCGACCCGATCGCCTGGCTGCGCCAGCACGCCGGAGGATGACCCTCGATTCGTAAGAGAGTGTCTCGGTCTGATATTCTCTTCTAGTTGCCCGGAGCGATCCGGGTACGCCCCGATAGCTCAGTGGCAGAGCACTTCCATGGTAAGGAAGGGGTCGTCAGTTCAATCCTGACTCGGGGCTCAAGCATTCGGTATTCGGATGCCACGCGGCGGGGTAGCTCAGTTGGTGAGAGCGCACGACTCATAATCGTGAGGTCGCGGGTTCAAGCCCCGCTCCCGCTACAGATGTCGAGAAAGCCCCGGTTCGCCGGGGCTTTTCGCATTCCCGGTCCGCGCGACCGTCGCTGGGCGTCGACGCCGACGCGGAGCCGCGCATGCACGGCAAGCACAGCGGCGGGATCCGCCCCGGACACGCCGCAGGGGCGGCCGGGCGCATCGGCGTGTCGAGCGTGATCCCCGCCGTCGTGCACGGGTCGAGCCGCGGCATCGTCACATCATTGTGTCGAGGATCCCCACCAGATCGTCGAACGTCGTCCGCGGATTCAGGATCGCGAAGCGGGCGTTGACGCGTCCGGCGTGGCTCGAGGGGGTAACGAAGGCGTGCTGCCCATCGAGCAGCTGCGCCGACCAGCGGTCGTAGTCGGCCTTCGCCCACCCGACGCGCTCGAAGACCACGACCCCGAGCTGGGGGCGGCGGACCAGCGTGAGCTCGGCGCGTCCGTCGATCTCGTCGGCGATGCGCTCGGCGAGGTCGATCGCGGTGGTGATGGCCTCGCGGTAGACCGCCGCGCCGTAAGTGGCGAGCGAGAACCACAGGGGCAGCCCGCGGGCGCGGCGCGTGAGGTGGGCGGCGAAGTCCGACGGGCTCCAGTCGCTCGTCTCGGTGAGGGTGTCGAGGTACTCGGCGTGCTGCGTGTGGGCACGGCGGCCGAGCTCGGGGTCGCGGTAGATGAGCGCGCACGCGTCGAAGGGGGCGAACAGCCACTTGTGCGGGTCGACCACGAGGGAGTCGGCGTGCTCGACGCCGGCGAACCGGTGCCGAGCCCGCGGGGAGAGCATGCCGGTGAGTCCGTACGCACCGTCGACGTGCAGCCACACGTCGGTGCCCTGGACCGCGCGGGCGATGTCGGCGATGTCATCGACGATGCCGAAGTTGGTGGAGCCGGCGGTCGCGACCACGGCGAAGACGCTGTCACCGTGCTCGTCGAGGGCGGCGCGCACGGCGTCTCCGCGCAGCACGCCGTCGGCACCCACGGGCACGCCGACGACCTCGACGTCCATCACGCGCGCCGCGGAGGCGATCGAGGAGTGCGCCTCGACGCTGCAGACCACGCGCCAGGCGTCGGGGCGGGGGCTGCCGGCATCCGCGAGCCGATCACGCGCCGCCTCGCGAGCGGCGACGAGGGCGGACAGGTTGCCCAGCGTCCCGCCCTGGACGAAGACGCCTCCCGCGCCCTCGGGGAGTCCGAACTCGGCGGCGAGCCAGCGCAGCACCTCGTTCTCGGCGTGCACGGCGCCGGCTCCTTCGAGCCACGAGCCGCCGTAGAGCGCGCTGGCCGAGACGACGAGGTCGAATGCGGCCGCGGCCTTGGTGGGCGCGCTCGGGATGAACGAGAGGTAACGCGGGTCGTCGGTCGTGATGCACGCGGGGGCGAGGACGTGCTCGAAGATCCCGAGCGCCTTGCGCGCACCGATGCCCTTCTCGTCGATGGTGCGGCCCGCGAGGCGCCGCAGTTCGGCGGCAGGCAGCGGCTTGTCGAGCGGCGTGTCCTCGGACGTGAGCCGACCCCGGGAGTACTCGAGCACCATGTCGACGATGGCGCGAGTCTCGTCGCTGACCTCGTGCATGCGCGCGGCGGGGGAGTGGGTCATCGAAACCTCCGGATCAGGATGCCGATCGCGGCCGCGACGGGAGGCGGCGTCGGCGTCGACAGGGGTGTGAAAGCGCGGGGCGGGTGGCGATCGGCTCGTGGGAGTCAGCTTAATTCGCCGTCGTCATCGCAGGAACGAGCAGCCGCACGAGTGGTGGGCGGGGATCGGGATGCCGGACGCCGGTGAGGCGGGCTTCCCGACGGCGCGTGCGGGACGGGGCCTCTCGAAGAGGCCTCACGCCGCGGTGAGCTGCGGGGCGACCCGCGCGATGCGCGAGCGCAACTCGCCGACCGTCCGGTCGAACTCCTCGTCGCTGCCGGTCCGAGCGGGGTCGCGGATCGACCAGTGCACGTCGTCGCGACCGCCGAGGGCCTCGTGCGCATGGTCGCAGACGCTGATGACGAAGTCTCCGGGCCGGGCGACGTCGCTGAGGGACCGGGGGCGGACGCGGTCGTCGAGGCGCAGATCGTGCCGGACCGCCGCGGCGACGGCGCCGGCGTGCACGCGTTCGCCGGGGTTCGTCCCCGCCGACTCCGCCGGAATCGCGCTGTGGGCCTCCCAGATGGCGCGGGCAAGTTGAGAACGGGCGGAATTCGCCGTGCAGACGAAGAGCACCCGGCCCTGGACCTTGCGTGGGGCGAGGGTGAGGTCGGAGAACGCTTCGGGAACGAGCTGCAGGTAGCTGCGACGCCCGTCCGACTCGGATGGCACGCGCCGCGCGATCCCGCGGTCTTCGAGCACGTTGGCGTGGAAGGCGACGAGGTTCGACTTCATCCCCAGCACGGACGCGATCTCGCTCGACGACATGTCGCCCATCGCGAGCAGATCGACGATGCGCAGACGTCCCGGGTCTCCGAGAGCGGCGAAGGCCTCAGCGCGCCGTCGAAGATCGTCCATTATGCCCCCGTCCGCCCGGTCTGTCATCCGTCAGCGGAAATCGCTTTTACTCAGTAGCCTTTGAGCGACCGCAACGGGCGGGCGCCCCCCAACAGTGCGCCCGTTGCGGTCTCTCACACCCTCGGGGCAAGAGGAGTTTCTCATGCGGCAGCGGCGCGTCGGGCGGCGGATCACGCCGCGTGTCGAAAGAAGCCGATGACCATGGCTGCGCAGGGCGACGGCGGGCGACGAGCGCTCCGGGCGCAACGCGAACAGGATGCCGCGGCGTCACTGCCTGCGGGCCTCGCCACGGTCTTCGCGGGGCGCTATCGGGTCGCGGGGCCCCTCGGCCGCCGGGGGGTCGACGGCCACGTCTTCCGCGCGCGCGACGACATCCTCGCGCGCGACGTCGTCGTGAAGGTGTTCCCCCTCGACCCCGCGACCGCGACCGAGGCCCCGCGTCGGCTGGAGGGGGCCCGCGTCCTCGCCGCACTCGATCACCCGGCGCTCATCACGCTCTACGACGCCCATCTCGGACGCGACGGCCGCGGCTATCTCGTGACCGAGTTCATCAACGGTCCATCCCTGCGCGAACGCCTCGACGACGGCGGACCGCTCGCGCCGCTCCTGGTCGCCGGGCTGATCGAGGATCTCGCACGCGGACTCGACGCCGTTCACGAGGTGGGCATCGTCCACCACCACCTCACGTCATCGCACATCCTGCTGCGTCCCGTCCGAAACGCCCACCGGCCGTTCGTCGCGGTGCTCGCCGACTTCGGCGTCGCCCACCTCCTGTCCGGTGGTGCCGGCGCCGCGGTCGACGACGCTTCCACCGACGACGAGGACTACCTGCCGCCGGAGCAACTGCGCGGGGAGGCGCCCGGCGCCGCCGCCGACATCTACGCCCTCGGCCTCCTGGCCGTGGAGGCGTTGACCGGTGAGAGCCCGGTGCTCGGGGGAGCGGCGCAGCACGTCCTTCTCGCGCCTCTCGATTTCGATCCCGTCATCCCCTCGCGGTTCGGGTACGGGTGGGAGGTGCTCCTCACCGCGATGACGGACCCCGATCCGGCTCGACGTCCGTCGGCGGCAGACGTCGTCGCCGTCGCGGTCGAGCTCCGGCAGGGCGCCGATGGCGGCGGAGCGATCCCCGTCCCCGATGTCTCCTCTTCCGGAGTCGGCCCGGAGTCGGAGCCGGAGCCGGAGTCGGAGTCGGAGTCGGAGTCGAAGCCGGTGCCGGAGTCGGAGCCGGTGCCGGCCTTGCGCGCCGTGACGCAATCGCGCGAGGCGACCACGCGGCGGCGGCGCCCGCCCATCTGGGCCTGGGTCACGCACGCGCGCTGACCACGCCTCACCGGCCGTAGCTGGCAATCGTCTGACCTTCTCCGGTGCGCCCGGTCGCCGAACCGCGTCTTTCCGGGACTCGGGAGGAGCGTGTATGCACCCATGCGCATATGCACGACGTAGCGTCGACCTCAGTCCTCGGCATCCGCCCATGGCTTCCGGCCTTAGCGGTCACCCAGAACCGAGGAGCATGCCATGGCTGCACCCGTCATCGAATCCCGGATGGGACCGATCCGCCAGACCTACAAGGGAACGACCGACTTCCCCCCGATGGCCAAGGCGTACACGGAACTGTCGCAGGTCGTCCGCGAGACGGGACTGCTCACGCGTGCCCGCCGCTTCTATGCGCTGGTCGGCACGGTGCTCGCCCTCGGCTTCGGCGGGGCGATCACCGGTTTCGTCCTTCTCGGGGACAGCTGGTTCCAGCTGCTGATCGCCGCCGCTCTCGGCATCCTCTTCACCCAGGTCGCCTTCCTCGCCCACGAGGCGGCGCACAAGCAGATCTTCGCGTCGGGACGCGCCAACGACCGCCTGGCCCTGTGGCTCGCTGCCGGCGTCGTGGGCATCAGCCTGTCGTGGTGGACGTCGAAGCACACCCGCCACCACGCCAACCCGAACCGCGTGGGCAAGGACCCCGACATCGAGGTCGACACGATCTCCTTCGTCGACGAGGATGCCGCGACCGCGCGCGGCCTGCGCCGCTGGATCACGCGTCGCCAGGGGTGGCTGTTCTTCCCGCTGCTCACGCTCGAGGGCGCGAACCTGCACGCGCACGCCTTCCGCCACCTTTTCTCGCGCGGAGAGGTGAAGGGGCGGTGGAGCGAGCTGGGCATCATCGCGCTGCGCTTCGCCGTGTTCGTCGCGCCCGTCTTCGTCTTCCTCCCGATCGGCATGGCGTTCGCGTTCCTCGGCGTGCAGCTCGCCGTCTTCGGGGTCTACATGGGGGCGTCTTTCGCTCCGAACCACAAGGGCATGGCCGTGATCGCGCCGAACGCCAAACTCGACTTCTTCAGCAAGCAGGTGCGCACCTCGCGCAACATCACCGGCGGCTGGTGGGCGACGTGGCTGATGGGCGGACTCAACTACCAGATCGAGCACCACCTGTTCCCGAACATGCCGCGCCCGCACCTCAGCCGCGCCCGGGCGATCGTCAAGGAGCACAGCAAGACGCTCGACGTGCCCTACGTGGAGACCACGCTGCTGCAGTCGTACGGAATCGTCATCCGGTACCTCAACCGCGTGGGCCTGGCCGCGCGCGATCCCTTCGAGTGCCCGATGACCTCGGCGGCCGCGCGCGCCTGACGCGCCCCGCGCGGACCATCGAGGTGGCCGTCGGGGGTGGGCTGCGGCCGTCGGCTCAGACCGGGGACGACTCCGGCCAGTGCACCGACACGGGCAGTCGGCGCGTTTCGCCGGCATCCACTCCCGAGGTGAGGAGATCGACGAGGGCGGTCATGGCCTCGCGGCCGAGCTGCTCGCCGTCGACGTCGATCGCGGGCACCTCGTCGGCGCCGATCGCCTCGGCCACCAGGCGTTCCGCGCTCACCACGATCTCCCCGGGTGAGGACACACCCCGGGCGCGCAGGGCGAAGACGAGGCCGAGCCCGATCGAGGTCGCGTAGGGGACCACCGCGGTCGCACCGGAGGCCACGACCGCATCGGTGGCGGCGACCCCCGCGGCGAAGGTCGCGGGGAAGGGACCGAGCGTCGTCAGTTGCGCGCGGTCCGCGACGGCGCGAGCGATCGCGGCGCTGCGCTGCGCGTCCTGCCACGAGCCCTCCGGGCCGCCGAGGTAGGCGATGGCGCGATGACCGGTGTCGGCGAAGCGGGCGGCGAGGTCGGCGAAGGCGCTCGCCGTGTCGGCGACGATGGAGGTCATGCCCTGGATCTCGCGGTCCACGAGCACGGTGGGGCCGCAGACGGCGGCCGCCTGCACGATCTCGTCAGGCCCGCGCGGCGCGACGAGGACGCAGCCGTCGACCTGTCGCGCGAGGCGCTCGAACTCGACGAGGTCGTCGGCGTCGTCGAGGCGGTGCACCGCCACGGTGAGCTGAAGGTCGGATTCACGCGCGCGAGACTGCGCCCCCGCGACGATGGGGGTGAAGAACGCGTTGTCGAGCGTCGGGACGACGAGGGCGACGATCCCGCTGCTGCCGCGGGCGAGGTGGCTCGCGGTGCGATTGGGGACGAAGCCCAGCTGTAGGGCGGCGGCACGCACCCGTGCCACGGTGTCGGGGGCGACGAGGTCGGGGCGGCCGAGCGCACGCGAAGCGGTCGACTTGGCCACCCCGGCAAGAGCGGCGACATCGGCCAGCGTGGTCACTGCGCCCCCTTCCGACAGACGCGAGCACCGCGCGCAGTCCGTTCATCCTACTGAGCGGCCACAACCGGTTGCGTCCGCGTTTTACACGCTGTTTACACGGGAGGTCGCGTGAGCGACTCGCCGCCCCCTACGGTGGTAACAACCGGTTGCGCAACCGGTTGCAACCCCTCATGATCGGAGTCGGCCCGTGCTCTCACGCCGCACCGGACTGCTCGCCCTCCCCGGGCTGGCGCTGCTGCTGGTGGGCTTCCTGATCCCCTCGGTGGCGATGCTCTTCGCCCCGCCGGGGGTCAGCCCGCTCGACATCCTCGACCGGCTCAGCCGCATGCTGACTGACCCCTACGACCTCGCGATCATCGGTCGCACGGTCGGTCTCGGCCTCATCGTCACCGTGGTCTGCATCGTGCTCGGCTTCCCGATCGCCTACCTGTTGGCGCGGTCCACCTCGCGGTGGGCCGGCGTCCTGCTCGCCCTCGCGATCTTCCCCCTGCTGCTCAGCAACGTCGTCCGCACCTTCGGTTGGCTGGTCCTGCTCGGCTCGAACGGGGCCATCGGGCAGCTCCTCGTCGGCCTCGGCCTCGTCGAGAGGGCGCCGCAGCTGCTGTACACGGAACTCGCGATCGTGCTCGGTCTCACTCAGCTGTTCCTGCCTCTGGCGATCATCTCCTGCTACTCGGCCGTCGCGCAGGTCGACCCCGGTCTCGATGACGCGGCGCGCGGTCTGGGCGCCGGGCGTACCCGCACCTTCTGGGGGATCGTGGTGCCCCTGTCGGCCCCCGGCATGGTGGTCGCGGCCACGCTCGTCTTCGCCGGCAGCGTCACCGCGTACACGACGCCGTACCTGCTCGGAGGATCCAGCCAGCGGATGCTGTCGACACAGCTCTACTCGTACTCCAGCGTCACGATCGACTGGGCCGCGGCCAGCGCTACGGCCATCATCATGACGGTCCTCGTCTTCGCCGTGTCGGGCCTGTCGGCCATCGCCGGACGACGGGGGGCGACCTCGTGAAGACCTCGCGTCCCGTCGCGGCATCCCTCGCCGTCGCCGGCTACATCGTCATGATCGTGCCGATCCTGTTCGTCGTGGCGACCGCCTTCACCGGCGGGCGAACGCTGCGCTTCCCTCCCGAGGGCTTCTCGTTGCGCTGGTTCGGCGCGGCCTTCGCCTACAAGCCGTTCACCTCGGCGCTGGTGTCCAGCCTCGAGCTCGCACTGCTGGCGACGATCCTCGCCCTCGCGATCGGCGTGCCGGTCACCCTGGCGATCCACCGCGGGCGCCTGCCCGGCAAGGGCATCGTCGAGGGTCTCTTCCTCTCGCCGCTCATCGTCCCCGAGCTCGTCGTCGGGCTGGCGCTCTACCAGCAGCTCATCATCGGGCTGCGCCTCGACAACTTCCCGGTGCTCCTGATCGGCCACACCGTGCTGATGCTCCCGTACGCCGTGCGGGTGACCGGAGCCTCTCTCGCGCTGGCCGATCCCAGCGTCGAAGAGGCCGCTCGCGGTCTCGGGGCGTCGCCCCTGCGGGCGTTCTTCACGGTGACACTGCCCCTCCTTCGGCCCGGCATCTTCTCGGCGGGGCTGCTGAGTTTCGTCACGTCGTTCAACAACGTTCCGCTGTCGCTGCTGCTTCAGAGCCGGGACTTCCGCACCCTGCCCGTCACGATGCTCGACTACGTGCAGCAGAGCTACGACCCCATGGTCGCGGCGACCAGCACCATCATCCTGGCGGGCACCGTCGTCGTGGCCGTCATCGCCGAACGCACCGTCGGCTTCGCCCGCATCTTCGGAGGGATCAACCGATGACCACTGCAGCAGAATTCGTCGGGGTCACCCAGCGCTTCGGCGACTTCACGGCCGTCGATGCGATCGACCTCTCCATCCCGACCGGTCAGCTCACGACGCTGCTCGGGCCGAGCGGCTGCGGCAAGACCACATCGCTGCGCATGCTCGCGGGGTACACGCAGCCCACCTCGGGGCGCATCATGATCGCGGGGACGGATGCCACGCGCACCCCGCCCGAGCGACGGGGCCTGGGCATGGTGTTCCAGTCGTACGCGCTCTTCCCCCACATGAGCGTCGCGGAGAACGTCGGCTACGGCCTGAAGCTGCGCAAGGTCGCCGGGCCGGAGCGGACGCGCCGCGTCGCCGAAGCCCTCGATCTGGTCGGGCTGGGGCATCTCGCCGCCAGCCGGCCCAAGAAGCTCTCGGGCGGGCAGCAGCAGCGCGTCGCCCTCGCCCGCGCGATCGCCATCCGCCCGACGCTCCTCCTCCTCGACGAGCCGCTGTCGAACCTCGACGCGCGGCTTCGTGTGCAGATGCGCGCCGAGATCCGTCGCATCCAAGCGGAGACCGGCCTCACGGTCGTGCTCGTCACGCATGACCAGGACGAGGCGCTGGAGATGTCGGACCGCATGGTCCTCATGCGCGAGGGACGCATCATGCAGGAAGGGGCACCGACCGAGGTGTTCACCGCGCCGGCGAACCGCTTCGTGGCCGAGTTCCTCGGGTACGAGAACTTCCTCGTCCTGTCCGACGGCGCGACCGCGACGATCCGTCCCGAGCACCTCGAGATCGACGGTCTCGCGACCGCCGGGGCTCTCACCCTCGACGGCACCGTCGTCGATGTCGCCTACCGCGGCGTGGACCGGCTCGTGACGGTCGACACCGTCGACGCGCAGGGTGAAGCCGTCCGTCTGATGGCCGACGTCCGCGACGAAGCGGTCACAGCCCGCCCGGGCGACCGTGTGACCGTCTCGGCGGCCGCATCGCGCCTGATCCGCCTCGCCGCCTGACAGCACCACCCGCAACAGCACCACCCCGTCCTGCCCCACCCGTACACACCTGCACCGCAGCCGCGGCTCCGCCGCCGCACGAGAGGAACCCGCATGACCCGCCCCACCCGCCGCCTGCTCGCGGCCTCGTCCGTCTTCGTCGCCACCGCTCTCGTCGCCACCGGTTGCTCCGGCTCGAGCGACGACGCCGCCTCGAGCGACACCATCGTCGTCAGCACGTTCCCCTTCGGTGTCGAGCAGTTCCAGCAGGCGATCATCGACCCCTTCACGGAGAAGACCGGCATCGCCGTCGAGGTCGAGACCGGCAGCAACGCCGACCGTCTCTCGCAGCTGCAGCTCGCCGCCGGTGATCCCGGCATCGACGTGATGCTGATCTCCGACACCTTCGCCGCGCAGGGCCAGGAACAGGACCTCTTCCAGAGCTTCGACGAGTCCGATGTGCCGAACCTGGCGAACATCGCCGACTTCGCCACCGAGGAGGGCTTCGACGGCCCGGCCTACAGCTACCAGCTGAACGGAACGATCTACAACACCGATCAGGTCACCGCCGCGCAGGCCGCGGACTGGTCCCTCTACGCCGACCCCGCTCTCGCCGGTCGTCTGGCCTTCCCCGACATCTCGGTCACCGCAGGACAGCTCGCGGTCTCGGGCGTCGCCTCGGTGTACGGCTCCGGACCGTACGACGTCGACTCGGCGTACACCACGCTCGGCGGCTGGGCCCCCGGCATCCTGCAGTTCTACACCTCGTCGACCGAGGTGACGAACCTGCTGACCCAGGGCGAGATCGTCGCCGCCGACTCGCTGAGCGGGTTCGCGACCACCCTGATCGCCTCGGGCGAGCCGGTCGCCTGGACGGCGCCGACCGAGGGGCGCTACATGGCGACCAACCGCGCCATGATCCCCTCCGGCGCCCCCAACCTCGACGGCGCCCACGCTTTCATCGACTACCTGCTCTCGGTCGAGGCGCAGAGCGCCTCGGCGAAGATCGTCGGCGACCTGCCGGTCGCCCTCGACGCGGAGATCCCCGAGGGGATCACCGCGGTCGTGGGCGACATCGCAGCCGACCCGGTGGCCGCCGGCTACGCCACCCTGGACCCCGCCGAGGTGCTGCCGAACCGCGCCCAGTGGGTGGAGCGCTTCGCCCGCGAGGTCTCCTCGCGCTGACCCCCCCCGACCGGCCGCCGGAGTTCCCCCCACCCCGGCGGCCGCCCGCCCATCGCGGCCCCACCGCGATGGGCGGGACCCCTTTGCTCCTCGACGCTCGAACGGCTCCATGACCTCCGCATCGCCCCTCCCCGCCGACTACCTCCGCCGCCTGCCCAAGGCCGATCTGCACTGCCACCTCATCGGCACCGTGCGTCCCGCGACCTTCGCGGAACTCGCGCGGCGGGAGCGGCTGGCGCTGCCGGACGACCCGGAGCGCATCTTCGCCGACATCAACTCCCTCCCGCCCGACCCGGCGCTGTACGAGAACACCCGCATCCCGGTGCCGCAGGGACGCGGGGCCGACGAGCCCGAGGTGTCGTACTCGCTCTTCCAGGTGTCCAACTGGGTGGTCGAGGTGCTGCGCGACGCCGACGACCTCACGCGCATCGTCTACGAGGCGTTCGAAGACGCCCACCGGCGAAGCGGTACGCGCCACCTCGAGTTGTTCTTCGACGCCCTCCCGCCGCACCTGTCGTCACTCGGGTACACCGGGGCGGTCGAGGCCTACGCCGAGGGGATCCGCCGCGCCGAGCGCGACTTCGGAATGTCGGGACGGATGATCCAGGGCATCGACCGCAGTCGCAGCGGTGCGGAGGCCCTCGAGGTCGTCCGCCGCGTCATCGACAACCCGCACGAGTACGTCGCGGGCATCGGACTCGACAACCTCGAGACGGCCGGTCCCCCCGAGCGTTTCGTCGATGCCTACCGGCTGGCCGGCGAGGCGGGGCTGCGCCGGACGGCGCACTCCTCGGAGCACGCGCCCACCGCCGTCAACACCCTCACGTGCCTCGACGTGCTGGGCTGCGACCGCATCGACCACGGGTACTACGTGCTCGAGGACGACGCGGTCGTCGCCCGCCTGCGCGAGCAGCAGGTGGCGTTCACCGTCGCCTCCACGACGTCGCGACGATCGTGGCGGCCGTGGCGCCGCGCGTCCATCGCGGCGATGATCGACGCGGGGCTCAACGTCATCCCGTGCTCCGACGACCCCGGGATGTTCCCGACCACCCTCGCCCAGGAGTACGCGATCGTGTCCGAGCAGATCGGCGCCTCGCATGCCGAGGTGCGGCGCATGGCGCTCGCCTCTGCAGAGGCGTCGTGGTTGCCGGGCGAGGAGCACGCGCGGCTCGTGGAGTCGTTCACCGCCGAGATCGCCTCCCTCGACGAGGAGTTCGGGCTCGTCCCCGGTGCGGCCCAGCGTTGAGCCGTCGCCGTGGTCGGCGCGTTGCTGAGCCGTCGCCGTGGTCGGCGCGTTGCTGAGCCGTCGCCGGGCGGCGGCACATCAGTCCCCGCCCGTGTCGCGCTCATCGTGCTCACTCCGGTCGCTTTCCCGACGTCGCAGAGGCTCGGCCACCCTGGTCGGACGTAGCCTGGACCCGGGAACCGGGGAGGCGCGGATGACGCAGGGTGCGACCAGCGGGTCGACGACGTCGATCCGTCGCGTCCTCGCGTGATGACGGCATCCGCAGACCCGCGGCGGTGGCGCGCGCTGGCCGTCCTGCTGATGGGGCAGTTCGCGTCGCTCCTCGACCTCAGCGTCACCAACGTCGCGCTCCCCTCGATCGGGCGGTCGATGGGCGCCGGGGCGAGTGAGCTGCAGTGGGTCATCACGGGCTACGTCCTGGCCTTCGGTCTCGTCCCGGTGATCGGCGGCCGGCTCGGCGACGGTCGCGGGCGCCGGCGCATGTTCGTGGTGTCCATGCTGGGCTTCGTGGTCGCGAGCGCCCTGGTGGGGCTCGCCCCGACGCCCGAGGTGCTCATCGCCGCGCGTGTGGTGCAGGGGATCTTCGGCGGCATGATCGGGCCGCAGGTGTCGGGCTACATCCAGAACGCGTTCCCCCCGCTCGAGAGGGGCAGGGCCTTCGGGCGGCTCGGCCTCACCGTGGGCGCGGGTACCGCGCTGGGGCCGGTGGTGGCGGGCCTGCTGATCGCCGTGGGCGGCGAAGCCGACGGCTGGCGTCTCGTGTTCTTCATCAACGTGCCGATCGGCGTCGCGGCGGTGCTGCTCGCGCGGCGCTGGGTGGCCGCCGACGCGCCGGTGGCGCCGGACGCGGGACGACGGCTCGACCTGCTCGGCGTCGTGCTGCTGGGGGCGGGACTTCTCTGCCTGCTCTTCCCGATCGTCGAGACGGGCCAGGCAGGGGGGACCATCTCGCTCCTCCTGCTCGTCCCGGCGGCCGGACTGCTCGTCGCCTTCGTCCGCCACGAGGCTCGTCTGACGCGGACGGACGCCGCCCCTCTGGTGGATCTCCGCCTGTTCCGCACGCGGTCGTTCGTGATCGGGGTCGTGTTCGCGGTGGTGTTCTTCTGCAGCAACACCGGGATCCCGCTCGTACTCGCGTTGTACTACCAGGACGGTCTGGGTTTCACCGCCCTGCAGTCGGCCCTGGGTGTCACGGCCTACGCCGTCGGCACGGTCTTCGGGGCGCCCGTCGCCGGCCGCTTCGTGTCACGCGTCGGCAGACCCCTCCTGCTCGGGGCCGTGTCGCTCTTCACGCTCGTGACGGTCGTGCTCGGCCTCGTCGTCCGAGCCGCGCCCGAGGCCACCGATGCGACCGGCGTCATCCTGCGCCTGTGCGTGCCGCTCTTCGTCCTCGGCGTCGCCGGCGGGGCGATCGTGACGCCGAACCAGACGCTCACCCTGGCCGAGGTCGACCCCGCGCGCGGCGGCGTCGCCGGAGGGGTGGTGCAGACCGCTCAGCGCGTGGGCGCCTCGATCGGCCAGACGGTGCTCGGTACGAGCTTCGTCCTCGTGCTGGCAGGGGCGACGCGCGCGTCGGGGCCGGGCTCCCCGGCGCCCGATCCGAGCGTCTTCGCCGACGCCCTCACGGTCGCCCTCGCCGTGTCGGTCGTCTTCTCGGCGGCCGCCGCCGTCCTCAGCGGCGTCGAGGTGCGGCGGTCGCGGGCGCGGTAGCGCTCAGCCTTCGTCGTCCCAGCGCGAGAGCGGGCGGTCGTCGTCCTCGTCGCGCGCGGCGCCGCGTGCGGCCGGCCACTCCAGCTGGAACCCGCACTCGCGGCACTCGTCGGCATCCTCCCCCTCGTCCACGAGAGGGTGCATCGTGATGCCGCACGCCGGGCAGATAGGCTGCCGGTCATCGACGGGCATGTCGGGGTAGGTCATGGCAGAGGGCTCCTGGAGGCACCGCCGACGGCGGACAGCAGGAAGAACCGCGCCGGCACCCGTCGTGTTCCCGCCCGTCCGATGCCGCGCGCGCCCGATAGCGTCGGAGCATGAGCGTCCCCGTCCCCCTCGGCCTCGGTCTCGCCGCCGTCGGCCGCCCGGCCTACATCACCACGGCACGCGACGCCGACCTGGGCGACCCCGCCGAACGGTCGATCGACGCCCTGCGCGCGCGGGCGCACGAGCTGCTCGACGAAGCGTGGGCACTCGGCATCCGGTATGTGGATGCGGCACGGTCGTACGGGTTCGCCGAGGAGTTCCTCGGGTCGTGGCTGGCAGTCCATCCCGAGCGCCGCGCCTCGCTCACGATCGGTTCGAAGTGGGGCTATGCGTACGTCGGCGACTGGAAGATGGATGCCGCGGTCCACGAGCGCAAGGAGCACTCGGCCGCGATGTTCGACCGGCAGTGGCCCGAGACGCTCGAGGCGCTCGGGACGGCCCCCGATCTCTACCTGATCCATTCCGTCACCCCCGAGAGTCCGGTCCTCATGGATGCCGCGGTGCTCGAGCGGATGCGTCGGTTGCGGGACGAGGGGGTGCGCGTGGGGCTGTCGACGAGCGGGCCGCGCCAGGGCGAGGTGCTGCGCGCGGCCCTGGCCCTCGCCGACACGCCGTTCCGCGCGGTGCAGTCGACGTGGAACCTGCGGGAGGCGTCGGCCGGTGAGGCGCTCGCCGCGGCGCACGACGCCGGCTGGACGGTGGTGCTCAAGGAGGTGCTCGCCAACGGCGCGCTGGCCGAGGCCGAACCGGGCGACACCCTCGCCCGGACGGCATCCGGGACCGATCCCGACGTCTTCGCGATCGGCGTCGCGCGGGCGCAGTCCTTCGCCGACGTCGTGCTTCTCGGCGCGACTACGCGCGCGCACCTGCGCCGTGGCGCGGTCGCTCCGGCACGGTCGATCGAGCGGTCCGAGCTCGACGCCCTCGCCGTCGACCCGGTGGTCTACTGGCGGGAACGCTCGGAACGTCCGTGGCGCTGACGCCGCGGATTCAGGACACGCAGCGCACGTCGGCGACCGAACCCGAGACGTTCGCCGAGGAGCCCGCGATCGCCGTGGCCAGCACCGCTCCCGCCGAGGTGCGCGCCTGAGCGTAGCCCGCCGACCGGGCGTTGGCGATCGAGCGCACGGTGATGCCCGGCGCGTACGTGCCGCACGTCGACCATGACACGCGCGTGCCCGATAGGCCGGTGCCGCTGAAGGCGCACACATTGCCGGTGGCGCAGCTGCCGACCGCCTTGTCGTCGTCGGCGGGCACGTCGACGCTCATGTCGAGCTCCGGCCACACCGCGTGGCGGGCATCGACGACGACCCCGCCGGGGATCGCGGCGAGGGCCGCGGCGATGTCGGGGTGGAGGTCGGCGGGCTGATCGTCGGTGCGGCTCATCGGGGAGCGCCCTCTCTGTCCTGCGCGTCCCACAGGGCGTATTCGGTGAGCGACCCGGCGGGCAGGTCGAGGTCGGTGTTCGCGGCGATCAGCGCCGACTCGAATCCGACGATGCGTCCGGTCTCGGTCGACAGCAGCAGCGTCACCTCGGTGTTCGCGGTCGATGAGGGGATGCCGGCCAGGCCCACGACCTCGCGCCCGAGGCGGTCCTGGGTCGTCCCGAGCGCCCGAAGACCGGGCGACGCGGCGACGACGTCCAGCAGCGCGGACTGCTGGGCGTCGTCCAGGGTCCACTCGCCCTGGATGCTCCGCACCCCCACGATGGCATCGCCGGCGTCCAAGGTGTCGGTGGCCCCCGTCGCCGTCGTCAGCAGCGTGCGCATCGCCTCGGGCGACGCCTCCGGCGGCGTCGGCGACAGGGGGCGGAACTGGTTGCGCACGTAACGCACGTCACCGACGACGGTCCCGGGAGCGGGGTCGACGTTCGGCACGGTGTCGCCGTCGGCGTTCGTGGCCTCGGCCGCCGTGGTCACCACCGACCCGGAGAAGTCCTCGTTCCACCGCAGATCCACCCACTCGCGTCGGAACACCGTCGCCTCGGCCCCGTCGGGGGAGGCGCTGAAGTACCAGCCGAGCGACAGGGAGCGGCGCTCCGCGGCGGCGCCGTCGTCCCCGGCGGCCAGCCGGGCCTGCGCGTCCGCGACCACCTCCGCGGCGCCGGTTCCGCTGGGCACGGCCGTATAGACGAGGGGCTTGGGGGTGAGAGCGGATGCCGAGGACCCCGGCATCCACAGCACTCCCGTCACGATGGTCAGGATCAGCACGACGGCGGCGGCCGCCGACGTCCACGCCAGTGCGGGGCGACGGCGACGCACGGGCGGGCGGTCGAGGATCTGCCGTAGACGCCGCTCGGCGTCGAGGGGGAGGGGGGCGTCGAGCGGGGTCTCGGCGGGGTCGAGGCGGCGCAGCGCGCGCGCGAGGTCATCGTCGGTCATCGCCCACCCCCTCCGCGGCGACGACGGCACCGTCGAGGAGAGGTCGCAACCGTGCCCTCGCTCGATTCAGTCGCGTCCACACCGCGCCGGCGTTCATCTCCATGACAAGGGCCACCTCGGCGGCCGAGAGCTCCTCCCAATACGTGAGCCAGAGGATCTCGCGTTCGCGCTCGGGAAGACCGCGGATGGCATCGACGAGGCGTTGCGCCATCGCGGGTTCGGCCTCGCTCGCCAGAGCGCGCACGTGGTCTTCGATGTGCGTCCACAATGCCCCCTCCCTGTCGCGTCGCCGATATTCATTCGCGATGAGGTTGCGCGCGGTGCGGTACAACCACGGCAATCCGAACGGATCACGCGGATCGCGTTTGCGCCACGCGATCTCAAAGCAATCCATCGTGAGGTCGGCGGCGGCCTCGCGATCCGACACGCGCCGTTCGATGAACCGCCGAACGGCGTTGTGGTGCTCGCGGAAGAGCGCCACGAATCCCGTCTCGTCGATCACCGGCGCGCGTCTCCGTGCGTTCGAGAGGGCTGTGTCGGAATGCCGGGAATCCTTACGCGGCGACGCGCAGGAAAAAGATTTCGTCCCCTTGTAAGGAATGCGCCCCCACTGACACCACACAGATGGGGGTGGGTGTCGTCTCCGGCTTCGAGACGACGCCCATACGCCCGTCGACAGATGTTCGGGACTGAGGTCGACGGGCGAGGGAGTGCACTGCATGGGGGCGGTGCACTCCCTCGGATCCTCGTCATGTCACCCAGGATGCCAGAGCGCGGCGCACGGCATCCCTTGCGCGCTCGCCGGGGCGGCCGTCGAACACGGCGGTGACCGCCTCCAGATGCCATCGCTGTGCTTCCCCGGGGCGTGCGTCATCGAACCCGGTCTGCGCGCGGTGAGACGGACGCTCTCAGTCCGGCTCGACGAGCAGGTTCGTGATGCGCGCCGTCGCGACCAGCCGGTCGTCGTCGTCGGTCACGCGCACGTCGTAGGTCGCGACACGGCGCCCGCGGTGGGCCGGGGTCGCGACGGCGTGGATGCGCCCGTCGCGGGCGCCGCGGTGGTGCGTGATGTTGAGGTCGACGCCGACGCAGACCTTCCCGAGGGTCGAGGCGTGGATCATCGCCGCCCACGACCCCACCGCTTCGGCGAGGGCTGCGGTGGCGCCGCCGTGCAGCCGACCGAGCGACTGCGTGTTGCCGTCGACGGGCATCGACGCGCTGACGCGGTCGGTCGACTGCGCCGTGACGACGATGCCGAGACGCTCGTCGAGGGCGCCGGGAACGATGGTCCACGGTGTCATGGCGGCTCCTTCCGCCGTCCTCTTGTCGGACGGTCGCGCCTCTGACACTATTACTGAACGCTCGGTCGGTAACAGTGCCCCCGAGATTCCCCGCCCACAGAACGACGGAGTTCTCATGGCCTCGCAGACAGCGGCATCCGCCCCCGCCACCACCGGCGTGACCCGAGAGGAGCGGCGCGTCCTCGCGGGCACGCTCGTGGGCACCTCGATCGAGTGGTACGACTTCTTCATCTACGCCCAGGCGGCCGGCCTCGTGCTCGCGCCGCTGTTCCTCGCCCCGCTCGCCCAGACCGACCCGGCCATCGCCCAGGTGCTGTCGTTCGCGACGATCGGCATCTCGTTCCTCTTCCGCCCGCTCGGCGCGATCGTGGCCGGCTACCTCGGCGACCGCCTCGGCCGCAAGAAGATGCTCGTCCTCACGCTCATCATGATGGGGGTCTCGACGGCCCTCATCGGCGTGCTGCCGACCTACGCGGCGATCGGTGTGGCGGCCCCCGTCCTGCTCATCCTGCTGCGCGTGCTGCAGGGCTTCTCGGCCGGCGGCGAGTGGGGAGGGGCGGCGCTGCTCTCGGTCGAGCACGCTCCCGCGAACCGTCGCGGGTACTTCGGGGCGTACCCGCAGATCGGCGTGCCGGTCGGCATGATCCTCGCCACCGCGACGCTGTGGATCCTCACCTCGTCGATGTCGGCCGAAGCCTTCCTCGCGTGGGGCTGGCGCGTGCCCTTCCTCTTCTCGATCGTGCTCATCGTCGTCGGCTACGTCATCCGCCGCGCGGTGGAGGAGAGCCCCGTCTTCGAGGACCTCCTGCGTCGGCGCAAGGAGTCCTCCGCGCCGCTCGGTCAGCTGTTCCGCAAGAATTGGCGGCAGGTCGTGCTGACCGCGCTGGTGTTCATCGGCAACAACGCCGCGGGCTATCTGCTCATCGCCTTCTTCGCCACCTACACGGTCACCGTCCTCGGGCTCGAGCGCCCCACCGTGCTGCTGGCCACGACCCTGGCATCCTTCGGGTGGCTCGGATTCACCCTCTGGGGCGGTCGACTCTCCGACACGCTGGGTCGCGTGCGCACCTTCCAGCTCGGGTATCTCCTGCTGGCGATCTGGGCCGTGCCGATGTGGTTCCTCATTGACACGGGGAACATCGTCTGGTACTTCGTCGCCCTGTTCGTCATGACCCTCGGCCTCGGCCTGTCATACGGTCCCCAGGCGGCGCTGTACGCGGAGATGTTCCCGGCGAACGTGCGCTACTCCGGCGTCTCGATCGGCTACGCCCTCGGCGCGATCCTGGGCGGCGCCTTCGCCCCCATGATCGCCGAGGCGCTGCTGCGCTCGACCGGTGCGTCCTGGACGATCGGCGCGTACATCGCCGTCGCCGCCCTGGTGTCGCTGGTCGCGGTCTCGTTCATCAAGGAGCCCAAGGGCATCGACCTGAGGGCCTGATCCCGGATGTCACGACGGGGCCCTGCGCGACGGCGCGGGGCCCCGTTTCGGTCATCGCGCGCCCCCGGGCCGGAACGCCCGCGCCGGTCAGGACGTGCGCAGGCCCTCCAGTGCGATGCGCACGATGTCGGCCCCGAGGCGATCGCCGTCGACGCCGCCCCCGGGGCGGTACCACTCCACGACGGAGTTGATCATGCCGAACAGCAGGCGCGCCGCCACGGCGGCGTCGACGTCGTCGCGCACGTCGCCCTCGGCCTGGGCGTCGGCGACGAGCGCGGTCACGCGGTGGTCGAAGACGCGACGGCGCTCGAGGGCCGCCTGCTCGACCGGGCTGTTGCCGCGCACGCGCAGTAGCAACGTCACCGCGGGCAGCTGCGCCACGAGTACGTCGGTCGCCCCGGTGAGCACGTGCCGCAGGCGGTCGGATGCCGCGCCCTCGACGGCGCGCGGGTCGTCGAGCACCGCTTCGAGCCCGCCGAGGGCCGCTTCGAGGGCGACCGAGAGCAGCTCCTCCTTCGAGGAGAAGTGGTGGTACAGCGCGGATTTGGCCAGCCCCAGGCGGCGCGCGAGGTCGGACACGCTCGTGGCGTCGTAGCCCTGCTCGTTGAACAGCTGCACCGCGACGGCCAGGATGCCGTCGCGGTCGTACCCGGGCCGGCCCCGCCGGGCGGGCACGTCGGCAGCGGTCGGGGCGGAGTTCGCGGCGGTCACGTTGTCAGTGTGTCACTCCAGCAGCGCCGGGGCGTCGGCGTGCAGAAGAGCGCGCGCCGCATTACCGATCACCGCGCTGTAGGTGGGGTAGGCGAAGCGCACCCCCGCCAGCGTCGCGACGTCGATGCCGGCCGCCATGGCGGTGGTGACCGATTGGATGACCTCGACCGCGTTCTCGCCGACCGCGTGAGCGCCCAGCACGAGTTCGCGGCGACGGTCCGCGATGAGCATCAGGAACCCGTTCTCCCGGTCGTCGATGACGGCCCGATCGAGGTCGGCGAAACGCACGGTGGCCACGACGCACGACGGGTCGCGATCGCGCGCCTGCTCCTCGGTCAGGCCGACGCCGGCGTAGTCGGGGTCGGTGAATCCGCCCGCGGGCAGCAGGTGGTGCGGCGTGCGGCGGTTCGCCCCCAGGACGGCGTTCTCGGCCGCGGCCTCACCCTCGAACTGCGCCGCCTGTACGAGCATGTCGCGACCGTTCGCGTCGCCGACCGCGAGGATGTGCGGAACGATCGTGCGGAAGTAACGGTCGACGGGGATCGCCGAACGCTCCACCTCCACCCCCGCGTTCGACAGACCGAGGTCCTCGACGTCGGCGGGCCACCCGGTGGCCATCACGACGACGTCGACGTCGATGCTCCGGCTGTCGTCGTCCTCCCGCCAGGTCAGGTTGATCGCCCCATCGTCGCGACGATCGAGTCGTTCGACGGTGTCGATTCCGGTGCGCACGTCGACGCCGTTCCGGGTGAGCGAGTCGGCGATCACCCGCGAGATCGCGGCGTCCGACGCCATGAGCACGCGCGGCGCGACGTCGAGCAGCGTCACCTCCGATCCGAAGGAGCGGAACACCGTCACCAGTTGCGCGCCGGTGTTGCCCGCGCCGATCACGGCGACCCGACCCGGCAGATCGGGCAGCGACAGGACGTCCTCGGGGACGGTGGCGAGTTCCGCGCCGGGGATGGGAAGACGGCGCGAGTGCCCGCCCACGCACACGAGGATCGACTCCGCCCGGATGCGTCGGCCGCTGTCGAGCACGAGGGTGTGCTCGTCGGCGAAGCGGGCGCGGCCCTCGTGCACGAGGTCGACGCCGGCCTCCGCGAACCGTTCGGCCTCCCGCTTGATCGACCGCACGGCATCCACCCGCTCGTGCACGCGCGAGACGACCGCCGACCAGTCCACGCGCGGCTCATCGACGACGATGCCGTAGTCGTCGGCCGAGCGGGTCTCGCGCATGAGGCGCGCGGCCTTCGCGAGGACACGGGTGGGGACGCACCCCGTGTTCACGCATGTCCCCCCGACGCGACCGGCCTCGAGCACGACGACGCGCGCACCCAGCTCCGCGGCGCGGAGGGCTGCGGCGGTGCCGGCGGGCCCTGCGCCGATGACGGCGACGTCGTAGCGGTCGGTCGCGTCACCGGCGTCGCCGGGCGTGGTGGCGGGCTGAGCGGTGGCGTTCACGGTGGTCCTCCCGGAGGTCGAGGAGACCAGTCAATCCGCCGCCCGCACCTCGGCGCCGGGGCTTGTGCTCGCGGTCAGAACCGCTCGTACAGGTCGGTCGCGGTCAGGTCCGTTCCTCCGATCGCGTGCACGCCCGGAGCCGGGTGCAGGGCGAACGTGTCTCCCTCGTGCAGGAGGGTTGCGGTGTAGTCGCCGCGGGTGTCGAGCTTGACCTCGAACCGCCCGGTGTCGATGAGACGCAGGGTCACAACCGCTCCGCTGCGCGCGAGGAACTTCGTCTCCTTCTCGTGCGCCGTGGGCAGCGGGATCACCGGCTCGTCCGACGCGGGCGTGGGCGGCGCCGGTGGGGGCGTGTTCGGCGACTCATCGGCATCCATCCGGCGAGTCTGTCACGCCCCCACGGGCCGCGGGTCAGCGCCCGTCGCGCCAGGAGTGCTGCGGGTCGTAGCCCAGCAGGCGCCGCGCCTTGTCGATGGACAGCAGGGTCGTGTTCTCGCCCAGTTCGCGCGTTTCGACGCCCGGGAACACCTCGGCCACGAGCTCGTCGTTCGGCCGGGTCATGACCGTGTCGGCCGCGGCGATGATGAACGTCTCGAAGCCCGCCGGGGCCACCTCGAGGGCGCGCTCGATCGCCTGGGCGCCGTCGCGTGCGTCGATGTAGCCCCAGAGGTTCCACTTGCGGGTGCGGGCGTCGGCGTCGAAGGGGAACTCCGCGTAGTCCTCCGGGACCATCACGTTCGAGAAGCGCAGCGCCGTGACCGACAGGTCGGGGTTCCACCGCACCAGCTCGGTCGCCATGCGTTCTTCGAGCGTCTTGACGAGCGAGTAGACCGACTCCGGCCGCGGCGCGTACTCCTCGTCGACGGGGATGTAGGGCGGCGGAACATCGAAGGGGAGCCCCAGCACGGTCTCGCTGGAGGCGTAGACGATCTTCTCGATGCCGAGCCGCACCGCGGCCCAGAACACGTTGAACGTGCTGGTTATGTTGTTGTGGAAGGTCGCGACGTCGGAACGGATGCCGGGGGCCGGGATCGCGCCGAGGTGCACCAGGGCGTCGACGCCGCTGTGCTGGTCGTTCACGCCGGCGAGGGCGTCGATGACCTGGCCGTAGTCGGTGAGGTCGACCTGGACGAACCCGGGGCCGCGCTCGCCGCGGACGTCGAGGCCGATCACGTCGTGGCCGGCGGCGCGCAGTTCGCGGGCGACGACGGTGCCGAGTTTGCCGGACGAGCCGGTGAGGGCGATGCGCATAGGACTCCTGGGGTGTGGGGGAGGGGTGTCGCCGACGATAGCGGTCGGCTCCGACCCCGGTGCGTCCATTGACGCGACCCGCCGATCGGTTCGCCGCGCCGGGCAGAGGAAAGGCCCGCGAGCGGCGTGCTCGCGGGCCCGGACGACACGTCAGTGGACGCGCGCCTCCTCCTGCTCGTCGTCGTCGCCGGGGATGAAGACGTCGACCACGGTGACGTTGATCTCGACCGCCTTCATGCCGACGATCTCGGTGATCGCCTGGCGCACGGACGACCGGACGTCGTCCGCCACGCGCTGGATGCGCTCGGGGTAGTCGACCTGGATCGCGATGTCGGCGGCGACCTCGGTCTCGCCGACCTCGACACTCACGCCCTGCGCGTAGTCCTTGGCGCCGACGGCCTGGCGGATGTTGCCGATCACGCGAGCGGCTCCGCCGCCGAGGGCGTGAACCCCGGGAACCTCGGCCGCGGCGATGCCGGCGACCTTGGCGACCACGGGGTCGACGATGACGGTCTTGCCGCCGCTGGTGCGGGCGTCGGCGGAGAGGGAGGAGTTCTGTGCCATGAGGAGCGTCCTTTCGTCAAGATCCCCGTCCCCGAAGGGTGCGGGGTGTTTCGCTATGTGGACGGACCCGGTTCGTGAAACGTCACGACTCGAGGCTGGAAATTCGCTGACAGGAACCACGATGCCCTCTTTGTCCACCGCCACCGACGCCTTCCTCGCGTCGCGCGCGGCCGACGGCGACCAGCTGGCGTTCGGGGTCCTGGTGCGTCGACACGCGCCGTTCCTCGTGGCGTTCGCCACGCGCCTCACCGGTTCGCGGGCGGACGCCGACGACTGCGTCCAGGAGGCGCTCATCACGGCGTGGCGTCGCCTGCCTGATCTCACCGATCCCGAGAAGGTGCGAAGCTGGCTCACGACCATCGTGTCGCGGAAGGCGACGGATCGCCTCCGTTCCCGCAAGATCTCCGATCAGATCGACGAGGAGATGGTCTCGGCGGCCGATGACCCGGAGCGCTCAGCCGTGGCGTCGTCGCAGATGGACGCCCTGAAGAAGGTGTTGGCGGAGCTGCCCGAGGAACTGCGCGTGGTGTGGGTGCTGCGCGAGGTCGGCGGCCACAGCTACGACGAGATCGCCGTCGAGGTGGGGGAGTCGGCCGCCACCGTGCGAGGCCGCCTCGCCCGGGCTCGCAAGACCGTGTTGGAACGCATGCAGGAGTGGAGGTGACCGGAATGAGTGAGTTCAACGACGACGTCGGCGGCTCCGGCTATTCGCTGGAGGACCTCTCCGCCTACCTCGATCGTGGGCGCACCCCCCGCATCTCCGCGATCGAACGCAACGCCGAGTGCCAGGCGATCCTCGCCTCGATGGAGCGCATGGGCCGGCTGTCGCGCGAGATCGTGGAGGAGCAGGCGGCCGAACCCCTCGCCGACTCCTGGTACGACAGCATCATGCGGGAGGTGATGCGGGAGTTCCGCTCCGGCCGTGACATCCCCCTGGCGCGCACCGAGGACGGGACCGAGATCGTCGTCACCGAGGGCGCGCTGTACGAGCTGATCCGTACGGTGGGCGACGGGATCGAGGGTCTGCTCGTCGGCCGGGTGCGGCTGAACCAGCTCGAGCCCGATGCGCCGCTCGACGTGCGCGTGACGGTCAGCGTGCGCTTCGGGCGCGCGATCACCGCCGCCGTCGACGAGATGCGCGACGGGATCCGTCTGGCGATCGAAAGGCACGGCGATCTGAAGGTGGGCCGCGTCGACGTGACCGTCGGCGACGTGCATCTGGACGAGGGGGAAGACGCATGACCCGCATCACCGCAGCCGAACTGGCTCCGCGCATCGACCTGGCCGTCACCGCGGTCGAGGGCGTGCGGGAGTGCTATTCCGCTCGGCCCGTCGTCGCACGGGCGTTCGAGCACGTCGCCGACGTCGAGGGCTCGCTGTCCGCCGTCGACGACGTTCCGGGCGCCCGGGCCATCACGGTGTGCATCGGGGTCTCGACGCAGGACGACAGCGCCGCCGTCGCCGCGGCGGTCGCGACGGCGGCTCGGGGTGCGGGCGGGGACGACGAGCCGGCGACGGTCCGCGTGCGCGTGGCCCGCCTGGTCGCCCCCGCGACCTGAGGCCGAGCTCTCGCGCGCCGAAGCTCCATCGCTGAGGCAATTCCCGGCCGGTGCCGTGCCCGGCGCAATACGCTGGATGCACCGCTCACCCCCGGAGGCCGTATGTCCACGCCGCCCGTCATCGCCGTCACCGGATCCACCGGTGCCGTGGGAGGCCGCGTCGCGCGCGACCTCGCCGCCCGCGGCATCCCGCAGCGTCTTCTCGTGCGCGATGCGTCACGCGCTCCGCGTCTCGACGGTGCCGAGGTCCACGTGGCCCGGTACTCCGACGCGGATGCCGCTCACGCGGCGCTGCAGGGAGTCGAGACGCTGCTGATGGTCTCCGCGTCGGAGACCGCCGACCGCGTGGAGCACCACCGCACGTTCGTCGAGGCCGCTGCCCGGGCCGGGGTGCGCTCGATCGTCTACACGTCGTTCCTCGCCGCCGCGCCCGACGCGGTGTTCACCCTCGGTCGCGACCACGCGGCGACCGAGGACATCATCCGGGCCTCGGGGATGAGCTACACCTTCCTGCGCGACAACTTCTACATGGACATGATGGAGCTCTTCGCCGGCGACGACGGGGTGATCCGCGGCCCCGCGGGCGAGGGGCGTTGCTCGCTCGTATCGCGCTCCGATGTCGCCGCCACGGCTGTCGCGGTGCTGCGCCATCCGTCCGCCCACGCCGACGTCTTCTACGACCTCACCGGTCCCGAGGCGTTGACGATGACCGAGGTCGCCGAGAAGATCTCGGCGGTGCGGGGTCATCCCGTGCGCTTCCTCGATGAGACGGTGGACGAGGCGTACGCGTCGCGGGCCGCATTCGGCGCCCCGCGCTGGCAGGTCGATGCGTGGGTGAGCACGTACACCTCCATCGCCAGCGGTGACCTCGCCGCGGTGTCCGCCGATGTCGAGCGCGTCACGGGTCGTCCCGCGCAGAGCTTCGAGGAGTTCCTGGGCGCGGTGTCCTGAGGCCGGAGCCACAGACGCCGAGCCGGAGACGGATCGGTCTCGCGTGACGTCGCCCTGCCGACTCGGGTATGCTGACCGCGTGCTGACCTGTCGCTGTTGTCGCTGAACGCCCCCGCGTTCCTTTCGACGACCCCGTCAGCCGCGCCCAGCCGGGTGCACCCAACCTTCCAGGATGCCATCGTGCGTTACGCCCAGAGCGTCGCCGACCTCGTCGGCAACACCCCCCTCGTCCGTCTCACCCGCGTCACCGACGGCATCGCCGCCACGGTGCTCGCGAAGATCGAGTACTTCAACCCCGGCGGATCGGCCAAGGACCGCATCGCCGCGAACATCGTGGATGCCGCCGAGCGCGACGGCCTGCTGCGACCCGGTGGAGTCATCGTCGAGCCCACCAGCGGCAACACCGGTGTCGGTCTCGCCCTGGTGGCGCAGCAGCGCGGATACCGCTGCGTCTTCGTCGTGCCCGACAAGGTCGCGGAGGACAAGCGCGCGGTGCTGCGCGCCTACGGGGCCGAGGTCGTGGTCACCCCCACGAACGTCGAACCCGACGACCCGAACTCCTACTACAGCGTGTCCGACCGGCTCGTCCGCGAGATCCCGGGTGCCTTCAAGCCCAACCAGTACGCCAACCCGAACGGTCCGCGCAGCCACTACGAGACCACCGGCCCCGAGATCTGGCGCGACACCGACGGGCAGCTGACGCACCTCGTCGCGGGTGTCGGCACGGGCGGCACGATCACCGGCACCGGCCGGTACCTCCGCGAGGTCGCCGGCTCTGCGGTGCGCATCGTCGGCGTCGATCCCGAGGGCTCGATCTACTCGGGAGACGACATCCACGGCTACGACGTCGAGGGTGTCGGCGAGGACTTCTGGCCGCCGGCGTTCGACCCCACCCTCGTCGACGCCTATGAGCGCGTCTCCGACGCCGAGTCGTTCGCGATGACCCGTCGCCTCGCCCGCGAGGAGGGCCTCCTCGTCGGCGGCTCCAGCGGCATGGCCGTCGTGGGCGCGTTGCGCGTGGCCCGGGAGCTCCCCGCCGACGCGGTCGTCGTCGTGGTGCTGCCCGACCACGGTCGCGGCTACTTGAGCAAGATCTTCGACGACGACTGGATGACGCAGCGGGGCTACGACGTTGCACCCGTGGCATCCGTCATCCCCCCGAGCACCCAGGAGCACTCCGCATGAGCACCCACGACGCCGCCCGCGGTTTCGACAGCCTCGCCGTCCACGCCGGTCAGGCGCCCGATGAGACCACCGGCGCGGTCATCCCGCCCATCCACGTCTCGACGACCTACGCGCAGGACGGCATCGGCGGCCTGCGCGGAGGCTACGAGTACGGCCGCAGCGGCAACCCCACCCGCACCGCGCTCGAGACGCAGATCGCCGCGCTCGAGGGCGGCGCCCGCGCGCTGTCGTTCGCCTCCGGTCTCGCCGGCGAAGACGCTCTTCTGCGGGCCGCCCTGGCACCCGGCGACGAGGTGCTGCTCGGCAACGACGTCTACGGCGGCACGTACCGCCTGCTGGCGCGCGTGCTCGGCCCCTGGGGCGTGAAGCTCCGCGTCGTCGACATGAGCGACCTGGATGCCGTGGCCGCCGCCATCGCGGAGCGCGCGCCGAAGATGGTCTGGGTCGAGACGCCCAGCAACCCCATGCTCCGCATCACCGACATCGCGGGTCTCTCGCGTCTCGGGCACGACGCCGGCGCACTGGTCGTCGTCGACAACACCTTCGCCTCGCCCGCCCTGCAGCGCCCGCTCTCGCTCGGCGCCGACGTCGTCGTGCACTCCGCGACGAAGTACCTCGGCGGACACAGCGACGTGGTGGGCGGCGCCCTTGCGTTCGCCGACGCCGCGTTGGCCGAGAAGGTGCAGTTCCTGCAGTTCGCCGCGGGGGCCGTGTCGGGCCCCTTCGACGCCTACCTGACGACGCGCGGCATCAAGACCCTGGCCGTGCGCATGCAGCGCCACAGCTCCAACGCCCAGGCCGTCGCCGAGCATCTGCTCGCGCACGGCCGCGTCGCGAAGGTCTACTACCCCGGCCTCCCCTCCCACCCCGGCCACGAGTTGGCGGCCCGGCAGATGAGCGGCTTCGGCGGCATCGTCTCGCTCGAGCTCGCCGACGGGGCAGCCGCGCGCCGCTTCGCGGAGTCGACCCGTCTGTTCACCCTCGCCGAGTCCCTCGGCGGCGTCGAGTCGCTGGTCAACTACCCGGATGCCATGACCCACGCCTCCGTCCGCGGCACCGAACTCGCGGTGCCCGAGACGATCGTGCGCCTGTCGGTGGGCATCGAGTCGGTCGACGACCTCATCGCCGACGTCGACCAGGCGCTCGCGTCGCTCTGAGGCTGCGCCGCCGATACGACGAACCCGGCGCCCGCACGTGCGGGCGCCGGGTTCGTCTTTTCGCGTGAGTGGCCGATCTCCGTCGCTTGCGTGTCTGCCGAAGCGACGAGAATTGGCGACTCACGCGGGGGAGCGGCTCAGCGCTCGGCGCGGGCCAGGTTCTGCTCGAGCTCGCCGCGGTTCTGACGCACGACGTAGGCGGGCTGGTCGCGCTCGACGCGCCAGCTCTCGCTCAGGGGACCGACGTTCACGGTGTCGAAGCCGAACTCGTCGTAGATGCGGGTGACGAGGGCGACGGCCTCGTCGGAGTCGCTCGAGGTGGCCAGAGCGCGACGGTCGTCGGTGCCCGCCGGCGCGCCGCCGGTGAGGATGTCGGCCGCGGGGATGTGATTGAACGCCTTCACGACGACCGACTCGGGAAGGTGCTCCTGCAGCATCTGCGAGGTGGTGGTCTTCTTGTCGTCGAGGGCGGCGATGTGCCCGTCGCGCTCGAAGTAGTAGTTGTTCGTGTCGAGCACGGTCTTACCGGCGAGAGGGGCGACGGGGATGTCGTCGATCGCCTTCAGCGGCACGGTCACCACGACGATGTCGCCGGCCTCGGCGGCTTCCTGCGCGGTGGCGGCGCGAGCGCGCTCTCCGACGGAGGAGACGAGGTCGCCCAGGGTCTCCGGACCGCGCGAGTTGGCGATGACCACGTCGTAGCCGCGATCCGCGAACCCCTGAGCGAGAGCCGAACCGATGTTTCCTGCGCCGATGATTCCTACGGTTGTCATGCACGTCTCCAACGGCACCAGCGGCGAGGGCATTCCCGGGAGCGCTACCAAGAATTCAGTGGTCTGAATAATTAGCACCTCTAGATATCAGTGTCAACCGGTGCGATCCGGACGAACGGGGTGTCTATCGTCATCTTTGTCGCACCCTCACGCGAGTGGTCGCAGTCCGGTGTTCGGGTCACCGTCCTGCTTGACCTGTGAGGGCGACGGCCCCCGGTGGACGCGGCTTCGGATCACCGGGGGCCGCTTTCGTTTCTGCGTCCTCGATGGTGCCGACCGATATCCGTCCCACCGGCGTCCGTGCGCAGGAGTGGAAGACTGGGGCGTCGGCGAGACGCGCTCGCCCCCCCCTGATTCCGAGGATCTCCGTGACCACCGCCACCCGCCCGCCCCGTACCGCCCGCCTCTACGTCGTCTGCGTTGCGGTCGGTCTGCTCGCCGGGTTGATGTCGGGTCTGTTCGGCGTCGGCGGCGGCACCGTCATCGTCCCGCTGCTCGTCCTGCTGCTCGGATTCGACCAGCGCCTCGCCGCAGGTACCTCGCTCGCGGCGATCGTCCCCACGGCATCCGTCGGGGTCATCACCTATGCCGTCGACGGGCACGTCGCGTGGCTGCCGGCGCTCATCCTCGCGGCGGGGGCCGTCGGCGGGGCGCAGATCGGCACGTGGCTGTTGCCCAAGCTCTCGCAGACGGCGCTGCGGTGGGCGTTCGTCGCCTTTCTCGTCGCGGTGATCGTCAGCCTGTACTTCGTCATCCCCTCCCGCGACGCCGATCTCGTGCTCACGTGGGTCACCGGACCCGGCCTGGCCGTGCTCGGCGTGATCACGGGCATCCTGGCGGGACTGCTCGGCGTCGGCGGCGGCATCATCGTCGTCCCCGCACTCCTGCTGCTGTTCGGGACGAGCGACCTCGTCGCCAAGGGCACCTCGCTGCTGATGATGATCCCGACGGCGGTGTCGGGCACGGTCGGCAACCTCCGCCGTTCCAACGTGGATCTGCCCGCCGCGCTCTGCGTCGGCGTCGCCGCGTGCGCCACGACCGCTGTCGGTGCGCAGATCGCGAAGGCCGTCGATCCCTTCGTGGCGAACGTGCTGTTCTCGATCTTCCTCGTCTTCATCGCCTCGCAGATCGCCGTCAAGGCCGTGCGCGGTCGCCACCAGCGCTGAAGCGCCCACGGCGTCGCGGTCGGCGCCGAACTCCTTGAGGCCGGGCCGGACCGGCGGATGCCGGCGGCACGGCTCTGTCGGGCCCTCTCGGTAGACTGACCCGGTGCCCGTGAACCCCGAATTGGTCGGCCGAGTCTTCCCGCCGACCGTGCCGTACCTCGTCGGTCGCGAGAAGGTGCGCGAGTTCGCCCGCGCCGTCTTCGCCGACGCCCCGCAGCATTCCGACCCGGACGCCGCGCGCGCCCTCGGCTACGACGACGTCGTGGCCCCGCCGACCTTCGCGATGGTGGTGCAGGACCTCACGCTGCAGCAGCTGCTGGGCGACCCCGATTCGGGCATCGAGCTCTCGCGCCTCGTCCACGCGGAGCAGCGCTTCCGCTACACGCGCCCGATCGTCGCCGGCGACGAGCTCGTCGCGACGCTGTCGGTCACCGGCATCCGGTCGATGGGCGGCAACGCGATGATCACGAGCGAAGCGGATATCGTGGATGCCACCGGCGCCCACGTCGTCACGACGACGAGCGTCCTGCTCGCGGGGGAGGCCGGCGCATGAGCGCATTCACCGTGGGCGAGGTCGTCGCCGAACGCTCCGTGCACCTGACCCGTGAGTCGCTCGTGCGCTACGCGGGGGCGTCTGGAGACTTCAACCCGATCCACTACCGCGACGACGTCGCGGCGGCCGTGGGGCTCCCGGGCGTCCTCGCGCACGGGATGCTCACGATGGGCATCGCCGTCGGCACGCTGGCCGAGGCCCTGGGCGACAGCGGACGCATCGGGGAGTACGGTGTGCGCTTCACGCGCCCCGTCGTCGTCGACCCCGAGACCGGGGCCGATCTGCACGTGAGCGCGAAGGTGGGCGCGGTCGACGACGACATCGCCCGCATCGACCTGACCGTGACGTTCGCCGAGACGACCGTGCTCGGCAAGGCCCAGGTGCGGGTGCGGCTGCGCTGATGCCCCAGGTCGCTCCGGTCCCGTTGGCGCAGCTCACCACGCTGCGCACCGGCGGTGAACCCGCTCGTCTCATCGAGGCGACGACGGTCGACGAACTCGTCGCCGCCCTCCGCGAGGCGTGGGCCGCCGGCGAGCCGTGGTTCGTGCTCGGCGGAGGATCCAACCTCTTCGTCGGCGACGAACCGTTCGAGGGCACCGTGATCCGCGTGCGCACCTCCGGTATCGACGAACTCCCCGGCTCCCGGCCCGACACCGTCCGCTTGCGGGTGCAGGCCGGACACGATTGGGACGCCCTCGTCGCCGAGACGGTCGAGCGCGGGTACGCCGGTGTCGAGGCGATGTCCGGCATCCCGGGCACCGTCGGCGCCGCTCCCGTGCAGAACGTCGGCGCCTACGGGCAGGAGATCGTGCAGACGCTCGTCGAGGTCGAGCTGATCGACGAGTCCACGGGTGACGTGTCGACGGTCCCGGCATCCGAGCTCGGTCTGGGCTTCCGTACCTCGGTGCTCAAGCACCACTACGGCTCGGTGCCTGAGCGGCCCGCCGTCATCCTGTCGGTCACGCTCGAGCTCGAGCGCGTCGGCACCGACGAGCGGCCGATCGCGGGCGATCAGCTGCGCGGCGCCCTCGGACTCGAGGCCGACCAGGCCGTGTCGTTGCGGTGGATCCGCGACCACGTCCTCGCCACGCGTGCGCGCAAGGGAATGGTCCTCGACGCCGAAGACCCCGACACCTGGAGCGCCGGCTCGTTCTTCCAGAACGCGATCGTCTCGGAGGCGTTCGCGCGCACCCTTCCGGACGCGTGCCCGAAGTGGCCGATGGGCCCCGCCCTCGACCCAGTGACGGTGATCCCGCTCGCCGCGTTCGACGGCATCCTGCCTCCGCCGCCGGTCGAGAACCGCCAGGTGAAGGTGAGCGCCGCGTGGTTGATCGAGAACGCGGGGCTTTCGCGCGGGTTCCGGTTCCCGCGCTCGCGCGCCGGCCTCTCGACGAAGCACACGCTGGCCCTCACCAACCGCGGCGAGGCGACCGCGGCCGAGATCGCCCAGCTCGCGCGCTTCGTGCAGAGCCGCGTCGCCGCCGAGTTCGGTCTCGTCTTGCAGCCCGAGCCCGTCCTGGTGAACGTCGAGCTGTAGCCCCCGGTCCGGCTCTCGTTCCGCGCCGTTCCACCCTCCGGGTGAGGGGTCAGACCCCTCACCCGGAGGGTGGGAGCGCGAGGAGCTCAGGCGAACAGGCGCTGGAGGCGCTGGACGCCCTCGAGAAGCTGGTCGTCGCCGAGGGCGTACGACAGGCGCAGGTAGCCGCTCGGACCGAACGCCTCGCCCGGCACCACGGCGACCTCGGCCTGCTCGAGGATGAGGTCGGCGAGCTCGAGCGAGGTCGTCGGGGTCACGCCGCCCCACGAGCGGTTCAGCAGGCCCTGGACGTCGGGGTACACGTAGAACGCGCCGAGCGGGTTGGGCACCTGCACGCCGTCGATCTTCGACAGTTCCGACACGATCAGCTGACGGCGACGGTCGAAGGCGAGACGGAACTGCTCGGCCTCGTCCTGCGGGCCGTTGAGGGCCTCGGCGGCGGCGATCTGGGCGATGTTGTTGACGTTGCTCGACAGGTGCGACTGCAGGTTGCCGGCGAGCTTCATGGCATCCGCGGGTCCCACCATCCAGCCCACGCGCCACCCGGTCATGGCGTAGGTCTTCGCGACACCGTTGACGAGGATCGTCTGCTCGGCGAGCTCGGGCACGGCCTCGACGATCGAGACGGCGCGGACGCCCTCGTAAGTGAGGTTCTGGTAGATCTCGTCGGTGATGACCCAGATGCCGTGCTCGAGTGCCCAGCGGCCGATCTCGGCCGTCTCCTCGGCGGTGTAGACCGAGCCGGTCGGGTTCGAGGGCGAGACGAACACCAGCACGGTGGTCTTGTCGGTGCGCGCGGCCTCGAGCTGGGCGACGGTGACCTTGTAGTCCTGGTCGGCACCGGCGAACACCTCGACGGGCGTGCCGTCGGCGAGCGCGATGGCCTCCGGGTACGTCGTCCAGTACGGCGCGGGCAGCAGCACCTCGTCGCCGGGGTTCACCACGGTCTGGAACGCCTGGTACACCGACTGCTTGCCGCCGTTGGTGACGATGACCTGCGACGGTGAGACCTCGAGGCCCGAGTCGCGCAGCGTCTTCGCGGCGATGGCCTCGCGCAGCACGGGGAGGCCGGCGGCGGGGGTGTAGCGGTAGTTCTTCGGGTCCTGCAGCGCCTTCGCCGCGGCATCCACGATGAACGACGGCGTGGCGAAGTCGGGCTCGCCGGCCGCGTACGAGATGACGGGGCGACCGGCGGCCTGGAGGGCCTTGGCCTTGGCGTCGACCTTGAGGGTCGCGGACTCGGCGATGGCGGACAGCTTGCGGGAGAGCGGGGCGCGGGAAGTCACGGTTCCGAGCCTAGTGTTTCCGCGCTTTGGAGCCGAGGGTCATGACGGCCAGGGCGCGAGGATCAGCAGCGCCGGAACGAGCATCAGGATGCCGAGCCCCAGCGCCACGACGGACCACGCCCGGCGACCGGATCGACGCGCGGCGACGACGAGACCGACGACCGCCAGGAGGACGACGACGACCCCACCGACGAAGAGCAGCGGCAGCAGGATGATTCCCATCCACCAGATCGCGTTCATCTCGGGGATGAGGCCCACGACGAAGACGAAGAGCGTCGGGACGAGGAGGACGGCGGAGAGGATCACCGCGACGAGTCCGAGCACGTCGAAGGGTCGGCGGGTCGTGACGGGCGGGGGCGTCATGCGGTCAGGCTACCGTCGGTCGGAACACGAAACATGGGTCGATTAGCGTGGCGGGGTGACAGCTCAGACCGCCACGCCCCTGCGCTCCCGTCGACGGGGATTCGCCTCCCTCATGCGGCTGGGGATCGCGACTCTCATCGTGGGCGTGACCACCGGTCTCGCCGTGCTGCTGCTCGTGTGGATCGTGCACAGCCTCGAGCATCTCGTGTGGGGTCACGAGGAGGGGCCGTTCCTCGACGGCCTCGCGTATCCCGAGACCTGGTGGCTTCCGATCGTCACAGTGGGCGGGGCGGGAGTCGTGGCCGCCCTCGGCTGGTACCTGCTGCGCCGCTTCGGGCGCCGGATCGCCACCGTCGAGCAGGGCGTCGACGGAGCCCGGATGCCGTGGTGGGAGACGCTCGCCGACACCGTCATCCAGGTGGGGTCGGTGGCGATGGGCGCGTCCATCGGCAAGGAGGTCGCTCCGCGCGAGCTGTCGGCGATGGCGGGCTCGAAAATCGTGAAGTGGTTCGGCCTCGACGCGCGGTGGTGTCGCATCCTCATCGCCTCGGCCGCGGGGGCGGGTCTCGCCGCCGTCTACAACGTGCCCCTCGCCGGCGCCCTCTTCGCCGTGGAGATCCTGCTCGCGCAATTCAGCGTGGGTGCAGCGGTGGTGGCGCTGACCGTCAGCACCATCGCCACCCTCGTCGCGCGTCCGCTCGTGGGGGACGGTTCGCTCTATTCGATCGGCTCGGTCGAGGTGAACGCGTCGCTCATCGTCGCCGCGGTCCTCATCGGCCCGCTCATGGGGTGGGGAGCGACGAGCTTCGCCATGGTGACGAAGAAGCTCGCTCGTTTCCGTCCCGAGGGGTGGAAGCTGCTGGTGGCTCTGCCGCTGACGTTCACGGCCGTCGGCGCCGTCGGAGCGGCCTTCCCGCTCATCCTCGGCAATGGCCGCGCACTGGCGACCGCGGGATTCGACCTCTCGCAGCCCGCCCTGCTGCTCATCGCGCTCGCCGTGCTGAAGTACGTCGCGACCGCGATGTCGCTGGGGTCGGGCGCGATCGGGGGAACGCTGCAGCCCTCGGTCGCCATCGGTGCCGCTCTCGGAGCCGCGGCGGCGGCCGGGTGGGCGTTCGTCTGGCCCGGTGCCGACGGAACGGCTCTCGCGATCGTCGCGGCGTCGGCGTTCCTGGCATCCAACATGCGGGCTCCGTTCACCGCGATCGCCCTCATCATCGAGTTCACCAACACCGGCTTCGACCTGCTGCTGCCGATCTTCCTCGCCGTCGCCGGGTCGCTCGCGGCGTCGAAGCTCACCTCGCCCGAGAGTTTGAGGCCCTTCGCCCCGATCGACCCGGCGCGTCCCTGACGCCCCCCGCACCGCACGAAAGCTGCCGGAGGCGTGACCGAGGGGCCGAGGCTTCCGGCCCCGGCCCCTCGGCATCCGGTCAGTCCAGGTATCTCGCGTACGCCGGCAGGGTCAGGAAGGCCGGGAACTCCTCGCGCAGGGCGACCTCCTGGAACACCGCGGCGGCGTCGTCGAACCGGTCGGCGGTCGAGCGCGGCACCTCGGCGAGCACGTCCCGCACGAGCGACTCGACGTAGTCGCGGGTGATCGGCGTGCCCTCGGCGGTGGCGTGGTCCTGGTGGATCCACTGCCAGATCTGCGAGCGCGAGATCTCGGCGGTGGCGGCGTCCTCCATGAGGTCGTCGATCGCGACCGCGCCCAGGCCCCGCAGCCAGGCCTCGATGTACCGGATCGTCACCGACACATTGCCCCGCACGCCCGCGGCGGTCACGGGTCGTCCGATGCGCACGTCGAGCAGATCGGCCGGTGCGACCGACACCTCGTCGCGGGTGCGCCCGAGCTGGTTCGGCGCGTCACCCAGCACGGCGTCGAACTCGGCCCGCGCCACCGGGATGAGGTCGGGGTGGGCCACCCACGTGCCGTCGAAGCCGTCTCCGGCCTCGCGGCGCTTGTCGGCGGCGACCTTGTCGAACGCCGCCTGGGTCACCTCGGGCTTGCGGCGGTTGGGGATGAAGGCGCTCATGCCGCCGATCGCGTACGCGCCCCGCTTATGGCAGGTCTGCACGAGCAGCTCGGTGTAGGCCCGCATGAACGGCACCGTCATCGTGACCTCGCTGCGGTCGGGGAGCACGAAACGCGCTCCGCGGCCCCGGTAGGTCTTGATGATCGAGAAGATGTAGTCCCAGCGACCCGCATTCAGGCCCGCGCAGTGGTCGCGCAGAGCGAAGAGGATCTCCTCCATCTCGAACGCCGCGGGCAGCGTCTCGATGAGCACCGTCGCCCGGATCGTGCCGTGCGCGAGGCCCAGACGCTCCTCGGTGAACGAGAACACGTCGTCCCACAGCCGCGCCTCTTCGGCCGACTCGATCTTCGGCAGGTAGAAGTAGGGTCCGCGGCCCGCGGCGATCAGCGCGTGCGCGTTGTGGAACACGTACAGTCCGTAGTCCACGAGCGAACCGGATGCCGGCAGCTCGCGGCCGGCACGATCGATGAACGTCACGTGCTTCTCGGGCAGGTGCCAGCCGCGGGGGCGCATCACGATCGTCGGGGTGCGCTCGGCGGTGACCTCGTAGCGCTTGCCCTCGGGGCTCGTGAACGAGAGCTGCCCGCGGATCGCGTCGAACAGCGAGAGCTGACCGCCGATGACGTTGCGCCAGGTGGGGCTCGTGGCATCCTCCTGGTCGGCCAGCCATACGCGTGCCCCGGAGTTGAGCGCGTTGATGGTCATCTTCGGGTCGGTGGGCCCGGTGATCTCGACGCGGCGGTCTTCGAGGCCCGGTCCCGCGCCCGCCACGCGCCACGACGGGTCGTCGCGGATGTGCGCGGTGTCGGCGCGGAAGTGCGGGTCGTCACCCGTGCCGATCTCGAAACGCCGACGCAGGCGCGCGGCCAGCCGGTCGTGCCGGCGACGGGCGAAGCGGTCGTGCAGCTCGGTGACGAAGGCGAGGGCGGCGGGGGTGAGGATCTCGGCGTCCCGTCCTTCGAGGGAGCGCTCGAGACGCAGGTGAGGGATGGATGCCGGCGGGCTCGGCATCCGGGATCCTTCGGTGGTCGTGCGGGCACCGGTCGTCGTGATCAGCGAGGTCGCGGTGGTGGGCGGGGGAGAGGTGTCGATGAGGGTCATGGTCGTGGCTTTCTGTTCTCTGATGTCCTGCGCTTCTCGGACCATGTCCCGAAAGTGGTGGCTTGGGGGTGGCCCAAGTGACCAGAAGTGGGACATGCACCGCGAGAAGTGGGACGAGGGGTGGGGGGTGCCCCGCGGCGCGGGGTGCGCGCCGGGCCGGGCACCGGGACCATGTCCCGAAAGTGGTGGCTTGGGGGTGGCCCAAGTGACCAGAGGGGGGACATGCACTGCAAGAAGTGGGACGAGGGGTCGCGCGGCGGGGGCGCGAGGCGGGGGAGAGCGCGACCGGGAGGGTCAGTGGAACTGGGCCGTCTCGGTGGAGCCGGCCAGGGCGAGGGTCGCGCTGTCGGGGTTGAGCGCGGTCGAGACGACGTCGAAGTAGCCGGTGCCCGCTTCGCGCTGGTGGCGCGTGGCGGTGTACCCGTTGGCTTCGGCGGCGAACTCGGCCTCCTGCAGCTCGACGTACGCGCTCATGGCGCGCTCGGCGTAGCCGCGGGCGAGGTCGAACATCGAGTGGTTCACGGCGTGGAATCCGGCCAGCGTGATGAACTGGAAGGCGTAGCCGAGAGCGGCCAGGTCGGCTTGGAACGTGGCGATCTGCTCGTCGTCGAGGTGGCGCTTCCAGTTGAAGCTCGGCGAGCAGTTGTAGGCGAGCTTCTTGCCCGGGTAGCGGGCGTGGATCGCCTCGGCGAAGGCGCGGGCGAGCTCGATGTCGGGCTCGCCGGTCTCCACCCACAGCAGATCGGCGTAGGGCGCGAAGGCGAGGCCGCGCGCGATGACCGAGTCCAGTCCCGGCCGCACGCGGTAGAAGCCCTCGGTCGTTCGCTCGCCGGTGAGGAACTCGGCATCCCGCGGATCGACGTCGCTGGTGAGCAGGTCGGCGGCGAGGGCATCGGTGCGGGCGATGATCACCGTCGGCACGCCCGCGACGTCGGCCGCGAGACGCGCGGCGTTGAGGGTGCGGATGTGCTGCTGGATCGGCACGAGCACCTTGCCGCCGAGGTGGCCGCACTTCTTCTCGCTCGCGAGCTGGTCCTCCCAGTGGATGCCGGCCGCCCCCGCCGCGATGAGCGACTGCGTGAGCTCGTAGGCGTTGAGGGGACCGCCGAAGCCCGCTTCGGCGTCGGCGACGATCGGGGCGAGCCAGTCCTGCGTGATCTCGCCCTCGGCCCGCTCGATCTGGTCCTGACGCAGCAGCGCGTTGTTGATGCGGCGGACGACCGCGGGCACGCTGTTGGCGGGGTAGAGGCTCTGGTCGGGGTAGGTCTGGCCCGCGAGGTTTACGTCGGCGGCGACCTGCCACCCGCTGAGATAGATGGCCTTCAGCCCCGCGCGCACCTGCTGCACGGCCTGGCCGCCGGTGTAGGCGCCGAGGGCCCGGACGTAGTCCTCGGTGTGGAGGAGGTTCCAGAGGTTCTCGGCCCCGCGGCGGGCGAGCGTCGACTCCTCCCGGACGCTGCCACGGAGGCGGACGACGTCTTCGGCGGTGTACGTGCGCTCGATGCCGTCCCAGCGGGGGTCGTCCTCCCACGAGGTGCGGATCTCATCGGCGGTCTCGGTCTGGTCGCCGGGGCGCAGGGGCTGCGGGGCGGGGGTGGCCTGGATCGTCATGTCGTCCTCCTTCGGGTGTCGGGGCGTCGGTGCCCCGTGGAGACCACTGTCCGCGAAGAACAACCCTCCGCAAGAAGATTCGATGTGTGAAGATCGCGCGATCTTCCGCTGCTGTGAGAACCTGCCGGTATGGACACCGGCGTCTCGATTCCCGCGGCATCCCTCCCGCCCGACCATGAAGAGGTGGACACCCTCACCATCGGTCGGCGCATCCGACAGCTGCGCACCGCGCGCGGTATGACCCTCGACGACCTCGCTGGAGCGGTCGGTCGTGCGCCCAGCCAGATGTCGATGATCGAGAACGGCCGCCGGGAGGCGAAGCTGACGCTGCTGCAGGCGATCGCCCGAGCGCTGCAGTGCACGCTCGATCAGCTGCTGGATGCCGAGCCCCTCGATCCCCGCGCCACCCTCGAGCTGTCCGTGGAACGGGCGATGCGCGGGCAGACCTTCCAGGCGCTCGGGATCGCCCCTTTCCGTGTGGGGCGTGCGGTGCCCGACGAGGCGCTCGCCGCGATGCTCGCTCTCCAGGCCGAGATCGAACGGTTGCGCGAAGAGCGCTCCGCGACCCCGGAGGAGGCGCGCCGCGCCAATGTCGCCCTCCGCCGACTCATGCGCACGCAGGACAACCACTTTCCGGAGCTCGAGCGTGTGGCATCCGAGATGCTCGACGCGATCGCGCACCCCGGCGGACCGCTCACCCAGCGCGGGGCGAGTGACATCGCCGCCCACCTGGGCTTCTCGCTGCACTACGTGTCCGACCTGCCCTCGTCGACGCGGAGCATCGCCGACGTGAAGAACGGGCGGCTGTACCTGTCGACGAAGGTCGCGAAGGGCGACCCGCGCGCGGCGGTGCTGCAGGCGCTGTCGAGCCGGATCCTGAGCCACGGCGAGCCGACGAGCTACGACGAGTTCCTCCGCCAGCGCGTCGAGACCAACTACCTGACGGGCGCGCTGCTCATGCCCGAGGCGCATGTCGTCCCGGCGCTGCGCGAGGCGAAGCAGCGGCGCACGATCAGCATCGAAGACCTCCGCGACGCCTACTCGGTGTCGTACGAGACGGCCGCGCACCGTTTCACCAATCTCGCGACCGTGCACCTCGGCATCCCGGTGCACTTCCTCAAGGTGCACGAGTCGGGGACGATCACGAAGGCGTACGAGAACGACGACGTGAACTTCCCCACCGATCGGCTGGGGTCGATCGAGGGGCAGTTGTGCTGCCGTCGCTGGACGAGCCGCGTCGTGTTCGAGGAGGACGACCTCTTCAATCCGTATTACCAGTACACCGACACCGGCAATGGGACGTACTGGTGCACCGCGCGCGTGGAGCAGTCGAGCGAGGGGGCGCATTCGGTGAGCGTGGGGGTGCGGTTCGATGACACGAAGTGGTTCCGCGGGCGCGACACCCCCCACCGCGGCGTCTCGCGGCACGCGGTCGAGACGTGCTGCCGCCGGCCGCCGGCCTCGCTCGAGAACGCCTGGCGCGGGCAGGCATGGCCGAACGTGCGCACACCGCGGACCTTGCTCGCGACCCTGCCGACGGGGTCGTTCCCCGGGGTCGACACCACCGAGATGTACGAGTTCCTGGAGGCGCACGCGCCGGGGGAGTGAGACGCGCCCCGGCCGCCGTGCGGTGGGCGGGCGCGTCATGCGGGCCACCGACTCCCCGTCGCCGTCGCCGCGCCCCCGTCACCGCGCCTACCCGGCCAGCCGCAGCGCCGTCCACAGCTCCGCACGCGCGGCGAACGACAACAGGTCGCGCCCCAGCACGCGCTGCGCGAGGGCGATGCGCGCCCGCACGGTGTGGCGATGGATGCCGAGCGCCGCCGCGGTCGCCTCGTGCGAGCAGTCGTTGGCCAGCCACGCGTCGAGGGTGTCGACCAGCGCCGAGCCCTCGGTCTCGTCGTGCCGGCGCAGGGGAGCCAGCGCGCCCGCCGCGACCGTGCGCGCGGCCTCCGACTCCAGCGCCGAGAGCAGCCCGGCTCGCGCCGTGTCGGTGAAGTCGGCGAGGCCGGCGTCGTCCGAACGGTCGCGTGCGGTGCGGGCCTGGGTCAGGGCGCGCGAGAACGCGTCGTAGCCCGAGGGGGCCGAGCACCCCACCGTCAGCTCGAAGCGGTCGGCGATCTCGGCCAGGCTCTCGCGGGCGGACACGGGGACCACGAGCACGAGGCCGTCGTCGCCACGACCGAAGAACAGCTCGCCCCGTCCCTCCTGCGCACGCACCTCGAGCCACTCCGCCAGTGCCGTCGACTTCGCCGCTGCGGCGGGGGTGAGTGCGACGATGACCGGCGCCGCGGGCAGGGGACCGAACAGATCGCGGCCGGCGCGCCGTGCGAGGGTCGGATCGTCGGTCGCCAGCGTCTGCACCAGGCCCGCGCGGAAGGTGCCGATCGCCCGGCCCAGTCCGTCCTGCTGCTCGAGGGCGAGGGCCGCCATGGCGACGACGGCGGTCACGACGCTGCGGGCCTCGTGGTCCAGGTCGTCCGCGGCGATCGCGAGGGCTCCACGCAGGTGCCCTCCGCGTCCGAGCGTCTGCACGCTCACCGCGCGGTCGCCGGCGGTCAGCGTTCCCGCCGCGCGTGTGCCACGGCGCAGCATCGTCGTGACCTCGAGGGTGAGGGCGTCGGCGGTCGCAGCGGGCAGGGCACCGGACGGGAAGGCGGTTCGCAGCGCGCCGGCCGCGTCGTACAACCCCACCCAGCAGTCGAGCTGCCGCGAGAGTTCGGCGAGCGTCGCCGACAGACCGTCGGGCCGCAGCGCGGCAAGCGACACCGCGCGCTGCGCCGCGAGCGACCAACTGCGACGCGCATAGGCGTCGGCCGCGATCGCCTCGGCGCCCGCGCGCGCGACGGCGATGAAGGGGGTGCGGTACGGCACCTCGAACAGCGGCATCCCCGCCCGCCGGCACGCGTCGACGAGGGGAGCGGGGATGCCGTCGCGCACGACCTCCGTGCCGAAACCGAGCCCCTGCACGCCGCGCGCGAGCAGGCGGCCGATGTACGCCTCGTAGTCGGCGGCGGTCGCGTCGGCGAATTGGGTGCCGGTGGTCAGCAGCACGAGGCCCTCGCTGAGGAAGGGCGTCGGGTCGGCGAGGTCGCTCGAGTGCACCCATCGCACGGGGCGATCCAGGATGCCGGGGGACAGCTCGTCGTCGGCGACGAGCCGAAGGTGCAGGTCGCGGCGGGACAGGAGCGCTCGCAGGCTGGGTGGGGCGGGGGCGGTGTCGGCCATGACAACTCCTGTACGACTCGTATACGACGGCGCCTGTGACTGTACAGGCAGGAGAGTGCGGGGCGCCGCACGGCGTCCGTAGCATCGCCGCCATGAGCCTCGACACCCTTCCTCTCGTCGGCGGTCCGTCCCTCGCCCAGGAGCGCCGCATCGTCACCGCCATCCCCGGCCCGCGTTCGCAGGAACTGCTGGAGCGAAAGGCCGCCGCCGTGGCATCCGGTGTCGGCCACACCGTCCCGATCCAGGCGGTCGCCGCCGGCGGCGGAGTCGTCGTCGACGCCGACGGCAACTCGCTCATCGACCTCGGCTCGGGCATCGCCGTCACGAGCGTCGGCAACGCCCACCCGGCGGTCGTGAAGGCCGTGCAGGAGCAGGTCGCCGCCTTCACCCACACGTGCTTCATGATCTCGCCGTACGACTCGTACGTGTCGGTGGCCGAGGCGCTCAACCGTCTCACCCCCGGCGACCACGCCAAGAAGAGCGCGCTCTTCAACTCGGGTGCCGAGGCCGTCGAGAACGCCGTCAAGATCGCCCGCAAGTACACCAAGCGTCAGGCGGTCGTCGCGTTCGACCACGGCTACCACGGTCGTACCAACCTGACCATGGCGCTCACGGCGAAGAACATGCCCTACAAGAGCGGGTTCGGACCCTTCGCCGCGGAGGTCTACCGCGCCCCGCTGTCGTACCCCTTCCGCGACGGACTGACCGGCCCCGAGGCCGCGGCGAAGGCGATCTCGGTCATCGAGAAGCAGGTCGGTGCCGAGAACCTCGCCGCCGTCATCATCGAGCCCATCCAGGGCGAGGGCGGCTTCATCGTCCCCGCCGACGGCTTCCTCAACGCGATCGTCGACTGGTGCCGAGACAACGGCGTCGTCTTCATCGCCGACGAGGTGCAGTCGGGCTTCGCGCGCACCGGCGCGATGTTCGCGAGCGAGCACTTCGGCATCGTCCCCGACCTCGTCACCACCGCCAAGGGCATCGCGGGCGGACTGCCGCTCGCGGCCGTCACGGGCCGTGCCGAGATCATGGATGCCACCCACACGGGCGGGCTCGGCGGAACCTACGGCGGCAACCCGATCGCGTGCGCCGCGGCTCTCGCATCCATCGACGCCTTCGAGAACGAGGGCTTCGTCGAGCGCGCCCGCGAGATCGGCGTCCTGCTGAAGGACCGCCTGCACGCGCTGCAGCAGAACGACCCGCGCATCGGCGACGTCCGCGGACACGGCGCGATGATCGCCGTCGAGTTCGTCGATCCCCCCACCGGCGCACCCGACGCCGCGCTGACGTCCGCGGTGGCGAAAGCGGCGATCGCCGAGGGTGTGATCGTGCTCACGTGCGGAACGTACGGCAACGTCATCCGTTTCCTCCCGCCGCTGTCGATCGGCGACGACCTGCTGAACGAGGGCCTCGACGTGGTCGCGGCCGCCCTCGCCCGTAGCTGACACCCGTCCCGGCGGCGGCGGTCGACCCGAGAGCCCGCCGCCGTCGGGGCCATCCACGAAGACGTGAACGACACAACGAAGGAAGCTCCCATGGATGACATCACCCGCGACGTGGTCGTGATCGGGGCCGGCGCCGCCGGTCTCACCGCGGCCAACGACCTGCGCAAGGCCGGCCTGTCGGTCGTCGTGCTCGAGGCGCGCGATCGTGTGGGCGGACGCCTGTGGACCGACGTCATCGACGGCGCGATGCTCGAGCTCGGCGGCCAGTGGGTCTCGCCCGACCAGACCGCGCTGATCGACACCGTGGCCGACCTCGGCCTGTCGACCTACAGCCGCTACCGCGAGGGCGACAGCGTCTACGTCGGTGCCGACGGCGAGGCGAAGCGCTTCACGGGCGAGATGTTCCCCGTGGCACCCGAGACCGAGAAGGTCATCGACGAGATCACCGCGCGCCTGGATGCCATGGTCGCCGAGATCGATCCCGACAAGCCGTGGGAGCACCCGCAGGCCGCCGAGTGGGACAAGATCTCGTGGGACGCGTGGCTGCGCGAGCAGACCGACGACGACGAAGCCGTGCGCAACCTCGCCTTCGCGACGGGCTCGGCGATGCTCACCAAGCCGACGCACACGTTCTCCCTGCTGCAGTCGCTGCTCATGGCGGCATCCGCCGGCTCGTACTCGCACCTCGTCGACGCCGACTTCATCCTCGACAAGCGCGTGACCGGCGGTCTCCAGCAGGTTCCCGAGCTGCTCGCCGAGCGCCTGGGCGACGACGTGCTCCTCAACCAGCCGGTCCGCCGCATCATCTGGGGCGACGAGTCGGCGCCGTCCGACCGCCCCGCCGCCGCGGACACGGGTCGACGGGTGGACGACCTGCGCGCCCTCACCGCGCGCGTCGAGGCCGCGGCCTCGTCCTCCTCGGGGGTCACGGTGATCGCCGACGGCGTCACCGTCCGAGCCCGCTTCGCCGTGCTCGCCCTCGCGCCGGTGCTGTACTCGCGCATCTCGTTCGAGCCGCCCCTGCCGCGTCTGCAGCACCAGATGCACCAGCACATCTCGATGGGCTTCGTCATCAAGGTGCACGCCGTCTACGACCGCCCGTTCTGGCGCGAGCAGGGCCTGTCGGGCACCGCGTTCAGCCCGTACGAGCTGTGCCACGAGGCGTACGACAACACCAACCACGGCGACGAGCGCGGCACCCTGGTCGGGTTCGTGTCGGACCAGAACGCCGACGACCTCTTCCGCCTGAGCCCCGAGGAACGCAAGGAGCGCATCCTCGACTCGCTCGCGCGCTACTACGGCCCCGAGGCCAAGAACCCCGAGGTCTACTACGAGAGCGACTGGGGTACCGAGGAGTGGACCCGCGGCGCGTACGCGGCGAGCTTCGACCTCGGCGGCCTGCAGCGCTACGGCGCCGACCTGCGCCGGCCCGTCGGGGCGATCCACCTCGCGTGCAGCGACATGGCGGGCGCCGGCTATCAGCACGTCGACGGGGCGATCCGCCAGGGTCACCGCGCCGCCGACGAGATCCTCGAGCGGACGCGCGGATGAGCGGCGACCGCGTCGTCGTCGGCTACACGGCGACCGACGCGGGTGCCGACGCCCTCGCGCTGGGCGCCCGCCTCGGCGCAGCCCTCGGCACCTCCGTCCACGTCGTCGTCGTGCTGCCGTCCCCGCAGGGCAACGTCTCCATCCCGACGGCCGCGTCCTACGACCGTCTGGTCGAGGACACGGCGCGCGGGTGGCTGCGCGACGCCCTCGCGCGCATCGGCGACCCGGCCGGCATTCGGGGACACGTGCGCTACGCGCACGACGTCTCCGACGGTCTGGTCGCGGCCGCGGAGGAGTTCGGTGCGGGCCTGATCGTCGTCGGCACCGGCGGGGGCGGTCCGCGCGGACGGCACCGACTCGGTACGACCGCCGAGGAGCTGGTGCACTCGGCGCCCGTCCCGGTGGCGCTCGCTCCCGAGGGCGCGCGCGACGTCGACCCGTCGGTGGGTCTGCCGCGCGTCACCGCCGCCATCGGCACCCGCCCCGGCGCTGACCTGCTGCTCGACACCGCGGTGGGCGTTTCCCGCCGGGCGAAAGCACCCGTGCGGCTCCTCTCGCTCGCCGGTGTCGATCTCCCCGATCGCGTCGACGCGTCGCTGACTCGTCTGACGGGACACGCCCACGCCGAGAGCGTGCTCGAGTCCGTCCGCGCGGATCTGCCCGCCGGGATCGCCGCCGAGGCGGTCGTCGGCACCGGCAGCGACATCGAAGACGCGGTGTCGCGCATCGAGTGGCAGCCGGGCGAGATCGCGCTCGTCGGCTCGAGCCGCCTCGCTCAGCCGCGACGCCTGTTCCTCGGCTCCACCGCAGGACGCATCCTCCGCGCCCTGCCCGTCCCCATGATCGTGGTGCCCCGCACCTCGGAGGCCTCCTGATGACCACCTCTCGCAACGGAGCGAGCCCCGCACCCGACAGCGCCGTCACCACCGGCATCTCGAACAAGGGCCTGCGCGTCGGATCCATCGGCATGATCGGCGCCGTCGTCATCGGCATCTCGACCATTGCCCCCGCCTACACCCTCACCGGCGCCCTCGGCCCGACGGTCTCGGCCGTGGGCTTCCAGGTTCCGGCGATCATCCTCGTCGGCTTCATCCCGATGCTTCTGGTGGCGCTCGGCTACCGGGAGCTGAATTCCCGGATGCCGGATGCCGGCACCTCGTTCACCTGGGCGGCCCGCGCCTTCGGACCCTGGGTCGGCTGGATGGCCGGGTGGGGGCTGGTCGCGGCCACGGTCATCGTGCTGTCGAACCTCGCGGGTATCGCGGTCGACTTTCTCTTCCTGCTCATCGCGCAGATCAGCGGCAATCCGGAGATCGCCGAGATCACGCGCATCGTGCCCGTCAACGTGGCGGTGTGCCTGCTGTTCATGCTGCTGGCCACGATCGTGTCGTACCGCGATCTGCAGACCACCCAGCGCCTGCAGTACGGCCTGGTGGGGTTCCAGATCCTCGTGCTGCTCGTCTTCGCCGGAGCGGCCGTGGTCGAGATGATGAACGGCAACGCCTTCGACGCCAGCCCCGTTCAGGCGTCGTGGTTCAATCCTTTCGAGGTCGACTCGTTCAGCGCGTTCGCCGCCGGGCTCTCGCTGTCGATCTTCATCTTCTGGGGGTGGGACGTCATCCTCACTATGAACGAGGAGACCAAGGACCCCGACAAGACGCCGGGCCGCGCGGCCACCGTGACGGTGTTCCTCATCGTGGCGCTGTACCTGCTCATCGCGGTCGCTCTGCTGATGTTCGCCGGCAACGGCACGGGCGAGCTGGGCCTGGGCAACGAGGACATCCAGGAGAACGTCTTCTTCCACCTCTCGGGGCCCATCCTCGGCCCCCTCGCCTTCCTCGTGTCGCTCGCGGTGCTGACCAGCTCGGCATCCTCCCTCCAGGCGACCTTCGTCGGCCCCGCCCGTACGCTCCTCGCGATGGCGCACTATGATGCGCTGCCGCGCAAGTTCGCCAAGGTCAGCCCGCGGTTCTTCACTCCGGGCTACGCCACGATCGTGTCGGCGATCGTCGCCTCGGCGTTCTACGCGATCATGCGTGTGCTGAGCGAGAACGTGTTGACCGACACCATCACCGCCCTCGGCGCGATGATCTGCTTCTATTACGGCCTGACCGCGTTCGCGTGCGTCTGGTACTTCCGCAAGCAGTGGTTCGACTCGGTGCGCAACGTCTTCCTCACCCTCCTCGCGCCGCTGGTGGGCGGCGTCATCCTGGCCGTGCTGTTCGTCACGACCCTCATCGACAGCGCGAGCCCCGATTACGGCTCGGGCTCGCAGATCGGCGGCGTCGGCCTCGTGTTCGTCATCACCGTCGTGATCATCGTCGTGGGGGTGGTGCTGATGATCGCCCAGCGCATCGCGAGCCCCGCCTTCTTCCGCGGTGAGACCCTGGGACGGGAAGCGCCCGCCAGCGCCCGCCGCCGGCGCGCGATCTGACCCCGGCATCCGACCGCACCATCTGACAACGAAACCAAAAGGAGCAGCCCGATGAGCGACTACGCCGTCGTCAATCCCGCCACCGGCGAGACCCTCGCCGAGTACGACACCCTGACCGACGACGCGGTGGAGGCCGCCATCGCCTCCGCCCACGACGGGTACGGCGTGTGGTCGCGCACCGCTCCGGCCGAACGCGCCGCTGCGATCCGCCGCGTGGCGGAGCTCCACCGCGAGCGCCGCGACGAGCTCGCCGCGATCATCGTGCGCGAGATGGGCAAGCCCCTGGCCGCCGCCGAGGGCGAGGTCGACTTCGCCGCCGACATCACCGAGTACTACGCCGACAACATCGACAAGATCACCGGCGACACCCCGCTCGACATCCTGGGCGAGGGCACCGCGGTCATCCGCCGCTCGCCGCTGGGCGTGCTGCTGGGCATCATGCCCTGGAACTTCCCGTACTACCAGGTGGCCCGGTTCGCGGCGCCCAACCTCGCGGTGGGCAACACCATCCTGCTCAAGCACGCTCCCCAGTGCCCCGAGTCCGCCGAGGCGCTGCAGGCGATCTACCGCGACGCGGGTCTGCCCGAGGGTGCCTACGTCAACATCCGCGCGACCAACGACCAGGCGGCGACCATCATCGCCGACCGCCGCGTGCAGGGCGTCTCGGTGACCGGATCGGAGCGCGCCGGCGCCGCCGTCGCCGAGATCGCCGGCCGCAACCTCAAGAAGGTCGCACTCGAGCTGGGCGGGTCCGACCCCTTCATCCTGCTCTCCACCGATGACCTCGATGCCGCCGTCCAGGCCGCCGTCGACGCCCGCCTCGACAACAACGGGCAGTCGTGCAACGCCGCGAAGCGCTTCATCGTCGCCGACGACCTCTACGACGGGTTCGTGTCGAAGTTCACCGCCGCCCTGGGTGAGGCCAAGGTCGGCGACCCGTTCGCCGACGACACGGTGCTGGGTCCGCTGTCATCGCTCACCGCGGCCGAACGCCTCGACGAGCAGGTGCAGCGCGCGGTGGCGCAGGGTGCCACCGTCGAGGTGGGCGGCACGCGCGACGGCGCCTTCTACCCCGGCACCGTCCTCACGGGCGTCACGAAGGACATGGACGCGTACGGCGAGGAGTTCTTCGGCCCCGTCGGTGTCGTCTACCGCGTCTCGAGCGAGGACGAGGCGGTCACCCTGGCCAACGACACCGGGTACGGTCTCGGCTCCTACGTCTTCACGACGGATGCCGCGCAGGCCGAGCGCATCGCCGACAAGATCGAGGCCGGGATGGTCTACATCAACGTCGTGCTGGCCGACTCTCCCGAGCTGCCGTTCGGCGGTGTCAAGCGCAGCGGCACCTCGCGCGAGATGGGCCTGCTCGCGGCCGACGAGTTCGTGAACAAGAAGCTGATCCGCACGGTCTGATCCGGCCGCTCGCGAATCCCCCGGACCCGCTCGACGGGGTCCGGGGGATTCCGCGTTTCCGGGCGTTCGACAGCGGGGGCGGAGTCGGGGAACCGGGGCGACGGGCGTCGCGGGCCAGGGCGGACCGCAGGACGACTCCGCCCCGCCGGCACCGGCCCGGTTCGCCTCACCGGGGGACATGACATAGACTGGGGAGTGCAGTCGAAATCTGCAATCTTTCGCCGTGCCCTCGGGTACGCGGCATCCCTCCCCGAGAGATACCAGGCGGAAGCGCGCCGGTTTCGCATCCTGGATCCTTCGGGATCTTAGGGCGGTAGCTCAATTGGCAGAGCAGCGGTCTCCAAAACCGCAGGTTGCAGGTTCGATTCCTGTCCGCCCTGCGCACAGCGCACGCTGGCACAGACAGAGACCTGGGTGGTTCGATGACGCAAGACGAGGCGAAGGGCGAGGTCGTCGCAGACCGCGGCGCGCCCCGCGAGAAGAAGCTCAACTTCTTCGCGCGGATCGCTCTCTTCATTCGTCAGGTCTTCGCGGAACTCCGCAAGGTCGTCACTCCGACGCGGCAGGAACTGTTCAAGTTCACCGCCGTCGTCCTCGGGTTCGTCGTCGTCATGATGGCGATCGTCTACGGCCTCGACGTGTTGTTCGTGTGGATCACCACCGCCGTCTTCGGCGTCCCCGGTACCGCCGGCGCCTGACCGGCGTCTGGGCGGACGCGCGGCGCCGAGAGCGGCCGCCACTGAACGGAAGAGATCACAGTGTCTGAAAGATATGTCGACGACGCCGATTGGGCGACGGCCGCCGAGCAGTCGAGCGAGGACGACGAAGCCCAGGAGGGCAACGTGCTCGCGTCCCAGGAGCGCGCCTCCGACTCCGCCGAGCACACCGCCGTCCACATCGTCGACGACGAGACCGACACCGACGATGCCGACCTGGGCGACATCGACATCACCGACCCGGAGGCGGACGCGATCGTGAACGACGCTCTCGAGATCGACGAGACCAGTGAGGCCGAGGCCGCCGCCGAGGTGCTGACCGACTCCCTCGCGGAAGAGCAGGCCGAAGAGGCCGCCGAAGCCGCCGACGAGGTCGCGCCGTACGACGGCCCCGACGTCAATGGCGAGCCCGACGCTCCCGTCCTCGACGAGGACTTCGTCGACGAGGTCTCCGCCGCGGCATCCGTCGTCGACGAGGTCGAGGCGGAGGAGTCGCCGGCCGACGCCGCCGAGGCGCCGGAAGACCTGGACGCCGCCGATGACGAGGACGTCGACCCGTACGAGGCGTTCCGCACCGAGCTGCGCATGCTCCCGGGCAAGTGGTACGTCATCCACTCGTACGCGGGCTTCGAGCGCAAGGTGAAGGCCAACATCGAGCAGCGCAAGTCGACGCTCGAGGTCGAGGACGACATCTACCAGGTCGAGGTCCCGATGGAGGACGTCGTCGAGATCAAGAACGGCCAGCGCAAGATGGTCAACCGCGTGCGCATCCCCGGCTACGTGCTGGTGCGCATGGACCTCAACGAAGACACCTGGTCGGTCGTGCGTCACACCCCCGGTGTCACCGGCTTCGTGGGCAACGCCCACAACCCGACGCCGCTGCGCTTCGAGGAGGCCTTCAACATGCTGAAGAGCCTTGTCGAGGTCAAGGAGTCCGCTCCGGCCAAGGCCGGTGCCGCCAAGGGCGCCCCGACCGCCCAGCGCGTCATCCCCGCCGAGGTCGACTTCGAGGCCGGAGAGACGATCACGATCAAGGAGGGCTCGTTCGCGGGTCTGCCCGGAACGATCAGCGAGATCAAGCCCGAGAGCGGCAAGCTCACCGTGCTCGTCTCCCTCTTCGAGCGCGAGACCCCCGTCGAGCTGTCGTTCGACCAGGTCACCAAGATGGTCTGACGCGCGCCCTGCGCGTCTCGCGAACGCCCCGCCCGGTTCCGTCCGGCGGGGCGTTCGCCGTTCCGGCGCCCGCGCCGCGCCGCGCGCGCGCCTGCGTGGCGCCGCGCCCGCGCCTGCGTCGCGCCCGCGGCCGCGGCGCCGCGCCGTGCTCCGTCCGGCGGGGCGTTCGCCGGCGTCGCGACGGGCGAAACCTCACGCATAAACGCCGTTCGTGTGCGGAAACACGTCGTCGGCGCGTTTCCGCACATGAATGCCGTTTATGCGGCGTCTCTATGTGGAGCGGGGGTTCCGGCCAGCGGTTCGGAGTGCAGCGAGCGCGCCACGGTGCGCCGGCGAGAGGCCGGCCGCCGACAGCGCAGCTCGGAGGCCGTCCACGCCGATCGCTCCTTTGTAGTCCCACCGAGCGACCGTCCACCCAGCGCGGCGGAGCGCGTCTTCGCGGCGCTTCTCCGCGCGCAAGGCCTCGGCCGCGGCGGACGGATCCGTGGCGCTGTACTTCAGCCAGCCGTCGGATTCACCGATGATGCGCTCCTCGGGCCAGCAGAAGTCGGAGCGGAATGTCCGACCCTCTATCAGGTGTTCGACCTGCAGTTCCGGGGTGGGGTAGCCGCACCATTCGATGACGGCGCGACTCACGGACTCACCCACCGACTCGGCGAGTCCCGTTCCGCGCCGAAGCGCCCATTCCACCCGACGGCGTCCGTGCGCGTTGCGCTGACGTCCGGCGAGATCCCAGAGGTCGTCTCGATCCAGGTGGGCATCCCGCATCGCGGCGTCGACGACGGCAAGTCCGAAGGCTGGCGGTAAGACCCTCAGCAGGTCCAAGACGGTGTCGCCGACGCTCGTGATCCGCATGCCGGCATCCTCGTGAATCCGGCGACCATCCGCGCTGGTGTGCACGGTGACGTCGCCGTAGCTGAGGGACCGGGTTCTCCGCCCATCGAAGATATGAATCTTGCGAGGGTGCCCGAAGGTGGGTAGGCCGGAGAGAGTCGCCGCTGACTCGTGTGAGAAGACGGCATCGGGGCGGATGAGCCGGTAAGCATGGACCCGGAGCAGGTAGCGATCCCACGGGAGAAGGGCCTCCCACGCGCTTCGCGGCGTGTAGACCCCCGCCCTCACCCGGATGAGCGTGCGGTCTCGCGAGGGGTGCACGGCAGAGACGACCGACTGCTCCTCGGCGGAGGCGAAGAGCGGCGCGGGGCAGATGCGGAGCGCGGCGTTCGTGGCGTCCATGCGCCGAGGGTCCCACCCGCCGGCCGTACTCGTCGGGCGCCTGTGGATAACCGTCAACCGCGGCGCAAACGCAATTCGTACGTGGAAACTCGGCGCCCCGCCGTTTACGCGCATGGATGGCGTTTATTCGTGGGGTGGGACCCGGGGTAGCGCGGACGGCGCCCGGCACGGCGGCCCGCGCACGGGCTCGCAGAACGGAGGACAGGCGCCGCGGGATGCCGAAACGCCGGGCGTCGCGTACAATGGCAAGGTTGCGTGCGTCAGCGTGCGACGACCGCTGCCCGGAACCGCCGGGCGGGCGGGAGAGAGGGAACCGCGAGGGTCCCGCTCGAGAGAGGAAAAGGATATGGCACCCAAGAAAAAGGTGACCGGCCTGATCAAGCTCCAGATCAAGGCGGGCGCGGCCAACCCCGCGCCGCCGATCGGTCCGGCGCTCGGTCAGCACGGCGTCAACATCATGGAGTTCTGCAAGGCGTACAACGCGGCGACCGAGGCCCAGCGCGGCAACGTCATCCCCGTCGAGATCACCGTCTACGAGGACCGCAGCTTCACGTTCATCCTGAAGACGCCCCCGGCAGCAGAGCTCATCAAGAAGGCCGCCGGCCTCGCGAAGGGCTCGTCGACGCCCCACACGGTCAAGGTGGGCAAGCTCACCAAGGACCAGGTCCGCGAGATCGCCACCACGAAGCAGCCCGACCTGAACGCGAACGACATCGAGGCCGCCTCGAAGATCATCGCCGGCACCGCCCGTTCCATGGGCATCACGGTCGAGGACTGAGGGAGATAACAATGGCTACCAAGTCCAAGGCATTCCGCGCCGCTGCTGAGAAGATCGCGGCCGACACGTTCTACACCCCGACCGAGGCCGTCGCCCTCGCGAAGGAGACCGGCTCGAAGAAGTTCGACTCGACCGTCGAGGTCGCGCTGAAGCTCTCGGTCGACCCCCGTAAGGCCGACCAGATGGTCCGCGGCACGGTCATCCTGCCCCACGGCACGGGTAAGACCGCGCGCGTCATCGTCTTCGCCAACGGCCCCGCGGCCGAGGCGGCCCTCGCCGCCGGCGCCGACGAGGTCGGTGGCACCGAGCTCATCGAGAAGGTCGCCGGCGGTTACACCGCGTTCGACGCGGCCGTCGCCACGCCCGAGCTCATGGGCCAGGTCGGTCGCCTCGGTAAGGTCCTCGGACCCCGCGGCCTCATGCCGAACCCCAAGACCGGCACCGTGACCCCCAACCCGGCCAAGGCCGTCGAGGAGATCAAGGGCGGAAAGATCGAGTTCCGCGTCGACAAGCACGCCAACATCCACTTCGTGGTGGGCAAGGCGTCGTTCTCGGCCGAGCAGCTCGACGAGAACCTGAAGGCCGCCCTCGAGGAGATCGTCCGCCTTAAGCCGTCCAGCTCGAAGGGCCGTTACATCCAGAAGGGCGCCGTCTCGACCACCTTCGGTCCCGGCATCCCGCTGGACGTCAACGCCATCGTCTGACGTTCGTCTCACAGAAGCCCCGCCGCGCCCCGTGCCGGCGGGGCTTCTGCGTGCGCGCCGTGCACGGACGTGCAACACGGCGTCATCCGGGAAGAGGTTCGCGCCTCGACGTGTTGTGCTGGAGGGTCGCGGCCGTCCTGCACCGCGCCACACGAACGTCATTCCCACACCACACATGTCTGGAACAGCTATGCCCCGTCGTCGTCTGACCGTCCTCGCCGCCACCCTGGGCCTGAGCGCCCTCGCGCTGACCGCCTGCAGCGGGGGAGCCACCTCGAGCGCGTCGTCCGACGCGGGCTCCGAGTACGACCTCGTCTCGGGCGGCACGCTGACCGTCGCCACCGAGGGCACCTACCGTCCCTTCTCGTACCACGAGGGGGCGGGGGAGCTCACCGGCTTCGACGTCGAGATCGCCACGGCCGTCGCCGACAAGCTCGGCCTCCAGGTGAAGTTCCAGGAGACCCAGTGGGATGCCATCTTCGCGGGCCTGGATGCCGGACGTTTCGACGTCATCGCGAACCAGGTGACGATCAACCCGGAGCGTCAGGAGAAGTACACCTTCAGCGCGCCCTACACCGTCTCGCGCGGCGTCGTGGTGACCACCGAGGACGACAACGCCATCTCGAGCTTCGCCGACCTGTCGGGGAAGACCACCGCGCAGTCGCTCACGAGCAACTGGTACGAGCTCGCCACCTCCAGCGGCGCCCAGGTCGAGGCCGTCGAAGGCTGGGCCCAGGCGGTCGCCCTCCTCAAGCAGGGCCGCGTGGATGCCACGGTCAACGACCAGCTCACCTACCTCGACTACGAGAAGACGAACAGCCCGACGGGCCTGAAGATCGCGGCCGAGACCGAGGACACCTCGGAGAGCGCGTTCGCCTTCAAGAAGGGCCAGGACGCGCTCGCGGAGGCCGTCGACACGGCGCTCGAGGAGCTGCGCGCCGACGGCACGCTGACGCAGATCAGCGAGAAGTACTTCGGCGCCGACGTCACCCAGTGAGCGCACGGCGCGTGCGCGCGCTGTAAACCCCGCGGATCATCCGCTTCTCACCCTCTAGCGTGAGAAGCGGATGATCCGTTCCCGCGTGCGACGCGGGTCCGAGAGAAGAAGGAGGCTCATGAACGACCTGTGGACGTTGCTGCTCGACTCGTTCTGGCCGATGCTGCTGGCCGGGATCACGGGCACGATCCCGCTGTCGTTGGCCTCCTTCGCGATCGGTCTCGTAATCGCGCTCCTGATGGCCCTGCTGCGCCTGTCGCCGAACGTCGTGTTGTCGGGTGTGGCCCGCTTCTACATCTCGATCATCCGCGGCACGCCGTTGCTGGTGCAGCTGTTCGTGATCTTCTACGGTCTGCCCGCGGTCGGCGTGGTAATCGATCCGTTCCCGGCCGCCGTGATCGCGTTCTCGCTGAACGTCGGCGGCTACGCGGCCGAGGTGATCCGCGCCGCGATCCTCTCCGTGCCGCGCGGGCAGTGGGAGGCTGCTCACACCGTCGGGCTGTCGCCGCGCAAGACGCTGACGCGCATCATCCTGCCGCAGGCCGCCCGCGTGTCGGTGCCGCCGCTGTCGAACACCTTCATCTCGCTCGTGAAGGACAGCTCGCTGGCATCCCTGGTCCTCGTCACGGAGCTGTTCCGTCAGGCGCAGAACATCGCGGCGTTCTCGTACGAATTCATGGCCGTCTACCTCGAGGCGGCGCTCATCTACTGGCTGTTCTGCCTCGTGCTGTCGTTCGGGCAGAACGCCCTCGAGAAGAGGTTGGACCGCCATGTCGCCCACTGACACCCCGCTGTTGAGTGCGACGGGACTGCAGAAGAGCTTCGGCGCGAACCGCGTGCTCGACGGCGTCGACCTCGAGGTGCGCCGCGGCGACGTCCTCGTGCTGATCGGCCCGTCCGGCTCCGGCAAGACGACCGTGCTGCGCTGCCTCAACGGCCTCGAGACCCCCGATGCCGGTGTCGTGGCGTTCGACGGCGGGCCGTCGGTCGACTTCGCCCGGAAGGTGGCGAAAAGCGACCGGGCCGCGCTTCGCGACCGCTCGGCGATGGTCTTCCAGCACCACAACCTCTTCCCTCACCTGACCGTCATCCAGAACGTCATCGAGGGCCCCGTGCAGGCGCACGGGGTGCCGAAGGCGGAGGCCGTCGCGAACGCCGAGCGCCTGCTCGCGCGCGTCGGCCTCGCCGAGAAGCGCGACGCGTACCCCGCGGAGCTGTCGGGCGGCCAGCAGCAGCGCGTCGGGATCGTCCGCGCGCTCGCGCTGCAGCCCGACCTGCTGCTGTTCGACGAGCCCACCAGCGCCCTCGACCCCGAGCTGGTCGGCGAGGTGCTCACGGTGCTGCGGGAGCTCGCGAACGAGGGGTGGACGATGGTGATCGTCACGCACGAGCTGGGCTTCGCCCGCGAGGTGGCCGACGAGGTGCTGTTCTTCGACGACGGCGTCATCGTGGAGCGCGGGGCGCCCGCGACGCTCTTCACGCGGCCGGAGAAGGAGCGCACGCGGCGGTTCCTCGACCGTCTGCTCCGGCCGCTCGACGGGCCCGACCCCGCCTGAGCCGGCGGCATCCGTCCGCTGCGCGTGATCATGAGGCATGGCACGCTGAGAGGATGAACCGCCTGCAGCGCCTGCTCGGCATCGACGTGCCGATCGTCCTCGGTCCCTTCGGGGGACTCTCGTCGGTCGAGCTGACGGCGGCGGTGAGCGACGGGGGAGGCCTCGGTTCGTTCGGGCTCTACGGCTACCCGCCCGCCCGCATCCGGGAGACGGTCTCGGCACTGCGCGCAGCGACCGCGCGACCCGTCGCGGTGAACCTGTGGATGCCACGGGGCGACGAGGTGACTCCGCTCGACGTGGACGTGCAGCCCTTCCTGGATGCCGCCCGGCCCCTGTTCGACGCGGCGGGAGTAGCCGTGCCCACCCCGCCCGACTCCTTCCTCCCGCCGATCGACGCGCAGATCGACGCGGTCCTCGACGCGCGGCCGGATGTCGTGAGCGTGGTCTTCGGGGTGCCGGATGCGAACACCCTCGACCGTGCCCGCGAGCGGGGCATCGTCGTGATCGGCACGGCCACCTCCGTCGCGGAGGCCCGCGCGCTCGAGGAGGCGGGGGTCGCGGCGATCGTGGCGACGGGCGCCGAGGCGGGAGGGCACCGGGTCTCGTTCCTCGCAGACCCGTCGGAGTCCCTCGTGGGGACCTTCGCCCTCGTGCCCCAGGTCGTCGATGCCGTGTCGGTCCCGGTCATCGCGGCCGGCGGGATCGCCGATCGCCGCGGCGTCGCGGCCGCGTTCGCCCTCGGCGCCGAGGGCGTGCAGGTCGGGACGAGCTTCCTGCGCACGCGGCAATCCGCCGCGACCGCCGGTCACCGCGCCGCGATCTCCACGGCGGCCGACACCGACACGCGACTGACCCGGGCGATGAGCGGACGCCTGGCGCGGGGGATCCCTAACCGCGCGATGCGCGAGATCGAGACGGCGGGCATGATCGCCCCCTTCCCGGCGCAGAACTGGCTCACGGGGGTCTTCCGGGCGGCGGCGACCGCGTCCGGCGATGCGGAACTGGTGTCGTTGTGGGCCGGTCAGGCCGCGGCCCTCAGCCGCTTCGACGACGCCCGTGACGTGCTCGCTGAGCTGCGGGCAGGGCTCCCCGACTGAGCGGCGGGGAGGCCCGTGACGTGCTCGCTGAGCTGCGGGCAGGGCTCCCGACTGAGCGGCGGGGACGCCCGTGACGTCCTCGCCGAGCTGCGGGCAGGGCTCCCCGCCTAGACGGTGTCGCGGATCTCGAACGCGGCGGGGATCTCATCCGCGCCGCCGGTCTCGAGCACGTCGACATCGGCGACCCGGGCGGAGGGCGGGCCGTCGTGCGCCCACGCGATGACACCCTCGACCGCGTCGGGGTCGCCCGCGACGAGCGCCTCGACCGCGCCGTCACGGCGATTGCGCACCCATCCGCGCGTCCCGAGCCGCTCCGCCTCGGCGCGCAGGGCGTAGCGGAAGCCGACACCCTGGACGAGGCCGGTCACGGTGATGGTCACTGTTCGCATCCCCCCATTGTCCTCGCGTCGGAGGTGGGGATGCGGGAGGTCCGAGGCGCCGCTCCGGCTTCAGGGCGCGTACCCGCCCCGAACGCGCGTACGCGCTCCGAGACCGAGGATCGCCCGGTCGTGAAGCCCGGGATGCCGCGCATCGACCCCGCGGCGGCGCCGCCACCGGTCAGTGCGTCAGCACGAGCGAGATCGCGATGGCGATCATGACCACCGCGATCAGCGCGTCGAGGATCCGCCAGGCCCGCGGGGTGTCGAGCCAGCGGCCGAGGTAGCGCGCACCGAATCCCAGCGCGGTGAACCACGCGAGGCTCGCCAGGCACGCGCCGGCGGCGAACGCCCAGCGGCCGTCCCCGTGCGTGGAAGCGACCGAGCCGAGCAGGAACACGGTGTCCAGGTAGACGTGGGGGTTGAGCCATGTGAGCGCGAGGCACGTCAGCAGCGTCGCTGTGAGGGTCGTCCGCGTCCGCAGCGCTGTGCCGCCGGCATCCGGGATCGCCGGGGATGCCGCGGTGTCGACGCGCAGCGTCTCCCCGCTCGGGCGCAGCGCTCGGTGCGCGGCGAGCACGGCGTATCCGAGCAGGAAGGCCGCGCCCGCCCATCGCACGACGGCGAGCAGCCAGGACACCGCCTGCAGCACGAGGCCGATGCCCGACACGCCCAGCAGGATCAGCACGGCGTCGGAAGCGGCGCACACGGCGACCACCGCCGGCAGGTGCTCCCGCCGCACGCCCTGGCGCAGCACGAAGAGGTTCTGCGCTCCGATGGCGACGATGAGCGAGAAGCCGAGACCGAGGCCGGCGAGGAGGGAGGTGAGCACGTTCCGACGCTAGGCCCGGTGAACTGACAAGACCAGCTCAGGATTCTGGACGAGCATTAGCATCTCTTCATGTCGATTCCGCTCGATCTTGCCCGGACGCTGGCCGTCGTCGTCGAGGAGGGCACCTTGGATGCCGCCGCCCGTCGTCTGCACATCACCCCGTCCGCCGTGAGTCAGCGCGTGCGGGCGCTCGAAGACCGCGTGGGACGGGTCGTGCTCGTGCGATCCAAGCCCGTCCGCACGACGGAAGCGGGCGACGCGATCGTGCGGCTGGCGCGCCAGCTGGCCCTGCTCGAACACGACGCCCTCGCCGCGATCGGGGCCGACGACGGAGCCACCGCCTCCCTGCCGCTCGCGGTCAACGCGGACTCGCTCGCGACGTGGTTCCTCCCGCCCCTGGCCCGCGTCGCGGCGCAGCACGCGGTCGTGTTCGACCTGCATCGCGACGATCAGGACTTCACCGCGGGGCTGCTCGAATCGGGCACGGTCATGGCGGCCGTGACGTCGCGCGAGGCGCCGGTGGCGGGCTGCCGCGTGCGCCCCCTCGGCATCCTGCGCTACGAACCCGTGGCGACGACCGCGTTCGCCGCGCGCTGGTTCCCGCGAGGTGCGGACGCCGACGCCTTGGCACAGGCACCGCTGGTCGACTTCGACCGCCGCGACGATCTGCAGACGCAGTGGCTCGCGCGGCGGGGCGTGGCCGCCGCAGACCCGCCGCGGCACCGCGTTCCGGCGTCGCAGGATTTCGCGACCGCCATCGAGCTCGGGCTGGGGTGGGGACTGCTGCCGGGGTTCCAGTCCGCCGCAGGGCTGGAGGACGGCTCCCTCGTGCGCCTCGCCGCCGACGCGATCGACGTGCCGCTGTTCTGGCAGCAGTGGAACCTGACCTCGTCGCTGCTCGACCTCGTCGCCGACGAGATCGTGGCGGAGGGCCGCCGCCGTCTCGCGAGCCCCTGACTCAGTCGTCGCTGACGCGCAGCACGACCTTGCCCCGCGTGTGGCCGCGCTCGACCGTCTCGTGCGCCTCGCCCGCCTCGGCGAGGTCGAACACGCGCTCGATGTAGACGCGGACGGCTCCGGAATCGAGCAGTCGGCCGATCGTGGCGAGAGCACCCCCGTCGGGGATGGTCTTGAAGTCGGTGGAACGGATGCCGCGCGCCGCCGCCGCTTCACGGAACTCGGGCCACGCGCCGGTCGGCACCTCGATCAGCAGCCCGCCGGGACGCAGCACCTCGAGCGATCGGGTTCCGGTGTCGTCCGACACGTTCCCGATCAGGTCGATGACCACGTCGACGGTGTCGACGACGTCCTCGAAACGGGTCGAGGTGTAGTCGACCACCTCCGCCGCCCCCAGCTCCCGCAGCCAGGGGAGGTTGCGCGGCGACCCGGTGGCGATGACATGGGCGCCGAAGTAGGCGGCGAACTGCACGGCGAAGTGCCCCACGCCCCCGCTGCCGGCATGGATGAGGATGCGCTGGCCCTGGTGCGCGAGCGCGGTCTCGACGACCAGCCCCCAGGCGGTGAGGGCGGCGAGCGGCACGCCCGCGGCCTCGACGTGGGAGAGGGACACGGGCTTGCGGGCGAGCGAGAGCGTGGGGACGACGACGTACTCCGCGTAGGTGCCCGGGGTGCGCGGCACCGCCGCCATCCCGTAGACCTCGGTCCCGACGGGGAACGGGTGGGCATCGAAGGGCGTGCGCACGACGACCCCGCTCACGTCGAAACCGAGCACGGCCGGCCACGACGAGATCGCCGACGACATCCCTCGCCCGGCTCGGGTCTTCGCATCGATCGGGTTCACCCCGGCCGCGACCACACGGATCAGCACCTCGCTCAAGACGGGCGTGGGCACGGCGACCTGATCGACGCGCAGGGTCTGCGCCGATCCCGGCTCGTCGAGGACGACGGCATCCATCGTCTCGGGCACCGGGGGAACGGGCTGGAGGGCGGCCTCGGGACGCGTCGATCTGAATCTCATCGGGCGCTCTCTCTCGCGTGCGGCGGTGTCCGCAGCGGCTCCGCCGCGGTCACCACAGTCAAGCGCGCCATTGTCTCGACGGTGTTACACCTCGGTCACCGTGTCGCGAAGCCGCGGGTCTCCCGCGGTCGCGCTCCTGGCCGGTCGCGGGGCGATCAGTCCCGCGCGGGGACCTCGCCGACGGCGAGGGCGTGCAGCAGCGTCGAGAGGTGGCGGATGTCGCCGATCGACCAGTCCGCGATGGCCTCGAACAGACGGCTCTCATGGGGAGCCCGCGCGTCGGCGAGACGGCTGTGCCCGAGCTCGGTCACCGCGATGAGGCGCGAGCGCCGGTCGTTCGGGTCGGGCGTGCGGGTGACGAGCCCGAGCTCCTCGAGCTCGGTGATCGAGCGGCTGAGGAAGCCCTTGTCGGCCGCGAGGCGCTCCGCCAGGGCGGACAGCGTCAGTGGGCCGAAGCGGCTCACCACCGACAGCGCCTTGAACGTGGCCGGCAGCATCCCGGGGCTGACCCGTTCCGCCGCCTCGGAGACGAAGCGGCGGAACACGGTCATGAGCTCCGAGAACGACGATTCCAGGGCCTGCACGGCCTCTCGGCGGTCATCGTCCACGTCGCTCATCACGTCAGACATCCTCTCCCATCCCGGCGTCTCGCCGCGCGCGGCGCGAGGACGCGGCATCCTGGGTCGGCACGGTTCCGGTCGCGGCGAGGGTCGCCATGCCCTCGGGGACCGACACGGTGGCGAAGTCGGCTTCGCTTGCGGCGACCCGCTCCGTGGTCGTCATGCGGGTGAGCGGACGGTTCGGCAGGAACAGGATGGCGATGAGGCTGACCACGGCGACGGGCACCGCGATGAGGAACGAGTGGGCGATCGACTGGGCATAGATGTCCTCGACGATCACGCGCACGCTCTCGGGCAGGGTGGACACCTGGGGGATCGTCCCCGACTGCAGCGACTGGGCGACCGACGCGCCGTTCGCGCCCAGTCCCATGATCGCGGCCTTCAGGTCGTCGGCGCGGTCGGTGAACAGGCTCGTGGCCATGCTCGCCAGCGCCGCACCCATCACCGAGACGCCGATCGTGCCGCCGAGGCTGCGGAAGAACGTCACGCCCGAACTCGCAGCGCCCATCTGGGTGGGGTTGGCGGTGTTCTGCACGACCAGCACGAGGTTCTGCATCGTCATGCCGACGCCGGCCCCGAGCAGCGCCATGTACAGCGAGACGAGGGCGAAGTTGGTGTCGTAGTGGATGGTCGACAGCAGGAACGAACCCGCGATCAGCAGCACGCCACCGGCGATGAGGAACGGCTTCCAGTGCCCGAAGCGGGAGATGAGCGCACCGACCACGATGGAGGACACCAGCAACCCGCCGATCATGGGGATCGTCATGACGCCGGCCTCGGTCGGGGTGGCGCCGCGGGCCATCTGCATGTACTGGCTGAGGAAGACCGAGGTGCCGAACATCGCCAGGCCCGTCGCGATGGAGGCGATGGTGGCCAGGGTGAAGGTGGCGTCACGGAAGAGGGTGAGCGGCACGAGGGGCTCGGAGGAGCGCAGCTCGACGACCACGAAGAGGATCGCGGCGACGACGGCGCCGCCGACAATGAGCATCGTCTCTGTGCTGGCCCACTCGAAGGAGTTCCCCGCATTGGTGACCCAGATCAGCAGCAGTGAGACGGCGGTGGACAGCAGCACGATGCCGACGTAGTCGATCTTCACCTTCCGCTTGGCGCGCGCCGGGAGGTGCAGCGTGCGCTGCTGGATGAGCAGAGCGGCGACGGCGAAGGGGAGGGCGACGAAGAAGTTCCAGCGCCATCCGAAGGCGTCGGTGATGACGCCGCCGAGAAGCGGACCGCCGACGGTGGCGACGGCCATCACGGCGCCGAAGAGGCCCATGTACCGGCCGCGTTCGCGCGGGCTGATGATGTCGGCCATGATCACCTGGCTGAGGGCGGCGAGACCGCCGGCGCCGAGGCCCTGGACCGCGCGGAAGGCGATGAGCATCTCGGTGTTCTGCGAGAAGCCGGCGGCCGCGGTGGCGAGCACGAAGATCGCGATCGCGACCTGGATCAGCACCTTGCGGTTGAACAGGTCGGCGAGCTTGCCCCAGACGGGGGTCGAGATCGCGGTGGTGAGCAGGGTTGCGGTGATGACCCAGGTGTAGGCGTTCTGGTCTCCCGACAGGTCGTGCACGATGACGGGCAGCGACGTCGAGACGACGGTCGAGGCGAGCATCGACACGAAGGTGCCGAGCAGCAGGCCGATCAGGGCCGGCAGGACGCGCCGCTGTGCGGGCGCGTCCGAGGAAGTGGCTGTCATGCGGAGCTCCACGGAAAGGGGGACGGATGCCGCGACGACGATGGCGCGATTAGTTGACTGATGTCAACGATACGCCTATTGCTTGACTTGCGTCAACTATTAATCGAGGAGCGCGAGGGCGCGGTACCTGTCCGTGGGTTCCGGTCGCACGGGTTCGGGGCGCGGTTGGCGCGCCTGCATGGTGCGGCGGTACAGCTCGTCGATGAGCGAGGTGGCCAGGCCCACGAGCTTGGCGATCTCGCGCTCGTCGCGCTCGATCCACTGGCAGCGCGGCTCATCGTGCAGGGGTACGAAGCCGTCATGCTGCTCCCAGGCCACGAGCGTGCGCTCGGCGCCGAGCACGTGCTGCTGCCACCAGATCTGGCGCATGTAGGTCTTGGGGATCGAGCGCCACGCCTTGTTCGTGGTCTTGATCTCGGCGAGGATCACGCGTCCTTCGCCGTCGACGACCACGCCGTCGGGGGTCGCGAGATGCCGCTTCTCGACGACCGCGTGATAGAGCGCCGAGGAGGGGCGGATGCCGTGCGTCGCGGCCACCCAGGCGGCGATCTCGGGTTCGCGGCGGCGGCCGTGCGCCGTGAAGGCGTTGCCCGAGAAGCTCGAGCCCATGAGCTTGGCATCCGCCGCTCGCGAGATCGCGTTGGCGCTCGTGAGGGCCGCGACGTCGGTGGCGGTGATGCCGCGGGAGCGGGCTCGGATCCACGAGACCCGATCGCGCGAGTCGGCGACGATCCGGGCGTCGAGGTCGGCGCTCCGGGAGGCGACGAGCTCGGGGGACATGCGTTCGACCCTAACCCCGCGCGGCCGTGGAGTGCATGCGAGCCCCGGCGCGTCGGCATCCGGGTCTTGCCTGCAAGGTAAGGGTGACCTAAGTTGATCGCATGAACGCGAAGCCCGAGACGCTGCGACGTCCCGACGGCGGCCTCTGGAGCGACCTCGGGGGTGCGGTGCTGCTCGGCGGAGACGCGCAGAACATCCCCGAGATGCGCCGGATCGCCGCCGCCCTCTCGCCCGCCGCTCACGTCACCGTGGTGGTCGAGGTGTGCGGCTCGGAGCAGGTCGGCGTCATCGACGCGGGGGAGGGGCGCGTGAGCTGGCTCGACCGCTCGCTCGAGGGGGAGCTGCGCCCGCGCGGCGAGCGTCTGGCGCAGGCCATCCACGCCTGGTGCGCCGAGTGGGCGTGCGGCGACGATGCGGTGTGCACGGTCTGGCTCGGCGCGCGCACCCCGTCGCGCATCGTGCGGATGACGCAGGCACTGCTGCCCGAGCCGCGGGTGTCGTAGGGCGGGCGGTCGCGGTGGCCGGGCTGCGGCGGCGCCGCGGTGATGCGGCGGGCGGTGGCGACGCGGCGCAGCGGGCGGCGAGACGACCGGCATAGCGCGAGATGACGCGGATTTTGCCGCAATCCAGGGTCATCTCGGCGGACGGGGGGCCATGTCGATCGGTGAGAAGCGGGGGAGGTGACGTGTCCTCCACAGGCGGCATGCGAGGGGAGCTGTCCACGGACGGGAGCGGCGGGGGAGCGGGGCCGCAAACGAGTGGCCGAGGATCGCTGCGTGCGGTCGGGGCAACTGAGGTGGAGCAACGGAGTCGCGATGTACACCCGCGAGCATCTTCTCTTACGCGGGGTCACCGCCCGCGAGCTTGCGTCGGCATCACGAGAAGGTCGCTGGCTGCGTCTTCAGTCGGGTGTCTACGTCGATCGCGTGGCGTATCTCGGGCGGCGTCCCGCTGAGCGGCATCGGGTCGCCGTCGATGCGGCCATGTGGTCCGCACGCGGAGGGTCTGCGGTCGTCTCGCACCTGTCGGCGGCGGTGGTCCACGGACTCCCGCAGTACCGCTTCCGCGCCCGCGAGGTCGAGGTGACGCTGGCAGGCGAGAGTGGAGGATCCAGCCGCCCCGGCCTTCGCCGTCACCTCGACGCGCTGCCGGCGACGGACGTCGTGGTGATCGACGGCATCTCGTGCACGAGTCTCGATCGCACCGTCTTCGACGTCGCGCGAACCGCGCCCCTGGAGATGGCTGTTGCGTGCGCCGATGCGGCTTTGCGACGGGAGGTGACGTCTTCTCGACGCTTCGACGCCGGAGCGCAGGAGCGGTGGCGTCAGCGCCTGCGAGAGCGCATCGATCGCGCTGCCGGTCGGCGCGGCATCCGTCAGGCGCGGTGGGTCGTCGAGTTCGCCGACGGTCGCGCGGAACTCCCCGGCGAGAGCGTGAGTCGGCTGCAGTTGCACCGCATCGGGTTCCGCGACATCAGTCTTCAGGTCCCCGTCGTAGGACCGCGCGGTACGGAATTCTTCGTCGACATCGCGCTGGCCGAGGTGAAGACCTTCTTCGAGTTCGATGGCGAGGTGAAGTACCGAGATGCCGCTCTGCGCGGCGGTCGCTCCGCCGAGTCGGTGGTGCTCGACGAGAAGCGCCGCGAGGACTGGATCCGCGGGATGACGCAGTGGCGACTGTGCCGGAGCGGATTCGGCGACATCCGCACCCCCGAGGTGCTCGCCGCGCGCCTCGCCGCGTTCGGCGTGCACCCTCCCCGCTGAGTTCCGCCCCGGCGCGCTGGGCGGGCGTGAGCGAAGCCGCGAAATGACGCGACAACGCCGAGATGACGCGACTTTCGCGTGAATCGCGGGTCATCTCGGGGAAAGCGGAGTGTTTCGGTGGGTCGGCAGGCGGCCGGGCAGCGGGGCGCGTGGGGGGGGCTGGGGCGGGTGGATTCGCGGGGCGGGGAGGGATCGGGTACAGTAGGGGTCAAGCCAAAGACCGTCGGTCATCGGAGTGCTCGCATTCCGATCGAAGCGTCTGCTGAGAAGCAGGGGACCTACGCAGGTAACGAAACTCCTCTCGAGCTCCGTGCGCCTGCGCCGGAGCTCTTCTTTTTTGTCTGGACCCCGGTGTCTTCGGCCGGCGCCCCGCCTCCGCGGAGCGCCTCGTACACACAAGGAGTGGCCATGGCGCAGAAGGATGCATCGGTCGCCGAGCTCACGAAGAACTTCGAGAACTCGACCGCCGTTCTGCTGACCGAGTACCGCGGTCTGACGGTTGCCCAGCTCAAGCAGCTGCGCAACGACATCCGTCAGGACGCGGATTACGCCGTGGTGAAGAACACGCTGACCAAGATCGCCGCGTCCAACGCGGGGGTCACGGGACTGGACGACGAGCTCAAGGGCCCGTCTGCCATCGCGTTCGTGCACGGCGACCCCGTCGCCGTCGCGAAGAGCCTGCGTGCCTTCGCCAAGGCTAACCCTCAGCTCGTGGTGAAGGGCGGCTACTTCGATGGCGCCCCCCTGACCGCTGCTGAGGTCAACAAGCTCGCCGATCTCGAAAGCCGTGAAGTCCTGCTGGCGAAGCTCGCCGGCGCGATGAAGGCGACGATGACCAAGGCGGCATACGTCTTCCAGGCGCTTCCGTCGAAGGCCGTTCGCACGGTCGACGCGCTGCGCGAGAAGCAGGACACCGCGGCCTGACCCGGCCCGGCTGATTAACCCGATCAAGGAGATACAACATGGCTAAGCTCAGCACCGAAGAGCTGCTCGACGCGTTCAAGGAGCTCACGCTCATCGAGCTGTCCGAGTTCGTCAAGGCGTTCGAGGAGACCTTCGACGTCACCGCCGCCGCCCCCGTGGCCGTGGCCGGCCCCGCCGCCGGTGGCGCCGCCCCCGCCGAAGAGGTCGAGGAGAAGGACTCGTTCGACGTCGTCCTCGAGGCCGCCGGCGACAAGAAGATCCAGGTCATCAAGGTCGTCCGCGAGCTCACCTCGCTCGGCCTCGGCGAGGCCAAGGCCGTCGTCGACGGTGCTCCCAAGGCCGTGCTCGAGGGCGCGAACAAGGAGACCGCCGAGAAGGCCAAGGAGGCCCTCGAGGGCGCCGGCGCCACGGTGACCCTGAAGTAATTTCAGACACACCGTCGCTTTCGCGACAGACAGGACCCCGGATGCCGATCGGCATCCGGGGTCCTGTCGTTTCCGCGTCCTGATCGGGTGCGCACCTTCCGTGCACGAGCGGCGTGACAGGCTCCACCGTGCACGGATGAGACGGGGTTCCGGTGGTCGGGGAACCGGAGTTCACCGGATCGAAACGAAAAGAGTCTGGGAAAACCGTATGGGCATCGTTTACGGTCGTTGAGAACACCCCCCGTCGATCCCCCCATCCGACGTCGTTCTCGTTCACACGTTCGTTCGTGCGTCGGTACCTGGAGACCCATGCCCATCGCTGCATCCGGCGTGCCCGCACGCCGCTTCACGACCGCTCTCAGCGCCGCCCTCGGTGCCGCTCTGCTCGGTTCCGCCCTCGTCCCCCTGCCCGCCTTCGCGGCCGACGGTGCGAGGGTGGTGATCAACGAGGCCTACCTCAAGGGCGGGAGCGCCGGAGCCCCTTATGCGCAGAAGTTCGTCGAGCTGTACAACGCCGGCGACACCGCGCAGGACCTGAGCGGCTGGTCGCTGCAGTACCGGTCCGCCGCCAGCGTCGACGCCCCCACCGGTGCGAACACGCAGGCCCTGAGCGGATCCATCTCCGCGGGCGGCTACTACCTCATCGCGCTCCCCGGCAACGGCAACGGCGACGTCGGAGCACCGCTGCCGGCCGCCGACGCCACCAGTACGGGGCTGAACCCGTCGGGGACGACCGGCCAGCTCTTCCTCGCGAACGTCGCGGAGCCGCTCGCCCTGCCCGCCGGGTCGGTCGACGACGACCGCGTGGTCGACTTCCTCGGGTACGGCGCCGGCGTCAGCTTCGAAACGGCCCCCGCCGTCGTCGACGGCCCGAACGGCACGCCGAATGCGCTCGTGCGCACCGACTTCGTCGACACCGACGACAACTCCGTCGACTTCGCCAACACCGCTACGGTGACGCCGCAGGGATCCGGGGGAGCAGCCCCCGAGCCGCAGCCGACCGAGGAGCCATCGCCCGAGCCGACCACGCCCGTCCCCGGTGAGGTCACGCCCATCCGCGACATCCAGGGGACCGGAGCGACCACGCCCCTCGCCGGCACCGTCGTCACCACCCGCGGCGTCGTGACCGCCGCCTACCCCACCGGCGGATACAACGGCTTCTTCCTGCAGACGGAGGGAACCGGGGGCGCCATCGACCAGGCCGCCCACACCGCCTCGGACGCGATCTTCGTCTACGGCACCGCCGCCGCGGCATCCGTCTCCCTCGGCGACCATGTCGAGGTGACCGGGACCGCGGGCGAGTACTACGGACAGACGCAGCTCACCACGGACGCGGCGAGCGTGCGCATCCTCACCGAGCCCGCCGACGACGTCGCGCCCGCGGAGATCGCGTGGCCCAAGACCGACGAGGAGCGCGAGCGTTTCGAGGGCATGCTCCTCGCACCGCAGGGCGACTTCACCGTCACGAACACCTACTCCACCAACCAGTACGCCGAGGTCGGGCTCGCCGCCGGTACGACGCCGCTGCGCACGCCCACCGACGTCGCGCGTCCCGACACCCCGGAGTACGTCGCGGCCGTCGCCGACAACAAGGCCCGGGCGGTCGTGCTCGACGACGGGGCATCGCTGGACTTCCTCCGGACGGCGCAGGACGTGCCGCTTCCGTACGTCTCGCTCACCGACCCGGTCCGCGTCGGCGCCCCCGTCACCTTCACGCGACCGGTGATCCTGGACTACCGCAACAACGCCTGGAAATTCCAGCCGACGCAGCAGCTGACCGTCGACAACGCCGACACCGTGCAGCCCGCGACCTTCGCGAACACCCGCACGACCGCCCCGGAGGCGGTCGGCGGCTCGGTGAAGATCTCGAGCTTCAACGTGCTCAACTACTTCACCACCACGGCGGAGAGCGTCGGGTGCACCTCGACCTACGACGACCGCGACGGCAACCCGATCACGGCGGACACCTGCCCCGCCCCCGGTCCCCGCGGCGCGGCGGACGCGGCGAACCTCGAACGTCAGCAGGCCAAGATCGTCGCCGCCGTGAACGGCCTCGGCGCCGACGTCGTCTCGCTCGAGGAGATCGAGAACTCGGCCGTCTTCGGCAAGGACCGCGACGACGCCCTCTCGACCCTCGTCGACGCCCTGAACGACGCGCTCGGGTCGGACGCCTGGACCTTCGTGCCCTCGCCGGCGGACCTTCCGGCGTCGGAAGACGTCATCCGCACCGCGTTCATCTACAAGAAGGCCGTCGTGGCCCCGGTCGGCGACAGCGTCATCCTGGACGACCCGGCGTTCGCGAACGCCCGGCAGCCTCTCGCTCAGGCGTTCGCCCCCGTCGACGACGCGGATGCCAAGATCCTCGCGATCGTGAACCACTTCAAGTCCAAGGGCGACAGCCGCCCCGCGGCGACGGGCGATAACGCCAACGGCATCCAGGGCGCCTTCAACGGCGACCGCGTGCGTCAGGCGCAGGCCCTCGGTGCCTTCGCGGAGGAGCGGTCGGCCGCGGTGGGAACGGATGACGTCTTCCTGCTCGGCGACTTCAACGCCTACACGCAGGAGGACCCGATCCAGACGCTGCGCTCCTTCGGCTTCGAGCCGCTCGAGGGGGGCACGGGCAAATACTCGTACTCGTTCAGCGGGCAGTCGGGTTCACTCGACCACGTGCTCGCCTCGCCCTCGGCGCGAGAGCTGGTGACGGGCGTCGACATCTGGAACATCAACGCCGTCGAGGCCCTCGCCCTCGAGTACAGCCGCTACAACTACAACGTGCTGAACTTCTACGACGAGTCTCCCTACCGTTCGAGTGATCACGACCCGGTGGTCGTCGGGCTCGCCCTCGGCGCGCAGACGACCGATCTCACCCTGCTCGGCATCAACGACTTCCACGGTCGTATCGACGCGAACACGGTGAAGTTCGCGGGCACCATCGAGCAGCTGCGGGCGGAAGCCGGCGAGGACGGCACGCTCTTCCTCTCCAACGGCGACAACATCGGCGCCTCGTTGTTCGCGTCGGCGTACTTCGACGACGAGCCGACCATCGAGGTCCTGAACGCGCTCGAGCTCGCGGCATCCGCCACGGGCAACCACGAGTTCGACAAGGGCGCGGACGACCTGACCGGCCGCGTGTCGGATGCGGCCGACTTCCCGTACCTGGCGGCCAACGTGTACAAGGACGGGCAGCCGCTGCTCGACGAATACGCGGTCTTCGAGGTCGACGGGCTGCGCGTGGGTGTCATCGGCGCCGTGACGCAGGAGACGGCGCAGCTCGTCTCGCCCGGCGGAATCGAGGGCATCGAGTTCCGCGAGCCCGTCGCCGAGGTGAACCGGGTCGTCGGCGAGATCGAAGACCAGGTCGACGTGATCGTCGCCCAGTACCACGAGGGTGCGGCGGAGGGGGATGCGACGGGCGAGACCCTCGAGGAGGCCGTCGCGGCGGGCGGTGCGTTCGCGAAGATCGTGAACGAGACGGATGCCGCGGTGGACGCGATCTTCACCGGTCACACCCACCAGAAGTACGCGTGGAATGCACCGATCCCCGGCGAGGAGGGCACGCGCCCGATCGTCCAGACCGGGAGCTACGGCGAGAACATCGGCGAGATCGTGCTGACGGTCGATCGTGAGAGCGGGGATGTGCTCGCCTCCTCCGCGCGCAACGTCGCCCGCCTCGCGGCGGAGACGGTTCCGGACAAGCCGGACGAGACCGCGGAGAACAGTGCCGCGTTGGATGCCGAGCTGATCGCGACCTACCCGCGCGTCGCCGAGGTCGACCGGATCGTGACGCTCGCGCGCGCCGAAGCCGATCGCGTCGGCGCCCAGCCGGTCGGATCGGTGACGGCCGACATCACCACCGCCTTCCGCGGCGGGTCGTACGTCGACGGCGTCTACACCGGGGGTCAGCGCGACGACCGGTCGAAGCAGTCCGCCCTGGGTGGCCTCGTCGCCGACGCGCTGCGCGAGACCCTCGCCGACCCCGCTCGCGGGGGAGCCGAGATCGCGGTGGTGAACGCCGGTGGTCTGCGTGCCGACCTGCTCTTCGGCGACGACGGCGTCATCACGCTGGCCGAGGCCAACGCGGTGCTGCCGTTCGTGAACAATCTCTGGACCACCACGCTGACCGGTGAGCAGCTGCGGGTCGCTCTCGAGCAGCAGTGGGGCGACACGGCCGGCCGCGACCGGGATCTGGCGCTGGGTCTCTCGGACAACGTGCGCGTCACCTACGACGCGTCTCGGGGACCGGGGCAGCGCATCACCGGCATCTGGATCGACGGTGCCGCCGTCGACCCCGCGGCGTCGTACCGTGTCGGCTCGTTCAGCTTCCTCCTCCAGGGCGGCGACGCCTTCGACGCTCTGGGCGAGGGGGCGGACACGCGCGACTCGGGCCTGATCGACCGAGACGGGTGGATCGCCTACCTGCAGGCGCACCCGGGTCTCGTACCGGACTTCACCGCCCGTGCGGTCCAGCTCGTCGGGGCACCCGCGGACGTCGCCGCCGGAGACGACATCACCGTGATCGTCTCGGACCTCGACCTCACCTCGCTCGGCGCTCCGGCGAACACCTCGGTGTCGGCGTCGTGGAGCGCGCAGGCCGGAGCTCAGCCGACCGCGTTCCCGGTCGCGGACGGTTCAGCCGCGGTGAGCCTCGGGGTCCCGGCCGACGCGACGGGCGCGATCGCTCTGCAGCTGGTCGCGGAGCCGAGCGGGACCGACGTCACGGTTCCGTTCCAGGTCGGAGCCGCCGCGGGCGACGACGGTTCGGGTTCTGGTTCGGGCGGTGGCACCGACCAGGGCGAGGGCGACGGCCGGGGCGGGGCGCTCCCCGTCACGGGATCCGACACGGGGTGGATGGGTGCCGGAGTGCTCGCGGCTCTCGCGCTGCTCGGACTCGGTGTCGTCGCGCGTCGACGGGCGGCCCGCCAGAGCGACTGACCCGCACCGACGACGCGGACCCCGGATGCCACCGCCTGGCATCCGGGGTCCGCGTCATTCACGCGGAGCGCGGGGGAGCGGTCGTGGAGCGCACGACCAGACGGGTGTCGGCCTCGGTGCGCCGCGGCACCTCGCCGGCGCCCTCGATCATGCGCACGAGCATGCGGGTGGCCTCGATGCCCT